>DATJID010000058.1:0-66614 GCA_035493515.1 Binataceae bacterium (SeqCode) | reverse complement strand
GAGATCGTGACGCTAAAGACTGGTGATGGGTCAAGGGTAAATATCGTTCTGGACAATCCGGGCTCCGGACTGGATGACATTCTGCGTCGGTGGACGTTCGATGCCCTTTACTGGCGCTGCGCTGACACTGGAGAGTTAGCGGAGCAATCAGGCGCTGCCCGGACGGCATAACCGGCTAGCTCCGCTTTTTCGTGCTGAGTAACTGAGATCCGCAGATAGAAACTGCGGAGCCGACAGTCCTGCGCAGGTCAACTCCGCCAGGCCGTCGGAAACCGCTGGTGCAGCGCGCCTTCCCGGACTTTCCGAGAATTTTTGTGTGAGCGCTCAGCGCGCCGTTTGCGCGATCTGCCAACCAGACTTAGCCCCCCATACCCCCTACGCCATCAAGTCCGGCCGCCGCCGGGCGCAGGCATCGAGTACCAGGCCACTAAGCCACTCCGCCACCGAGCCACGGCGAGACGGAGTGAGCGGAGCGGCTGGGGGCCGAGCTGCGGGGTGGCGGGGTGACTGGGTGGCGGGGTGACTCAGTGGCTCTGATGAGCAAGCGGTGGAACCTCAGTGGAACCTAGCGCGAATTTTGGCTTGCCGGAATGGCCATTTCGTCAACGCTGCGTAGGTGAATCTCACAATCCAATCAGAAGTCAGATTGTCCTTGCCGGTGAGGCAGTCACTCACGAACTTCATTGCACGTTCTCCACTGGCGCGGGCGCCGCACTTTTGGCGCGCGCGCATCCTGCAAGCACCGCGTCGCGCTCGCGCACGGCGCCCTTCAAAATCGCGACCGCCGCCGCGTATGCGCGGATCGTGTCGGCCGGCGGCGATCCGGCCTCAAGGCCGGCCAGCGGAAGCACGGGACGGGCGAGCGTCGGGGCCGGACACGGCGTCTGATGAAGCACCGGCACCTGCACCATCAGCGGCGCCGGCGCGGGCGGGGCACCGGCGGCGCATCCGGCGATTGCCAGCGCGCAGGCCAGGGCGGCGATCCTCGCGACGGATTTGCGCGCGTTTTTTATCGGGGCCCGCGCCGCCGTCGGCTCTCTCTCGCGCCGCCCCTCGACGCGCGCGCCCGCGATTTGTGCGCGGGCGCGGGCAAGGCGAGGATCCCTGATGAAATTCCGATTCCTGATTTGGGCCCGTGGCATTTCGAGCAACAAATCTCCGTGCCCGACAATCACCATCGGCCAAGCTCCGCCGCCTGCGCGTTGCCCCATCGAATCGCCGCCGCGCATCCCGACTCGATTCGCGCGCCCTTGAGCGCCGCGGCGCCGATGGCCGCCGTGCGCATCACGGCCTGGCCGTCGGCGGTCGCCGCTCGCTCGCGCGCCGCGGCCGCCGCCTGGTCCTCTGCGAGCTCCGCGCGCATTTGCGCCACCGCCGAGTTCTGGGTCGCAACCGCGTTCTGGAGCGCCATGTTGCTCGCCTCGGCGTCGGCCAGCGACGCGCTCAGATGCGCCGAGGCGGCGCGCGCCGCGTCGCGCTGATGCACCAGCAGGGCCCGGTAACCCAGCGCCGCGGCGACCAGCAGCGCGAGCGCCACCGGCCGCCAGAGCTGCATCGCCATCATCGGGAGCATCGCCGTATATCCTGGGCCACGCGCGCCGGCTCAGCCCTGGGGCGCGGCCGCCACGGCGGCCGCCGCCACCGGCGCCACGCTCGCGCCCATCGCCATCGCCGCCGCATGCGTCGGCGCCGAGAAGGTCGCCGCGGGCCCCGAAAGCACGGGCGCACCCGATACGGATGGCGCCGCCGGATACGATCCCATCTCGACCGCCGCCGCCACCGTCGCCGCGCCGTGATCGTCGACCGCCTGCGCATGCCTGTCGATCGCGGCGGCGAGCTTCTCGACCGCGCTTGCATGATGCTCGAGCGCGGCGGCCTGCGCCGTCGCCGCCGTCACTGCCGTGGGCGCAACCGGCGCGGGCGCCGGCTGCGGCGCGGCGGCGACGGTCGCAGCGGGATGCGCGATCGGTGATGTCGGCGCGGCCGCGTTGCCGTTGGCGGTCACGGCCGGGGCCGCGCCATAGCCGATCACCTTCTGCTCGAGCGCGGAGAGCCGCAGTTGCACGGCGCCAAGGGCGCTTCGCATCTCGGCCATCATCCAGCGCCCGGCGAGCGCGCCCAAGCCAAAGCCGCCCACCGCGACGATCACGTAGCCTGTAGTCATTGCTGGATCGAGATTCATTGCTGCTCCTTTGTTTTCACCATCGCTCGCTCCGCCGATCTTTTTTCCGACCCCAAAGAAAAAATTCGCACTCTCTTTTTCGCGGCGCGAGACCGCCCGGTCACCGCCGGTCAGGCCGCCGCGCGGCGCGCCTTGTTCGCGCGTCACCGCGAGTCACTCGTAAGCCCGGTTGAGCCACCCCTCGAGAAACTCCCGATCGCCGTCGGCCCGCCGTCCACGCTCGAGCGCCGCCAGCGCGCGGTAGTAGCCGGCCGCCTCGGCGCGGAGCGCCGCGATAAGCGCGAGTTGGTTTGCGCCCGTCGCCGCGATGGCCGTCGCGCGGCCGAGGGCGCCGTCTTCCGCGAGCCGCCGCCCGCAGGCGCGCAGCGCCCGCTGCAGGCATCGCACCGCATGCGCGGGGCCGATATTCACCGCCAGGTCGAAGACCTTGGCCGCCACCGGCCCGGGCAGTTGGCTGTAGCGGTAGCGCTGCCACCAGTCGCGGTAATAAATCGCGACCGCGTCGGCGCGGGTCAGCGCCGCGATATCGAGTTGCGGATACTCGCGCTTGCTGATTCCGAACTTGGTTGCGCCGCCGGGGTCCGACGGGTTGTCGGCGTAGCCGCCCTCATCGACGAGCACGCGGGCGACGGCGCGCTCGAAGGCCGCAGGATAATTGGATAATTGCTTTTGCGTCTGGGTGCTGGCTTGAGGGTCCATCGCGGTCGGGATCTTCGCAGCCTCATGGGAATCGCATAAGGGTGAAATATTTCACCCCTAGACGGGCGCAAACCCATTAAAGGCTACGTTTTCAGGCGGAAAGGCTTTTTTTATTCTGAAAAGGAATTTAAATCAGTGAAAAAGCACTACCGCGCTGCAGGGCGCGGGTTCGAGATCGCCGAAAGCCCGTTCTCCGGCGCCTCGGGCACCGGCGCGGCGTCGAGTTGGTGAAACTTAACGGGATTATGTTTCCTGTTGACAGTGGGTCAACACGAGACTGGTCCAAATGTCACAACAGCCGCAAGAATTCCGACATGTTCGGCGAGGCGATAGCGGAGGCTTGAAGCTGTGGCCTGCCGACTGGCGGTCGCTTCAGTGGACTGGAAGCCATACCAGCGAATTTCTTCGATTGGAATTGGTGGTCCAAAGATACCAGTGAAATCAGGAGGAATATGCTAGCTTTACACGTGTCCGCGCTGTCATGTTGCATTGGCATATGAAGAGGCTTCACATCGAGACAGAGCAGGAAACCGACGGTCGTTGGATCGCGGAAGTCCTCGAAGTCTCCGGTGCGATGGCTTATGGCGAGTCCCGTCATGACGCTATCGCCAAAGCAGAAGCCCTCGCATTTCGTGTTCTAGCTGAGCAATTAGAGCACGGAGAACTGGGTCCCGAAGAAATTCCCTTCATCCAAATTTGAGCTACTGGCCGAGCACGAAGGCGCCTCAGGTTCTTAAGGCGCTCTTCGCGATCGGATGGCGATTGAAGCGTTTTTCGAGGTGGCTCGCATCGCAGCCATGAGCGCGAGAGCTATCCCGATTATGCGTTCACGTTTCATGACAGCGTGGAAATCGGGCCGAAAATGCCGGCACGCATCGCCAAGAAGACGGGTCTTAAGCCTTCGGACCTTTAGTCCCATCAGAACTCCGCTCCGTTTCAACTTCTTTCTCTTTGCCCCCTTCGACAGACGGTCCTCTGCGTCTTATAGCAGGGTGCGTCTTTCCAGCGGCTCGGCATCGGGGCGGCGCGTCGAGTCTTTGCTAAAATTTGACAATCTTCGGGCCCGGCAGGATTATGCGCCGACCAGGTGAGAGTGGAACGCAACCTCAACCGTTATCCTCTGTGCCGACGTCTTCGGTTACAGCCGCCTCATGGGGGGAGATGAGGAGGCGACCCCTGTCACCCTGTATTCGCACAAGACTGTGGACCATAAGGCGCTTGAGTACGTGCGAGGCCAGATACACACGAACAATATCGAGTCGCTCTGGTCGCTGCTCAGGCGCGGAATCATCGGCACGTACCACAACGTCAGCAAGAAGTATCTGCCGCTGTATCTGGCCGAGTTCCCGTTCCGCCACAATCATCGCAAAAGTCCCGATATGTTCGGCGAAATCGTAGCAGGATGCTGAGGCAGCCTTGCTGGCGGGAAGCTCAGCCGCTTCAAGGCAGTCCAGTTTAATTGCAGTTTGCTTTTGCGAGAAAGGAGTCATGCACAAAGACGATTAAGAGTTCCTAGAACGTGTGAAAAAAGAAGAGAATGAAGGCCGCTTTTGAGCTTAAACAAAGCGTCAACGCGGGCGGATTCGACAAGATTATAAATGGCTCATTGAAGAACCGCCAGCGGAAACCGAAGAGAGACAAGCGTGGCATTACCAGATCCCGAAGGAAACGCAAATAAGGATCAAGCCTGTACCGAGAATCTCAGCACCGAACATAAAACCCGCCCCACGTCGCCATTGACCCAACTCCCAAGAGTGCCAATCGATATACCCCCCAATGACGATCAGCATCGCGCCAAAGAAGAAGCGTATTGGGAATGGCAAACTTTCTGGCAGAAAGTCACAGCACTGGCTGCTATCGGTGCTTTCCTATCCGCTGCTATTTATGCCTGCTACGCGCATAGGCAAGTAACTGCCATGCAGGAAGCTAATCGGCTTGCGAACGTCAACGCTCTCGCGAGCGACCGCCCATGGCTTGGACCGAGCCATATGACTATTAGCGATGTCGAAGTTAATAAGGTCCCTGTAATAATCCCGTACTTCACAAACTACGGCAAAAGCCCTGCGATAGCTGCAGAAAATAGAATGGGCGCTTTTTATGAAACAGACGAGCCGAGCGCGGATCGCATGCTGACCCTGTTGAAGGGTCAGCCGATACAGAAACTCGGGGCGATATTCCCCGGAGAGATTGTTCACGCCCAAATACCAATCAATGTCGTGACTTCCGACGATATGCGAGGCTTGGACAATCGAACAAAAAAACTGATCGTTCTTGGGGAAATGACTTACAAAGACAGTGGCAGCGAGATTACGCACCACTCGTGGCTGTACGCCATGTATGCGCCCGACAAGAAGTTTATGGCGCTCCAGCGAGTGTCCGATCTCCCGCCTGATGATTAAAATCAGAACAAAAAGCGACAGAACACCGAGCGCGTGCGCGCGGTGGCGTAGCTCTTTCTCCGCGCTCGGCATTGGAGGGGCGACTCAAGTCTTTGCTGAAATTTGATAATCTCTGGGCCCGGCAGGATTATGCCCCGACCAGGTGAGAGTGGAACGCAAGCTCACCGCTATCCTCTGTGCCGACGTCTTCGGCTACAGCCGCCTCATGGGCGGAGATGAGGAGGCGACCCTCGTCACCCTGACCGCTCACCGCAGGATCATCGACAGCCTGATCGAGCAGCGCCACGGGCGCTTCGTAAACTCGGCCGGCGATAGCGTGCTTGCCGAGTTCGCCAGCGTGCTCGACGCGGTCAATTGCGCGGTGGATATTCAGCGCGCGCTCAAGGTCGAGAACGCCCGGCTGCCGCCGGCGCGGCGGATGGATTTGCGCATCGGGGTCAACCTCGGCGACGTGATGGTCGAAGGCGACCAGATCTACGGCGACGGAGTCAACATCGCGGCGCGGCTGGAAAGTCTCGCCCACCCCGGCGGCATCTGCATCTCGGGGACCGTTCACGAACAGATTAGGAACAAGCTCGCGCTCGGCTACGAAGACCTCCGCGAACAGGCGGTCAAGAACATCGCGCATCCGGTGCACGTGTGGAGGGTGCTGCTGGATGGGACCGCAGCGCCTCGCGAAGCCTCCCGGATACCGCGCAGGTACTGGCGCAGCGGGATGCTGCCGTTGACCGGGCTTGCGATCGTCCTTGGGACAATCGTGGCGGGGACAATCGTGATTGGCACAATCGCGCTGGTCCATCATGTGTCGCTCAGGCCGGCGCGGACTCAGGCCTCGATTGCGCCGCGGGAAAAGCCCGCGCTGCCGCTCCCGAGCATCCCCTCCATCGCGGTATTGCCGTTCACCAATCTAAGCGGCGATCCCAGCCAGGAGTACTTCAGCGATGGCCTCGCCGACCAATTGATAAGCGACCTTTCGCGGCTTCCCGGCCTCTTCGTCATCGCGCGCAACTCGAGCTTCACCTACAAGGGCAAGGCGGTTACGGAACACGAAATCGGCAGAGAGCTGGGAGTCAAGTACGTGTTGGAGGGGAGCGTGCGCCGGACCGCGGACCGGGTCCGAATCGGAGTCGAGCTGGTCGACGCGAGTACCGGAACGGAAATGTGGACGCAGCGCTACGACCGTCCGCTCGCGGATATTTTCGCGATGCAGGACGAGATCGTCGGCAAGGTGGTGACCACGCTCGGCCTGGTTCTAAAGCTGGAAGAGATGAACGCTCCTCACGAAGGGAAATGGCGGCCAACCGCCAGCCTTGAGGCGTTCGACGATATGCTGCGTGCCGCGCAGGATTTTCATCGCTTCAACAAAGACGACAACCAGAGCGCGCGCCGATGGCTGGAGAAAGCCATCGAGCTGGATCCAACTTATGCCGACGCTTACGCTTTTCTGTCCGCAACCTACAAAGTCGCCGTGCTGTTCCGCTGGAGTGAAAATCCGCCGGCCGACCTGGCCCGGTCCTACCAACTGGCGCGCAAGGCGCTGGCCTTGGATGACTCGAATAGCGGCGCCCTTGACCAGCTATGTGACGTCGATTGGCAGCAAAAGCGTTTCGCTCAGGCGGTGGCCGAAGGCGAGCGATGTGTCGCTATGAATCCCAGCAGCCCCATTTGCTACGAGGCCCTTGCCGATGCGCTGACGGTTTCCAACCAACCGCAAGCGGCGGTTGGTGCGGCCGAAAAGGCGATCCGCCTCGATCCGGCTCATCAGGACTTCTACGCGTTTTTCGTTGCCAACCCCTACGTCCTGATGGGCCGCTACGAGGAAGCCATCCCGTTACTCCAAAGGCACCTCACGGCGCTTCCCGGCAACCCGTGGGCTTATTGCGATCTGGTCATCGCCTACATCGAGCTCGGCCGTGATGCGGACGCGCGCGCGGCGGCGGCCGAGTTGACGCGGACCAACCCGAATTTTGTTTTGGGAGAGCCCAACCAGGACGCAGCCGTCAATAAGCGCTATCGGAACGACCTCCGTAAGGCGGGCCTGAAAAACCAGTGAACGCCTCACTGGTCGTCCGGGTAACCTCGCTGGTCCCGATAACCCGCGGCCCCGGAAATCCCGACTCGCCCCGCGCCGAGCGCGAGCGCCGGTTCACGCGCTGGGCGCCGTTGGCGGACGAAGCGCCATAGCCGCGCGCGCGCGCGAAATCCGGTCCGCGCCTGAAGCATTCGCCTCGCGGGCGATCGGATCAAGGCGATCGGATCAAATCGAAGTGCCGCCGCCGCACAGCTCGCGGCGCGCCTCGGCCAGCACCTGGAATACGCGCCGGCGCGTGCAGCTCATCGCGCGCGCGATCTCCTCGACGCTGCGGCCCGCGGCGCGCAGCGCCAGGATCTGCGTGCGCCGCGGCGGCGGCTTGGGCAACTCCACCCGCTCGCCGCCGAACATCTCGGCCAGCTTCAGCGCCGCCCCCGCACCGACCGCGCGCGCCAGCGCGTCGTTGGCGCACGGGCTGTGCGGGACATACAGCCGCGTGCCGCCGAAGCTCGCGATCAGTTTGGCCGCCGCTTCTTCTCCGATTATCTCGACGATGATCCCCAGCATGGAAACTGCCTCCCCCGGGTTTCGATTCGCCTGCGGCCCCAACGCGCCATCTCCTGCTCCCGCCCCTGGCAGTGCGAAATGATCCTTGATGCGCTCCGTGCTTCGAACCTCGACGTGGCGGCGTCGCGCGCGCGGCGCGACCGCAGCCGATGTTCTCGAATCGAAGCGGTCATGTACCGAATTGAAACGGCGGCGTTACACTCCGAGCGGACAATCGCGACGCCGCCGCGCGCGCAACGCCCAAGGTTTGGCGCGTGGCGCCGTCGAAATGTCACTTCCATCGACATTCGAATCACTCGCCTCAGGCGGCATGCGCAGGCTTGTGCGCCGCCGCAGTCAGCTCACCCGTGATTCGGTCCAGTAGCCGGGCAAAATCGGCGTCGGCCAGACGGCGGCGCGCAACTACGTGGCAGGCATGGATGACACTGGTGTGATCGCGCGCGAAAGCCATCCCGATACGCGGAAATGACGCCGCCTGGCGCCGCGGTCCCGTCCATCCGCCACCGGCCAGCTCGCGGCTGAGGTACATCGCCACCTGACGCGCGCCGGCCAATCGATGGCGCCGCTGGCGCGAAAGCATCTCACCGATGCTGAGGCAAAACGTGCGCGCCACGGCGTGCTGGACATCCGCGATCGAGATGCAGGCGGGGCGAGTTTCCATCATGACGATCCCTTTGCGCTCGATTGCGCAACGCGCGCGTTGTGCGAACACTTGTTGAATCGTTCGGGGCACGCTATTTGCGTCTTCGGTGCCCGGGCCTTGCGACGCTAAGTCCATGGCGCGCATGGTGCCGTGTATGAATCGATATGGGACGCGAGATCCCGACGGCGGGCAGGAGTTAACGACTGTTTGGGGACAAAAAGCGCTAAATCTGGCAGCGGGCGGCGAAAATAGCCCATAAAAACCGCTTAGCGAACGAATCCAGCAAATATAGCCATCGATATTTATCCCACAGTAGGAGAAAGATGTCAACTACAGTAGGAGAGGAGGAATTCCGCCGTCGCCTGCGCCTTATCATGCAGCAGTTCGGATCGGTTGCTGATCTCGCGCGGGCGGTTGGGGTTTCGGACAACGCGATCTACAAATGGGTCTCCGGCCGCGGGCAGCCGAGCATGATCAGTCTGGTCAATTTGGCGCGCGCGGCGCGGGTTTCTATCGAGTGGCTGGCGACGGGGCAGGACGAACCCAAAGGCGAAGCGCGAGGACCGGAATCGACGGAGTACGTATATCTGCCGCACAATTCAGTGCGCAGCACGGTCGGTCGCGGCACCGTGCAAAGCCGCCAGATAGTTGACTATCTGGCGTTCAAGGCCGAATGGATTCGGCGCCGTATCGGAATCGATCCGAAGAGTCTTTTGCTGGTCGAAGCTGTGAGCGATTCGATGGCGCCTACGATCGACGAAGGCGATCTGGTGTTGGTCGACCTGCGGGATCCGCGGTTTCGTCACGATGGGGTATATGTGCTGCGGGCGAGTGGTGAACTGTCGATAAAGCGTATCCAGCGCCGCCCCGATGGCAAACTGATCGTCCGCAACGATAACCCAGCCTATGAGCCGACAGTCGTCGCCGCCGATAACGTCAACGTCGTCGGTCACGCGATCTGGATTGCCGGGAAACTATGAACTTAAAGTAGAAACTTCCTACTGGCTGTAGATTCGGGAAGGTACCCGAACTGCGTTTCGAGCGGGTTCTAAAGGATTCCGGGGCTCTCCGGCGTCAATATCTAGACGCCCCGGATTTGGCCTAGCCGTTCGTGAAGCCTGCGACGATAATTTATAATTTCGCGACCAGCAGAGTTGCCACTTTCGCGCGGCTCGAGTCATCGCGCCGATGCACGGGTGAAACCACGCTACGCCGCAAACGAGCGGCCATGGTGATGACGAGGTCAACGAATCGAGGCGACGCAGTGATTGGACGCGAGCATCGTTACGTGCCCAGCCTCGATGGTCTGCGGGCAATCTGTATCGCGGCCGTGCTATTCATTCACATGCCGGCTCCGACCGGTCATCCGTGGCTCGAGGCGATACGCCGCCGCGGCTGGTACGGCGTCGACATGTTTTTCATCCTGAGCGGATTCCTGATCACCTGGATACTGGCGGTTGAGGTCGAAAACACGGGTACGGTCAGTCTCGGGCGGTTTTATCGCGCGCGGACGCTGCGGCTGCTGCCGGCGTATCTTTCGACCATCGTGTTAGTGCTCGCGGGCTCGCGTCTGTTTGAAATTGCCCAAGGGAATCAATCCTACCGGCTGGCAGACCTGTGGCCGCTGTTTCTTTCATACACGCTCAATATCTGGATGGCGGCTACCGCGATCTGGCCTTGGGGCGTCAGCCATTTCTGGTCGCTATGTGTGGAGGAGCATTTCTACCTGTCGTGGTCCGCAGTGATGAAACGCTGGGGACTGCGGCGCGTTCTTCGCATGGCGCTGGTAGCGATTGTAGCGGTCGCCATGTATCGAACCGGGTGGTATCTGTGGATGAACCGCGGACATTTGGCGTCGCCCTCGACGGCCTCTTTCTTCAGGATCTACTACGCGACCGATACGCGAATCGACGCGATCCTGGTGGGATGCGCGCTGGCCTTGCTGGTGCGCGAGTCGCGGCTGCAGGATCTATGGCGCCGGCTGGAGTCCGCGGCCTGGTTTCCGACGATGGCGCTGCTGGGTATGCTCGGCACGATCGGGTGGGTAACCGAGTATCGATGGCGCACCGAGACTTTCGGCTATACCGTTATGGCGATGGCGTCGAGCACTCTGCTGCTCGCGATTTTCCTCCAGCCGCAATGCTGGATTGCGCGAGTGCTGGCCACCCGTCCGCTCGTCCACCTTGGACGCATTTCATACGGTGTGTACCTGTTTCACGCGCCGTTGCTTACGGGTTTGGAGGCCAAGCTCCGCTTTTCCGCAGGGTATATCGAGCCCGCCCGCTATCTCCCGATGCTTGCGCTTTTGACTCTCGGCTCGGTGGGTGCGGCAGCACTGCATTATTATTTGATCGAACGGCGGTTCCTGGGCATGCGCGGGCCGAGGCCATTTCTCGCGAAGCGCGCAGGTCTGGAAAGATGCGCGGTTTCCGAATAAAAGATTGGTCACGTCGGGAATATTCAATTCTCGCCGAAAGCCGGCGACGCGACGGTCGCTTCTCACTTCTGCCAATGCAGCGTTCGAGTGCGGCTACGGCATCGATCTTCGCGAAACGTCGCACCCACCGGGTGTCCGGTCTAAAGATACGTTGCACCGCGTTAGATTTGCTGAGCGCGATGTTCAGGAGCACGCGCGCGACCTAAAGAATGTACGAGAACTGGCGGGAGAACTGGCAGGAGAACTGGAATGACTAAAAGGTTGGGATTCCTTTTCCTCGCAATCCTCATGGTCGTGATGGGACGCGGCGGCCCGGGAGCGCTCGCCCAGATGCCACCCAATGAACAAGTCACGGTCTTGCAACTGCCGGCCTATTCGCCGCATTGGATCGCGACCATGACTCCGTTATCAGGTTCCATAATGATGACGCCGATCGTGCTGATCGACGGCGATACGCACAAAGTACTCGGCAACCTTTCGGGCGGTTTGGCCGCAATGTTCGCGCCGTCACCCGACCACAAATTTTTCTACCTGGCGGATACCTTTTATTCGCGCGGCACGCAGGGCGATCGCACAGACGTACTGTCGATCTACGACGCTACTCATCTGTCGCGAATTGGCGAGATTCCAATCACCAGCAAACGTCAGCTCGCGCTGGCCGATCCGAGTTCGATGGGCGTGACGCCTGACGGGCGCTTTGTCTTGCTGCTGAATTTGACTCCCGCGACCTCGGTCACTGCGGTCGACCTCGACGGCAAGAAGGTGGCCGGCGAGATTCAGACGCCGGGCTGCTCCGAAATATTGATTCTGGGCGATCGCCAATTCGCCTCTGTATGCGCCGATGGCTCGATGCTGACGACTGACTTCGACGACAGCGCCAAGACGACTTCGCAAAAGCGCACGGCCAAGCCGTTTTTCGACGTCGAGAAGGACCCGGTCTTTCAGTTGCCGGCGATGATCGACAAAAAAGCCTATTTCGTCAGCTACCATGGCATGGTCTATCCGATGGACCTCGGCGTGAGTCCGGCGGAGCCGGCAGAGAGGTGGTCGATGCTGAGCGATGCGGAGAAGAAGGAAGGTTGGCGGCCAGGCGGCTGGCAGCCGGTCGCCGGCTATACGCCAGGACACCTGATTTTCGTACTGATGCATCAGGGCGGCGAGTGGACACAAAAGTCGGCCGGTCCGGAGGTCTGGGTGTACGACGTCAACGATCATAAGCGCGTCGCCAGGATTCCGATGCCCTTGCAGTCCAATGCGATCAAGGTCAGCCAGGACGACAACCCGCTGCTGTTCGCGCTGGTGACAAGCGAGTCGAAGCTGCAAATTTTCTCTGCGCTCAAAGGCAGATACCTGGGCACGGTCAACGAGGTCAGCCAGCACCCTTACACGTTGTTCGGGCTGTAGTAGCTGCTGAACACGCGACCAGTTGAGGTCCCACGCGGGCGCGACTGGCGTCGCGCAACGGGCGGTGCTATTGGCAGGAACAGGGGAGCGCCGGGAAACGGCCTGGTGGAAATCCGGCGCCACCCGCGAAACAGGAGACGGCGAATGGATCGACTGGTAGAACGTCTTTCACGAACGGTGGCGCAGCGGACCTCGCGGCGCGGCTTTCTCGGCTACCTGGGCAAGGCGTTGGTCGGTGGGATGATGATCCCGCTGTTGCCGATCAACCGCGTGGTCGAGCAGGCGCACGCGCAGATGAGCGGTGAGAACGGGGCCGCGGCAGAGGGCGAGGGCGGCGATCTCACGAGTTGCGATTACTGGCGCTACTGCGGCTTCGACGGCTACCTGTGCAGTTGCTGCGGTGGAGCGCTGACCTCGTGCCCGCCGGGCACGGTGGCGTCGCCAACTTCGTGGGTGGGGACGTGCCAGCATCCGACCGACGGCAAGGAATACATCATTGCGTACCGTGACTGCTGCGGTAAGGACGTATGCAACCGCTGCTTCTGCGACAACAATAAGGGGCAGGTGCCGATCTACCGGCCGCAGCTGGATAACGACATCATCTGGTGCTTCGGCGCGAAGAACTTCGCCTATCACTGCACTACGGCGATTCGGCTGGGCGCTAAAACCTGAGCGCCTGACTTACAGACGACGAGCGGACTTTGGACCGCGCGGGGTTTGCGCGTCTGATAATCGCGCGGCAGGTACACCGCCACATCAGGCGAGGACGCACGTGCAGATTCGCCCTCCATGGTCTGACTTGGCGGGTGGCGCCGCCGCCCGCCTGCGTGTTCGAGGCGCTGGACGAAAGGGCGCGCCGCGGGTTACGCCGCGGCGCGCTTTTCGTTCGCGGTCTACTCGTTCGCGGTCTTGGTGCCCGGACGGGCGAGCGGAACGATCTGCGCGATGTCGCACTGAATCATCGCGCTCAGCTTGTTATCAATCTGGTAAAACCGGGTTGTGTTGATCGACCCGGTGGCGGCGCGGAACTTGGGCACAAATTCCTTCTGCACGTCGAGGCGCGCCTGCTTGATCGCTATCACTTCGTCGAGCTTGTTCGAGGCATCCTTGTCGGTCAGCGTCTGGTAGTGCTCGGCGTAGGCTTTGACCTCGGCGGCATGACGATCGTCGAGCTTATCCATGCGGGCCTCGTAAGCGTCGTAGAGCGGCCAGAACGCTTTGGCCTGCGCTTCGCTTAGATTCATATTTGCGCCGACAATCGCTTTGCGGTCTGCGCGCGCGGCCGCGATATCCAGCTGCCGCTGCGTTTTGCCTGCGGCCGAGCCGGTTTGCGCCGCTGCGGGATGAACCACGCCGAGCGTGCAGAACATCGCGAGAGCCGCGCCGGCGGCAAGATACTTGATAACACTCATCAGAAATTTCCTCCCTTGAAATGGCCTGCCGGTGGCTTTGGCAGAAATCGGCAGCGGCCGTCCGGGTGAAGCTATCCGAAGCGCCGACTGTGCTCAAGCGCGCACAGGACGATTGCAGCTAAAATTATGGGTTGCCGCGCCGGCACCGGGTGTCGCTATTTCTTCTTGCAGAAAGTGCGGACGTAATTCACCAGGTCGTGAATTTCGTCATCGCTGAGGTCCACGCTCCAGCCCGGCATGTCGCCGGACGAGCCAACCGAGGCGCCGCCGCCCTTGATTGCCTTGAACATTGTCTCGTCGGAGATCTTCCACATTTGGGCGCAGCTGCTGAAGCTTTGCGGCGTGATTTTCAGCGAGGCCACCGAAGGGCCATCGCCGTTCCCGTCCTCCCCATGGCATCTCGCGCAGTAGGTCACGTAGTTTTCTTCGGCGCTGTCGGTCCAAGCCGGTGTCGCTGCTAGTGCGGTGCACGCCACAGCACCGATGAGCGCGGCCACGAGGAGTTTCAACATGCGGCAACTTCATTCCTTGAGTCATTTGAGCTTCCGGGTTCGGTCACGTCGACAGTTCCACACGATCGATCGTAATCACGGCGTGGCCCGAAAGACTCCATTGGCGCCTTTATACTGTTGCGCCCGGTTCAGGTCCATAAACTGGTAGTCACCGGGCTCGGTAACACGAAACTCGAAGACCGCACCGTCGCTTGGAGGAACCTCGAGAGTATCCAGACCATGCAGCGCATTGGCCGGGTTGCCGCTCTTGTACACTGTGTCGAACAGTGCGCCGGTGACGTGAAAGGCGGAGGTGAGGTTGGGGCCGGCGTTGGCAAAGAACACGCGAACCAGCTTCCCAACCTTGATTTCGATGGGATGTTCGACGTCGTATCTGTGCAGTGCTCCGTTGAACACGACGAAATCGGGCCGGGCCTCGACCATTTTGCCATGGGATCCCACGATGAATCCGTGCGCGTCTGGGAGGCCGTACAATTCGCCCTGCACGATCGTGACCTCCTGCGCATTTCCGTCGGGCCATCCGGCCTTCGGTTCGACGATCATCATCCCATACATGCCGCTGGCGATGTGATCGAGGATGGGCGCCGCGGTGCAGTGGTAGACGAAAACGCCGGGGACATCTGCTGGAAAGCTGTAGCTAACGGATTTCATCGGGTCGCCGTCGAAGTGTTGCGGCGATATCTGCGCCGCGTGAACGTTTATCCCATGGGCATCCTTGGTGTGGTTGATCAGGTCGATCTTCACTTCATCACCCTGCATAACCTTCAGAACGGGTCCCGGCACCGTTCCATTGTAGGTCCACGCGTTGTAGGTCAATCCGCCGCCCACGCTCACCCGCTTTCTTTCCGCCGTGAGCATGAAGCTTTTCTCCGAGGCATGCGCGGAACGCGGCAGGCTGGCCGTTGCAGCCACGACCAGCATCGCGAGCGCGGCGGTCCTGGCAGCGCGGTGCAAGATATATCGCGGCTTTGCCGGCAAACCGGAAATTAGCGGAACCATAGTATCGTCTCCTTGTATCCGAGGTCCGCTACTTGTGGCAGAAGGTGCGGACGTAGGCAGCCAGCGCGTTGATTTTCTTGTCCTTAAGCTCTTCACCCCAGGCTGGCATGTCACGGCTGAGGTCGACCGAGGCGCCGCCATTCTTGATCGCCTTTACGATCGTCGCGTCGGGTATCTTGTTCATGAGCGCACAGTCGGTAAAATCGCGCGGTTTGGGCGACAAGGTCGCGCCATCCGCTCCGTCACCTTGCCCTTTGTCTCCGTGACAGCGCGAGCAATAGACCTGGAATGTTGTGGCGACCGGGATATCATCCTGGGCGTAGTCTGTTCCAAATGAGATAGCGGTGAGTGCAACAACAAGAGCCGAAATGACTAGCGGACGAGCGATCATCTTCATACCCTTTATATGCCTTCCCTTGAATGAGTTCGCCATGCGTCGCCATTCTTCAGCGGCCACCCTTCAGATACTCCTTGATTGCCCGCGCATCTTTCGCGGGCATATTCGACTGTGTACGCATGTGCATCATGATGATGTCCCACTGCGCGGGAGAAAACTCCGATCCAGGGCGCGCGTTATGGCATTGCGAGCAGTACACGGGCCACAGACGTGCACCATCCAGAAACATCTGTTGCTTTTCGGTTTTGCTTTCTTCGGCCATGGCGGCGACCGAGAGCGTCAGCCCGGCGATTGCGAGCGCGAGGATTTTTGCAAGATGCTTTCCAGTCATCGCTTTCATTCCTTTAGAAGCCGACCGCAAACTGAGTCAGGATTGCGCGGTCGTTGGGCGTGGCGCCCACGCTGCTTGCGCTTGGTGTGCTCTCGCCGTTGAACGAGTAGAGCGTGCCGCCTGCACGGGGCAGCTCGAAATCGACCTCGGTCTGCCATACGATCGATGGCGCTATCCAGTAATCGAGGCCGAGTGCAACCTCGCGCGCATGCGGAGCAAAAATCGAGGGCGAGCCATTGAAGCCGAGACCTGGCGTGGTGGAGATCTCTTCGGCAACCACCGCGCGCTGGTTGACCCCGGAGTAGCGCACTAGCGGCTCCAGCCTGCTCAGATAGCTGTTGAGGTCTCTGCTGAGGAAGGGAAGCCGCAAGCCGGTGAGGAAGTAGCCGGCCTGGAAGTACCACCCTTGGCGATTGTCAGGACCGGATCCAGCCGGCATCTGCCTGTAGGCCTCCATGTATTCTCCGCGCGTTTGGAGGTTCCCCCGACGATACGCGAAGTCCACGTCCCAGGCATTGAGCCACAGGCCGTTTTGCCACTTCCCGTTGTAGGTCGACGCCCCGAGTTCTAGCCGGCCCAATTTGCTGTCGAGCGGGAATGGATAAAAGCGCAGCCGCGCCCCGTAAGCTTTGCCGTTGGTGTTTGTAGTGATGTTATTGACACCGTTGAGTTCCTGTCCGATGGTCGGCTGCGGCAACGAGGAATCATAGCTCGGCCCGTTGGCTACCCAAGCCGTGTAGTCGGCATCCTGCCCGAGCTGACCCCATTGATAGCCGCCGCGCAACTGCATCCCGATATCCGACGGCGGCACCAGCGCAGCGGTCCCGAAAGGAAGCGGCGCGGTGATGAAGCGGTTTACCCACAGTGGTCCTTGATCTTCGAACCAGTCGCCGAATGGCTGGTCGAAGATGCCCAGCACTATCTCCATGTAGTCGTTGAGGAATATCTGAGCGGTGGCGACGGGAGCGTCAAAGGAAGCGCCGGACCCTGGATCGAACGCAGCTTCAAATTCTCCTTCGAACAAGAGCCAATCCTTCGGACGATAGAGCATCAACGGTTCGAAAGTGAGAGCGAAGGTGTTCTGACCGTTCTGCCGATCATAAACGAAGTCTCCTGCCGCCGCGCCGGTCAGCGTGAATTGATGCGTCCCCATGTAGCCGCCGATCGCTTTCGCAAACTGCCGCTCAGAGGGCCCTTCTGCTACTTCGGCCTGAATTTGCTTCAGCTGCTCGTCAGTTTTTGTCTGCAACTGCTGATTACTGTTCTGCAGTTGCTTGGTACTGGTTTGAAGCTGCTGATTGGTGGTGCGGATCTGGCTGTCCTGCGATTGCACCTGGTCGAGCTTTTCTTCGAGCTTCTCGATCAGTTTGCGGTCGCGAGCACGATCCGCCCGCAATTGGCGCAACTCGCGTTCGACTTGTTTGAGCGCCTTGGCCTGCACCTCAGCGTCGTCTGCCAACGCCCTAGGCGCTGCTGTCATTATAGCCATCACGAGGACGACCGCCGTCAAAGCGACAATCGCCAGGATCCGAGCTCCGGATTTTCTAGACGCCATGACTCCCCCTCCTGTGATACGACCGTAACGAGAGCAGGGTTGAGCAACGAGCGTGCCCGATGTAAGGCCAGCGCCGGCCGCATCGCGCGATCTGTCCGCCAGCGTCACAAATCTACGTTCACGGCGCATCGGTGGAGAAAGGGAAAGATGATTCCAGAAGGGAGAAATTGTGCTTCAGAGAACCAAATTGGCACCGCCTGGCAAAATCGTCGAGCCGATACGCGTATTTTCCGCTGGCGTTGCCGGCGGAGCGTTGTGGTGCCATTGGGCCCAGTGACTGTATCAATTGGCACCACCGCCCGGCATCGTCACCGCATCGCAGGTCCGTCGCAGCAGATGTTTAGGCGCAGAGCCGCGCAAATTCAGTTTCCGCTTCTCCCGCGCTAATCACACTAGCTATCAAGGATGGTCCGGCTCTTGCGTAGCATTTTTTGATCGAGGCGGAGCATGAAATTGTTCAACAGAATTTTATGTGCCGTGGATTTTGACGAATCCTCTGCCGTGGTATTGCACTTTGCCCGTGAAATCGCGCAGCAAAGCAACTCGACGCTTTGCGTATTGCACGTCACTCCGCTACCGCTCAACGCCTCCGAGTTTTCCCAGATCCCAATGGACCCCTACCCGGTGTGGGAAAAGACCGCTCGGGTCGAGTTGGAGAAGCTGACAGTTGCCCACCTCGAAGGTCGCGGTGTTGCGTACAAGATCGAGACGCGCAGCGGCGAGGCCGCTGACGGCATCGTTTCCCAAGCCCATGATATGGACGCCGACCTTATCGTGATGGCGACGCATGGCCGCAAAGGAGTTAGCCATTTTCTAATTGGCAGCGTGGCTGAACGAGTGATCCGCTGTTCGCCGCGGCCTGTGTTGGTGGTCAGGCCGAAAGAGACCGCTGCCGCGGGATGACCCGAAAGCCTTACGCGACTTTCCCCGCTGCTGCCGACGTTTGCCGGGCGGGGCGAAGACTGGTAGTAAATCGTCCGTGGCCCAACCTAAGCCGCCTGCAGCACCGGCGGTCCATCGCAATAATCTCAGCTACTATCATCTGCTCTGGGACCATGAACTGGCCGAGCTGGGACCAGTCATGGATGCGCTCGCCGGGCATCGCAGGGAAATCCTCGAGCATTGGTATCAGCTCTACCTGCTGCATTTCGGCGACGAGCGTTCGCTCGCGCAAAGCGAGTTCTTCGAGATCTGCGGCCTGGACCTCGACGCTACGACCGAGACCTTGCGCGCGGGCACCTTCGAGCAGTTCGTGATCCGGATGCGCCGGATTGGCGTCACGCTGGCGCAGCGGCGGGTGCCATTCGCTGAGGTCGTCGCCTCAATGCATCTGTTCGAGGAGAGCGCGATCGCGAATTTCCCGCACGGCGTGGATTGGTCGATGTACCGAGTGTTCGACAAGGTCAGCCACTGCCGGATTATCGCGCTGGCCGAGGCCTATTTCAGAAACCAGGAAACGCTCGCCGCGGCGCGGATTCAGAGCCTCGAGAAGGAGGCCGGCCTGCTCGCGGGAGAGCTGCGGACCAACTTTCATGGTTTGGTCGGTGCTACGCCGGTGATGCGGCGACTGTACGCGCGGATCGAGTCGGCGGCGGGTGTGCGTGGCACCGTACTGATCGTCGGCGAAAGTGGCACTGGCAAGGAATTGGTGGCGCGGGCGGTGCATGAGTGCTCGCGCACGCCGGCGATGCCGTTCGTCGCGCTCAATTGCGCCGCGATTCCCCGCGAACTTATCGAGAGCGAGCTTTTTGGCTACAAGCGCGGCGCGTTCAGCGGCGCCACCATCGACTACCCGGGACTGTTTCGCGCGGCCGAAGGCGGCTCTTTGTTCCTCGACGAAATCACCGAGATGAGCGCGGCCACCCAGAGCAAGCTTTTGCGGGCCCTTCAGGAACGCACGGTACGGCCGGTCGGATCGACCCGCGAAGTGACGTTCGACGTCCGCGTGATCGCCTGCAGCAATCGCGACCCGCAGGTCGCGGTCCGCGAGGGCCATCTGCGCGAGGACCTCTACTACCGCCTTCAGGTCAATCTGATCGAGGTGCCACCGTTGCGCGAGCGCCTGGCCGACATTCCGCTGCTGACCGACCATTTCATCGCGCTTTTCAACCGGCGCATGATGAGGCCCGCGGCGATCGTCGGAATCGCACCGCAGGCGCTGGACTCGATGAATCGTTACAACTGGCCCGGAAACGTGCGCGAGCTTTCGAACGCGATTGAGTCAGCTTTCACTTTTGGAACCGCAGATACGATTCGCATTGCCGACCTGCCCCCAGCGGTCGCGGCCGCAGCAGGCATGGCCCCGGCTCCACAAGCTGTTCCGGTGGCTGATTCACCCACCCTCAGTTTCATTGATAACGAGCGCGATCTCATTCGGCGCGCGCTGGCCTCGACCGGCGGCAACAAACTTCGCGCCGCCAAGCTGTTGGGCGTGTCTCGCAAGCGGCTCTATGCCCGCCTGCGCCGCTATCGACTCGACTGACGACGCGGCTTCCCGGTACAGACAGCGGGAACCCCCGATTCCTGCGCACGCCCGCAGACAGGCAGTGCAAACCTCTCCCAGTGGATTTGATTGCATCTTTCATTGCATCTGCTCCGCACAATCAATTGCCGACCCTGGCGAATAACAGGTGCTCGCGGGTCACAAGAAGCGAGAGTTCTGTATCCATCGGACGCAGTCGTTTTCCGGGCTGTCGGCTACCGCCCGCAACGAGTCCCTGATTTCGCGATGCGGGCGGAGCTCTCCGTTGGCACGGCTATAGCTAGTGAACTGTTAGCTACTGAGCTGGAAATTGCGTTCCGAGTCGATGGCTGATCGAGGAGGAAAGATCGATGGCTTTTCCATATAGGCGGATTCTGGCCCCGATCGAGTTCGACGATACCGCGCAGGCGGTACTGGATGCCGCGGTGCGTATCGCGACGGAGACGGGCGGCACCGTATTTCTGATGCATGTGGTTCCGATGGTCGTGGCGCCCACCGGGATGCCCAATTACGTGGACATTTACAAGGACCAGGAAAAAATCGCGCAACAGAAGCTCGCGGCTATCGTCGAATGCCGGCGCGCGGAGGTTAAGTGCGAGTTGATGAGCCGGATCGGAGATCCGGCCCACGAGATACTTGCGCTGGAACGCCAGATGGCGGCCGATTTGATCGTGCTCGCGACACACGGCCGTAAGGGAGTCCGGCGAATGCTGCTGGGCAGCGTGGCGGAGGCCGTCTTGCGTGAAGCGACCTGTCCGGTATTGACCGTTCAGCGCCAGGAGTCTGACGTGCACCTGGTTGCCAAATGGATGACGCCGCACCCCATCACCGCCGAGCCGGCCGAAAAACTCGAGGCCGCGCGGGCCAGGATGCTCTCAGGCCATTTCCGGACCATACCGGTTTTGAGCGATGGGAAGGTGGTCGGAGTTATCACTGACCGCGATCTTCGCCGCCACGAGGGTTACCTCGACCATACCGAGGTCAGGCTCGCGATGACCCCGGAGGTTGCTACCGTTACCGCCGTCACGCCCATTCATGAAGCAGCGAAGCGCCTGCTCGAGCTCAAGGTCGGCGCGCTGCCGGTGGTCGAGGGCGAGCGGCTGGTCGGAATCATCTCCACCAGCGACGTGCTGCGCGCATTTCTGGAAACGACTTGAGCGTCGCACGCGGCGGGTGTAGCTCTCGGGTGAGCACCGATGACGACGCCATCGCAATCCACCGCTTACAAACGCGATCTGCCAGGCGTCGTGGCCGCGATGATGCGTCCGGAGATGTATCGTGATCGTCCGCGCTCAGTTGAATCGCGCCAAACACATATTTCCTACGTCTTCTTGGCGGGGGACTACGTTTACAAGATCAAGAAGCCAGTGCGGTTTTCGTTTCTCGACGCCTCTTCGCTCGCCCGGCGCCACCAACTATGCCTGGACGAAGTACGGCTTAATCGGCGACTCGCGCCAGCCGTTTACCTGGACGTCGTTGCGATCATACAGAGCGGCAGCGGTGAGTTAACGCTGAGCGCGGATGCCATCGGCGCGGCGGAAGAGGGAACGGCGGTCGAATGGGCGGTCTGGATGCGTCGGATGAGCGAGGGCGCGATGCTCGATCGAATGGTGGCCGATGGCAAAGTGAGCATCGCGCAGATTCGCGCCGTCGCGTCGCGGCTCGCCGCTTTCCATCTCGCGGCTGCCGCCGGTCAGGCATGGAAGTATGGGTCGGCGGCGGCGATTTGGCGGCTGATGCGCGGAAACCTGGAAGAGCTTGCGCGCGATCGCGCGGACACCATCACGCCGGCACAATTGGAGGAGCTCGAACGCTTTGCTCATCGCACGATCGAAGCGCGTTGGAGCCTGCTCAACCGCCGCGCACTCGGCGGCCGCGTGTGCGAAGGCCACGGCGACTTGCGTTGCGAACACGTTTCACTTGATGGCGAAACGATTACCATCATCGACTGCGTTGAGTTCAGCGAGAGGCTGCGCTACGTCGACGTCGCTTCGGACGTGGGGTTCCTCGCGATGGATCTCGATCGGCTCGGCGCTTGCGGCCTGTCGGAAGAGTTGGTGGGTGCGTATCGCGAGGCATCGGGCGACGCTGATCTTCCGCTGCTGATTCCGCTCTACAAGATTCATCGCGCATTGGTGCGCGCCAAGGTCGAGAGCCTGACCAGCCGCGACGCCGCGATTGCGCCCGCTGTGCGCGATGCGGCGGCTGCGGCGGCGGGACGCTACGTCGCCCTTGCGCTCGATTACGTGCGCGAGTCCCATCCCGCATTGATCGTCGTCTGTGGGCTCTCGGGCAGCGGCAAATCGACTGTGGCGCGACGTTTGGCGGATCGGCTCGGATTCGAATGGCTGCGCTCCGATGAGATCCGCAAATGCGTAGCTGGTGTCGCGCCGACCGAGCGCCTCTCAGACGGATATGCAGCCGGCGCCTACAGCGACGAGTTCACGCGGAAGACCTATACCGCGCTGCTCGACGAGGCCGCGGCGCGCCTGCGCGACGGCGCCGGCGTGATCGTCGACGCCACCTTTGCCGCGGCCACCCATCGCGCCGAAGCGCGCGCGCTTGCCGCGCGCCTTGACGTGCCGCTGCTCTTCGTCGAGTGCACTGCGAGCCACGACGAGATCGTGCGCCGGCTTACCGCTCGAGCGCGCCGCCCCGACGAAGTCTCCGATGCTAACGTGGCGACCTATCTGGCTCAGCGTAACGACTTCGTCGCGCTGAACGAGATCCCGAATTCCTCTCACCTCGTTGTGGATACGGAGCGGAATCCCAAGGACGTGTCGGCGTCAATTATCGAGCGGCTTAGGGGAGTCGGTCGCGCGAGTGACTGACGACAATGACGCGGTTGCCGGCCAAAGCGCGGCCGCCGGATCATCCGAACATAGCGTCACCGGCGGTCTGGCCGGTCTTAGCCACGAAGAGGCCCATGCGCGGCTCGCCGAGTTCGGCCCCAATTTGCTGGTTGAGCGCGAGCGCGCCGCGCACCTGGTGCAATGGCTGTGGATGCTTGCCGACCCGATGGCGTTGATGCTGGCGGGTGCCGCGCTGCTCTATTTGTTGCTTGGCAAACCCCATGAAGCGACGGTGCTCGCGGCCGTGATAGTCCCGGTACTCGGCGTGGACGTGCTGATGGAGGCCCGTTCGCGCAGCGCTCTCAAGAAACTCGCCCGCGCCGTGGCGCCGCGGGCGCGAGTCTTGCGCGACGGGCAGCATGCCGAAGTTCCGACCGCCGAGTTGGTGCCCGGCGATCTGCTGCTTTTTCGCGAGGGCGACGTCCTGCATGCCGACGGGATCGTGCGGCGCGCAGCAAATCTCACCGTCGACGAATCGCAATTGACGGGCGAGGCCGAACCCCGGGAAAAAGCCGCGCATCTGGAGGCTCTCGCCATCGATGCCGAAGAACAGAGCCGCTTCTTCGCGGGCTCGATGGTGCTGGCCGGGCAGGGGGTGGGTGAAATAACCGCCACCGGAAGGCTCACGCGCTTTGGTAACATCGCGCGCCTGGTTGGCGAGAGCGAGTTACAGGCAACGCCGCTGCAGGTGAAAACCGCGCGGGTCGCGCGATGGCTCATAGGGATCGCTCTTGGTTTGTCGACCGCGATTTTTGCCCTGCGATGGTTTAGCGGGGTGCCCCCGCGCGAGGCTTTGCTCTACTCCATCAGCCTCGCGATGTCGGCGGTGTGCGAAGAGATGGTCGTAGTGCTGAGCCTATTCCTGACCCTCGCCGCGCTGCGGCTCAGTCGCCAGGGCGTGCTGGTGAAGCGCTTGGCGAGCGTCGAGACCCTGGGCTCCACCACCGTTATTTGCATGGACAAGACCGGTACGCTCACCGCCGGCAAATTCGCGCTCGAAGCACATCGCGTGTTGGACGCCGGACGGCTCGGCGAACCTGCGCTACTGGAGGCGGCGGCACTTGCTTGCGAACCCGGCGCCATGGACTCGCTGGAGCGTGAAATACTGGCGCACTGCCGCCGCCACGGTGTTCAGGTTGAAGCGCTGCACGATCGTTGGAGACTCGCATACGACTACCCCTTCGACATGACGGGTAAGCACATGTCTCACGTCTGGATGCGCGCGCCTGGCAATGAGGGCGTTACTGCCGGAGCGCGCATCGTGGCCAAAGGCGCGCTGGAAGGGATCCTCGAACACTGCAGGGCTGAACCCGGCGACCGCGAGCGAGCACTTGCGATAAACTCGGAACTCGCCGGCCAGGGGATGCGCGTGATCGCGGTAGCGGGTCGTTTCGCCGACGCCAGCGATCCCGCAAACGCCGGCGCGACCAGCATGACCGGGAGTGTGGCGCGTGCGTCGGCCGGTTTTCGCGGCGTGCGCGAAGACGATGAAAGCGACCTCGTCCTCTACGGCTTATTGGGCTTTCGTGACCCGTTGCGTCCGGAAGTCCCCGCCGCGGTGGCCGAATGCCAGACGGCCGGGGTCAAGCTCAAGCTTATCACGGGCGATCACGCCTTGACGGCTCACGCCGTGGCGGAGGCCGCCGGCATCGTCCATGATGACAGCCTGATCGTAAACGGATCCGAACTGGCGCGTTTGAGCTCGGAGGACATCGCCCGGATAGCGCGCAGCGCCAGCATCTTCGCGCGCGTGGAACCCGAACAGAAATACCAAATCATTGACGCGCTGGTGCGCGCCGGTGAAATCGTGGCGATGATCGGCGACGGCATAAACGACGCCCCTGCGCTGCGCCGCGCCCATATAGGCGTGAGTATGGGGCGGCGGGGCACGGAGGTCGCTCGCGCCGCCGCCGATCTTATCCTGCTCGACGACGATTTTTCGGCCCTTGTACATACAGTGCGTGAGGGTCGCCGCGTGTTCGGCAATATCCAGCAGTCGCTGCGATACTTGACCGGATTCAAATTCGCGTTGGTAGGACTGGCGCTGATCGCGCCAGTCCTAGGACTGCCGATTTTGCTGCTGCCGGTCACCCTCGTGTGGCTCGAGATGGTGGTGCACCCGGTCTCCGCGCTGGCTTTCGAGGGCGAGCCGGGCCCGCCCGACCTGATGCGGCGGCCGCCGCGCGATCCCCACGCTCCGTTGATCGGGAGCGCCCGGCTTTTGCGCTCAACCTGCTCGGGCGCGCTGTTGGCGGTCGCCGCGCTGAGCGAGTATGCGGCCCGGCTAAACCACGGGGAGCCCTACGCGCGTGCGGCCGCCATGGTGGTGGTAATTATGGGAAGCCTGTTCCTTATGTGGGCGGAAGTGGCAGGCGATCGTCCGTGGTGGAGGACTCCCTTGCCTGCGCGCGCCAGCTTTTGGATCCTTTCCCTCCTGGTCGCCGCGAGCCTGCCTATCTTCATGGCGATCGGTCCAATAGCCGCGCTTTTGCAAATCCGACCGATCGCGCCGCGCGACTGGGCAATCGCGGCTGCGCTCGCTGTGCTCCCCGCGATATGGCGCGTCGCGGGGACCAGGAATAGCAGACTATCGTGATACGAGATTAATCAGTTGTAGACGAGAAATTCTTCTCCTCGCAGCCTTTGAACGACTTAATTTTCAAATTCCGTCATGGCGGCGCCTGCCACGATGGTCATTAGCACCCGCGCCGAATAGCGCACACGCAAGACTAAGCGGCTGCTCCCATTATCATCTGAAAGATCTGGATAATCGCCGGTCCGAGAATGATGATCATCATGGCGGGCAGAATAAACAGTACCAGCGGCAAAAGCATCTTCACCGAGCTCTTTTGCGCCGCCTCTTCTGCCATCAGGCGCCGTTTGGTGCTTAGCAGTTCGCCCGCCGCGCGCAATGAAGGTCCCAATCGACCGCCGATCTCTTTGCTCTGGATAAACACGGCGCCGATGGCCTTGAGGTCGTCCACGCCGGTCCGTTCGCTGAGATTGCGCATGCTGTCTTCGAGCGCGATGCCTGCGCTCATCTCGGCCGCCGCAGTCGAAAATTCCTTGCCCAGCACCCGGCCCTGCCGCGCGGTCTCGCGGCCAACGACTCTGATCGCTTCGAGTAGTCCTTGTCCGGCTTCCAGCGTGACCACGAGCAGATCGAGAATAGCGGGCAATTCATGCAGAATGGTGAGTTGGCGCTTGCGCCCCAAGCGCTTGACGATGTTGCCGGGCAGCAGATAGCCGATCACTGCGCCGCCCAGAACGGCTGGCACTCGCCACCTCGGGTAAAAGTGCGCGATTACCAGGCCCAGAGCAATTACCAGTACGAACGAGGCGACCCGTGCCGCACGGTACACGGCCAACTGCTCAACCTGATTGAAACCTGCCCGGGTAAGCGCGATGTGAGTTTGCCGTACGCGGGGCGCGTTCTGGTCGGCGGCGTCCGTCTTGCTGACCCACCATGCGAGCAATTGTCCGGGGATGCCGCTCCATTGAAGCGATGAGCGGGCGAGGGTGCCGGAGCCGCTATACCTCGTGGCGGCGTGCTCTCGCGCCCAGGACTGTCCCGGCTCGTCCGCTGTAAAACCGTAGTACAGCGCCATAACAGTCGTCAGACCCAGGAAGAAAACAGTGATGGCTACCATGTAGGACATGTTAGTAGTCGACTCGCGCGATCTTGCGCATCACGAGAAAGGCAATTATGTCGAGCACGACAGCGGTTTCGAGCATCTTTTGTCCATACGCATTGTGAAACAGCGGACGTGAATAGGACGGATTGATGAAACTGAAGGCCAGCAGCACGATGAACGGGAGCAAAGTTACGATGATCGCACCCGCTCGCGACTGCGCGGTGAGCGCGCGCAGCTGATGTTCAGCGCGCTGGCGGTTGCGCATTCCTTCCGCGACATGCTGAAAGATCTCGGCCATGCTGTTCCCCACGTCGGTCTGGACCCGCACTGCGGCAACCAGAAAGGCCAGCTCCTCGACCGGTGCCCGCTGATACATCGCCTCGAACGCCAGGGGCAAGGTCATCCCGAGCTGAACCTGCTCGACGATCAGGCGCAGCTCGCTGGAAATCGGTTCGGGCAGATTCTGTCCCGCCATCTGCAGGGCGCGCAGCATCGTATGGCCTGATTCGAGCGCTGACTTGAGAAGATCGATCAGATACGGCAATTGTTCGCTTAGCAGCGCGAGCCGTTGGCTGCCCTTGCGCCGAGCGTAAAGCACGGGAAGCGTGGCGGCGGCAAGGCCGCATATTAGCGCGCCGGGGACCTTCAGCCAGTGACCCGAGATGACTGTGCCGGCAACCAAAAGTGCCGGTATCGCGAGGACCAGCGGCACAGTCGCCTGCTGCATGGTTTGGCTGAGGTAGCTGCCTACCCACGGCACCAGGCGCAGCCGCGCGAGCACGAGCGGCATCTCGTCCTTGGGCGGGATCCACGCGGGTTGCGTGTCTGGAGTTGCAGAAGAATCTCCGAGCCGCCGTTCGAGAACCCGGTCCTGCGCGAGCCGATGCTTTCGCCGGATAACGTAGTAGACCAGCGCGGGGCTGATGAGCAGGGCGAAGCAGACCAGTGTGATCAGCTCCGTCATCGGGGTGGTTCATCTCGCGCAGGATGCGCATCCAACGATCGCGCGACGACGAAGCCGGCGGCCTCGAAGCGCTCGGTATAAAAGGGTCGCGTATTGGTACTTCTGAAATGTCCCAGGACCTTGCCGCCCGGATCGACCCCGGTGCGCACGTATTCGAACAGGTCCTGGGTCAGCACGGTATCGCCTTCCATCCCGGTAATTTCGGTTATCTTGATGAGCTTGCGAGTGCCATCGGAATGTCGCGCGAGCTGAATAATCAGGTTGATCGAGTTGGCTACGTACTGATGCATCGCTTTCTCGGGCAGCGCCACGCCCGAGAGCAGCATCATCATCTCGAGCCGTCCCAGTGAGTCCCGCGGAGTGTTTGCATGGATGGTGGCCATCGAGCCGTCGTGGCCGGTCGACATCGCCTGCAACATGTCCAGCACTTCGGCGCCGCGTACCTCGCCGACGATCACGCGGTCGGGTCGCATCCGCAAGGTATTGCGAAATAGCTCGCGCTGCGTGACCTCGCCCTTGCCCTCGACGTTGGGCGGACGAGTCTCGAGACGGAAGACCTGGGGCTGCTGCAAGGCCAGCTCGGCGGCGTCTTCGATGGTAATTATGCGCTGGTTTTCGGGAATATAGGTGGAGAGACAATTCAGCAGCGTGGTTTTGCCACTGCCGGTTCCGCCGCTAATCAGAATGTTGAGCCGGGTGAGTACCGCGATGCGCACGAAGTCGGCCATTTCCTGGGTGCAGGTGCCATTACTGATCAAGTCCTCCATCCGGTAGCTGTGGCCACCGAAACGGCGGATGCAAAGTCCGGGGCCGTCGATCGCGAGCGGCGGTATGATGGCGTGCACGCGTGAGCCGTCGGGCAACCGCGCATCAACCATGGGCGAAGCCTCATCGATCCGACGGCCGACGCGCGACACGATACGGTTGATGACGCTCATCAGATGGTGATCGTCGCGAAAGCGTACTGTGGTTTTATAGATTTTGCCATTGCGCTCGATCCACACCCCGCGGTAGCCGTTGACCAGGATATCGGAGATGTCGTTGTCCTGGAGCAACGGCTCGAGCGGGCCGAGGCCCAGCATGTCGCTGGTGGTGGCTTCGATCAGGCGTTCGCGATCGGCTTCGGCCAGCAGCAGATGCTCGTCATCGACCAGTTCGTCGATGACCGCATTCACCTGCGCCAGCAGCGGTGCGTAGCCCGCGTCTTCAAGCTTGGTGACGTCGATTTTCTTGAGCAGCAGATCCTGGATTCTGCCCTTGAGCGCCTGAAAACGCTCCTTGCCCACGTCTTCGTTGGACGAGGCCATCAGCTGGCGCGTGTCGAGGGCAAAGAGCGATGGCCCGACCGCCGACGGCGCTCCCGACCCTTCGTTTTGCAGACGATCGATTAAACCCATCGGCGGCGTGCCTCCCTAATGGCTCATCGCGCTCATCAGCCTGGAGAAAACGCCGGGCCGATACGCACCATTGGCGTTCTCGGGTATTCCAATCAGGGCTTTGGCCAGCTGCTCGATGGCGACCAGCATCGGCGACCCTGGCGCAAGCGACGTTAGCCCATCGCCCTGCGCCTCGGCCGCGGCCTGCGCCGCGGCGTCGTGCGGAATGCAAAAGGCCACCGGCCGATGCAACGCCGTCTGGATCTTCTCCAGCGAGATGGAATGCAAGGGCCGGTAATGGTTGAGCAAAAGGTCGAGCGAGACGTGCTTCAGCTTGAGCCGTTCGAACAAATCAAGGAAGCGCTGCGCTGCGCGCACGGCCGTGATCGATTGTTCGAGCACGTATAACACGTTGCCTGCGCGCTCCCATGACGCCACCGTGCCCTCGTTCACATGATGCCCGCAATCGATCAACACATAGTCGAACAACTGCAGCATCACTCCGATGGTCGCCTCGATAGTGCCCGGCGAAACCATCTCGCAGTCCTCGATCCGCGCCGGCGCGCTCAAAAGGTACAGCCCCGAGGCATGCTTGCTGGTGGCGGATTCCAGGCGGATCGAATCGACGCTGGTGGTGGGGTCGGCAAGTTCGCCGATGGAATGGATACTCTTAAGATCGAGAATAGCCGCGAGCGAGGCTGATTGCAGGCCGAGGTCCACCAGCGCGACTTGCTTTTGGGTGAGGCGGCGCAGCGCGAGGCCCAGTGCAACCGTAAGGCTGCTGACGCCGACTCCGCCCGACACGCTGGCCAGCGCGTAAGCGGCCTTGGTCACCTGGCCACTTTCGCGATTGATTTCGCTGACGGTCCACAGCGAGCGCGCGAGGTCGACCGGGTCGACCGGCATGAACAGCACTTCATTGGCGCCAGCGCCTAACGCGCTGCGCACTGCTTCCGGTGTACGCCGGCTGACCACCGCCGTAACTTGCGACCAGTTGCCGCTCTCGATCCATGGCCGCAACTCTTCGTCCCACAGGTCGAGGTCGTCGTCGAGGAGTATCATCAGGATGCGCACGGCGTCGCCTTGCGGCGGCGCCTGTCCGGGGGCTGAGATCTCGGCCATTTCCATCCGGAGGTCGGTTAGCGCGGCCAGTGATTCGCGCAAGGCGGAGCGCTGCTCCGGCGTGCCTCCGGCGACCGAGATGTTCAGGCTGCCGCGCCGCTTGTGGTGAGCGGTGTTCAGGCCGTTACCGTTTTCCTGCGCTGAATTCATTGCCCCTCCGGTTGACTGTAGTGGCGTCCGTGCGCACGCGCCTATTCACTGGTCATAGTTTGGGTAACCGAAAGCTGGCTTGGAAAGGTAACGCCGAAAAAGGTCGTACCCAAAAACAGCTTGGTCGCAAGTTTGTAACTGACTGTCACGGTCACTGCGGAGCCGGTCACGCGCGGCACTGTGACGGGTGACAAGACCACCGGTTGCAGACCGGAATCGCTAATCAGTGGTGATGCGGTGTTGCTTAGGTAGGAACCCACTGAGCTTTGCGCAAAGCTCGGATTGAGCGAGGCATAGCGCGCGCAGGATATCGCGGCCTGATTCACCGCAAGCGCCGCGCCACCGACCACTATCATCTGCACCACGCCAAGCATCAAAAGTAGAAAGACCGGAATGATAAGCGCGAACTCGACTAGTGTCTGACCGTCGGCCTGGTTGCGAGCCGCTGTCCTCGCGCTTGCGGGTGAGCTAATTGCACGACAAGCGTGTAGAGCGGCATTAGCGTGGTATGTCTCGGGGGCAATACACCAGGCGTCCGTCCGCGACACAGCGTCTCTTTGTGGTCCACAACTTTCTAACGGAGATGTATGCAGGACTCTCATCGGCTAAAAAAGAGAGCATTATCCATACCAGCGCGACAATTAGGCAATCTATATTCGCCCGACGGAAAAAGACGTTCTGTGGCAATATTGGATCGCTCCTTGCACGACTACGTCATGAGGCAAACATAGCGAAATGAGTGTGACGAAAAAGTATAGACAAGCGCGGAGCGGACGCCGGGGTCAGATCATGGTCATCCTTGCTTTGGCTGCGGTCGGACTAGTCGGGATAGCCGCACTTGGAATCGACGTATTCTATATATATTGGAACAAAAATCGGCTCCAGAGCGGTACCGACGCTGCTGCCTTGGCGGGTGCTACTTACTTCAGCAACGTTACCTTTAACGGTAAGAATGCCTTGTGCCTTTACCCGACCGATGCGCAGAACGCCGCTTGCACCTATGCACTTAACAACGGAGTAGTGTTGAGCGAACTAACTGGCGTGGTCGCCAATGCCGGTGCTCAGTCGATTACTGTCAGCGCCTCACGCACGGTGTCCGCGATGTTCGCCAGGGTCGTGGGCATCCAAAACTTTACCGTGAGCGCCATTTCCGTGGCAGTGCTGCAGGGCATAAGTTCTGCGGTTGGCGTCGCTCCGATCGGCCTTGACTCGCTGACCCCTTATACCTATGGGCAATCGATCAACCTACGCATGAACAGCTGCGGCGCGGGCTGCTGGCAAGGGCTCGCTCAGCAAAGTTCTAGTAGTGGCAGCACTGGTGCTGCCGCATTCCAACAAAATCTTACACAAGGATGTTCTTGCACCGTCAGAGTGGGCGATTTGCTCACGGCAGAACCCGGGGTGAAGAATGGCGCAGTCACGAACGGCATAAGCGATCGGGTCGCGGCAGGACTTGCTTCGGATCCCAGCGGGACCTGGTCTTCGCACACCATGGATGACGCGCGGGCGGTAGTGGTGCCGGTGGTCAACTGGGTCAGTGGCTGCAACGGTGGGAGATGTTCGAGCCAGGTTCCCGTGACCGGCTTTGCGGAAGTCTGGATTTCAGGCACCACTGGCGGCAGCACTATCAACGCGGTATTCATTCGCCAGGTCGAGGCCGGCACCCCGGACACAGGCGGTTCAAACATGGGTGCGGTGCACGCCCAACTTACGCAGTGAGGAGTGCGATATTGCTAAACAAGCGCTTGATGAATAGGGGCGTGAAGATGGCGGCAACAAGCAGCCATGGGAGCGCAATCGCTGCCGGTTCGATGCTCGCCACCGCGCTCGACAATTCGCGTGAGGCGAGTCAGCCGTGACCCCAACAGCCTTGATAATAGATGACTCGCCGTTCGCGCGGAAAATCATCCGCCATCACTTGATCAAGCTTGGCTTCCATATCGAAGACGAGGCCGAAAACGCCGCGCAAGGCCTCCGGCTCTTCAGAGAACTCAAGCCCAAGCTCGTCACGCTGGACGTGATGATGCCCGAACGTGATGGCATCGATAGCATGGCCGCTTTTCGAACGATGAGAAAAGAGTCTCCCGAGACTGCGATCGTAGTCGTGAGCGCAGTCCCCTTCGAGAAGACGCGCGATATGTTTTTGAATGAGGGTGCGATCGCTTACGTGATCAAGCCGTTTGGCCAATTCTCTTTTGAACCGGTGCGGCAAAAGCTGCAGAGAACCTTCCCGGCGTGGACCGTGTAACTCCCGATGGCGGCATTCGCGAGCGAATTGGGCCATCTATGAATGGGCCAGAAACATTCAGATAATGGAAGTGAAATGAATACTCATTCTGAAGACACAGCCGGCGTCGCCGCTGTCGATGAAAGAATCATCCAGGAGCTGCGCGAAGAGGGCGGAGACCTGTTGGCTGACCTGGTAGGTATGTTCGTGGAAGAAGTGCCGGGGCAGCTGACTGAGCTCGAGGCGGCGTTGAGAAAGGGAGATACCGGCGCCACCAGGCTGACCGCGCATACGCTGAAGGGCACGGCCGGGAATTTTGGCGCCTCACAGATGCAGACTCTCGCAAGCGCGATCGAGATGAAAGCCCGCGACGGGGCGCTCGACGGGGCCCTCGCCATCTTCGTTCAGCTACGTACCGAGTGCGCGCGGGTTCGCGAGGCTCTCGAAGCCGTGCGATGAGCGAGATGGCTGTTTACTGTAGGAGCTTCAGCTCCGAGGCCCCGCGCCAACTACGAGTTAAGAAAGTTTGACATCTGGCGGGCGGTGTTCTCCGCATTTTCCAGTGGCGGAAGATGCCCGCATCCTTTCACCATCAAAAGCTTCGTTCCCTTGATCTTCCGCTCATAAAGCTGCAAAGTCGCGGCTCCGAATATCAAGTAAAGGCAACCATCTTCCCTCACCCAGCAAGCTAGTAAGATAGACAAGCGGTTCTTCGGAATTCGCGCGAGGAACTCGGCAGCGTCATCATCCGCTCGCGGTGCGATCGAACCTACCTAGGTACCAGCGAAAATCCCCAGGTACCCGTCCGGGGGTGATCGCATACAGGCGAAATCAGTTGCCGGCGCGCGCCGAAGGCGTCATGATTTGCGCCGCCCGTTGACGAGATCGCGCGCCCGCCGCTTCAGGGCTAGGAGGGATCCACGATGATTGAACGGATGCTTCTGCCGACCACCGTGGTAGGCAGCTACCCGCAGCCCGACTGGCTAATCGATCGCGAAAATCTCGCCAAGCGGCCGCCGCCGCGGGTGCGTGCGCGCGAGGTGTGGCGAATTCCGGAGCCCTGGCTCGAACAGGCCCAGGACGACGCGACTATCGTAGCGATTCACGAGATGGAAAGTGCCGGTGTCGACATTATCAGCGACGGTGAGATGCGCCGCGAGAGCTATTCCAACCGCCTGGCCAACGCCCTTGGCGGTATCGACCGCGAGCGTCCCGGAAGCGCGATCAGCCGCAGTGGAAAGCCCGACATCGTGCCGCTGGTCTCGGGCCCGATTCGCAGGCTCGCTCCGGTTGAGGTGCGCGATCTCACGTTCCTGCGCGCTCACACCGCGCGCCAGGTGAAGATCACGCTGCCCGGGCCTTTCACGATGACTCAGCAGGCCCAAAACGCCTACTATCCCGACGAGGACTCGCTCGCGATGGCCTATGCGGAAGCGGTGAACGAGGAAATCAAGGATCTCTTCGCGGCGGGCGCCGACGTGGTTCAGATCGACGAGCCCTACATGCAGGCGCGCCCTGAATTGGCTCGGCGTTATGGGCTTAAAGCGCTCAACCGCGCGCTTGCGGGCGTCACCGGCACGACCGCCGTGCATCTGTGCTTCGGATACGCCTACATTATGAAGGACAAGCCGGCTGGCTACTCGTTTTTGCCCGAGTTGGAGCACTGCCTCGCCGAGCAGGTCTCGATCGAGGCCGCGCAGCCGAAACTCGATCTATCGATGCTGAAAGGGCTGCCCTCCAAGACGATCATCCTCGGCGTGATCGATCTTAACGATCCCGCGGTCGAGAGCGCTGCCACGGTCGCCGGCCGCATTCGCGCGGCGCTCGAGTTCGTGTCGCCCGAACGGCTGGTGATCGCGCCCGACTGCGGAATGAAATATATCCAGCGCGAGGCCGCGCTGGGGAAGCTCAAGGCGATGGTGGAAGGCGCACGAATAGTACGCGCCGAACTCGGATGAGGCTGCGCAACTTCGCTTAGATGGCGGCAAGTAACGTGCGCGCCTGCTGCTCGACCACTGTGCCGTTGAAGAAATCCGGGTTGTTGGCGGCCCACAGCCTGACCGGATTGGCGAATACGAAGTCGCGGAAGTCCGACTCACTTATCAATTCTTCGTCGACCAGTTCCCAGGCTTCGGTCAGCACCTTGGTCATGTCCGGGACGTCGAAATGGCCGATATCGGAGCCGAAGATCGCGTTGAGCCGGGCGCCGTACGGGTTGGCCCTGATATTGAAGGCCGAGGCGTTGGCTGGGTCGTCCGCTTCGCAACCGAAGTAGAAATTGGGAATGAAGAGATCTCGTATTTGTTCCGCGCGCTCGATCGCGCAAGCCTCGAAATCGTCGAGCGACGCGTCGGGGTCGGCGGTCCGCGGCGAATACGCCTCGCCCTCGGGCTTCCAGCGCTCAAGCTTGTCGGCTAGTGCTTTGCCGCCATAGCTCTGGAACAAATGGGTCAGCATATCGCGGTTGAGATTGGCTGGGTCGATATCCTCCAGCGCCTTGGGGTTGCGCTTTTTCCAGTGGCCGATCAGATCGCTGTATAGTCCCCATGCCCATCCCACGCCGCCCTCCAGGAACGCGAACTTCAACTTAGGAAAGCGCCGCGTCACGCCGCCCAGGAACAGCGCCTTGCAAATCGCCTCGCCGGCTACGCCGAAGTGTCCGATATGGTTGTATACCGCGTTCGACGGTGAGATGCGCGTGCCGACGCCCTTGGAAACGGTGTGAAAAGTCGGCGCTATTCCCAGCTCGAGGCACTTCGCCCACACCGGGTCGTAATCATGTTCGCTGTCGAGCGCCAGCATGTCGAGCCATTGTGCATACGGATTGGGCTCGCCACCGGGACCGACGGCTGCGCGAATCGGACGGCGCAGCAAGCTCGGCATCATAGCGACCTTGAGTCCCAGCGTCTTGACCGCATATTCCAGTTCGACGATCGCCTCCGCGGGCGTATGCATTGGAATCATCGCCACCGGCGTCAGGCGATCGCGGAATTCGCGAAACTGCTCGGCCGAATACCGGTTGAACGCGCGGCACGTCGCCTTGCGCGTCTCCTCGTCGGCGATGAACGGGATGCGCAACGCCGCGGTCGGATAGAGCACTGCGAAGTCCATCCCCAACTCGTCCATGCGCTGGTAAAGCAGCTTCGGCAGCATCGCGGTCGCGCGGTCGAGCGTGTTCCTGGTCGGCACACCCCACCATATCGGCTGGTCCAGTCGGCGCTCGCGCCGTTCCTTCAGCGGGACCGTGAGATGCCATCCTTCGTAGGGCCGGTTCTTGAAGCCGTCGGCGGCTCGCGATCCTCCAACCTCCTTGAGGTAATCCATCAGGTCCGGCCCGAACTCAACCCAATGGCCATCAGAGTCGATTACAGGATGTTTCAGTCGAGCCCGCAGGGCGGCGGATTCGAAACCTTGTTTTGTGGACATCCTCGGGTCTCCTGTCGCATCCGCCGCACTTTTGGGGCCGCTCTTGCGCGTCGCGGTAAGGCCGCACAGTTAACAAGGTCATGTAGCGCCAGCCGTGCTGCGCTGTCCAGACTCACGAGACCTTGCTGGAACTCCACAGCGAGCCAGACCTGTGATACATGGCACTGACGCGGTAAACGCGAATTGCTCGGGGAGACGACAAGCATGGCTGGCGCAAAGGCGAATTCCGCGATGCTCACGGGATGTCGGGTTCTCGATTTCACGCAATACCTGGCCGGGCCCACGGTTACACGGCTGATGGCCGAGATGGGCGCCGACATCATCAAAGTGGAACTGGCGCCGATGGGAGATCCGTCGCGGCTGCTACCGACGGTCAAGAACGGACGCAGCGGCTACTTCGTCCAGCAGAATCGAGGCAAGAGAAGCATCTGTCTGGATCTCAGCAAACCGGAATCCCTCGAGATCGTCCGTGCGATGGTGCCCAAGGTGGATATCGTGGTGGAAAACTTCGGGCCCGGCGTGATGCAAAAGCGGGGACTGGATTACGACTCACTCAAACTAGTCAATCCGCGCCTCATAATGGCTTCGCTCTCGGCCTTCGGACGTAAAAGTCCGCTCTCGCACAAGACCGGCTACGACATGATCGCGCAGGCCTTCTCCGGCATGATGCACATGACGGGCGACCCGGAGGGAGCTCCCACTTTCGTCGGAATCGGGGTCGCCGACGTAGGCACTGGAGTACATACTTTCGCGGCTCTCGGATACGCACTGTATAATCGAGAGAAGACCGGCGTCGGCCAATATATAGATATCGCGATGATCGACGCGCTATACCACATGCACGATTTCGGCCTGCAGAGCAATTCCATCACCGACGGCCAGTTCATCCCGAAACGGATGGGCCGATATCACAACCAGATCTGCCCGGCCGGCGTTTATAAGGGGCCGCAGGGTTGGATCTTCATCCTCGTGCTGGATCGTCAATGGGGGAACATGACCAAGGCGATGGGCCGGCCGGAGCTGCGCGACGATCCGCGTTTCGCCACCGGTGCGGACCGGGTGAAGAACCGCGACCTGCTAAACCCGATCGTCGAGCAGTGGCTGGCTTCGATGCCCAGCGATGACGCCGCGGTCGCCGCGCTCGAGGAGAACCGCGTGGCGTGCGCGCCGGTGCTCTCGGTTACGGACACGATGAAGCATCCGTACTTCAAGGCGCGCAACATGGTGCGCAAAGTGCGCGATCCGATCCTCGGCGAAGTGACAATTCCCGGCTTTCCGCTGAAATTCTCGGCTTACCCGGATCTGCCGGACATCCAGGCGCCCCTTTTGGGCGAGCATGGCGCGCAGGTACTCAAGGAAGTGCTGGACTACTCGGACGCCCGAATTGCGAAGCTGAAGGAGAGCGGGATCCTCTTCAGTGAGAATCGCTAGACCGCACTCCAGCAAAGAGAATTCCGTGTTTGATTTCCTCGCGTAAAACCGAAGCGGAAAGAGACTCAAGATGGATAATTTCAGACCGGTAGCCGACGCCATCCTGGATCGCGTCGTCACGTCCAACCCACGGGTCCCCGGCGTCGTAGCGATGGCGACCGACAGGCACGGCAATTTCTACGAAGGTGCGGCCGGCGAGCGGGTGATGGGCGGCGACGATATGACGATCGACAGCGTGTTCGGCATTTTTTCAACCACCAAGGCGATCACCGGTATGGCGGTTTTGCAGGCGGTTGAGGAAGGCAAACTCGATCTCGACGCGCCGGCGAAAAATTACGCACCCGACATCGGCAAGCTGCAGGTGGTCGACGGCTTCGATAGCGCCGGCAAACCCAAATTGCGCTCGCCCAAACGCGACATCACGACGCGCATGTTGATGTTGCACACGGCCGGCTTCGGCTACGATTTTTTCAGCGAAACCTACAATCGCCTGGCTCGGGAACATGAACAACCCAGCCCAATCACCGCCTCGAAGGCTTCGATCATGACCCCGCTGCTGTTTGATCCCGGCGAGCGCTGGGAATACGGCAGCAACATCGACTGGTGCGGGCAGATCGTCGAGGCCGTGCGCGGCAAGCGGCTGAGCGAAGTGTTTCAGGAGCGGATTTTTGCAACTCTCGGCATGAAAGATACCGGCTTCAGGCTCTCCACCTCGATGCGCTCGCGCCTCGCCGACGTACATGCGCGCGGCGCCGACGGTTCATTGACGCCGATGAATTTTATGCTGCCCCAGGAGCCCGAACTCGAAATGGGCGGCCATGGACTGTACGCGACGGTCGGCGACTATATGCGCTTCATCCGGTCGTGGCTCAACGACGGCGCCGGCGAAAACGGGCGCGTGCTGAAAGCCGAGACCGTGCGCATGGCGGTGAAGAACGGGCTTGGTGACAAAAAGATCAAGCTGTTGCCGGGTGTCGATCGCTCGCTCTCAAACGACGCCGAATTTTTCCCCGGGCTGTCAAAATCCTGGGCGCTGACGTTCATGGTCAATGATACGGCGGCGCCGACCGGGCGGCCGGCGGGCGCAATCGGATGGGCTGGACTGGCCAATCTCTTCTACTGGATCGATCGACAAAACGGCCTCGGCGGTTTTTGGGCAACGCAGATCCTACCCTTCGGCGATCCGGTATCGTTCACCGGATACCTCGATTTTGAGACTGCGGTTTATGCGAGCCTCTCAGCGAGGCGAGCGGCGTAGCCAACTTGTGGATGGCCGCGCGACGCTATTGGCCGAGCAGCTTGCGCAGGACGTCGAGCCGTAATTCCTGCTGCGCGCCGAGCCACAGCGCATGCGCGGCATGGTCGCGGTACCCGTCGTCGGTGTTGGGGTGGATTAGAATAGAAAGCTCGCCGTGGTTGAGCATCAGCCACGGCACCACGCGCGCGAACTCGCGGGCGGCGAAACTCACCTGGTACATCGGCAATGGATGCGGCCCGACGGGTTGGTCGTGCCAACGGCCCATCACGACCTCGAACCTTTCGGCCAGCGCCTCGCGCAACAACGCGGCGGCAGCCCGCGAGCCAGCGTCGGTGTAGTAGACATGGGCGTGGTAGCTTTCGATTTTCGCTGAGTCGCTGCTTGCTTCCATCGCGATATTTTCGATCCTCTGGTCGATGGATGGACTAAACTCGATCTACGGACGGATTTGGACTTCGACCAGGCCCATCGAACCGAAATCGGCGACTACCGCCGCCGGCTCGCGCACGAAATGCAGGCCCGTCCAGGTGCCGGTCGCAATGATATCACCCGCTTCCAGTCCGTAGCCGCGGCGCGAAAGCTCGTTGGCAATCCACGTCAGGCCGTCGAGCGGATGGCCGAGCGCACCGGAGCTCGCGCCCCGCGCGCGCATTGTGCCGCCGATTGAAAGCGCGACCTCGTGGGCGGCGAGGTCCAGCCGCTCCCAGTCGTCGACTGCCGTGCCGACCACCAGGCCGCCGTGAAAGCCATTGTCGGCGATGATTTCCTCGATTCGCGCGGCTTTCCAGTTTTCAAGTCGAGTGTCGCAAAGCTCGATTACCGGCGCGACCGAAGCGACGGCACAGGCGACCTCGGCGCGCTCGTACGGAGTGCGGCGCACGGGAAGCGCGCGTCGCATTGTGAATCCGAACTCGGCTTCGACGCCGACGGTAAAGAAGTCGCGCATGGAAATTTCCGCCGGCGAATCAAAGCGGGTTGGCGCGAAAATGCGCGCCGCGAACGGCCCGGCAGCTCCGACCAGAGCCTGCGATTCTTTCGAAGCGCATCCGATTTTGTAGCCGACCACCGGTAATTTGCACTCGCGCACGAACGCTTCCTGGATGGAGTACGCGTCATCCAGAGCGAGCGGCGCGCCGCTCGGAGGCAGCCGCTTGAGCGCGCGCCGGCGGGCGCGCGCGTCCAGCATCGCGGCCACCGCCTCGTTCAGGTCTTCGGATTGGTCTTTGGGCGATATCATCTAATCCATATAGGCGCGCGGCGCGGAAAAAAGAAGGCGGCCGTGAGTGATACTAAAATGTCCGACTACGTTGCCCACCGCGGCACGGGAAACCTGCACGCGAGTGCAACTGCCTTGTCGGGCACTGGTTTGTGGCCGGAGCGCTCGCCGTACCCGTGATAGTGGCGTAGCTTACCTTGGTTGTGACAGCGAGCGCTTGGGTGGCACCCAAGGCGAGCAATAGCACTGCGAAGCCGATCTTCACATTCTTTCGTCATCGGCTCCGCCTGACTAAAAATTGCTTGGAACCGCTGTAAAGCGCGCAGCGATAGACTCGTTAGAGTCAGGCGAACAGCCCTGGCGCACGCAGCGCGCCGAGAAGAACCACTAGATAGTCGCCGCTCGAGCCGACAGCGATAACGTCCTTAAGGACATTTCGCCCTTAATTAGACTGTCTGGAATTTGTTGGTCGGATATTCGTAGTATTGGAGTCAGGAATTGGCATGAAAATCCACGACGCGGTCAATATCGACGACCTGCGGCGTCTCGCGAGACGGCGGCTGCCGCGGATGGTGTTTGATTTCATTGAGGGCGGGGTGGAGGACGAGCGCTGCCTTGAAGTCAACGAGGCCAGCTTCGCGCGGCGTCGGATAGTGCCGCGTTACATGGTGGACGTCTCGCGGCGCGACCAATCCACCACGCTGTTCGGCAAAAACTATGCAAGTCCATTCGGAATCGCTCCGACTGGGCTCGCCGCGCTGTTCCGGGCGGAGGCGGATCTCATCCTCGCCCGGGCCGCCGCGACCGCCAACGTTCCGTTCATCATGTCGGGCGCCTCCACCGCCTCGATTGAGGCAGCGGCGCAGGTAGCGCCCGCGCATACCTGGTATCAACTCTACGCGGCGCGCGACAACAAGATTTCCGAAGACCTGATCCGGCGCGCGCGCGACGCCAATCTGGGAACCCTGGTCGTGACCGTCGACGTACCGGTGTCCTCCAAGCGCGAGCGCAACGTGCGCAACGGATTCGAGTTGCCGCTCAAGCTTAAATGGTCGAAATCGCTGGAAGCACTGATGCATCCGCTGTGGATCGCGGAATACCTGCGCCGCGGCATTCCGCGCTTCGACAACTGGGCGCCCTACGCCGAACCGGGCGCGAGCGCCAAGGCGATCGCTGCTTTTGTGGGGCGGCAGATTCCATGCAGCATAACCTGGCGCGACCTCGAAAACTTCCGCCGCCTATGGCCGCGTCATATGGTGGTCAAAGGAATCATGCATCCGGATGACGCCGTCCGTGCTGCGCGGATCGGAGTTGACGGAATCATGGTTTCCAATCACGGTGGGCGCCAGCTCGATCAGGCCCCCGCGCCACTCGACATGCTGGCGCCGATTTGCGCGGCAGCGGGAGACCAGCTGGCCGTGATGCTGGACGGCGGGGTGCGGCGCGGCGCCGACATCCTGGTTGCGCTATGCCTTGGAGCGCGCTTCGTTTTCGTCGGCCGCGCAACCCTCTACGGCGCCGCCGCAGGCGGACTTCCGGGCGCGCAGAAAGCAATCGATATCCTGCGCAAGGAAATCGACCTGGTGATGGCCCAGATGGGATGTCCGGCTCTGACTGGGGTAGGTCCGGGGTGGCTGCTGCAACCCCCGGTTCCTCGGATGCGTACTGAAGTGTACGCGGAGCCCGACGGCGCCGCGGCACTCGAGGAGCGCCGGCTCGTGGCGGAGAAGTTTGCGCAAAGATAAGGCGACGCGAAGACGGACACAAATTTCGGCGATGAGAGCGCGATTTTTCGCCACGCTGTTGTTTCTCGCGGCGTCCATGGTGTCGGGATGCAGCGTGCAGCAGGCCACCACCGCCGCGCCCGCGATCGCTCAGGCCCCCGCCCATCCACTGCCCTTCAAGGGCCATCTCGCCGAAGGCGACGCGAACGCGGTACCGCCGGCGGTGGCGATGTCGCTGGCCAGCGACTCGCAAGTAACGTTCATCTATCGCGAAGAGTTGACCCACGACGATTACCACGTACCGCTCATCGTCACGGCGTTCGATCCGGTTACCTATGCGGGCGCGCCGGTAGGCGACCTTGGCGTGACCGCGTTCGCGTCGCTATCGATCACCGACGGCGAGCGGGTGCTCGGCGACTACACGGCCAAGGTGCACGTCTCGAAGTCGTACACGCTTTACAGGGAACCGACCCATCGGGAAGTCGAGGAAGCCGCGCGCGCCGCAGTACGCGAGAAGATCGATCAAAAGCTTTACCGCGACGAGGACCGTCTGGCGCAGGCCTTCGCGGTCGCGGGGCAGCCCACGGCTGACGCGAGTCAGCCGGGGATTCCCGCGAGCGGCACGGGCCAACCAGCGGCCTCCGCGGCTGTGGCGAGCCGGCCTGCAGCTCCCGCAGCCGACCAATGAATCGCCAAGTTGCGGCAATCGCGCTCTGCGCCGCGATGCTGATGATTTCCGAATGTGCGGTGCAGGGGCATCCGTTCGAACGGGCCTCCGCGCCGCCCGACAACGCGGTTATCTACGTTTACCGCCCCTATCATTACGGTTCGTCGCTGCTCCGCCCAGCGGTAACCTGCGGCGAGGACAGCGCGCGCATCGGTCCCGGCGGCTATCACGCCTTCATAGTTCCATCCGGGTCCCAGCAGATTCTATGCAGCGTGGAAGGCTCAGAAAGCTCCGACCAGGTGGAAATCGACGCGCATACCCGCGTTTACTACATCCGCGAAGAATTCGTATGGGGCGTGCTGAGCGGCCATCCGCATCTTAACCCGGTCGATACCGACCAGGCGCAAACCGAGATTCAGCACTGCTGCGTGCAGGAACCGTGAGAGTTCCCTGGTGCGAGTTGGCCGCAAGGAGAGCTGACAGCGCAGGAAAAGGGATGCGGCGCCGGACCAGTAAGGCTCCGGCGCCGCGCGATTAAGCTTTAAGTGTCGTTGTCGCGACCATGACTACATAGACGGCCACGCCGCCGCCGAGGGACATCCGCTGTCGGAGCACAGCACCACCTTGAGCCCGGTGCCGTAAGGATGCGTTGAGGTCGTGGTCCCGGTGCTGCACGTCGCTACGGGCGGAATCACGGTCGCGACGATGGTGTTGTTGCCGCCCACCAGACCAGTCACGTAGAGCGTGACGAAATCCAGTATGGGTACGGTGGTCTTGCCGTTCTTTCCGGCCGCGGTGAAGTCAACCAGTGGCACGACGACGATATGCGGATCCGTCGCATCGAGAGTCGTGTAGGGCGATTCGGGCACGGTAGCAACTGTCGAATTAGGAAGCGACAAGCCGCGGTCGCTGAAGCCTTGCGCCGTGGGGCCGACGATATTGCCGGTCTCCGTCGAGAGCGAGTCCCCGGCGTGCAAAACCTTAGCTTCCCCGTTCCCAATGTTCGAGCGATAGGTCGAAGCGCCGCTGCCATCGATCGCCAGGGGATCCCAGTTGCCCGGAACTCCGGTGATACTCCAGTCGGACTTGAGTTGGATCTGCGTTCCTGCGGACAGGTCTGACGTATTGAACGTATAGGCTCCGCCGCAGGTCGCGTCGCCCGTGCCTGCAGCCGCCCCTTGTCCGTAACAGCCATTGCCGTTGCAGCCCTGTCTGCATGGCAGCCCGAACGGGGCGGCGCCACAAATTCCACTGGTCGGCAGGACGCCGGCCGTCGCTTTCGCCGTAACCTTGCCTGATTTAACACCGAGCAGCTGCAGGAAGAAGTAGGGTACCTGGCGCGAGAGATAGACGCTGACCGACTTGTCGTCGGCGGCGGGCGAAACCAGGATCGTATCCGTGGGGCGCCCGATTCCGTTGGTATGGGCGTATGTGGTTCCGGTGCTGACGACCGCAGAATTGGAAGTGGTGGCAGTATCGCCCGTGAGCTTAGAGGCGCCCGCGAGGGCGGAGGCGTCGGCTGCCTTCTGCAGGATGACCCAGTTGTAGTAGAGCACACTGAGATCAGCGCCCAGACCCATAGCGCCGAGCAGCGTGGTCATCACAATAATCAAAGTAACCGCAATCTGTCCGCTTGAGAGACGACGTCGACGAATCATGGGGGGGTTGACCTCCTTCGTCCATGGTTATCTTATTCACTTCAACTCAGCTTCAACTACTCTTAACTATCTTTAACATGCTAATATCCCATGTCAAGCGCTTATATCTTGTTTTATCGTCTTTTACCATCGACGGTCATCATCTGGTTGAGATGGAAATTTGACAGTCTTTTCAATCCCCTAGATGTGCTAGGACGGCGGGCATCAGGACTCCGCACAGGGGAGTAACCGGCGGCGGATGGGCGGGAATGCCCGTTATTTAGCGGTACCGAAGGATGTCGGGCGGGTCTCTGTCGCACTGCCATGGGGCGGGCGCCCCGCCGCTCAATGGGTCTTTGAATGTCAATCGCCGAACGGGCTTACCAGGGCATCCGAAACCTGCGTTGGTGAGTAGAAAGGAGGGTGAGCGTCATTGCTAACATCACAACGATCGCTCCGGCATGTTTGATGCTCTCCCAGTATGAAGCTTTTTCCGATTGGCGAGAATCCCATACGCAAAGTAGGTGAGTTTCTTGGACGATTTACGACACATGCAGACACCGGCTCGCCCGATGCCGATGCCGAGAATGGCGTACCTCCGCGCCTTCGTGGCTCCGGCGCTTTATCTTCTTGCACTCGTCATGATGTCTGCGACGGGGTGCGGAGGTGATAGCACTCGCTCGCAGCCGACCCCTGCCCCGAGTTCCATCACGACGCCTGCACCTACGGCTTCGCCCACGCCGGCGCAAGGAATCATTCACTTCGTCCCCAATTCGCATCCGTTCTGGAGCGATCCGGTCAACTGGACCACCACCTTCGGCCCGGCCTATGCCAACATCCTGCTGACCGGGAGCAATTTCCTGCCGTGCAGAGGCGGACCCTTTGCGCTCTGCTATTACTCGGGCCCGAGCGACGGCGCCGAAGATTTATCCTGCACCCTGACTGCGGACGGACTCTACGCGAACTGCAATTGCTTCAACATTCCCTACGGAGTGTACTTCGTAGATATAAACGGCATCCTCAACCATCCTGTGTATGAAAACACAATCGCCAAATGCGGGACGGACGGCAGTCTCTGCGCGACCATGAACTCGGCCCCGGTTTGCGAAGCGATAAATAAGGGGACCTTGATTCCCGGAACCAACGTGTTCTCCGCCTTCAGCTTCGACTGCGTCCCCACCAATGGACTCGGCCAGACCGGTTGCGCACAGGCGCCCTATGCGGGATGCATGACCGCGCCTTGCTTCAAGACCGGCAATCCCGAAATAGTCCAGTGCTCATGCCCGGTCTTTAACGGTCCTTACCAGGTGGGTCAAAACAGCCAGGCCTGCACGCTAGGAGACGACTTGGTGTGGTCGGCCGCGTACGCTCCGCCGTCTGGACCCGCGCTCACCGCATCCGCCGCAGTCGAGGGTCCGAGGCAGACCGCGACTTTTCCCACGCCGGGGACTTGTCTGCCGGATGCCCCTGGAGCGGCCGGATGCCCATTATACGTTCCCGGGACTACGGTTTTGCCCCCCAACAGTGGGGTTGACTGCGTGAAGGTCTGCGATGAGTACGCCACCTGCCAGAACACCGCACCGATTCAGACGGGTTACACCTGCGACGCGACGCTTTGTACTGACGAATGCAATGACAGGTATCTGGTGGGAACCGCCTGCTCCGGACTGTCGAACTGCGACATTTCGGAAATAATCAAAGCCGAAACATCGGCCGAGTGCAGTTGCTGCGCGAGCCAGCTATGCGGATGCAACCCGGATGGCAAGACCAACAAGACCATATTCGCGCTGAACCAGAAGCAGCGCGATCGAGGTATCACGCCGCAGTGCGACGTCAACGGCACCCTCTGCGGCGCGCCGTGAGTTCACTGTGAGCGGGGCCCTCTGTACGAACCCTACCGCTGCTCCGCTCCTGCCGGCCGAGCTCACCGGACGGCGAGCGGCTGGTTGGAATCATGGCCCGGACGTCTTAGCCTCGCACACCTGCAAGTGCTCGCGACCGGCCGGAGTTCACAGCTCAATGCTTGCCGTATTCGAGCGGCGCGCCCTTGCGCTGAGCGTAGATGTAGGCTTCGAGCGCCCGCAGCTTCGGGTCATTGGGGTCCAGCGCCTTGCCCTTGACTGGATTCTCGATGCACCAGTCGATCATATCTCGCAGTAACGCGACCCGCTGAAGCTGGACCTGGTACTTGGGATAAGTTTCGGGATGGGTATTGGCGGCGTCCGGATGGCACATGTCGCAACTTATTCCGATAGTGCTGCCGAGCGCCTTGGCATCGTGAAAAACGCGTTTGCCCTCGGCGACGAACTTGTCGGTCTCGGCTTTCCAGACCTTGTAGTCGCGAGGCTGAAAGCTCGCGTACGTGTCTCCTTGCTGTACCGCCAGCGAAGGGGCCGCCGTGGGTGCGTTGCCAAGCGCCTTTTCCCCATGGAAAGTCTCGCCACCAGGCGTCGCAATCGGACTATCGGTTGCCGGCGACGACTGTGCGACTTCCCAGCGGTCGCCGGGATGATCGCCCTTCCACTTGGCCATCAACTCGTCACTCACAGCCTGGGCCTGCGCGCGCGACATCTTTTGTCCGGGCTGTAGGTGCTTGACCTCGATACTGGTCTTGCCGTCGCAGAGCATCACGACCGTGCCGCCGGCCTGCGCCGCGGGAACGTCGTGAGCAGCCGTTTGCTGCGCGTATGAAAGCGCACTGCGAATTGCGAAGCCGGCGGCCGTGGTCGTGGCTCCCAACATCAGGATGATTATGCGCTTGGAGATCATTGTCGCCTCGTCGAATGAGAACCGCTGTCGAGTATCGTTTGGCGATCAGTAGCTCGCGAACTGCGGCGCAGGCGGGCGATCGACGTTACCCCGCGATCGCAGGTATTGCGCGGGCACGGTAACCGGGTTGCGGTCCCACAGGTTATAGACCATGTCAGCCAGTCCGTCCTTGTTGACGTCGACCTGGCCATCACCGAGACCGTCGAGCTGATCGTACGGATCGGCGCGGTTCATCTGCACGGTGAGCGGCGGCAGGCCTTGGGGCGCGTATGGCCACGGCCATGCGGTCGATAGCATCCCGTAGAAACTGATGTTGTCGATCTGGTTGAAGAGCATCTGATGCGTATGGCCATGGATTACGGTGACATTGCGGTAAGGCTTGAGCAGCGCCTGCACCTGGTCGGCGTCCTCGGTCCAGAAATTCCAGTTGCGGTAGTATTTGTAGAGCGGCGAGTGCGAGAACACGAGCAGCGGCGTAGTGGCCGGCACCTTGGCGAGATCGCCTCTGAGCCATTCGCGCTGTTTGTCCCCCACTTCAAAGCGCGACTGGATCGGATTATCCAATCCCGCGACGATATCCATTCGCTCCGCCGGCGTCAGCTTGCGTGCGGTCCAGAAATCCTTCTCATGCACGCTCATCAGGACGATTACGTGAACGCCCTTCCAATCGAATGAGTAGTTGGGCGGCCCGAACAGCTCCTGCCATTTCTCGCCCATATCGTAAAACCAGTCATGCTCACCAACCATCATCTTGACCGGCGCTTTGAGCATCGAGAGCACGCCCTTGCCTTGCTCCAACTCGTCGGGACGTCCCGTTTGCGCCAGGTCGCCGCCGAACAGAACGAAATCGGGCTGCGGATCGAGCGCGTTCACGTCCTCGACCGCCTTGACCGCGCCTTTGACGAAGCGCTGGTTGAGCGTGCGCACATACATGTGCGTGTCGGAGATGTAGGCGAAGGTAAATGGCGCCGTGCCCGGCGCGCCAGTCGCGCTCGCGTTCTTGTCCACGGACGCGTCGGCGACGTTGACCAGCTGAAAGGTCTGCGGCGGCATCAGACCCTTGGCCATCACGGCGCCCGCACTCGCGCCAAGGACCTTCAGGAAGGTGCGGCGATCGAGCCGCCGCAGTCCGCGCAGCACCTTATCGCGATCTTCCATGTACTTGGTTTCGACGCTCTTGTGCCGTGCCGCCATGGCCTACTTCCTTTGAATGTTGTCAGTTGCCGCCTAGTGAGGCGGGATTCTCTTCGTTCTGTGCCGGCGTCATATCGCCGAACGGTCCCTTGAAACCGGGACCGAGACCGGCTCTGCCCATAGCGGCCGCCTCGTCCCGCTGCGGACGGTCGGTCTTGGACCGTGCGCGCTGCTTTTCGAGCTCCTCGTTCGAGACGCCTGCGTATTCCGGGCTCGTCAGGGTCGCGAGGAAAGCAATCACATCATCTTCTTCGGACTCGCTGAGTCCGAGCGGAAGCAGGCCGCCATCGAGATAAGGATTCTGTACGCCGCCTTTGTTGTAATGGTCCAGCACGTCCCAAAGGGTTTGCTGCGAACCGTCATGAAAGTAGGGCTCAGTCACCAGAAGGTTGCGCAAACCCATTGTGCGGAAGCCGCCGATATCGTGTGGCTGTTTGGTTACCAGGAAGCGGCCGAGCCCGCTCATATCGGACTGGATTGCCAGTTGGTCGAGTTGCTGCAACCCGCCGCCTCCTTGCGAGGTCAATACCAATGCTTTGCGCGCCAACGGAACGAAGTCCGACTTGTGCGCCGATACGCCGATATTATGGAAGCGATTGTCGGTGAACAGGGGTTGCGTCGGGTTCCATCCGTGGCAGCTCATGCAGCGGCCCTTGCCGTTGAACAGCGACCATCCGCGTTTGGCGCTGGCATTTATCGCCTTCTGGTCGCCCGCCATAAAGCGGTCGAAGGGCGTATCGAAGGCGGTCTGGGTGCGCTCGTAGGCCGCGATGGCTTTCTCGATATTGTCCATCGTGATGGCGCCGTTGAACACCGTCTGGAATGACTGCTGGTATTCGGGAAACGCTTTCACTTTCGCGACCACGTCGTCAAAGCTCTTATTTCCCATCTCGACAGGGTTGAGGATCGGACCTTCGATCTGCTTCTCCAGCGTGGGTGCGCGGCCGTCCCAGAACTGGAGCGTGTTGAACAGGGCGTTCAAAACAGTCGGGGCGTTGCGCTGTCCGAACGCGTGATGAATACCCATCGAGGCCGGAAGCTGATCGGTGAAGCCCTTGGCGGGCGCATGGCATTGATCGCACGACACGGTGCCGTCGGCCGAGAGACGATCGTCGAAGAAGAGCTTGCGGCCAAGCTCGACCTTCGCAGGGGTCTGCGGATTATCTGGCGGAATTACCCACGAATAGAGCTTGGCGGGAAAGCCGATCTGGTTCTGCGCCTTGGGCGCGGCGAGCGGAGCTGGCGCTTGGGCCCAGGCAGTTGTCATCAAAGTAATCGCGACGGCACAGAGAATCGCGGGTGTGAATAACCTGGCTCTCATTGCCTCCTCCTGTCGGCCGATGCGACGCTCGCGTCTCCAGAGCGACAATCGGTCTTGATCCGATTAAGGATGGACAGCCTCCGGGGCAAGCAGCGATTCTTAACCTAATTTCGATCGTTTCCGGTATGCAACAAAAATCAAGCTGTCTTAGCCGCGTTCAAGAGGTGGCAATCAATAGCTAAGCCCCCATCCTGGTGGCTCGCGGTAGCACTAAGCCTCTCTCACCTGCATTACCGGATCGCCGACACGGATGCGGCCGGGTGCGCCGACCGCGGCGAACAGGCCGACATACGCGCCGTGATGCTGCGCGGCCGTGCGTAGAACAGCCGGGTCCGCACGAAGCTCGTTCTGCGGATGGATAGTCATCGCGCAGCGGAGCGCCGGACGCATCCTGACGATTCGCGCGCCGCCGTCACCGATCTCGAGTTCGCCGCCGAGCCATCCGTCCTCGACGAAGCCCTCGGACGCGGGGCCGCTATCGACGTAGATGTTGGGACGAAAACGCCGCAGGTCGAAATCGGACGGGCAGAGCCGGCGCAAATGTTGCAGCGTGCCGCTCGCGAGCACGTGCACAACGTCCTCGTCGTATAAATCGCGCGGGGGAAAGAAGGCGCGGCCCTTGGTTATCTCGTCGATCTCGGCCATCGTGAGCGGCGTGTCGCCGCGCGGACGCTCGAGGCGCACCGGATGGCTGAACAACGACGTGAGGGCGTCGTCGACGCCGGGATCATCGGCGTAAATCTCCGCGCCGTTAGGGAACTCGATTCGCACGCGAGCCGGGGCGCCATCAGCCGGAGGGCGTTCGCATACGGCGCGCAACTGAAGCATCGCGGCCCAGATTCGCGCGCTCATGATCGATCCATACTGGAGCTCGCGCATCGCATAGAGCCGGTCGCCCACGGGGCCGCGCTCGGTCAGCACCATTTCATCCAGTCGCTCGCCGCGCATCGACTTGACCGGATAGCGCCATAGTTCGGCGACGGTGGCGACCTGCTTCCTCATCGAACGCTGGCACTCGCTCGTGGTTGCGTTACGCGCCGGGTGGACGCTCTTCGCTGGCGAAGCGCTCCAGCACGTTGGCCGTGATGCGCGAGATGTTGTTGTCGTAGTTATTGTGCGAGAGGCTTCCGCACCACGCGATCGAGCTGGCCGAAAAAACCGCGCCGCCGCCCGCCGTGGGAAAGTAGACGATGTCGCCGCGGACGCCCCAGTCCTGCCTGCCGCCCGTGCCCGGGTAGTTAAACGCAAGCTCCTCGGCGACGCGCAGATAATTGTCGCTGTGGCCTTCCGAACTCGCGACCAGCATCGCGTTGGGCGGTGTGCCGAGTGTCAGGTCGTAGCGATCGAGTTCGTGTCCGGCGGCGCCGCCGCCAACCAGCCCGAAGTCGCCCAGCAGTTCGTCTTCGCCGACACCGGCGAAAATGAAGCGCGCGTTTTCGTCCAGGCTGTCGGGCATCCGGCGAAAGTACGATGAACGGTCGAAGCCCTGCGCCGCGAAGCCGACGCCGACCAATTTCTGGGGAGCCCGTGCACGGCTTCGCCAGACACCGCCGCGTTCGCCGGTGGTGCTGTGAAAATACTCGCCGGGCTGCGCCTCCCAGGCGCCCGATCCGCCCTCGGCCTTGCGCACTTCGACCAGATGCGGCTTTTGCGGATGATACGAGGTAATCCAATAGAAACCGTTGCCGCCGAGATACATCAGCCGCCCGCCCGAGGTCAGGTAGCTCTCCATGCCATCCAGCATCGCGGATGAATAGTATTCGGGATGCGTTCCAGTGAGTATTACGTTATAGCCGCGAAGCAGCGCCGCCCCTTCGCGATGCAAGTCCTCGTCGGTGATGACGTCGTAACGAAAACCCTTGGTGTTTAGCCAATCGACAAGATGAAGGTCCGCCGCCAGGCCCCACAGCGTTCCACCGAAGCGATGATGCGGCCGCATGTTGGGAATCGGCCGCAGCCGCGACACGTAGCATACGCCGCTGCCGTCGGAATGATGATCGTAAGTGGAGAGTCCGAATTCCGGATGCTCGTACAAGTGGATGTCGTCGGGTCCCAGCACCGTCGTGTGACCGACGATCGCCTGCGTGCCCTGGCCGAAGCTCAGGTGCTCGTTGGAGTAGGCGAGGTACGAGGCGGTAGGCACCAGGAATGCGATCTTCGCGGTGGGACCGCTCGCTGGAGCGCGCACGACAAACGGGATGTAGTCGGTCGCGTCGCCGGCGCTCACCTTCGCCGCGTAAACGTCGGAGCGCATCGTGTCCGGAACCAGCAGTTCAAAATCCATTTCCCACCCGGCGTCCTCGAGGTCGTCGTCGTGAAAATGGATTGCGCCGTACTCGGCCGGGGCGTGGATGAAATGTTCCTCGCGGCTGGTCCAATTGTGACCGGTCATCGCGCGCGCGGGCGCGTTGACGCATCGTCCGTGCAGGTCGTTGCCCGAAGCGTCGGTGACGCGGTCGGTCGGGATACCATCGGGGCCGATCCCGTCGGCGAAGTCCCATCGCGCGATCAGGCCGCGGCTGTCCGGTTCGCGTCCCCCGGCTAGTTCGTCAAGTTGCGCTCCGCCGAGCGCATGCCCGTAAACGCGCGGGCGATCGATTTTGCCGTTGTAGTGGCCGCCCACGATGATGGCTCCTGAGGCAGCCGTGCCGGCCGCCCATCCGGCGATCACAGCCGACGCTTGCGAGTGGAAGTTGACCGGCTCGGCGGTCGCCGCGTGCATGCACGCCGGCGGCAGCAGCGCGACCCGCCCGACCAGCGAATTGACGGCGTTGTGCACCGGTGCCAGGTGCACGATCGTGCGCCCGGTGGCGCCGTCGTAGCTCGCGCCGGCCGAGTACCAAAGGCCCGCCTTCAATCGCTCCGGTGCGGCCGTTTGCACCAGATGCCCCGCCCCGTCGCCGAGCCATAATGCGAGCCGTTGTTGCTCATCGATCACCAGCGCCCAGCCCATCCGCCGCTCCGGATCGCATCGCGTGATGATTCCCTGCACGCCCTTGGCCGGAGTGGTCGGCATGATGAAGGCGTGAACCGTAATCGACTGTCCGATATTCAGGAGCGCGCCTGGATCGTCCACGACGATATGCGAACCGCTGTAAGTTGGCTGCAGGCGGCCCGGATATTCGCCATTGGCCGGCGTCGCGATCACTTCCTCTTTGGGGCCGGGCCCGGCAGGGTTGGCGTCGCCGTTGATCAGGCGGACGATCTCGGCGCGATAGCGGCTGGCGCCTTCAACGCTCACCATGAAGCGGATTCGGTCGCCGGGTCTGACGCTAATCTGATCGCTGTATCCGTTAATGTACTTTTTTGCCATGCCGGTGGTCTCCGTTCGGATCGCGGATGCAGGCGAGGTTGCTAGTCGCGCATCATCTGTTCGACGCGCAGCAGGAAAACGGCGTGTGCCGCCCTGGCTTCCGTGTTGTAACTGCGCTCGCCGACGAACACCGGCGCCTGACCGGGAACGCCGGTCATCCGCGCGACTCGCCATTGTTTGAACGGCCGAGTGCAGACGATTACGTATTGGTCGAGCAGATTAGGGCGGCGGAAGTAGTTGAGTATGCGGTCGAGCGCGTCGCTGTGAATGCCGGCCGGGTCGCGTTTGTGCTCGGCGATTATTTTTTTGGTAAGCAATGGGCGGAGCGACTCGCGCATCCGCTGGTCCCACCTGGCAAAGGCAATCCGGTTGCGGTCGGCTGAAGCGCCATGAGTGTCGGCCATCGGAGGTCCGCTCCTTGAGGGTGCGATCGCACGTTCAGCGACGGCAATAGCGAAAATCCGCGCAGAAGTCACCCGCTGCGAGCGGATCAGGCCGGATCAGAACAGCAGGCCGTAGTTATGCTCGAGTCCCAGCAGCACGCGCCCGGCCACTTCCCAGGTCTTGAGCGACACCACAGTGTGCTGGTTGGCGGTCTGCATATCGCGCAAGCGGCGATCGAACGGGTGGCCGGCGTATACGGACGATCCTCCGTTGGCTTTGTAGAGGAGTTCAACCGCCTGCAGGCATACGGCGCTCGTATGAGCCATCGCGAGCCGGCCGCGGGCGCGCTGCTTGAGCGAGGGAGGATCGCCGGCCGCCATCGTGTTCCACATATCGCCAAAAGCCTCGAAGACGAAGCCGCGGGCGGAGCTCACCAACGCTTCGGCCTGAGCGACCGTGCACTGAACGTAAGTCTCGTCGCGCAGCATCGCGGCCTTGCCCGCCGTCGGAGATTTGAAAGTTAAGGGCTTGTTCGAAGCCATCGCGATGAATTCTTCGATCGCGCCGCGCGCAATTCCAAGGGCCACCGCTGATACTTTGTAGATCAACAAGTTAGGCAGCGCGTAAAGGGGGCCCTGCCGATAGATGTTGGGCGCGGCCAGGTTGAAAGTCCGCTCCTCGGGGATGAAACGGTCCTTGACCGTCCAGTCGTGGCTGCCGCTTCCGCGCAGGCCATTGGTGTGCCACGTATCAAGGATTTCGCATTGCTCGGCGGGCAAAAACCCGAAACGGGTTTCGGGGAGGCCGTTAAGCATGAGGCGCGGCGAATCGCCGTCAAAGATCAGGAAATGACCGATCAGCCAGGTTGCGTGCTGGCAGCCGCTCCCGAACGGCCATCTGCCGCTGGCGACGTAGCCGTCCCGGGTTTTCACGGCCTTGCCGGGCGGGGCAAAGGTGATTGCCGTCACCGCGTCAAGGTCGCGATACATTTCGCGCGCGACGGCCTGGTCGATGTACGAGGTCATGTAACCGCCGTCGACCCCGATCATGCTGCACCAACCCACCGACCCATCGGCAATCGACAACTCTTCGATCACCCGCATCTGCGTGAGGAAATCCAACTCGGGCCCGCCCCACGCGCGCGGCATGGCCATCCTGAAGATGCCCGCGCGTTGCATCTCGCGCACCAGCGGCAGCGGCAATCGCCGTCCTTGTTCGATTTCGTTGGCCGCCGCGCGGATTTTCGGCCTAAGCTCGCGTGCGGCGTCGAGGATTCGGGCTGCGCTTTCATCCGCGTCAGGCATGGAACCTTCCTCCCGGAATAGGCGGTTCGACAACCTATCCGTACGCTGCACGCTATCGAAACGTGCACCCCGGGCGAAAGCGGCGGCCGCTTCCGGCCGCCGCGACGGGTCAGTCGGCGCCCGGGCTCAGCTGAGTTCGAAGATCTTCCCCTTCCAGGTACGCGAGGCAAGGTCCATCTCGCCCTCGCCGCCGACTCTGCGTCCGTCGGAGAGCTGTATGTAGCCCGCGGTGCGCCAGCGGTGCTTGCCGATAGTCTCGTAGGTGCCGGGGCCTATGCCTGTTTGGACGTCTCCGTCGTCCAGGTATGCTGTCGCGCACCAGCTATAGCTGCCGCCCTTGGGGCCGCCGGCGTAAGTGGCCGTGCCGAAGACCGCGCCGAATCCGGTCGCGGTCCCTTCCCAGTTCACGTGGCTGAGAACGTTTCCCGCAGGCCCAGGCGTGTAGCTTGCCGTGATGGCCTTCATCGAGAATTCACCTATCGCTTTTCCCGTCGCCATACACTGTCCTCCGTGAGTTGACCGATCGTTAAACTGATTTGATACTACCGGCTCCCTCCCTGGCTCAGTTGTGGCCCGATGTTCATCCTCACTAGTCCGCCCGGTACAGGCTTAAGGCAAACAAAATTGTGCAGTGCCGCAAGGACCTCTGTTAAGCTCGGGAGCGTTGAGGAAGCGTCGAAACCAGATTTTCAAGGAGAGGGTAAAATGCTCGAGCTACGGCCCAATTGTGAATGCTGTAACAAGGATTTGCCGCCAGCAGCGGCGGACGCGATGATCTGCTCGTTCGAGTGTACGTTCTGCAGCGAATGTGTGAACGATAAATTGAGCGGCCGCTGCCCCAATTGCGGCGGCAACATGGCGCCGCGCCCGATTCGCCCGCCGTCGACGCTGGCCAGGAATCCTGCGTCGACGGTGCGCGTCTTCAAGCCACAGGGCTGCGGCCAGCAGGCCGATTGAAATCAAAACGCGGCTAGATTTCGAGCCGCCAGGCGTTGCCGTCGCGCACGATTCGGCCTGCGCTCGGTGTGGCGAAATGCGTACCCAGCACCAGGATCGGCCGGTCGCCATAGCGCTCCAGGAACGCGCGCCGCGTCGCGATCGCGGCTTCGAAGTCGGAGTCGAAATGGCTGCCCCATTCCGGATGCGCCATCTGGACCGGATGATGCATCAGATCGCCCGTAATTACCGCCTCCTGCCCGCGCGAGGAGATGCGCACGCTGTGATGGCCGGGTGTATGCCCGGGCGTCGGCTCGAGGCGAATTTCATCCGTGATGCGCGCGTCGCTTTCGACCAGGTCCGCGAGACCCGCGTCAAACACCGGGCGCACCGAGTCGTCGAGCAGTTCACGCGTGTCGGGTTCCTCGGTCTTCGACCAATGCTCCCACTCCGTGCGCCCGATTAGATAGCGCGCGTGCGGAAAGGTCGGCGTCCATTTGCCCTCGACCAGCATCGTGTTCCAACCGACATGATCGACGTGCAGATGAGTGCAGAGCACGCGGTCGATCGAATTGCGCGCGAAGCCGGCCTTCTCCAGGTCGGCTAGGAATGGCAGCTGCAGCATGTTCCATCCGGGGAACGCGCGGCGCTTGTCGTTGCCGATGCAGGTGTCGACGACCATCCGATGGCCCGGCGATTCGATCACGAAGGCGTGCACGCTCATGATCACTTTGCCGTCCGGATTGGCAAAGTGCGGACGTAGCCATGGAACGGTGCGGATATTTTCCGGCGAACCCTCTTTCAGCACGAAGGTGGCTTTCGAGGTCGTCTCCATCTCAACGATCCGAGTGATCGTGACGTCGCCAATCTTCCAGCGGTTCATCTGCGCCTCCGAATGATTATGGGCGCAAACTAGCCCGGGCCGCGCGGCGTCGCAAATCGAATCGAAGTGTTCAGTGGGAAAGCCAGCGCGCTTTCTCGAGACCCTAACGCCCTTCGCTGACCCGCTAACGCTCTTGCCGGACCCGCTAACGCTCTTGCCGGACCCGCTAATGCTCTTGCCGGACCCGCTAACCCTCTTCGGCGCCCTCGAAGTAGCCGGCCTCGGGCGCGTAATTCTCGAAGCGCGTGAACTGGCTGATGTAGGTGAGCTTGGCGGTGTCCGTGGGTCCGTTGCGCTGCTTGGCGATGATCACTTCAGCCACGCCGGGTTCCTTGCTGTCGCGATGGTACATCTCGTCGCGATAGATGAACGCGATCACGTCGGCGTCCTGCTCGATTGCGCCTGACTCACGCAGGTCGGCGAGCAGCGGTCGGCGGTCGGGGCGGGTCTCGACCTGGCGGTTGAGCTGTGAGAGCGCGATCACCGGGACGCGGAGTTCCTTGGCCAGCGACTTGAGCGAGCGCGAGATTTCGGCGATCTCTTTCTCGCGCGACTCGCCCGGCCGTGCCGCGCGCATCAGCTGCAGATAGTCGACGATGATGAGTCCGAGGTTGGCGCTGGAATCGCGCGCGAGGCGCCGGCACTTCGCCTTCAGCACGATTGCGGAAGTGTCGGAGCTGTCGTCGATGAAAATCGGAGCCTCGGCCAGACGCGCCGCCGCCACCGCGAGCTTGGGAAAATCGCGCTCGCCGAGATACCCGGCGCGCGCCTTCGAGCTGTCGACCCGCGCCTCCGAGCACAGCAGCCGCAACACGAGCTGCTCCTTGGACATTTCCAGCGAGAAGAAGGCCACGCCGCGGCGCGGCTCGGCCTCGGTCGCCGCGTAAGCCGCGATGTTGAGCGCGAGCGCCGTCTTGCCCATCGAGGGGCGCGCGGCAATCACCACCAGGTCGGCCGGCTGCAGGCCGGCGGTGATGCGGTCGAGGTCGGTGAAGCCGGTCGGCACGCCGGTCACCATCTCCTTGCGCTCGTAAAGCCGCTCGATGATCTTGAGCGACTCGCGCGTCAGCTCGTGCATCGTGTGAAACGAGGCGCGGATGCGGCGCTCGGAGATCTCGAAAATTTTGTGCTCGGCCTCGTCCAGGAATTCGTCGACCCGCGCGGGCGCGTCGTAGGCGGACGACGCGATCTCGGTCGCGGTCGAGGCCAGCGCGCGCAGCACCGCCTTTTCGCGCACGATGCGCGCATAGTGCGCGACGTTGGAGGCGGTCGGGACGCAGGCGGCGAGCTCGGCGATGTAGGCCGGGCCGCCGATCGCTTCGAGCTTGCCGCGCGTGCGCAGCGCGTCGGTCATCGTGATCGCGTCGACCGGCTGGCTGCGGTCCGACAGCTCGGTCATCACCCGGAAGATCTCGCGATGCGACTCGCGATAGAAGTCGTCGGGGTTGAGGACTTCGAGGGCCTGGTTGATAGCCTCGTTCTCGAGCAGGATGGCGCCGAGCACTGATTGCTCGGCCTCGAGATTCTGCGGAGGAACACGCCTTAAAATGTCGTCACTGGATGCCGCCGCCACAACCGCCTCCCCTACCGCTCGAAACCACGCCGTGTAACCGGGAAATCAAGTATCGGGAATGCGGCGGCGGCGGACAAGTAGGCGCGGCGCAGATACTCCCAAAATCGCGAACGACTTTGAACACTATCAACAGTGACGAGCGTTGATCGAAGAAAAACTAACGCCGCGCGACGCGCCGGCGCTCCGGCGGACGCACCGCGATCGGTCCCGCCGCGACGCCGAACAAAAAGCCGCCGACGTGCGCCCACCAGGCTACACCGCCCATCAACGAGCCGGCCGCTCCGCTGGCAATGCCCGAGTAAAGTTGCGCGGCAAACCAAACGATCAGGTAGAGCACTGCGGGAACCCGAAAAAAGAATGGCGGGAAGAAGGTCAGGATGCTGCCGCGCGGATAGAGAATGAAGTAAGCGCCGAGAACTCCCGCGATCGCGCCGCTCGCGCCGATCACCGGGACCATCGATTGCGGCGCCATTGCGACCGTCGCTGCGGCCGAGGCGATGCCGCTCAACAGGTAGAACGACAGGTAATGCGCCGGTCCGGTCCGCTCCTCGACCGCCGGGCCGAAGATGAACAGGTAGAGCATGTTGCCAGCGACGTGGCCCACGCCGCCATGGATGAACATCGAGGTAAGGACCGTAAACGGCGGCCATAGGCGGCCATGACCGTTCAGCAGCATGGCGCCATGCACATGCGCGCGGACGAGCAGCCCTGGCACCATTGCGTAGCGCGCGACGAACGCGTCAAGTCCGCGGCCGAGTGACACCTCGTACCCGAACGCGGCGAGGTTGGCCGCGATGAGCAGCGTGTTGACGGGGCTCAGCCGATGGCGCGCAACATTGTCGCGCAGCGGGATCACTGCGGCGCCCGCATCAAGGCCCGGTACGCCGCCGCGCGGCTAGCCGGGCCAGGGCTTCCCGTAAGTGTCGAGACAGGCGACTTCGTTTACTGGCCGGCGGCGAACGGGTCCGATTTTGTCGCGCGGATAGCCGATCGGCATCAGCGCGAAGGTCGAGACCTCTGGCGGCAGCTTGACGATCGCTTTGACCTCCTCTTCGAAGAAGGCATGGATGGTGGTCAGCACGGTGGTCAAATTAAAAGCGCGGCAGGCCAGGATGATATTCTGCACGGCCGGATAGATGCTCGCGCCCTGGGTGCGGGCCGCCTTCGCCATCGCGCTTTGCACCTCGAGGCTGAGGGCGCCCGCTCCGGCGCCGGCCGGCGCCGACTTGAGACAGGCGAGCAGCAGCACCGGCGCCTCGTGCATGTGATCGAACAGGTAGGTCACTGAACTCATGAAGCGCTGGTACTGTTCTTCCGTGAAATGGCTGACGCGTGGGCGCTCGGCATAGAGTGCGGTCAGAATCTTCGAAGCCTTGGAATAGATCGCGCCTAGCTGGCGGCGCTTCCCCGCGTCCTTGACCACGACGAAGAGCCAACTCTGCGCGTTGCTGCCTGACGGCGCGCGAATCGCAGCGTCGAGTATCTTGGTCATCACTTCATCGGGCACCGGATCGGGCTTGAAGCGCCTGAGCGCGCGCGCCGAGTACATCGCCTCGAATAATCCAATTTCCGCCATCGCAGTAGTCAAGCTCCTTTCGACCTCGCCTGAGGCCGATATTTCAATTATCACGGAGCGCGCCGCGAAATCGAACCGCCGGCGTTCCTACTCGGCGCGGATCAACTTATGCTTGATCGCGTAACGCACTATTGCGGCCGTCGATTTTGCCTTGAGCTTTTGCTTGAGGTTGTCGCGATGAACCTGCGCGGTCTTGGGGCTGATACCCAGCCGCGCGGCGATGTCTTTGCTGGTCGCGCCCTCGCCGATGAGGCTCAGCACTTCGCGCTCGCGCCGGGTGAGTTTCACCGTTGCGCCGCCCGCGCGCGTCCCGCCGCTCGCGTTTTTGAGCCGCGCGAGCACGGCCGGCGCGACCGTGGCGCTCAGATAGCGCCGCCCCGTGGCCACCGCGCGCAACGCGCTCAGCAACTCGCTGGCGGCGTCGGTCTTGACCAGGTAGCCGGCCGCGCCCGCGTCGACCATCGCTTCGATCACGTACTCCTCATCGTCGTGCTGGCTCAGGATCACCACCTTGGAGTTGGGCGACTCCCTGGCCAGACGATGCGCCGCGTTGAGGCCGCCCACTCCGGGCATCCCGACGTCCAGTAGCACGATGTCGGGACGCGTGCGCGCGGCGAGTGCCACCGCTTCTTCGCCGCTCGCGGCTTCACCGACGACCTCACACTCGCGCTCGAGCACGGTGCGCAAGGCCTCCCGAAACAGGCGATGGTCGTCGGCAAGGACGACACGGATGCGCTCGCTGCCCATCGCGACGCTCGCTACTCCAGCGGTATCTCGGCGACCAGCCGGGTCATCCCGCGTCCCGACTCGACCCGCATCGCGCCGCCCAGAAATTCCAGCCGCTCGACGAGCCCGCCCAAGCCCATCCCGTCCGCGGTGCGCGCCCCGGCTTCGATGCCACGGCCATTGTCGCTGACCGTGAGGCGTGCGACGCCCGCGTCGCGCTCGACCAAAACCTGCGCGCGGGTGGCGCGGGCGTGACGCACGACGTTGGCGAGCGCTTCGCGCGCGACCTGGTAGCAAACCTGGCGTATGTTGGGCGGCAGGCGATTGGCTGTTGCGATGCCTTTAATCTGCGTGACCATCCCGGCTGCGGCGAGACGGTCGAGTTCGGCGCGCAGCGCAGCGCCGAGCGTGCGCCTGCCCAGCTCCGCCGGGCGCAATTCGCGGAGCCGCACGCGCAGCTCGGCCTCCAGCCGCTCGAAGATGGCGCGCGCCTCATCCCGTCCGCCTTCGAGCGCGAGGCGCGCGGCGGCGAGCAGCTGGGCCTGATCGTCATGCAGATCGCGCGCGATCCGCGCGCGCTCGGCTTCGACCGCCCCGAATAGCCGCAAGCCCAGCGCACGCACGAGCTCGCGCAGATGGGCCGCGTCCTCCGCCGCGGCCCATCCGGAGCTGACCGGACCAAGCCGCGCGGCCAGCGCCTCGGCGCGCTCGCGCGCCGCCGTTTCCAGCGGCCTGGCAGTGGCGAGCGCGATCGCGCCGCCGTCGAATGGCACGCAGAGGTAGTCGGCGAAGCTGTGGAACAGGCGATCCTCGTGCCAGGCTCCGGCGCGCCGGCCCCCCGCGCTGCGCACGACAGTTGCTTGCCGGCGCATCGCCTCGGCGAGCGCGCTTTTCGCGTCAAGACTAAGCGCGGCGCTGAGTGCGCGGGTCGAGCCCGCGGCAACGCGAGGCGCGGCGGCGCCGCTTTGGGCGGTCGCCACGATCCACGCGGCAAACGGTCCGGTTGCCGCGAAAAGTCTGCCGAGACCGGCCCATCGCTCGCGCGGGGCGAACTTGAGCGCCGCGGCCAGTGCGCGCTCGACCCGTCCGCTGTCACCGCGCTCGCGCCGCGCCAACGCGCGCTCGGCGGCCAACCGTTCCGTCGCGGTGGCTGCGCGATCGCGCCAGAACCATAGCGAAGCAGCCTCTTCACTGAGCTGGATTTCAGCCAGCGCCTGGCGCCGGACAAGGTCCAGCAGCGCCTCGCTTTGCGCCGGTAGGATACCATGCGGCACCAGCATCACGATGCTGGCGTGAGCGGTGGGCGAGGCCGACGAGGATACGGCGCAGGCCTCGAGCCGAGTCTGCACCGGGAGTGCCCGGCCGCATCGGAGCGTCACCTCGGCGGCGCTCATCTTTAGGGCGAAGCTGGGCGCGGCGTCGCGCCCGCGGCCGTCCGCGCTGGCACCCTGGCGCGAGAGCATCCCCAGGATCGCCCACAGGGCCGGCTCCCATCCGGGGTCGGCGGGCGCGTAGGCGGCTCCGGTATCGTTCGCGCGTTGCCATGAGATAAGGCACGCGCCGCCGCCAGTCGCCGCTGCCGCCGCGAGCGCGGCGAGAGTACTCATTCGGCCCGCCAATGAATCGGCTGGCGCCGCATATGCCATGGCGCCAGCGTCGGCGCGGCTCAGCACGGATCGGTCGGTCACCCTCGGTCTCCCCCCCCTGCGGCGCGGATTGCGCCAACTGACTAATACAAAAGCTAACGCGCGCCGACTGGCTAATGATGTCCCGAATCGGACGGATGGCCGAGTTCCGTGCCGAGTTGCTGCATCTCGCTGCCGAACTGAGCCCAGTCGCCGGTCCTGAGCGCGGCCAGGGCGCGGTTGTAATGCATGCTGGCGCCCGTAAGGTCGCCCTTGACCGCTGGCGGCGGGTTCGCCGCGCCGGGCGCCATCGCGGTGGCCGCCTGCGCCGCGGTGGAAGAGATGGTGGGCGGCGGAATTTCAACCGGCGCGGTGAAGAGCGCGTTCAGCGTGCTTTTGAGGTCGTTCCCCATCACGATACGATCGCTGTAGGCTGCGATTACGCGCTGCAATTCGGGAAGCTGGCCGCTTTGCGCACGGATGTAGAGCGGTTCGACGTACAGCAACGCGTTCTCGATTGGGAAGACCAGCAGATTGCCCAGAATGACCTTGGAACCCATCTGGTTCCACAGCGAGTACTGTTGCGAAATGTCAGGGTTTTGATTGATGCGCGCCTGGATCTGATAAGGGCCATAGAACAGCCGGTCCTTGGAGAAAGCGAATTCGAACAGATGGCCGTAGTCGACCCCGTCGCAGCGCGCGGCGAGCCACGAAATCATATTGTCGCGCACAGTACCGCGGCTCTCCGGCACCATCGGCAGCATCAGTATGTATTCGTCATGGGTCTCCCCGGGGAGCCGCATGATTACATAGTAAGGCTGCATGGGGACGGTTTCGTCGGCGTAGTTCTCACGCGGGAAACCCCACTGGTCCTCGCGGTTGTAGAAAACGGCGGGGTCGGTCATATGATAGGTGCGGTAGATGTCAGCCTGGATCAGGAAGTAGTCTTCAGGATAGCGGATGTGCTGGCGCAAATCGCCGGGCATGGCCGACATCGGCTTGAACATCGCCGGGAAAATCCGCTGCCAGGTTCGGATGATCGGATCGGCGGGGTCGGCGACATAGAAATCAACCGCGCCCGTGTACGCATCCACCACCACCTTGACCGCGTTGCGGATATAGTTGATCCCTTCCGAGTTGCGCTGCGAGTATGGAAAATGATCGCTGGTGGTGTAGCAATCGATAATCCAGATCAGATGGCCGTCGTGCAGCACGAGGTAGGGATCGCGGTCCTGGCCCAGAAACGGCGCGAGGCGCGCGACGCGGTCGCTGATGTTGCGCCGAATCATGATGCGGCTGCCATCGAGGATATTGCTGGTCACCAGCAGATTGATGTCGCGGAAGAAATAACTGAACAGCAGACGGCGGATCAGGCCGCTGACCGGCACGCCGCCGCTGCCCTTGTAGTATGAGTAGACGTTGTCGGCGCCCAGTGGGTAGTCAAATTCGGGAGTAGCAGCCTTGACGACTGCATAGCTGTCGGGTTCCTGGCCGAAATAGATCGCTGGTTGCGGGAGCTTGAATCCGACATCGGACTCCACCGGGATGTTCTTCATATAGAAGACCGGCAGTCCTTCGCTGTCCTTGGCGTTGACCGGGCTCATCGTGAGTCCGCTGCCGTGGGTGAACTTGAGATGGCGGTTGACCCAGGTCTGAGCGTTGTCGGGCAGTAGTGAAATGTTAAGCTCGCGCGGCGAGAGCATCACCTCGGTATATTTGTTGTTGATCCAGTAGCGGTCGATGTCCACGTCCTGAAAATCATAGTAGAGCCGGATTTCCTGCAACTGGCGGTAGGTCGCGAGCAGCGGGCGTGGATCCCATAGCCGGATATTGTCGACCGTGGGCGCGTCCTGCTCGAGCGAAGCTTCCGTGAGCGTTCCCTTGCCGTCGAATTGTCGCACATCGACGCTGTCGAGATGATAGGCCTCCCGGGTCAGCGCGATATTCCGCTCCAGGTAGGGTTTCTCCACTCGTAGCTCGTCGGGCTTGACATAGAGCTTTTCGATTACTGGCTGGATCAGGTTGAGGAAGATCGCCGGACCGAAGAGCACGATCGCCGCGACCACCGGCAGCCTAAGTCCGCGCTGTCCCAGATTCGCGAGGCTTACCGCTGCGGCCACCAGCGACAATGCGACCAGCAGCCACAGGCCCGGCTCCCACAGCACGTGATCGACGTAACGCAGGCCATAGACCACGCCATTGCTATGCAGCAGTAGTTCAAAGCGCGCCAGCCAGTAGTTCATCGCGCGCTGCACGAAAAAGACCGCTAACAATACGGAGAAATGCGCGGCCGCGCCCCCAGCGATACGCGGAGGTGATTCACGGAAATCCAGCGCCCCACGCGCCCAGTAGATAATTCCGGTCACCACGGCGGTCAGGAACAGAATCAGCATGAACAGGTCGCGCCAGTCCTCGAGCAACGGCAGCGCGAAGACATAGAAACCGAGGTTCTTGCCGAAGGCCGGATCGGTCCGAGCAAACGGCGCGGCGTAAAAGCCCTTGAGGTAGACGTCCCACGACGAGGCCTCGCCCGAGGCCGCGAACAGACCGAGCAAAATTGCCGCCCCTGCCACGAGCAGGCGCCATGGAATACGGTCGCCGAGCGCTCTAATCAGCTCAGGCAGGTTGACCTCGGTCATCTCTTCGGAGCGACGTACGATACGGAGACGCTCGCGCTCCTCGCTCAAGCGGAGGGCGACGAAGCCGCTGGCGCATATGGCGACGAAGGTGACGAACCATACGAGCGCGAAAATCGTGATTTGGGCGCCGAGCTGAGTCAGGAAGACTGAACGATAGCCGAGCACGCCGAACCACAGCAGATCGACCAGCAACTCGTCGGCGAGCCCCAGGACAATCAGAATGACGACGATGATCGCGGCGAGGCTGAACAGGACGATCCGCGGTCGCATCTATATAGGCTCCCCCCGCGCTACGCGCCGCGCCCGACCTTGCTGACGTGCTCGCGCACCACGTCGGGCGGGCATAGCCAGATGAAGATCTTGAGGCAGATGAATCCGACGAGAATCCAGTCGAGTTCGCCGACGATGGGAATGAAATCGAGTTCCAGCAGCGGCGGTGAAAGCAGCGCAAGCACGCCGAGAAACGGCACTGCCTTGGCCAGTGCGGAGACCCGCGTGTCATGCATCAGGCGCCAGAAGACGCGGACGAACTGCGGCAGAAACATCAGCAGCCCGCGCATCTGCAGCGGGCCCATCAATTGCATCCTGAGGAGTCTACTAAACACGGGTTGCTCTTCTTTTTTTATACTCCTCCGCGGCCTCCGTCCCAAGCCACACGGATTGGGCGGGAGCACGGAGCGCCAATCTGCTACAGTGAGACGGAGCACGGAGAGGAGGTCTCGCGGGTGAAACGGCACATGTCCATGGGCGATTTTCTGGTCGCCTACCTGCGCAAGATCGGCGCAACCCACGTTTTCGGGATCCCGGGCGATCTCGCGCTGAAGCTGTTTTTCGCCCTGGGCCGGCGCGAGGGACCGCAAATCATGACCTTCTCGCACGAGCCCGGCGTCGGTTTCGCGGCCGACGGCTATGCGCGCGCCACCGGTAAAATCGGGGTCATTTGTGTAACTTATGGCGCCGGCGGCCATAACATGGTCAACCCGGTGGCGGGATCGTTTTCCGAGCGCGTGCCGCTGCTCATCTTGTCCGGGGGGCCTGGCGAGGAGGAGCGCAAGCTCGGCACGCTGATTCACCATCAGGCGCGCGAGATAGAATCCCAGCATCGCATCTACCAGGAAGTCACCTGTGCCGCGGCGGTGTTGACCGATCCGCGCCGGGCCGCGATGCAACTGCACGACGTGGTGCGCGCGATTTGGGCCGAGCAGCGCCCCGGCTACATCGAGATCCATCGCGACATGGTCGACCGCGAGATCGAGGTGCCCGACGAACTGCTGGAATGGGACGGCCAGCTGCGCTTTCACGAGTCCGACGCCCGCCGCCTCGAGGAGGCGGCGCGCGAGACTGCCGCGATGTTCAACGAAAGCCGCAAGCCCGTCCTGATCGCGGGCATCGAGATCCATCGCTACAAGGCCTCGCGCGAGCTGGTCGAGCTGGCCGAGAAAATGGGCGCGCCGGTGATGACCACGGTACTCGGCAAGGGCGCCTTTCCGATGGACCATCCGCTGTACATGGGCGTCCATGTTGGGCCGATAAGCCCGCCGCCAATCGTCGCACGGATAGACGAGGCGGATTTCGTGCTGAATTTCGGCTGCCTCAGGACCGACATGAACTTTGGTAATCGCCCACCCCACATCATCGAGGGCAAGTCGGTATGGGCGGTCGACCGGCGAGTCGACGTCAAGTATCACACCTACATGAACGTCGGCGTGCGCGATTTCGTGCGCGCGCTGCGCAAACAGCATATCCAGCGCCACGACGAGACCGTACACTACGCCGACAACCTGCGCGAAGCGATCGGCAGATCCAATGGAGATGGTGCGGCGCTGCGGGTCGGCGAGATTCTGATGGTGGTCAACGAGTTTCTCGCCGCGCACAAGCGCTACATGGTGGTGGCCGAATCGGGTGACATGCTCTTTGGCGGACTGGATGTGCGCGTGCCGCATGGTGGAACCTATCTGGCGCAGGGGTTTTACGCTTCGATGGGCTTCGCGGTGCCGGCCGCGTTGGGCGCGCAGATCGGATCGGGCGTGCGTCCGATCGTGCTCTGCGGCGACGGCGGCTTTCAGATGACCGGTCCGGAGATTTCGCATGCGCCGGCCTTCGGCGCCAACCCGATCGTGATCATAGTAAATAACGGCGGATGGGGCATCTTTCGGCCGGTGGCGAGTGAACGGCGCGACCTGCTCGATATACCGCCATGGCCATATGCGCGGCTGGGCGAGGACTGGGGTGGCGCTGGCTACGAGGCGAAGAACCCGGCCGAACTGCGCAGCGCCCTTGAAGCCGCCCATCGCGGCGCCGGCTTCGCGATCATCGACGCCAAGGTTGGCCGCGACGATCTTTCGCCGGTCACGCTGAAATACATCCAGGCCGCCGCCGAGCGCTCGCAGGCGCCGCCCGCCGAACGCCGCAACAGCGGCGGCCATCACGGGCGCTCGCGCGCCTGACTGGCGCGGCACTGCGGCCGATGAGCAACTACGAAAATGCGTATCGCGATTTTCGCTGGGAGATGCCGGAGCATTTCAATTTCGGCACTGCCATCGACGTGCTTGGCGCCGAGCCGGGCCGCCCCGCGATCCTGAGCGAGGATCAAGACGGCAATCGCTCACGTCTGTGCTTTGCCGACATTCGTGAG
>DATJID010000057.1:0-84641 GCA_035493515.1 Binataceae bacterium (SeqCode) | reverse complement strand
ATCCGCCACGTTGCCGACTCGAACTGAGCGTCGTTTACCGTCCGCCCGATAGTCGATCGGTACGCTGCGCACTCCCAGGACTTCGCCGATGTGCTGAGCGACACGCCCGAGATGGCCGCCCGCCTGACCGCTGAAGATCTTCGTCAAGGCCTCTCGCTGCTCTCCGGATGCGCGCTCGTCGAGATAAAGCGCCGCCTTCCACTTGACCTCTGCCATGTGGCCCGGACTATGGACGGCAAGGGCCACGTTGAGGCCGTCGAGCGAGACCGCGCCGAAGCGACCTTCGTCAACGTGCCACGCAAGAAGCACGGTGCAATCGCCTTCGGTGGGCGGACTCAAGAAGACACACGGGCAGGCGGTCTCGCAATTGCAGGTTTCGAAGTACGAGCCTTTAAGGGTCCACGAATCCGACATGGCTATTCTCCTCCCTTGTGTTGCAGGGGCGAACTGGTTCACCCTCGGTTTATCTTTCCCGTGGTTATTCGCGACTCCGGAATCCGTGCCTCGATCGTGCGTCGAAAGCGGCGCAAGCCTGAGGCTATGCGATTCGGATCCCCGTGCGCCCTTGCCATAACCACCGCACCCTCGATCACCATCAGCGTTTGCTCCGCCAACTCCTCCGCTTCCTTTGCGCCGCCCGCGATTGGCCGGAAAGTCGGCGCCAACCTATTCACCAGCTCTTCGAAGATCTCAGCCACGCGCCGCCGGATGATTTGACTCGACTCGGCGAGCTCACAGGCAAAGTTTCCCATCAGGCATCCATTGCGCCACAGTTCAGGTCCAATCGCCCCAAGATGATCGAACAGACCGAGCAGGCGCTGGTATGGATCATCCATCTCCGTGTAAGCGCCCCTTGCCACACGCGCGACGCCTTCCTCATAGAATCCGTTCAGGACCGCGAGCCCGAGTTCCTCTTTCGTTCCGAAAAAGTGGTAGAGGCTCCCCTTCGTCACCCCTGCTTTTGAACAGATGTCGTCGATCGAGGTTGCGGCGTAGCCATACTTGAGCATCAGCTTGCGGGCCGCCTTGAGAATGCTCGTTCGTGACTGAGCTTCGGACATTGTTTTCAGGACTAAACCAACCGGTCGGTTTAGTCAAGCGTTCCTCACACCGCTCTCCGACGTCGCGAATGCCCTGTTCCCAAGGAAGGCCTCGGTAGAGTAACGACGGGACGAGAGCGTCGCCGTGACGGACCACGGACGGCCCCGCGTTGAACTCTTGAGCCTTATACTGCTACAACTAACCGTTTGAACGCTGATGGACATCGGCAGGTCGGTTTGTAATCTGTGGGTTGACCGCGTCCAGGTCCGTCCGTCTGCCGAGGAGTTCAGAAGGAAGTTTTCGGAGCGGAGAGGTTCCCGAGTGGCCAAAGGGAGCAGACTGTAAATCTGCCGGCTTATGCCTTCGGAGGTTCGAATCCTCCCCTCTCCACCAGGGTTTTTTTGCTGCGTGGGCGGGAATAGCTCAGTTGGTAGAGCGCGAGCCTTCCAAGCTCGGGGTCGCGGGTTCGAATCCCGTTTCCCGCTCCAAGAAAACCGTATGGAGCCGGGCCGGCTCAAAAAGGGGCCGCGCGGCGCGGAACGCGTCGGGATGCAGTTGGGCCCATGTAGCTCAGTCGGTAGAGCACTTCCTTGGTAAGGAAGAGGTCACGGGTTCGAATCCCGTCGTGGGCTTGCAGAATCTGACGGTAGTCGCGGCACGCGCGCCGAGATTGGTCCTCAGGTCCGCCAGGGTCCTCGGGAGAGTCCTCGGGGCTCGAAAGGTAAAGAGGCAATGAGGAAACGATGCGAGATTTGATAGGATTGGCATGCGATAGTTGCAAAAGGCGCAATTATACGACCAGCAAGAATAAGAAGAAGCAGACCGAGAAATTCGTGATCAAGAAATTCTGCCCGTCTTGCCGCTCGCACACGGCTCATCGGGAAACGAAGGTCTAGGCCACGTCTTTGGGCTTTGCCCACTCCGCTCCTGGGGCGGGGGGTGTCCGGGCGCCGGACAGATCGGACACGGGTGTCGAGGTTATTCCGTCGAGGGAGATCGTGGAGGCAGGCTGACGCGTGCCGTTGGGCTTATGCTTGCCGAAGGTATGATATAAGGATGGCTTCACGGAGGGTCAGTAGCTCTAACTGGCTAGAGCATCGGACTCCAAATCCGAGGGTTGCAGGTTCGAATCCTGCCTGGCCCGCCACTATGTCTCAAAAGAGTGCTTGAATTGATGCACTAATATGGATAGTCTGAAAAGTTACCTCGATCGGTCAGTCAGTTTTGTCCAGGAGGCATGGACGGAACTCGGGAAAGTCCATTTTCCCACGCCTCGGGAGACGGCACAGGCGACCTTCGTAGTGGTGATATTGACGCTGGTGATGGCGATGTGGCTGGGGTTGGCCGACTTCGGCACGACCCGCATAGTCCGCTGGCTATTACGCTCGTGACACGTATCGCATGCGGCGCCCACGAGCGCCTGCGCGATATGGCTTTCGTGATTCGGCCCCGGGGCGCAAGCGTCTGGGGCTCGGCACTCTGAATTATGGCAGACGCAGCAGCATCCACAGCGGCAGGCGCCACCGACGCCAACAAGGCGGCAAGCCATCCCAGTTGGAAGTGGTACGTGGTGCACACCTACTCCGGCTACGAGCAAAAGGCCAAGGCCGCGCTCGAGGAGCGGGTGCGCGCGATGGGAATGGAAGATAAGATCGGGGAAGTCCTGGTCCCGGTCGAACGGGTGCAGGAATTGGGTAAGGGCGGCCAGCGCAAGATTTCGAGCCGCAAATTCTTTCCCGGCTACATCTTCGTCAACATGGAGCTGAACGACGAGACCTGGCACGTCATCAAGGATACGCCCAAGATAACCGGCTTCGTCGGCCACGCCACCGCGCCGCCCGAAGTGCCGGAATCCGAAGTGCGCCAGATAACCCAACAGATGCAGGAGGGCGCGCTCCGGCCCAAGCCCAAGGTGCTGTTCGAGGTTGGCGAGGCGGTGAAGGTGGTTGACGGCCCGTTTCAGGATTTCAACGGTACGGTCGAGGAAGTGCGGCCCGAGAAGGGAAAGGTGCGCGTGCTGATCTCGATTTTCGGGCGCGCCACGCCGGTCGAGCTCGATTTCGTGCAGGTGGAGAAATCATAGAAAACGTGGTCCCGGGGCCGGCGCAGATAGCGGCGGCGCGAGCCGGCGTTTTTTTTCGTGGATTCAGAGATTCATCGAGGCGGATACGGATCGAGGCGGATACGGACACTGACGGATACGGACACTGATTAGATGGCGAAGAAAGTTGTCGGCCAGATAAAGTTGCAGATTCCGGCGGGGGCGGCCAATCCGTCGCCTCCGGTGGGGCCCGCGCTCGGCCAGCGCGGGGTCAATATCATGGAGTTCTGCAAGGCCTTCAACGCGCAGACCCAGGCGATGCAGGGCCTGGTTATCCCAGTGATCGTCACGGTCTATGCCGACCGCTCGTTCACCTTTGTGACCAAGAGTCCGCCGGCCTCAATCCTGCTGCTGCGCGCCGCCGGGATCGAGAAAGGGTCGCCGCTCCCGAACAAAAACAAGGTCGGCAAGGTCACCCGCAAACAGGTCGAGGAAATCGCCAAGACCAAGGTCAAGGATTTAACCGCCGCCAGTATCGAGGCGGCTTCGCGCACGGTGGCCGGCACGGCGCGTTCGATGGGTATCGACGTAGTCGAGTAGAGAGAAGAGAGCACGCGATGGCAGGGAAGAAATACCGCGAGGCGGCCAAGCAGATCGATCCCGAAAAGCGCTACACGCTCGAGGAAGCGCTCAAAATTGTCGCCGCCAGCAAGGTGGCAAAGTTCGACGAGACGGTCGAACTCGCCGTGCGGCTCAACGTCGATCCGCGTCAGGCTGACCAGAACGTGCGCGGCACCGTGGTGCTGCCCAACGGCACCGGCAAGGTCTCGCGCGTGCTGGTGCTGGCCAAGGGCGACAAGGAGCGCGAGGCGCGCGAGGCCGGCGCCGATTTCGTCGGCGGGGAGGATTTGATCAAACGTATCCAGGAAGAGAACTGGCTCGACTTTGACCGCGTGATCGCGACTCCCGACATCATGGGCGCGGTCGGCCGAATCGGTAAAATCCTGGGACCGCGCGGCCTGATGCCGAATCCGCGCGTCGGCACGGTTACCTTTGACGTGGCCAAGGCGGTGGGCGAGGTCAAGGCGGGCAAGGTGGATTACCGGGTCGACAAGGCCGGGGTGATTCACGTGCGTATCGGCAAACTGAGCTTCGGCGAGGCCAAGCTGGCGGAGAACGCCAATACTCTGCTCAACGCGATCGCGCGCGCCAAGCCGTCCTCCGCCAAGGGCAATTATGTAAAGAGCGTCTCGGTGTCCTCGACCATGGGGCCTGGCGTGAAGGTCGATCCGGGTGCGGCGCGAATCGTCGCGGCCGCGGCGTAGTCCAGGGGAATTCGAACAGCAATGCGCAAGGAACAGAAGACCGCGCTGGTGGCGGAAATCACCGAGGGGCTCGGCCGTGCCAGTATCGCGCTGGTCTCCGAGTACCGCGGTATAACGGCGGGCGAGGCGACCGAGGTGCGGCGCAAGATTCGCGCCGTGCAGGGCGAGTTGCGAGTGGCCAAGAACACGCTCATCCGCCGCGCGGTTAAAGACACTGCGTACTCGATGCTCGACGAACAGCTCGGCGGGCCGGTGGGCCTCATCCTGAGCTTCGCCGATCCGGTCGAACTGGCCAAGACCGTGACCGGGATGCGCGAGCTCGGCGAGAAATTCAAGATTCGCGGCGGCGTGCTCGACGGGAAGCCGCTCACGGCCGAAGAGATTCAAGCGCTCGCGGCGCTACCGCCGCGCGAAGTCGTTCTCGGGCAGTTGCTGGGACTTCTGATGGCGCCGGCGACGCAAGTCGTCCGCCTGCTTAACGAGCCCGGATCGGCCCTTGCGCGAGTGGTCGATGCGATCGGCAAAAAGAATGGTGACCCGGCGCCCGCGGCCGGCAGCGCGGCGCCGCCCACGGCGGCTCCAGCGGCTCCATCGGATGCGGCCCCCAGCGACGCAGCGCCCGTTGATACGGCGCCGAGCGAAAACTGAGCCGGGTGGAAACCAAATAGAAGGGGCCGAATAGAAGAGAACGGAACAGATCAGACCGGCAAAAAAGTGAAAAAGAGGCTCCCGGGTGAGGCGCTCCCACAAACCTCCCGTCCGGCGGCCGCTGGCGAAGAAATAAAGTAGAGAGGGATCCCGCAATGTCAGAAGCAGCACAAGTAAGCCGCGACCAGGTCAAGGACTTTTTGAAGAACATGAGCCTGATGGAAGCGGCGGCCCTGGTAAAGGAGCTCGAGCAGGAGCTCGGCGTTTCGGCGGCGGCGCCGGTCGCGGTCGCAGCGGCGGGTCCGGCGGCGGGCGCCGCGGCGCCAGCGGTGGAGAAGGACGAATTCACGGTGATGCTGACCGGGTCGGGCGAAAAGAAGATCCAGGTGATCAAGGTCGTGCGCGAGCTCACCGGGCTCGGCCTCAAGGAGGCCAAGGACCTGGTCGACGGCGCCCCCAAGGCGGTCAAGGAAGGGGTCACCAAGGCCGAGGCCGAAGAGGTGCAGAAGAAGCTGGTGGAGGCGGGCGCCACGGTGGAGTTGAAGTAGGTTCACGCATTCGGTGCAAATTGAATTTTGCGCAAGTGGGCTGGCGGCAGCGGCATGGGGCCGCGCCGGACGGCCCGGTCGCGCTTTAATAGAAGGCGCGGGACGCGGTCTCCAGGCCACCGTTCCCGCCTGTTCGACGTTCTCCATGGCGCGCGCGGTCCGGCGCCAAGCGAGGTAGCGATGGCCCAGTTGTCCCAGGTGACGAGTAATCTTCGTCTGCGCCGCAGTTTCGGCAAAATCAAGAAGATTATCGACATCCCGAATCTGATCGAGATTCAGAAACGCTCGTACGAGGAATTCCTCCAGGCCGGGGTTCCGGCCGACCAGCGCACCGACACCGGCTTGCAGGCGGTGTTCAAGTCGGTCTTTCCGATCAAGGACTTCAACGAGACTGCGTCGCTGGAATTTGTCACCTACGAATTAGGCGAGCCCAAGTACGACGTCGAGGAATGCCATCAGCGCGGGATGACCTACGCGGCGCCGCTGAAGGTCAAGATCCAACTGGTCATCTGGGACGTCGAGAACGGCCGGCGCTCGATCAAAAACGTCAAGGAGCAGGAAGTCTACTTCGGCGAGATTCCGCTGATGACCGGCAACGGAACCTTCATGGTCAACGGCACCGAGCGGGTAATCGTCTCGCAGCTCCATCGCTCGCCCGGGGTATTTTTCGAGCATGACAAGGGGCGCACGCATTCCACCGGCAAGCTGCTTTTCTCGGCGCGAATCATTCCGTATCGCGGGAGCTGGATCGATTTCGAATTCGACCCGCGCGACGTGCTCTACGTGCGTATCGATCGGCGGCGCAAGTTTCCCGCCACCGTGCTGCTGCGCGCGCTCGGCATGACCACCGAGGACCTGCTCAACTACTACTACCGCAAGGACGTCCTGATCCTCGATCCCAAACAGCTGGCCAAGCAGTTCAAGCCCGACCAGTTGCTGGGGACGAAAATCGGCCGCGACGTGAAAGACCCCAAGACCGGCGACGTGCTGGCGCGCGAGGGGCGCAAATTCAACAAGGCGATCGTGCGCGCGCTGGAGGCGTCCAAGGTTAGCGAGATTCCGATCGCGCTCGACGAAGTGGTCGGGCGGATATCGGCCCATGATGTTGCCAACCCGCAGACCGGCGAAGTGCTGGTGCAGACCAACGAGGAATTGACCGAGGAGGCGCTGGAGAAAATGCGCGCCGCCGGGATCAAGAAGCTCGAAGTGCTCTTCACCGAGGAGCAGCCGGGCGGCGGGCCGCTGCGGCTCACGCTCGCGCTGGACAAGCTCGAGACGCCCAACGAGGCGATCGTCGACATCTACAAGAAACTGCGTCCGGGCGATCCGCCGACGCCGGAGACCGCTACCACCTTCTTCAACAACCTGTTCTTCAACCCCGAGCGCTACGATCTGTCTAAGGTCGGCCGGCTCAAGCTCAACCACAAGCTCAAGCTCGACGTCCCGCTGGAGCAGGGCACGCTGCGCCGCGAGGACATCCTGGAAGTCGTCCGCTATCTGGTCGAGCTCAAGAACGGCAACGGCCAGATAGACGATATCGACCATCTCGGCAACCGCCGCGTGCGCGCCGTAGGGGAGCTGGTCGAAAACCAGTTCCGCATCGGACTGGTGCGGATGGAGCGCGCCATCAAAGAGCGCATGAGTCTGCAGGATATCGAGACCCTGATGCCGCAGGAGCTGGTCAACTACAAGCCGGCCTCTGCCGTGATTAAGGAGTTCTTCGGCTCCTCGCAGCTCTCGCAGTTCATGGATCAGACCAATCCACTCTCCGAGATCGCGCACAAACGCCGGCTCTCCGCGCTCGGGCCCGGCGGCCTCACGCGCGAGCGCGCCGGGTTCGAGGTCCGCGACGTTCATCCGACGCACTACGGGCGGGTGTGCCCGATCGAGACTCCCGAAGGGCCCAATATCGGACTCATCGCGGCGCTTTCGACCTACGCGCGGGTCAACGACTTCGGCTTTATCGAGACGCCCTACCGGGTGGTCGAGAACACCAAGGTCAGCGATCGGATCGTATACCTCTCGGCCCTCGACGAAGAGGACACCGTCATCGCGCAGGCCAACGCGCCGCTCGACGCGCACGGCAAGTTCACCAACGAGTCGGTCTCGGCGCGTATTGGCGGCGAGTTCACGGTGGTCCCGGCCGAGAGCGTGCGCTACATGGACGTCTCGCCCAACCAGCTGGTGTCGGTGGCGGCCTCGCTGATCCCGTTTCTGGAAAACGACGACGCCAACCGCGCCCTGATGGGTTCGAACATGCAGCGCCAGGCGGTGCCGCTGCTCAAGACCGACGCGCCGCTGGTCGGCACCGGACTTGAGCGCACGGTCGGCCGCGATTCGGGCGTGACCGTGATCGCGCGGCGCGACGGCGTGATCGAAAGCGTCGACGCCGAGCGCGTGGTGGTCCGCGCCGACAAGCCGAGCAAGGACCCGCGCGACGCCGGCGTGGACATCTACAACCTGATCAAGTACCAGCGCTCCAACCAGAACACCTGCATCAATCAGAAACCGGTGGTGATCCGCGGAGAACGGGTCAACATGGGCGACGTGTTGGCCGACGGGCCGTCGACCGACGTCGGGGAGCTGGCGCTGGGGCGCAACGTGCTGGTCGCCTTCATGCCCTGGGGCGGCTACAACTTCGAGGATTCGATTCTCATCTCCGAGCGCGTGGTCAAGGACGACCTCTTCACCTCGGTCCATATCGAGGAGTTCGAGTGCGTGGCGCGCGACACCAAGCTCGGACCCGAGGAGATAACCCGCGACATACCCAACGTGGGCGAAGAGGCGCTGCGCGACCTCGACACCTCGGGCATCATCCGGATCGGCGCCGAGGTCCGTCCGGGCGACATCCTGGTGGGCAAGATAACGCCCAAGGGCGAGACCCAGCTGAGCCCGGAGGAAAAGCTGCTGCGCGCGATTTTCGGTGAAAAGGCGGGCGAAGTGCGCGATACCTCGCTGCGCGTGCCGCCGGGCGTAGAAGGGGCGGTTATCGGGGCGCGCGTATTCGCGCGGCGCGGGGTGACCCGCGACGATCGCAGCCAGGAGATCCACGGCCTGGAGATCGAACGGCTCAAACAGGACGAGAGCGAGGAAATCCGCATCATCCGCCAGGAGACCCTGCGCAAGCTCAAGCGCGCGCTGGTCGGCAAGAAGCTGGCCTCGCGGATCATCGCGGATGACCGCAGCGTGCTGCTGGCCAAAGGCGACACGCTCACCAGCGAGGCGCTCGACGAGCTGCAGCCGCCCATCTGGGAGCAGCTGCGGGTGGAGAACGAAACCTCCACCGCCGACGCCGCGGCGGCGGTGGCCGCGATGCGCTCGAGCGTGGACGCGGTGGCGGCGTTTTACGGCGCCAAGCAGGAGCGGCTGCGCGGCGGCGACGAACTGGCGCCGGGCGTGATCAAGATGATCAAGGTCTTCGTCGCGATCAAGCGGCGCCTGCAGGTGGGCGACAAGATGGCCGGGCGGCACGGCAACAAGGGCGTGCTCTCGCGCATCCTGCCCGAAGAGGACATGCCGCGGACCGAGGACGGGACGCCGGTCGACATGGTGCTCAATCCGCTGGGCGTGCCCTCGCGGATGAACGTCGGGCAAATCCTGGAGACTCATCTGGGATGGGCCGCGCGCGAGATCGGCCACAAGTTCGACGCCGAGCTCAAGGCCGGCGCAACCCCGGCGCAGATGCGCAAGCGGCTGCGCGAGTTCTACAACGACCACGAGAGCCAGGAGTTCGTCGAGCAGCTGCCCGACGCCGAGGTGATGAAGCTCGCGGCCAAGTGCCGCAATGGCGTGCACGTCGCCTCGCCGGTATTCGACGGCGCGCGCGAAGAGGAAATCTTCGCCCTCCTGAAGCGCGCCGAGCTTTCCGAAACCGGCCAGTGCACGCTCTACGACGGGCGCACGGGAATCAAGTTCGAGCAGCCGGTCACAATCGGCGTGATGTACATGCTGAAGCTGCATCACCTGGTCGAGGACAAAATCCACGCGCGCTCGACCGGACCCTACAGTCTGGTCACCCAGCAGCCGCTCGGCGGCAAGGCGCAGTTCGGCGGCCAGCGCCTCGGCGAGATGGAAGTGTGGGCGCTCGAAGCATACGGCGCGGCCTACACGCTGCAGGAGATGCTGACGGTGAAGTCCGACGACGTGGCCGGGCGCACGCGCATGTATGAGGCAATCGTCAAAGGCGAGAACACGCTGGAGCCGGGCCTGCCGGAGTCGTTCAACGTGATGGTCAAGGAGCTGCAATCGCTCTGTCTCAACGTCGAACTGCTCGAGCAGCAGTCCCGCCCGTAGCGCGGCAGGGTAAGGAGTAATCGGGTATGGAAGACCTTTTCGGAATTTTTGAAAAGCCCAAGAACCCGCTGGCGTTCAATGCCATCCGTATTTCGATCGCGTCGCCGGAGATGATCCGGTCGTGGTCGCACGGCGAGGTCAAAAAGCCGGAGACCATCAACTACCGCACCTTCAAGCCGGAGCGCGACGGGCTCTTTTGCGCCAAGATTTTCGGTCCGACCAAGGACTACGAGTGCAACTGCGGCAAGTACAAGCGGATGCGCCATCGCGGTGTGGTGTGCGAGAAGTGCGGCGTCGAAGTGATTCAGTCCAAGGTGCGGCGCGAGCGGATGGGCCATATCGATCTGGCCGCGCCGGTCGCCCATATCTGGTTCCTGCGCTCGCTGCCCTCGCGGATCGGCACGCTGGTTGACATGACGCTCAAAGAGCTCGAGAAGGTGCTGTACTTTGAGAGCTACGTGGTGCTCGATCCGGGTGAGACGCCGCTGCAGCATAAGGAATTGCTGACCGAGCGCAAGTATCGCGAGGCCCGCGAGCAGTACGCCGACGGCTTCAAGGCCGAGATGGGCGCCGAGGCGATTCGCACGCTGCTCTCCGGGCTCGACCTCGAGAAGCTGGCCGAAGACCTGAGGGTCGAGATGAAGGCCACGGCGAGCGAGGCGCGGCGCAAGAAGGTCGCCAAGCGGCTGAAGGTGGTCAACGCGTTTCGCGATTCGGGCAACCGGCCCGAATGGATGATCCTGACCATCCTGCCGGTCATCCCGCCCGATCTGCGCCCGCTGGTGCCGCTGGACGGCGGCCGCTTTGCGACCTCCGACCTCAACGATCTCTACCGGCGCGTGATCAACCGCAACAACCGTCTGAAGCGGCTGATCGAGCTGAGCGCGCCCGACATCATCGTGCGCAACGAGAAGCGGATGCTGCAGGAGGCGGTGGACGCGCTGTTCGACAACGGCCGGCGCGGCCGCGCGATCACGGGGCCGGCCAAGCGGCCGCTCAAATCGCTGAGCGACATGCTCAAGGGCAAGTCGGGGCGTTTCCGGCAAAACCTGCTCGGCAAGCGGGTGGACTATTCGGGCCGTTCGGTCATCGTGGTCGGTCCGGAACTCAGGCTTCATCAGTGCGGGCTGCCCAAAAAGATGGCGCTCGAGCTGTTCAAGCCGTTCATCTATTCCAAGCTCGAGGAGAAGGGCTACGTCACGACCATCAAGAGCGCCAAGAAGATGGTCGAGAAGGAAGGCAAGGACGTCTGGGACATCCTCGACGACGTAATCCGAGAGCATCCGGTGCTGCTCAACCGAGCACCGACGCTCCATCGGCTCGGCATCCAGGCCTTTGAGCCGGTGCTGATCGAGGGCAAGGCGATCCAGCTTCATCCGCTGGTCTGCGTCGCCTACAACGCGGACTTCGACGGCGACCAGATTGCGGTGCACGTGCCGCTGTCGATCGAGGCCCAGGTCGAGTCGCGCGCCCTGATGATGTCGACCAACAACATCCTCTCGCCCGCCAGCGGCAAGCCGATCATCGTGCCCACGCAGGACATGGTGCTGGGGCTCTACTACATGACGCGCGAGCGGCCGCTGGCGCTCGGCGAAGGCAAGCGCTTCGCCAGTCCGGGCGAAGTGCGTATCGCTTACGACCACGGCGAAGTCGATCTGCACGCGCGGATCACGGTGCGGATGCCGGTGGTGCGGATGATGGCGGCGCAGCCGGCCGACGAAGAGGACGAGCATCGCCGCGGCGCGGGGCCCTCGATGTCGTCGTCGTCGGAAGCGGCCAACTACGAGCGGGTCGAGACCACGGTCGGGCGGGTGCTGCTCTATGAGATCGTGCCGCCGGTGGTGCCGTTTGCCGAAGTCAACAAGACCATGAAGAAGAAGGAGCTCGGCAACCTGATCGATTTGACCTACCGCCGGGCGGGCAACAAATCGACGGTCATCTTTGCCGACCGGCTGAAGGACGTGGGCTTCGATTTCGCAACCCGCGCCGGGATTTCGATTTCGATCAAAGACATGACCATCCCGGCCAAGAAGGCCGAGCTGCTGGACAAGGCGCAGAAGGAAGTCAGCGAGATCCAGAAGCAGTACAACAACGGCGTCATCACCGACGGCGAGCGCTACAACAAGGTGGTCGACATCTGGGCCGAGGTCCAGGACCAGATCGGATCGGCGGTGCTCAAGGGCCTGTCAACCCAGGTTTTCGGCAAGGACCAGGACGGCAAGGAAGTGGTGGGGCCGTCGTTCAACCCGATCTTCATCATGGCGGATTCCGGCGCGCGCGGATCGGAGCAGCAGATTCGTCAGCTGGCCGGACTTCGCGGCCTGATGGCCAAACCGTCGGGCGAGATCATCGAGACTCCGATCACGGCCAACTTCCGCGAAGGGCTGACCGTGCTGCAGTACTTCATTTCGACCCACGGCGCGCGCAAGGGGCTGGCCGACACGGCGCTCAAGACCGCTAATTCGGGCTACCTGACCCGCCGGCTGGTCGACGTGGCGCAGGATTCGATCATCACCGAAGACGATTGCGGCACGCTCGACGGAATCGAGATGACGCCGCTGGTCGAAGGCGGCGAAGTGATCGAGGGTCTGGGCGACCGGGTGCTCGGACGGGTGGCGCTGGAGGAAATCCACGATCCGTTCAACAACAAGGTCCTGGTGCGCGCCAATGAAATGATCGACGAGGACAAGGTGGCCGAGATCGAAGAGGCCGGCCTTGAACGGGTCAAGATACGTTCGGTGCTGACCTGCCAGTCGCGCCAGGGCGTCTGCGTGAAGTGCTATGGACGCGATCTTGGCCGCGGGCATCAGGTCAACATGGGCGAGGCGATCGGAATCATGGCGGCGCAGTCGATCGGCGAGCCGGGCACGCAGCTCACGATGCGCACGTTCCATATCGGCGGCACCGCCAGCCGGCGCGCCGAACAAACCACGCTGGAGGCGCGCAACGAGGGTATCGTGCGGCTGCACAACGTCAAGACCGTGCCGAGCCGCGACGGCAGCCTGATCGTGATGTCACGTCACGGCGAGGTCGCCATCGTCACCCAGGTCACGGCCGGCGATTCGAGCGCGGTACGCGAGCGCGAACGCGAGCGCTACCCCCTGGTTTATGGGGCCAAGCTGCGCAAGGCCGACGGCGAACGGGTCAAGGGCGGCGAGCTAATCGCGGAGTGGGATCCGTACACCACGCCGATCATCACCGAAGTCGAAGGCGCGGTTAAGTTCGGCGACATCATCGAGGGCAAGACGATGGAGGAGCGGGTGGACGAGCGCACCGGCGCGCGTTCCAACGTCATCGTCGAATCGACCAAGGACCTCGACGTGCGGCCGCGTATCTCGATCAAGGATGAGAGTGGCAAGACCTCGAGGCTGACCTCCAACGAGCAGTTCGCGCGCTACTACCTGCCGGTCGGCTCGTACATCAACGTGGCCGAAGGCACGACGGTGCATGCGGGCGACGTGATCGCGAAGATTCCGCGTGAGACGACCAAGACCAAGGATATCACGGGCGGACTGCCGCGGGTCGCCGAGTTGTTCGAGGCGCGCAAACCCAAGGAGTTCGCGGTCATCTCCGAAATTGACGGCCAGGTCTCCTTCGGCAAGGACACCAAGGGCAAGCGCAAGGTCGTGGTCACGCCCGAAGTCGGTGAGCCGCGCGAGTATCTGATCGCCAAGGGCAAGCATATCGGTGTGCACGAAGGCGACATCGTTCGCGCCGGCGAGCCGCTGATGGAAGGGTCGTCTAATCCGCACGACATCCTGACTATCCTGGGCGAAAAGGCGCTGGCGAAATACCTGGTCGACGAGATCCAGGAGATTTACCGGCTCCAGGGCGTGCGTATCAACGACAAACATATCGAGGTCATCGTGCGCCAGATGCTGCGCCGGGTGCGGATCAAGGAGGTCGGTGACACCGATTTCCTGGTCGGCGACCAGACCGAGAAATGGCGCTTCGACGAAGAGAACGGCCGCGTCCTGACCAAGGGCGGCGAGCCAGCGATCGCCGAGCCGCTGCTCTTGGGGATCACCAAGGCGTCGCTGTCGACTGAAAGCTTCATCTCGGCTGCCTCCTTCCAGGAGACCACGCGGGTGCTGACCGAGGCGGCAATCAACGGCAAGGTGGACCGACTGGTGGGTCTGAAAGAGAACGTCATTATGGGCCGCCTGATCCCGGCCGGTACGGGTCTGCCGACGTACAACCGGGTCGAAGTGGTAGCCGAGGCGCTGCCGCCTGGAGAAGAGGCGGAGAAGGGCGAGCTGGCGGAGGCCTCGGCCGCGGCCGGAGATTGACAGTTCGGTCAGGATGCTTTAAATAAGTATGTTCACCCCAAGGGCGAGTCCGCCCTTGGGGGGTTTATTTGAGAGTGGTTTCCTGTCCATCCGGACGGGTGGGAGTCGGCTCGGAGGGACGCTCCGGGCCGGGTTTTTTCGACAAGTTTGTGTAGGCCGGGGCGGCAGGGGCACCACCCGGCGTTGATGCAGTCCCAAGAGACAACGTGCCGACCATCAATCAGCTTATTCGCCAGGCGCGGATCAAGAAGCGCTACAAGATGAGTGCGCCGGCCCTGCAAGGCTCGCCGCAAAAGCGCGGCGTGTGCACGCAGGTCAAGACCACTACGCCCAAGAAGCCCAACTCGGCGCTGCGCAAGGTCGCGCGCGTGCGGCTTTCCAACGGCTATGAGGTCAACACCTATATTCCGGGGGTCGGACACAATCTGCAGGAGCACTCGGTGGTGCTGATCCGCGGCGGCCGGGTCAAGGATCTGCCGGGAGTGCGCTATCACGTAATCCGCGGCACGCTCGACTCGATCGGCGTGCAGGAACGGCGCAAGGGCCGTTCCAAATACGGCTCGAAAAAGCCGAAGTAGCATACAGCCATGTCACGCAAGGGTCAGGCCCGCGTCCGGGAAGTAACCCCGGACCCAAAGTTTCACGACCGCACGCTCGCCAAGTTCGTCAACGTGGTGATGGTGCAGGGAAAGAAGTCGCTCGCCGAGCAGATTCTCTATCGCGCGCTCGACACCATTGCCGAGCGCTCCAAGGAGGACGGGCTGGTGGTGTTCAAGCGGGCGCTGGATAACATCCGTCCGGCGGTTGAGGTGCGCTCGCGGCGCGTGGGCGGCGCGAACTACCAGGTGCCGGTCGAAGTGCGGCCGGTACGGCGCAACTCGCTGGCGATGCGCTGGTTGGTGACGGCGGCGCGCGCGCGCGGCGAGAAGTCGATGGAAGAGCGGTTGGCGGTCGAGATTCTGGAAGCGGCGGGCAATCGCGGCGGCGCCGTCAAGAAGCGCGAAGACACGCATCGGATGGCCGAGGCCAACAAGGCGTTTGCGCATTATCGCTGGTAAAGGATCGAGAACTGGCGGGTAACGGGTCAAGAACCGGCAACGGGTCAAGAACCGGATGGTCGGGCGGACGAAGCGGAAGCGGCGGAAGCAGTAACAAAGAAGCAGTAAAATGGCGCGTGAAACTCCCATAGAAGATGTGCGCAATATCGGCATCATGGCGCATATCGACGCCGGCAAGACCACCACTACCGAGCGGGTCCTGTACTACACCGGAATCAACTACAAGATCGGCGAAGTACATGAAGGCACCGCCACGATGGACTGGATGGTGCAGGAGCAGGAACGCGGCATCACGATCACTTCGGCGGCCACCACCTGCTTCTGGCGCGACCATCGGGTCAACATCATCGACACGCCCGGCCACGTCGACTTCACCATCGAAGTCGAGCGCAGCCTGCGCGTGCTCGACGGCGCGGTGGCCGTGTTCTGCGCGGTCGGCGGCGTCGAGCCGCAATCCGAGACCGTGTGGCGTCAGGCCGACAAATATCGCGTCCCGCGCATCGCGTTCGTCAACAAGATGGACCGCGTGGGCGCGGACTTCGAGCGCGTGGTCGGAGAAATCCGCGACAAGCTCAAGGCCAAGCCGCTGGTGCTTCAGCTTCCGATCGGCTCCGAGGAAAAGTTCACCGGCGTCATCGACCTGATCGAGAATCGCGCGCTGGTGTGGGACGAGGATCGTTTGGGCGCGAACTACCGGGTCGAGGAAATCCCGGCCGAGCTCAAGGAAAGCGCGCGCGCCTGGCGCGAGAAGATGATCGAGACGCTGGCCGACCACGACGAGCGCATCATGGAGATGTTCCTGGAGGGCAAGGAAGAGCCATCGCCGGAGCAGCTGCGCAAGGCCGTCCGCGTCGCCACGCTCAATATCGAGGCGATCCCGGTGCTGATGGGCTCGGCGTTTCGCAACAAGGGCGTGCAGCCGATGCTCGACGCGGTGGTCGACTATCTGCCGTCGCCGCTCGACGTTCCGCCGATGATGGGCAAGGTCGGCGACAAGATGGAAGAGCGCTGGCCGCGCGATGACGCGCCGTTCAGTGCGCTTGCGTTCAAGATCATGACCGACCCCTACGTTGGCACGCTGACTTTCTTGCGTGTGTATTCGGGCCGGCTCGAGAGCGGATCGTCGGTGCTCAACTCGACCAAGCTCAAACGCGAACGGATCGGACGGCTGGTCAAGATGCACGCCAACAAGCGCGAGGAAATTACCGAGGTCTTCGCCGGCGATATCTGCGCGGTGGGCCTGCGCGACACGACCACCGGCGACACGCTCTGCGACCCTGCGCATCCGATCGTGCTCGAGTCGATCGAGTTTCCCGATCCGGTCATCCAGATCGCGATCGAACCCAAGACCAAGGCCGACCAGGACCGCCTGGGCGAGTCCCTGGCCAAGCTCGCGCGCGAGGACCCGTCCTTCCGCGTCAGCGTCAACCGCGAAACCAGCCAGACGCTGATTTCCGGGATGGGCGAATTGCACCTGGAGATCATCGTCGATCGCCTGCTGCGCGAATTCAAAGTCGACGCCAACGTGGGCAAGCCGCAAGTCGCCTACCGCGAGACCATCCGCAAGCCCGCGGAGGCCGAAGGCCGTTTCGTGCGCCAAAGCGGTGGTCACGGACAGTTCGGCGTGGTCGACCTGCGAATCGAGCCGCTGGAGAAGGGCGGTGGCTTCGAGTTCGTCGACTCCACCAAGGGCGGCTCGATTCCGCGCAATTTCATTCCGTCGGTCGAAGACGGCGTGAAAGAGGCGATGGAGACCGGAGTGCTGGCCGGCTATCCGATGGTTGACGTGCGGGTGCTGCTGCTCGACGGCAAGTATCACGAGGTCGATTCTTCGGAACTCGCGTTCAAGATTGCGGCCTCGATGGGCTTTCGCGAGGCGGTGGGCAAGGCCGACCCGGTGCTGCTCGAGCCGGTGATGGAAGTCGAAGTGGTAATGCCGCAGGAGTTCATGGGCGAAGTTATCGGTGATCTGAACGGACGCCGCGGCAAGATTCTCAACATGGAGAACCGCGCCGGCGCCCAGGTGGTCGAAGCCCGCGTGCCGCTGGCTACGATGTTCGGTTACGCGACACGGCTGCGCTCGATGACGCAGGGACGGGCGACTTACACGATGCAATTCGGCGCCTACGAACCGGTGCCGCAGAACATATACGCGGAATTGATGGAGCGTAGCGGCGAGAACGCCGAGCGCGCTCGGGCCTAAGAGACTCAGCCAGGGAGGGTCACACCGGAGGACGAAACATGGGCAAGGCTAAATTCGAACGCAACAAGCCGCACGCGAACGTGGGCACAATCGGCCATATCGACCACGGCAAGACCACGTTGACCGCGGCGATCACCAAGGTGCTTTCCTCGAAGAAACTCGCCCAGTTCATCGCCTTCGATCAAATCGACAAGGCGCCCGAGGAGCGCGAGCGCGGGATCACGATCGCGATCGCGCACGTCGAATACGAGACTGCCAATCGTCACTACGCGCATGTCGATTGTCCGGGCCACGCCGACTATATCAAGAACATGATCACCGGCGCCGCGCAGATGGACGGCGCAATCCTGGTGGTCGGCGCCAACGATGGACCGATGCCGCAGACCCGCGAACACATCCTGCTCGCGCGCCAGGTCGGCGTGCCGTCGATCGTGGTCTTCATGAACAAGGTCGACATGGTCGACGACCCCGAATTGCTCGACTTAGTCGAGCTCGAGGTGCGCGACCTGCTGAAGAAATACGAATTTCCGGGCGACGACGTGCCGGTCATCCGCGGCAGTGCGCTTAAGGCGCTCAACTGCGGATGCGGCAAGGACGATTGCGCCAACTGCAAACCGATTCTCGACCTGATGGCGGCGGTCGACAGCTACATCCCGCAGCCCGTGCGCGAGATTGAAAAGCCCTTCCTGATGCCGGTCGAGGACGTGTTCTCGATCTCCGGGCGCGGAACGGTGGTCACCGGACGCGTCGAGCGGGGCAAGGTCAAGGTCGGCGAGGAAGTCGAAATCGTGGGCTTCCGCGACACCTCAAAAACGGTCGTGACCGGCGTCGAGATGTTCCGCAAGATTCTCGACGAAGGACAGGCGGGCGACAACATCGGAGTGCTGCTCCGCGGGCTCAAGCGCGAAGACATCGAGCGCGGCCAGGTGCTGGCCAAGCCGGCGAGCATCACGCCGCACACCAACTTCGAGGCCGAGGCGTACATCCTGACCAAGGAAGAGGGAGGACGGCATACTCCGTTTTTCACCGGCTACCGGCCGCAGTTCTACTTTCGCACCACCGACGTGACGGGCGTGCTCAATCTTCCCGAAGGGACGGAGATGGTGATGCCCGGCGACAACATCAAGATCACCGGCGAACTGATCACACCGGTCGCGATGGACGAGGGGCTGCGCTTCGCGATCCGCGAGGGCGGCCGCACGGTCGGCGCCGGCGTGGTTTCCAAAGTCCTGAAGTAGGGTCCCGAAATAGATCCTGAAGTAGAACGGTCTATAAATAGCAACGGTCTGAGGCTAGGGGTTCGAAGCAAGCAACGATGGCGATGAGACGGGAAAGCGGACGTGGGCGAGTGCCGGTAAAGGCGGCCTGTGGGAATCTGGCTTAGAGGATGAACGATAAGATCCGCATACGCCTTAAAGCGTACGACTACCGGCTGCTCGACCAGTCGGTGCGCGAAATCGTGGATACGATTCGGCGCACCGGCGGGCGCGTGGCGGGACCGATCCCGCTGCCCACGCGGATTGAGCGTTTCACCGTCAATCGCTCGCCACACGTCGACAAGAAGTCGCGTGAACATTTCGAGATTCGCACTCACAAGCGCCTGCTGGACGTGCTCGAACCGACTCAGCAGACTATCGACGCACTCGGCAAGCTTGACCTTGCCGCGGGTGTCGACGTTGAAATCAAACTCGAGTAACCGACGCCCATGTTGAGCGGACTCATAGGAAAAAAACTGGGCATGACCCAGGTGACCGAGCCGACCGGCGCGGTGCGGGCGGCGACGGTCATCCAGCTTGGACCGTGCGCGGTGACGCAGATCAAGACGGAGGCGACCGACGGCTATGACGCCGTGCAGATAAGTTTCGGGCGCCGGAGGGTCTCGCGCGTGACGGCCCCGCTGCGTGGCCATTACGCCAAGGCCGAAGTCGCACCCGGGGTCAAGCTCCGCGAGTTCGACCGGCGCGGCGAAAGCGAACTCAAGCCGGGCCAGAATATCGCGGCGGCCGACGTCTTTAAGGCGGGCGATCGGGTCGACGTATCCGGAACTTCCAAGGGACGCGGCTACGCCGGCGTCATCAGGCGCCATCACTTCGCCGGCTTCCCGGGCTCGCACGGCACCCACGAGTATTTTCGCCACGGCGGCTCGATCGGCAATCGCTCCTATCCCGGCCGTGTGCGCAAGGGTATGCGTATGGCGGGGCAACTGGGCAACGAGAGCGCCACGGTGCTTAATCTGCGGGTGCTCGAAATTCTGCCCGAGGACAACGCGATCCTGGTATCAGGCGCGGTGCCCGGGGCCGACGGCACGATGGTAGTCGTCTATCATTCGGCCAAGGAACGTATCCGGCAGGCGGAGTCGGTCAATGGCTGAGCGCAAGTATCGCGAAGCCGCGGCAAAACCGCCTGAGGCGGTAAAGGTGCCGCTCTTTTCCGCCGCGCGCGAGCGCGTGGGCGAAATCGAAGTCGCAGGCGCGGTCTTTGGACGCACCGGCGACAAATCGATTTTGCACGAAGCGGTGAAGATGCAGATGGCTAACCGGCGCTCGGGGACCGCGTCAACCAAGACTCGCGGTTTCATCTCGGGCGGCGGCAAAAAGCCCTGGCGGCAAAAGGGCACCGGGCGCGCGCGCGCCGGCTCGATTCGCTCACCCATCTGGCGCCACGGCGGAACGATCTTCGGGCCGCAACCGCGGGACTACTCCTACAAGATGCCCAAGCAGGCGTGGCGGCGAGCACTGTGTCTCGCACTTTCAGACCGCGCGGCCAATGGCAAGCTGGTGGTGACGCAGTCGCTCGAGTTGTCCGAGCCCAAGACCAGGGCGGCCAAGGCGATGCTCGACGCGCTCGGACTCAAGCATGCGCTGATCGTGCTGGGCGAAGGCGAAGAGACTTTTTTCCGAGCCGCGCGCAACCTGGCCGCGCACAAGGTGCTGCTGCTCGCGGGGCTCAATGTTTACGACCTGCTCAATTACGACGAAGTGCTGATGACCGAGCAGGTGGCGCGCGCGATCGAGGCGCGGCTCAAGGGAGAAGCGCGATGAGCACGGAGAGCCTGATTCTCGCGCCACTCATCACCGAGAAGGGCACCGCGGTCAACGAGGAAGGCAACCAGGTCGTGTTCCGAGTGCGTCCCGAGGCGAGCAAGGATGCGATTCGCGAGGTGGTCGAGCGCATGTTCAAGGTCAGCGTGCTGAAGGTGCGGACCCTGAGGGTGCTCGGCAAGAAGCGCCGGCGCGGACGGATCGTCGGCGCGCGTTCGGACTGGAAAAAGGCCTACGTGACGCTCAAGGAAGGCGACAAGATCGAATTTTTCGAGGGTCTCTAGGGCGTCGTGGACGATTCCGCCGGGCAGGCAATGTCGGCGCGCGGTGAGTCTGGCGGCCGGTGATTATGTCCGAGCGGGGCTTGTGTGAGAGCGGGTGACTTGACTAGTCGAGTGAATTTGCGATGGCGGTAATACAACTTAATCCGCGGACCCCGGGGCAGCGCTTCATGCAGCTGGCGGATTTCTCGGGGCTGACCGCCAAGCCACCCGAAAAACGCCTCCTTGCGCCGCTCAAGCATTCGGGCGGGCGCAACAATCGCGGCCGCATGACCTCGCGCCATCGCGGCGGCGGCCATAAGCGACGCCTTCGGCTGATCGATTTTAAGCGCAACCACGACGGCGTGCCGGCCGTGGTCGCGGCGCTCGAGTACGATCCCAACCGCTCGGCCAATATCGCACTGCTGCACTATGCCGACGGCGAGAAACGCTACATCCTGGCGCCCGAGGGCCTCAAGCAGGGCGATAAGGTCGAGTCCGGGCCGCAGGCCGATATCAAGCCGGGCAACGCGCTCGCGCTAAAGAACATCCCGCTCGGCACGATGGTGCATGGGATTGAGCTCAAGCCCGGCGCGGGCGCCCAGATGGTGCGGGGGGCGGGGACGGCCGCGCAGCTAATGGCCAAGGAAGGCAAGTTCGCGCTGCTGAAGCTGCCTTCGGGCGAGCAGCGGATGGTGCAGGCGGATTGCCGCGCGACGATCGGCCAGGTCGGCAATCTGGATCATGAAAATATTTCGATCGGCAAGGCCGGCCGCAGCCGTCATCTGGGCAAGCGTCCGCATGTGCGCGGGATGGCGATGAATCCGGTCGACCATCCGCATGGCGGCGGCGAGGGACGTTCCAAGGGCAATCATCCGCAGTCGCCGTGGGGACAGCCGGCCAAGGGTTACAAGACGCGTGGCAAGAAACCTTCGGACCATTACATCGTGAGCCGCCGGCCCAAGGGCAAGCGCTAGGCGGAATTTGAGCGTCAGGCAGAATTCAAGATGAGGTCGTTAAAAAAAGGTCCGTTCATCGATGGCCACCTGGAACGCAAGGTGGCAGCCGCGCTCGCCTCGGGCGACAAGCGGATCATCCGCACCTGGTCGCGGCGCTCCATGGTGGTGCCGGACATGGTGGGGCTGACGTTCGCGGTGCATAACGGCCATAAGTTCATTCCGGTTTACTGCACCGAGAACATGGTCGGTCACAAGCTGGGCGAGTTCTCTCCCACGCGCACCTTCCACGGCCATGCGGGCGACCGCAAGGGCGAGGTCAAGGGCGGCGGCGCTTCGGCGCCGAAACCGGCGGCGGGAGGCTGAGCAGGAGCGATGGAATCGGTTGCCAGAACGCGCCACGTGCGCATCTCGCCGCAAAAACTGCGGCTGGTGTGCGAACTTATCGTGGGCAAGAAAATCGATCTTGCGCTCTCGGTGCTCGAGTTCACGGCCAAGCGCAGCGCCAAGGTGGTTTCCAAGACGCTGCTGGCGGCGGTGGCCAATGCGCGCGACCAGCAGAATGTCGATGAGGACCGGCTCTACGTCAAGCGCGCGACCGCCGACACCGGGCCGACCTGGAAACGATCGCTTGCGCGCGCGCACATGCATTCAACGCCGATCCTCAAGCGCACCAGCCATCTGACGGTGGTGGTTGACGAGCGCGCCTCGTAGGGAGCCATGGGACAGAAATCGCATCCGCGCGGGCTGCGGCTCGGCATTATCGAGGGTTGGGATTCGAAGTGGTACGCGTCGCACAATTACGCGGCGCTGCTGCACGAGGATTTGAAGCTGCGCGACTTTATCAAGCGCCGTCTCTATCACGCCGGCATCTCGCGGATCGAAATCGAGCGGATGGCCAACAAAGCCAAGATCAATATTCATACGGCGCGGCCCGGAATAGTGATCGGTAAAAAAGGCGCGGAGATCGACAAGCTCAAGGGCGACATCCAGAAGTTGATGAAAGGCAAGGAGGCGTTTATCAATATTCACGAAGTGCGCCGCCCCGACCTCGATCCGCAACTGGTGGCCGAGAATATCGCGCTGCAACTCGAGCGGCGGGTGGCTTTTCGCCGCGCGATGAAAGAGGCGGTGCTGCGCGCGATGCGGATGGGCGCGCAGGGGGTGAAGGTTCACGTCGCCGGGCGCCTGGGGGGCGCGGAGATCGCGCGCGTGGAGTGGTATCGCGAAGGCCGCGTGCCGCTCCAGACCTTGCGCGCGGATGTGGCCTACGGCTTCGCCGAGGCGCGCACCACCTACGGTCAGATCGGGGTCAAGGTATGGATTTTCCGCGGCGAGGTTCTGACCCGCAAAGAAGAAGATATCCGGCGCTCGGGCCTGAGCGGCGCCCATCAGCAGTAACCGAGAGCATCGCGTCTTAGCGGGATTGCACAATGCTTCAGCCCAAGAAAGTTAAATATCGCAAAATCCAGAAAGGCCGCGTGCGCGGTGCCGAGTCGCGCGGCGTGGAACTGGCTTTCGGCGACTATGGGCTGAAAAGTATCGAGACCTGCCGTATCGATACCCGCGCGCTCGAGGCCGCGCGTATCGCGCTCACCCGCCATATCAAGCGCGGCGGCCGCGTATGGATCCGGGTTTTTCCCGACAAACCCTTTACCAAGAAGCCGGCCGAGACCCGGATGGGCAAGGGAAAGGGCGGACCCGAGGGCTGGACGGCGGTGGTGCGGCCGGGACGTATTTTATTTGAGATGGAAGGCGTGGACCGGGCAACCGCGCACGAAGCGATGCGCCTGGCGGCGCACAAACTGCCGGTCAAGACGATCGTGGTCGAGCGGGAGGGCGAGAGCCTTGGAGCTTGACGAACTAAAACAGATGAACGCCGGCGACTTGCGGCTCAAGGAGCGCGAGGCGCGCGAGGAAATTTTCCGTCTCAAGCTCAAGCTGCGCACCAACCAGCTCGACAATCCGTCGAACTATCGGCGCGCGCGCAAGGAACTGGCGCGTATCATGACCCTGCTGCGGCAAAAAAATGGACCGGCGGGCGCGGACGGCGCGCCGCACGGACGTAAGGCGAGCAATGCGGGAGCGAGTTAAACAGCGCGTGGGCGTAGTGGTCTCGGCCAAGGCGGCCAAGACCGTGGTGGTGCGAGTGGACCGCCTGGTGCAGCATCCGCTGTACGGCAAACGGATCCGCCAGCGCACCCGCTTCATGGCTCACGATGAACGCGGCGAGTGCCATGAGGGCGACCGCGTGCTGATCATCGAATCGCCGCCGATTTCGCGACGCAAGCGCTGGCGCGTCAGCAAAGTGCTGACGCGGGCGGCGGGCTAAGGGAGCGCGGGCGTCAGATGGTGCAGATGCGAACGGTGCTGGACGTGGCCGACAACTCGGGCGCGCGCAAGGTGATGTGCATCAAGGTGCTCGGGGGCTCGCGCCGGCGCTATGCCACCGTGGGCGATGTTATCGTGGTGGCGATCCGCGAGGCGATCCCGAATGCCAAGGTTAAAAAGGGCGATGTGGCCCGCGCCGTGATCGTGCGTACCAGCAAGGAAATCAGCCGCAACGACGGCAGTTATATCCGCTTTGACGACAACTCGGCGGTGCTGGTCGACGCGCAGCACGAGCCGATTGGCACGCGTATCTTCGGGCCGGTCGCTCGCGAGCTGCGCGCCAAGCGGTTTCTCAAGATTATTTCGCTTGCGCCGGAGGTGCTGTGATGGCTTCGGAACGCGGCGCGGCCAAGTATCCGGTCAAGAAGAACGACATGGTGATGGTGATCACCGGGCGCGAACGCGGCAAGACCGGCAAGGTGCTCAAGGTGATCCCGGCCGAGGGCCGGGTGATTATCGAGCGGTTGAATATCGTGAAGCGCCATTCCAAGCCGCGCGGCGCGGCGAGTCCCGGCGGGATCGTCGAGAAGGAAGCGCCGATCGCCATCTCTAACGTGATGGTGTTCTGCGAGCGCTGCAATGCGCCGGTGCGCGTGGGAGTCAAGGCCGCGGATGACGGTACGCGCTCGCGCGTGTGCCGCCGCTGCGGCGAAGCGCTGGGTAACGAGTGATGGCGGACGAAAAAGACAAAGCGCAAAAGCCCAGGAAAGAGCCCAAAGGCGAGCGCCAAGGCAAAAAGGGCGCCGGCGGCGCGGCCGCCGCGGCGGCCTCCGAGCCCAAGGCCGAGGCCAAGCCGCGCGAGCCCGAGGTCAAGGTGCCGGCGCGTCTTAAGCTTCGCTACGAGCAGGAGATTCGGCCGACCCTGATGCGCGAGCTGAAGATTGAAAACGTGATGCGCGCGCCGCGGCTGGACAAAATCGTGATCAACATGTCGCTCAGCGAGGCGCGCGACAACGCCAAGATTCTCGACGCCGCGGTCGAGGAACTCAAGGTGGTAACGGGTCAGAAACCGGTCATCACCAAGGCGCGCAAGGCAATTTCCAACTTCAAGTTGCGCGAGGGGATGCCGATTGGCGCGATGGTGACGCTTAGACGCGAGCGCATGTATGAGTTTTTCGATCGCCTGGTGAACGTGTCGCTCGCGCGCGTGCGCGACTTCCGCGGCGTCAGCGACAAGGCTTTCGACGGCCGCGGCAATTACTCGCTCGGGCTGCGCGAGCATACGATTTTTCCCGAGCTCAACCTGGACAAGGTCGAGAGCGTAAAGGGGCTGACGGTGACGATCAACACGACTGCGCGAAGCGACTTCGAGGGCTACACCCTGTTGCGCGCGCTGGGAATGCCGTTTCGCGGGGCGCTAGAGCGCGAAGCCGCGGCGCGGGCGGTATAGGGTAACAAAGCGATGGCGAAGACCTGTCTGCGCGTAAAGGCGCTGCGCAAGCCCAAGTTCAAGACCCGCCAGCACAATCGCTGTCCGCTGTGCGGGCGCTCGCGCGCGTTTTATCGGCGCTTCAAGATGTGCCGGCTGTGCCTGCGCAAGTATGCGTTGCGCGGATCGTTGCCCGGCGTGACCAAGGCCAGTTGGTAGCGGCGTGGCCGCCGATCCGAGGGTTCCAGGAATCGACCGATAGATAGATCGAAGGAAAAGGTTCGACGGATAAAAGGATCAGAAAGACTTAATGTCGCAGACCGATCCCATCGCTGAGTTGCTGACCCGGATTCGCAACGCCATGCACGCGCGTTACAACCAGGTCGAAGTTCCGCATTCGCGCATGCGCGAGGCGATTTGCCGCACGCTCTCGGCCGAGGGTTTCCTCGGCGGGGTCGAAGTCGCGGGCGAGATTCCCAACAAGAAACTGCTCGTGGGCCTGCGCTATTCGGGTGAGCGCGAGCCGGTTATCCGGGGAATCGAACGGGTTAGCCGCCCGAGCCTGCGGCGCTACGCGGGCGCGAACTCGATGCCGCGCGTGCCGCATGGGATGGGCGTGCAGGTGGTGACGACGCCGCTCGGCGTGATGACCGATCGCGAGGCGCGGCGTAAAAAAGTCGGCGGCGAAATTCTGCTGAGGATTTGGTAGGGAGAACGGGCGATGTCGCGCATAGGCAGATTGCCGGTGCCCCTGGAAAAGGGCGTGAAGGCCCAACTTGCGGGCGACCTGCTCAAGGTCGAGGGCCCCAAGGGCAAGCTCGAACTCAGGATACCGCCGGGCTTCACGCTGGATATGGGCGACTCGCAGATCGAAGTGAAGCGCCCGGGCGACACGCAACAGGAGCGCTCTATGCACGGCCTGGTGCGCAAGCTGGTCGCCAACATGGCCGAAGGCGTGGGCAAGGGCTTCACCCGCGTCCTCGAGATCAACGGCGTCGGCTACCGGGCCGAGGTTCGCGGCAGCAATATTCATTTTACCCTGGGCTACTCGCATCCGATCGTCTACCAGTTGCCGCCGGGCGTGACGGCCAAGGTCGAGAAGCAGGTGACGATCACGCTGGAGAGCGCGGACCGTCAACTGATTGGATCGGTGGCGGCGCAAGTGCGCGAGCTCAGGCCGCCCGAGCCGTATAAGGGCAAGGGCATCAAGTACGCAACCGAGAAGATTCGCCGCAAGGCCGGCAAAGCGGCGGCCGGAGCGGCGGCGGGCTAGGGCCGCGGGAGCGAATCAAGATGGCTGCGGAGCGATTTGCAAAACGGATGGAACGGCGCCGGCGCGTGCGGCGCCGGGTGCGGGGCAGCGACCAGCGGCCGCGGCTTTCGGTTTACCGTTCGCTCAATCATATCTACGCGCAGGTCGTGTCCGACGATTCGGGCCGGACGCTGGTGGCCGCCTCGACGCTCACTGCCGAGTTGCGCGAAGGGCTCAAGAGCCAGCGCAACGTGCAGGCGGCCAAGGTGGTCGGCAAGACTATCGCCGAGCGTTGTCTCAGCAAGGGAATCAGCCAGGTCATCTTCGACCGCAACGGTTTTCTTTATCATGGCCGGGTGAAGGCGCTGGCCGACGCGGCGCGCGAAGCGGGACTGAAGTTTTAGGGGCGCAAGCCTTTTCGCAACGGGAGCATTGTGGCACAGCGGATAGAAACGCAAGGGCTCGACATCAAGGAAAAGGTCGTCCACATCAACCGGGTGGCCAAGGTCGTCAAGGGCGGTCGGCGCTTCAGCTTCAGCGCGCTGGTGGTCGCGGGCGATCAAAATGGCCTGGTCGGTTTCGGCCTCGGCAAGGCCAACGAGGTGCCCGAAGCGATTCGCAAGGGCGTCGAGCGCGCCAAGAAGAGCCTGATGCGCGTGCCGCTGCAGCAAGGGACGATTCCGCATGAAGTGCTCGGACGCTTCGGGGCGGGTAAGGTGATTCTCAAGCCGGCCTCCGAAGGCACCGGGGTTATCGCGGCGGGCGGCGTGCGTGCGGTGGTCGAGTTGGCGGGAATCCGCAATATCCTGACTAAGCGGCTCGGCTCCTCAAACCCGCACAACCTGGTGAAGGCCACGCTGGAGGCGCTCGCGGAGCTGCGGAGTCCTCAGGACATCTTGCGCACGCGCGAGCATGGCCCCAAGCGTCCGGCCGCGGCTTAAGGCGGCGCGAGCGGGGCGAACCAAGGGAGAAACGCACGGCGATGTCGCAATCGATTAGAATCAAGCTGGTCCGCAGTCCGATCGGGACTACCCAGCGGGTGCGCCAGACGCTTAAGGGCCTGGGGCTTCGCCGCGTAGGCAGCGAAAGCGAGCTGGTGCGCAGCCCCTCGGTCGACGGCATGTTGCTCCGGGTGTCGCACCTGGTTGCCGAAGTGAAAAAGTAATGGCTGTAGATTTACATACGCTCAAGCCGTCTCCGGGTTCCAAGCGCCGCCACGCGCGAGTGGGCCGTGGAATCGGGTCGGGCAGCGGCAAGACCGCAGGCCGCGGCCATAAGGGCAAGGGTTCGCGCTCGGGCGGCAACACGCCGCCGGGTTACGAGGGCGGCCAGATGCCGCTCAAGCGGCGGGTGCCCAAACGCGGATTTCGCCGCCTGCAGAAGGCTGAGGGCCGGCGGGAAGAGTTCGTAGTGGTCAACCTCAAACGGCTGGCCGCGTTGGGCGTCGAGACGGTCGATCCGGCGCTGATGGCCGCGCGCGGAATAATCCGCGCGGCGGACAAGGTCAAGGTGCTCGGCGACGGCACGCTGGCGGGCCGGATGACGATCCGCGCGCATGCGTTTTCGTCGAGTGCGAGAGACAAGATCGCAGCGGCCGGAGGAATGGCGGAGTTAATCGAGGACAACCCGAAGCTTAATGCTTGAAGGGTTCTCAAACGCCTCGCGCATCCCCGAGTTGCGCCGACGGCTGTGGTTCACGGCCGTGATGCTGGTCGTGTACCGCGCTGGCGTAGCCGTGCCCACGCCGGGAATCGACGGGCAGGCGCTCGCCGCGTTTTTCGATGCGGCTTCGAGCACACTGTTCGGCTGGGTCAACCTGTTCTCGGGGGGGGCACTCGAACGTTTCTCAGTTTTCGCCCTGGGCATCATGCCCTACATCTCGGTCGCGATTATTCTGGATTTGCTCAAGGTCGCGTGGCCCTACCTCGACGAACTGTACAAGGAAGGCGAGGCGGGCCGGCGCAAGATCAGCCAGTACACGCGCTATGGAACGGTCCTGCTGTCGGTGGTCCAGGGCTTCATGATTGCGGTTTCGCTCGAGCATATACAGGCGCCGGGTGGCGGCTCGGTGGTCTACGCTCCGGGCTGGAGCTTCCGCATCATCACCGTGCTCACGGTCACTGCGGGCTCGATGTTCGTGATGTGGATCGGCGAGCAGGTGACCGAACGCGGAATCGGCAACGGCATCTCCCTGATTATCATGGCGGGAATCGTCGCGCGCCTGCCGAGCGCGCTTTCAACCACCTTCCAGTTCGTGCGCGAGGGCGAGATGAGCCTGTTCGTGCTGATCATCATCCTGCTGATCGTGGTCGGCGTCACCGGGTTCATCGTGTATGTCGAGACCAGCCAGCGCCGGATTCCGATTCAGTACGCGCGGCGCGTGGTCGGACGGCGAGTCTACGGCGGGCAGAGTTCGCACTTACCGCTCAAGATAAATACCGCCGGCGTCATCCCGCCGATCTTCGCCTCGTCGATTCTGGTTTTTCCGGCAACCGTGGCGACCTTTCTGCCGGCGGCCAAGAATTATTCGGCGCTGCTGACCCCGGGCGGATGGGTCTATGATGTCGTCTACGTCGCGCTGATTGTTTTTTTCTGTTATTTCTACACGGCCGTCACCTTCAATCCGGTCGACGTTGCCGACAATCTCAAGAAGTATGGCGGCTTCATCCCAGGCATCCGGCCGGGACGCACCACCGCCGCGTACATCGATCGGGTGCTCTCGCGGATAACTCTCTTCGGGGCCATCTACGTTAGCATCATATGCGTGCTGCCGACGCTACTGATCCAGCGTTTCAACGTGCCTTTCTATTTTGGCGGCACGGCGTTGTTGATCGTAGTCGGGGTGGCGCTGGACACGGTTGCCCAGATGCAAACCCATCTGCTGACCCGCAACTACGAGGGCTTCATGGGGCGCGGCCGCATCAAGTCCCCCAGGGGGAGGTAGGCGCGCAGTGCGGCTGGTTTTATTGGGCCCCCCGGGAGCGGGCAAGGGCACGCAGGCAAGGATGCTTGAGAAGCGTCTGGGCGTGCCGCAGGTGGCGAGCGGCGACCTCCTGCGTGCGGCGGTGCGCAAGCGCACAGCGCTGGGCGTGGAGGCCAAGCGCTACATGGACAAGGGCGCACTGGTCCCCGACGAGCTCGTGTTGAAGCTCATCGAGGAGCGCCTGCAACAGCCCGATGCCGCCTCCGGCTTCATCCTGGACGGCTTCCCCCGTACGGCGGCGCAGGCCGAGACCCTGACGGCGAAGCTCCAGGCAAGCGGGTCACGACAGCTCGACAAGGTAATCGCTATAATCGTTCCGGACGACGAAATCGTTAAGCGCATCTCCGGCCGGCGGACCTGCAAGAATTGCGGGGCGATGTATCATGTGATTTACGATCCGCCGCGCAATCAGAATCTGTGCAACAGCTGCAATGGCGAACTCTACCAGCGCGACGACGACGCCGAGGACACTGTTCGGATGCGCCTGGAAGTGTACGCCGCGACGATGCGGCCGCTGCTCGAATACTACGGACGGTTGGGATTGTTGGCGCAGATTGACGGGATCGGACGACCTGAGGAAATTCAGCAGAGCATCCTTGGCGCGCTCGGCAACACCGGCGCGACGAAGAAGGATTAAGCGCCGTGATCCTGCTCAAGAATCCTGAAGAGATCGCGTTGATGCACAAAGCGAGCACGATCGTGGCCGAAATCCTCGAAGAGCTCGCCGCCGCGGTGAAACCCGGCATCACCACCGAGGACCTCGACCGCCTGGCCGAACAGCTGACCTATCGCAAAGGCGCGCGGCCCGCGTTCAAAGGATATAAGCCGCACGACGTGGCTTATCCCAAGACCTTGTGCGTGTCGGTAAACGACGAGATCGTCCACGGCATCCCGTCAGGGCGGCGGCTCAACGCTGGCGACATCGTCGGCCTGGACTTCGGCGTGGTCTACCAGGGCTTTTACGGCGACGCCGCGCGCACCGTGCCGGTGGGTAAAATTTCGAATCATGCCGAGCGTCTGCTCCGCGTCACGCGCGCGGCGCTGTATGCGGGAATCGAGCAGGCGCAGGTCGGCAACCGGATTAGCGATATCGCCCGCGCCGTGCAACAGACTGCGGAAACCGCAGGTTTCTCGGTGGTGACTGACTTCGCCGGGCACGGAATCGGACGCAGCCTGCATGAAGACCCGCAGGTGCCCAACTACGTGCGGCGCGGGATGCCGAATCCGCGCCTGCAAGAGGGGATGGCGCTGGCGATCGAACCGATGATCAATGAAGGAGTACCCGAACTGCGTATCCTGAAAGACGGTTGGACGGCGGTGACTGCTGACGGCAAACTGTCGGCGCATTTCGAGCACTCGATTGCGATAACGGCTCGCGGGCCGCGGATTTTGAGCGAAGTGGCGCATGTCTAAGGGAGACGCGATCGAAGTACAGGGCACGGTGCTCGAAGCGCTCCCAAACGCGATGTTCCGGGTGTCGCTGGAGAACGGGCATCGGGTGCTCGCGCATATTTCGGGCAAGATGCGGATGCATTACATCAAGATCCTGCCCGGCGACCGGGTCACGGTGGAACTGTCGCCGTACGATCTGACGCGCGGACGGATAACCTATCGGATGCGCTGAGCATCTGGGCACCGCAGAGGCGGAATCGGAAGAGGCGGAATCGAATAGAGGACTGGAAATATAAAGGCGACCGCATACGAGAGCGGACAAAATACGATGAAGGTCAGGGCATCAGTTAAGAAGATTTGCAAGAATTGCAAGGTTGTGCGCCGCCAAGGCGTGGTGCGCATCCTCTGTCCCTCCAACCCGCGTCATAAGCAGCGCCAGGGCTGAGCGACAACGGGAAGACAGGGAACCAAAGGAGAGTCGCCGCATGGCACGCATCGCCGGAGTCGAACTGCCGCATCACAAGCGGATGGAAATCGCGCTGACCTACATCTATGGAATTGGCCGCAGCGCGGCGCAGAAAATTCTCGCCGAAGCCAAGGTCGATCCGGCGCGCAACAGCGACGATCTGGGCGCTGATGAGCAGGTTCGTATCCGCAACGTCATCGACGAGAAGTTCAAGGTCGAGGGCGACCTGCGGCGCGAAGTGCAGCAATCGATCAAACGGCTGATGGATCTCGGCTGCTACCGCGGTATCCGCCATCGCCGCGGATTGCCGGCGCGCGGCCAGCGTACGCATACCAACGCACGCACGCGCAAAGGCCCGCGCAAAGTCGTGGCGGGCAAGAAACAGTCGCCTCCCAAGGGTTAGCGCGGCCGGCGTATAGCATGGGTATTGTCGATTCGAGAATTTGTCCGATTCGAAAATTTGTCGCGGAACTTATCGGCCTGAGTCATCGGCCGCGGCGCAGGAGAGAACGCAAGCCTAATGGCTGACGAGAACAAGGAAACCAAGCCCGCAGCGGAGAAAAGCCACAGTGGCTCTGGCTCCTCGGGCGGCGGCGAGAAAACCGCGGCCGCCTCTGGCGGCGCGCCTGCGGCGGCAGCCGGCGCGGCTGCAGGAGCGCCCGCCCCGCGGCGCCGGCGCGTACGGCGCACGGTGCCCGAGGGTATCGCGCACGTGCACGCCACTTTCAACAACACGATCGTCACCATCACCGACCAACAGGGTCTGGTGTTGGCATGGGCGAGCGCCGGATCGGTCGGCTTTAAAGGCTCGCGCAAGGGCACGCCGTTCGCCGCGCAGATGGCCGCTGAAGCGGCGGCGCGCAAGGTTAGCGACGTTGGGATGCGGGCGGTGGTGGTTTACGTCAAGGGCCCGGGCGGAGGGCGTGAGTCCGCGGTGCGCGCGCTCCAGGCAGCTGGGCTCTCGGTTATTTCGATCAAGGACGTGACACCGATCCCGCATAACGGATGCCGGCCGCCCAAGCGGCGCCGCGTTTAGGAGAGCAGAACAAGGTGGCAAGGTATCTAGGAGCGGTATGCCGGTTGTGCCGGCGCGAAGGGCTGAAGCTCTTCTTGAAGGGCGAACGGTGCTTTAGCGATAAGTGCGCGATCGAACGGCGCAATTATCCGCCGGGCGCGCACGGCCAGGCCCGCACGCGGTTTTCGGAATTTGCGATTCGCCTGCGCGAGAAGCAGAAAGTCAGGCGGATCTATGGTCTAATGGAGACGCAGTTCAAGCACTACTTCGAGATGGCCGAGCGGATGCCCGGGGTCACCGGTGAGAACCTGCTGGTGCTGCTGGAGCGCCGGCTCGACAGCATGGTGTACCGGCTCGGCTTCGCCAGTTCGCTCGCTCAGGCGCGCCAGATTGTGCGCCACGGCCATATCGAGGTGGACAATAAACCGGTGACGGTACCGTCCTACCTGCTCGACGTAGGTGAGGTGGTGAGCGTAGCCGGCCGCAGCCGCGCCAAGAAGGTGATCGTCGAGGCAATCGAGATGTCGCAACGGCGCGGGGCGCCGTCGTGGATCTCGCTTGAGCGCGATCAGTTCCGCGGCTCGATGCGCGCGTTACCGGTGCGCGCCGACCTGACGATGCCGGTCAGCGAGAAGCTGATCGTCGAGCATTACTCGCGCTGAAGCAGTACGACCGGGCGGAGAGCGGGGGCAAGGTGGGGCGAAAAAACTTTCCGGAGAAGAGCGATCGGATATGCACAATGATTGGCGCGATTTAATTAAGCCGAAGGCTGTCGAGTTCGACGAAAAGGAACTGACCCCGACCTATGGGCGGTTCTTCGCCGAACCGCTGGAGCGTGGCTACGGCATCACGATCGGCAATGGCCTGCGCCGCATCCTGTTGTCCTCGTTGCCTGGCTTTGCGGTTACCGCAGTGCGGATGAAAAACGTGCTGCACGAGTTTTCCACCATGGCCGGCGTAAAGGAGGACGTGACCGACGTCGTCCTCAACTTGAAGGAGGTGCGCCTGCGCCTCCACGAGGGTGAGCATCTGACCGCCACCCTTAAGGCGCGCGGCGAGGGTACGGTGAGCGCCCGCGACATCACCGGCGGACCCAGCCTCGAAGTGCTGACGCCCGATCAGCACATCGCGACGCTCGAGAAGGGCGCCGAACTGGAGATGGAACTGGTGATTCGGCGCGGGCGCGGCTATGCGCCGGCCGAGCGCACCGAGGACGAAGAGCCAATCGGCACGATTCGGCTCGACGCCGTCTACTCGCCGATCAAGAAGGTCAACTTCACCGTGACCAACGCGCGCGTCGGCCAGCGCACTGACTACGACCGCCTCGCGCTGGAAATCTGGACCGACGGCTCGATTTCGCCGCGCGACGCGTTGACTTACGCCGCGCGTGTGGCGCGCGACCAGATGACGATCTTCGCCGGCGTCGAAGAAGAGGCCGAGGCGCCGATCGCGGTCGAGGGCGGCGAGCAGCGTCCGATGCTCAACGAGTATCTCTATCGCCCGGTCGAGGGGCTGCCGATTTCGGTGCGCGCCTTCAACGGGCTGCAGAACGCCGACATCAAGTACATCGGAGAGCTGGTCCAGCGCACCGAGCAGGACATGCTCAAGATCAAAAACTTCGGCCGCAAGTCGCTCAACGAGATCAAGGAGGTCCTTACCGACATGGGCCTCTCGCTCGGGATGCGCCTGGATAACCTGCCGCCGCGCAGCGAACTCGACCGCATGTGGGCCGAGCAGGAGCGGCGCGAGTCGGCCTGAGCGCCGCGCAGCCTACCGCGGGAGTCACTATCGATGCGTCACCTTAACTCGGGCCGCAAGCTCAATCGCACCTCGGCCCATCGCAAAGCCCTGATGCGCAACCTCGTCCTGAGCCTGATCCAGTACGGCCGGCTCAAGACCACGGACGCCAAGGCCAAGGAATTGCGGCGCTGGGCAGACCGGATGGTGACGCTGGGCAAGCGCGGCGACCTCGCGGCGCATCGGCGCGCCTACGCGTTTCTCGGATCCCACGGCGCGGTCAAGAAACTGTTCGACGAGATCGCGCCGCGCTTCAAGGAACGTCCGGGCGGCTACACCCGGGTCATCAAGTACGGCGTGCGCCGCGGCGATGCCGCTCCGATCTCGGTTATCGAATTTACCGGCGCCTCCGAGGCCGCCGCGCCGCGCAAGAAGCGGCGTAAGACGGACACCCGCGAGCATCAGCACGGCGAGCGCCGCGCCGCGGCGGCCGCGGGCTAAGATTCCCCAGCGCGAAGAGTAATTCTCAGCGGCGTGCCCTGTCCTGGGCTCGCCGCTGTTTCGCGTGAGCGACAAACGACGCCCGGGTTCTTCGCGTCGGCAAAGCCTGCAGATAGCGCGCTACAAGGCGTCGAAAATCGTCTGCTAAGAGCCCGAAACCGATCGCGGTGGACAATCTTCTCGGTGTCGCGACGTCGAACGCGCCAGTGCCGTTCTGGACCTGCCCCCACTCTGATAAACTTGAGCACCAATCGCGATCGTTAACATTGCCGGAGTGCCTGATGGCCAACGAATTGATTCAGCCTGACAAATTCTTTCTGAGCCGCTTCGGAATGACCGAGAGCGCCCTCGAAGGAACGCTGGGGGCCGCGCTGGAGCGCAGGGCCGACTATGCCGATCTCTTCTTCGAGTACCGGAGCGCCGAAGGGCTCAGTCTGGAAGACTCGATCGTCAATCGCACCAGCAAGAGCCTGAGCCACGGCGTCGGCGTGCGAGTGTGTGCGGAAGACCGCACCGGCTACGCCTACTCCGACGAAGTTACGGTCGACCGGATGCGCCTGGCGGCCGAAGCCGCGCGCGCGATCGCCCATAGCGGGGGCGACTCGCCCTCGGCGGTGCAGGTCGGCCGCGCGGTCCCGCGGCACGCGCTCTACGAGCTCGAGAGCACGCCGCTCGAGGTGCCGCTGGAAGAACGCGCAAAGCTGCTGAGGGAAGTCGATCGCGTCGCGCGCGAGTTCGATCCGCGGGTCAAGAGCGTGATGGCGTCGTTCATAGCCGAGCGCAAAATCGTGATGGTGGTCAATAGCGAGGGGCGAATCGCGGCCGATGTGCAGCCGCTTTGCCGCCTCAATGTGATGGTGATCGCCGAGGACGGCAAGGGCCGGCAATCCGGTAGTTCTGGCGGCGGCGGACGGGTGGAGTGGAGCTTTTTCTTCGAAGGCGAGCGATGGCGTGAGCACGCGCTGCTGGCGGCGCGCCAGGCGATCACCAACCTTGACGCGGTCGATGCGCCGGCTGGGGAGATGATGGTGGTGTTGGGGCCGGGATGGCCGGGAATTCTGCTGCACGAGGCGATCGGCCATGGCCTTGAGGGCGACTTCAACCGCAAACGTACCTCGGCCTTCGCGGGACGAATCGGCGAGCGCGTCGCCAGTGAGTTCTGTACCGTGGTCGACGACGGCACGATTCCCAATCGCCGCGGCAGTCTGAACATCGACGACGAGGGCACGCCGACCTCGCGCACGGTGCTGATCGAAAAGGGCATCCTGCGCGGTTATCTCCAGGACCGTCTCAACGCCCGGCTGATGAAGATGGAGCCGACCGGCAACGGACGCCGCGAGAGCTTCGCGCATAGCCCGATGCCGCGCATGACCAATACCTTCATGCTGCCCGGCGACTCCACTCCGGAAGAAATTATCGGTTCAGTGCGCAACGGGCTCTACGCGGTCAACTTCGGCGGTGGCCAGGTCGATATCACCAACGGCAAGTTCGTTTTCTCGGCCTCCGAGGCCTATCTGATCGAGGACGGCAAGGTGACGCGGCCGGTCAAGGGCGCGACGCTCATCGGCAACGGTCCCGACGTGCTGACTCGCGTGACAATGGTGGGCAACGATCTCGAACTCGACGCAGGGGTTGGCACTTGCGGCAAGGACGGTCAATCGGTGCCGGTGGGTGTGGGTTTGCCGACCATTCGAATTGACGCAATCACGGTCGGCGGCACGCGCTCCTGACGCGGGCCGCATCGCAGCCGGAGAAATATAGCAGATGTCATCAGTTGAACCGGGGGTTGACCTCGCGCAATGGAGCCTGGAGCAGGCGCGCGCCGCGGGCGCCGACGCTGCCGAGGTTCTGATCGTTAGCGGTGAGTCGCTGAGCGCCGGCGTGCGGATGGGCGAGGTCGAGAAGCTCAAGAGTTCGCGCGAGCGCCGACTGGGGGTGCGCGTGTTTGTCGGCAAATCGTCGGCCACCGCGTCGACCGCCGAGTTCGAGCGCAAGGCCCTGGGCGAATTCGTCGCCGACACGGTGCGCCTGGCGCGCTTGACCGCACCCGATCAATGGTCCGGCCTCCCGGATCCGGCGCTGCATCCGCGGTCCATCCCGGAACTCGACCTATCCGATCCCGCAAGCGGAATTATCGATGCCGACCGCGCGCTTGAAATCGCACGCACAGCAGAGCGCGCCGCGCTTGGCGCGGACAGCAGAATCAAAAACTCCGAAGGCGCCGAATTCGACTCGGGCAACTACCATGTGGTTTTTGCCAACAACCAGGGCTTTGCCGGCGAATATGCGGGCACGAGTTACGGCCTCGCCGTCGCGCCGATCGCCGAAGAAAACGGTGCGATGCAGCCCGGGCACTGGTACACGCAAAGTCGCCGCTTCGACGGCCTCGAAGACGCCGCCTCCGTGGGACTGACTTCAGCCCGGCGCGCGCTCAGAAAGCTTGGAGCGCGCAAGATCAAAACCACGCGCGCGCCGGTAGTGTTCGATCCCGACATGGCTGCGAGCCTGCTGCGCGCGCTGATCGGCGCGGCCTCGGGCCCGTCGCTCTATCGCGGCGCGTCCTTCCTGGTCGGTCGGCTGGGCACGGAGGTCGCCAGCGGCGGCGTGACGATTATCGACGACGGCACGATGCGCGGCGGGCTCGGCTCGAAGCCGTTCGACGGCGAAGGTTTGCCGATTACACGCAAGAGCGTGGTCGATCGCGGCGTGCTCAAAACCTACCTGCTCGACTCGTATTCCGCGCGCCGGCTCGGCATGGTTTCGACCGGCAACGCCTCGCGCTCGGTCGGCGACGCGCCCTCCGTCAGCTCGACCAATCTCTACTTGCAGCCCGGCGCCTATTCTCCCGAGGAGATAATCCGCACGGTCAAGAGCGGCCTTTACCTGACCGAGCTTATCGGCTTCGGCGTCAACTCGGTCACCGGCGATTATTCGCGCGGAGCGGGCGGGATGTGGATCGAAGACGGCGAGTTTGCCTACCCGGTGCAGGAGATCACGATCGCAGGCAACCTCAAGGACATGTTCATGTCGATCGAGATGATCGGCAACGATCTGGCCTGGCGATCTTCGACGGTCGCGCCGACGCTCAAGATTTCCGAGATGATGATCGCGGGTGAATAGCTTCGCGCTGCGCTTTTCGGCATGGTTCAGCCGCGCGTGAAGAGCGAGCGCACGAGCCGCACCATGGAGCGCCAGAAATTGAGCAGGAAGCCCTGCCGCGCGACTGTGCCGGCCGCTTCCGCCTTGAGTTCCGCCTCGGCAGCAGCAAAGAACTGCCCGATCATCATCTTGGCGGCGCTGTCGATCACGCGCTGTCCGACCTGGACCAGTGGCCCGCCGATCTGGATATCGCCGCCATAGGTGACGGCGGTTTGTCGCGCGTCTTTGGCCACAAGATCGAGCGTGCCCGACCCACGCATGAAGCCCTGTTTGCCCTTACCGTCGACCGACATCTTGTAATGCTCGGGCGGACGTACTTCGTCGAGTTTGAGCTTGCCGGTGTAAACGCCTTTGACGGCGGCGATTCCGACGTTGAGCGTTCCGGCGAACTCGGTGGGGCTGATGACGTCGAGCTTTTCGCATCCGGGTATAAGGCGCGAGAGCCGTTCGGGATCATTGAACAGCGCCCACACGCGTTCGCGTGGCGCTGAGAGTATTTGTTCTCCGGCGATTTTCATGTCTATCGTTAAACTGCGTCCGGCCCTTGCGCGATTTTCCTCAGCGTCGAGGCGGGATTTGTTTTCGCGCGATTAAACTGTTCACCGGCAAAGTTAAACGCGAGTCTGTTGCGGTCCTTTAAGCACCTGTGTTTAGCAAACGCTGCCCGTGGGACAAAACCGAAAAGTTCGGGCGGCGACCTCAAGCCAGGATTCCGCGCTTGTCTGCTGGCAGAAAGTGCTTACTTTGAAATGAGGAGGCCGAACAGGCCGATGACTCATGAGTAGTCCATCCCGATTTACTGAAAAACTCCAGGAGGCGCTGGGGCGTGCGCAAAATGCGGCGCTAAGTGCTCACAACCAGGCCGTCGACGTCGAGCATCTGCTCGCCGCGTTGCTCGAGGACGATGAGGGGCTGGTCTCCTCCGTGCTCAAGCTGGGCGGAGTGGATCGCGCGCTCGTGCGGCGCAAGCTGGCCGACGAATTGGCGAAGGTCCCGCGCGTCACCGGTGGCGGCACCGACTCAAGCCAGGTCTATGCCACGCAAAGACTTGGCCGGGTGCTGGCGCGCGCCGAGCAGGAGGCGGGCAAGCTCAAGGACGACTATATTTCGGTCGAGCACGTACTGATCGCGATGCTCGACGAGCCGGGCGCCGCCTCGCGAATCCTGCGCGAGGCCGGGATGACGCACGACAAGCTGATGAAGACGCTGCAGAAAGTGCGCGGAAATCAGCGGGTCACTTCGAGCAATCCTGAAGCGACCTACCAGGCGCTCGAGCGCTATGGGCGCGACCTCACCAAGATGGCAGCGTCGGGTAAGCTCGACCCGGTCATCGGCCGCGACGAGGAGGTCCGCCGTGTGATCCAGGTGCTGTCGCGGCGCACCAAGAACAACCCGGTGCTGATCGGCGAGCCGGGCGTGGGCAAGACCGCGATAGTCGAGGGATTGGCCCAGCGTATCGTCGCCGGCGACGTACCTGAGGGCCTCAAGGACCGCCGCCTGGTCGCGCTCGACATGGGCGCGCTGGTCGCGGGCGCCAAGTTTCGCGGCGAATTCGAGGAACGGTTGAAGGCCGTGCTCAAGGAAGTGCAGGAGGCGGCAGGGCAGATCATCCTGTTCATCGACGAGCTGCATACGGTTGTCGGTGCGGGCGCCGCTGAGGGTGCGATGGACGCGTCAAACCTGCTCAAGCCGGCGCTGGCACGAGGCGAGTTGCACTGTATCGGTGCGACCACGCTCGACGAATATCGCAAGCATATCGAGAAGGACGCCGCGTTGGAGCGCCGCTTTCAGCCCGTGATGGTTGAGGAGCCGAGCGTCGAAGACACGATATCCATCCTGCGCGGGCTCAAGGAACGCTACGAGGTCCATCACGGCATCCGGATCAAGGATTCCGCACTGGTAACCGCGGCAATTCTCTCCAAGCGCTACATCACGGACCGTTTCCTGCCCGACAAGGCGATCGACCTTGTCGACGAGGCGGCAGCCAAGCTGCGGACCGAGAAGGAATCGATGCCGGTCGAGCTGGACGAGGTCAACCGGCGCGTGATGCAGCTCGAAATTGAGCGCGAGGCGCTCAAGCGCGAGACCGACGCGGCCTCGCGCGATCGGCTGGAGCGGCTGGAGAAGGAACTGGCGGAGGTGCGCGAGAAGCGCGACGCGTTGCGGGCGCAATGGCAGAGCGAGAAGGGTGCGGTCGAAAAGCTCGCCGGCATCAAGGCGAAGATCGAACAGACCCGCCAGGAGATCGAAAAAGCCAAGCGGGAGTACGACTTGAACAAGGTCGCCGAACTCCAGTACGGAACGCTCGCCGCGCTGGAGAAGGAGCTGGCGGAGGGCGAAGCGCGCAACACGCCGGCGGGCGGCGCCGCGCGCCTGATCAAGGAAGAAGTTGACGAAGAGGACATCGCCGAGGTCGTTGCGCGATGGACCGGGGTGCCGGTCTCGCGTCTGATGGAAGGGGAGGTCCAGAAGCTTTCACATCTCGAGGAACAACTGCACAAACGCGTTATCGGGCAGGACGAAGCGGTGCAGGCGGTGGCTGATGCGGTGGTGCGGGCTCGCGCGGGGCTAAAGGATCCCAATCGTCCAATCGGATCGTTCATCTTCCTGGGTCCCACCGGCGTTGGCAAAACCGAGTTGGCGCGAGCGCTCGCCGAGTTCCTGTTCGACGACGAGGCCGCAATGGTGCGGATCGACATGTCGGAGTACATGGAGAAGCATACGGTCTCGCGGCTGGTTGGCGCGCCGCCGGGCTATGTCGGATTCGAGGAAGGCGGCCAATTGACTGAGGCCGTACGCCGGCGTCCCTACTCGGTCATTCTGTTCGACGAAATCGAGAAGGCCCATCACGACGTTTTCAACGTGCTGTTGCAACTCCTCGACGACGGCCGGCTGACGGACGGGCAGGGGCGAACGGTGGACTTCAAGAACACCGTCGTGATCATGACCTCGAATATCGCGAGCGAACTTATCCTTGCCTATCGGGGCAAGGAGTACGACAAGATGAAAGAGGAAGCTCTGGACGTGCTGCGCAAGAGCTTCCGTCCCGAGTTTCTCAATCGCGTCGACGAGATCGTGGTGTTCCATCCGCTGAGCCGCGATGAGCTGCGCCAGATCGTCAGCATCCAGATCGGCGGCCTGCGCAAGCGGCTCGAGGAGCGCAAGGTCGAACTCCAGCTCACCGACAAGGCGACCGACTATTTCGCCGAGCGCGGCTACGATCCGCAGTACGGGGCGCGTCCGCTTAAACGCCTGGTCCAGCAGGAACTGGAGACCGGGCTCGCGCGCAAGATCCTCGCCGGCGAGGTGCGCGACGGCTCCAAGGTGGTGGTCGACGCGGGGCCGCGCGGACTGGCGTTCGAGGTGAAGATGCCGGAGTCCAAGGCCGCCGCCGCGTAAGCGGCAACGGCGTAAGCCCCGCAGCTTAATAAGCCTCCGCTGCCCGGGCTGCCCGAGCTACCTGTCATCTGAAGCGAGCATCGCGCGAGTCGACGGGTCTCGCGCGGTGCTCGCGCATCTCAGGCCGCTTCATTGCTGTCCGCTTCATTACTCTCAGCCGCACCCTCGCTCTCACCAATGCTGTGACCGACGATTTAGAAGGAGCTGGATGGGCTGATTTCCACGGGCGAACGCTCGCGGCGCCTTTGCGCGCGTGCATGCGATGCGCCACAATCCGCGCGGTAAACGCGCGCGCCAATTCGGTCGGCTGCTTATCGGCCGGGTGCGCCCGAGGAGAACGGGTCATGACCAAGCAGGACCGCACGGCCTGGATGCTCGCCGGCGCGCTTTTTCTCGCGCTTTTTTTTATCTGGGGAGTTGCGTACGACTGCTTTCCGATCCTCCTGCCCTCGGTGCTAAAGCAGTTTCATTTGACCCGGGAGCAAATCGGCAAGGTGCCGGCAGCGCAGGCGCTGGCGGCCCTTATTGTCAGCCCGATGGTCGGCTGGCTGCTTGACCGGATTCCGGCGCAAATCGTGATGAGCGCAGGCGCCGTGCTGACCGCGATCGGAATCGTGTTGATGGCCCGCGCCGGCTCGTTTCACGGCGTACTTGCCGGGGCGGTCGTGACCGGGGTCGGGTTGACCGCTTCTACCATCCTGCCTTCCACAATGGTGATTTCGAACTGGTTCGGCGAGCGGCGCGGCACCGCGCTTGGCATTACCACGGCCGGGATGGAGTTGGGAGGGATGGTGATCGCGATGACGGCAGGACATCTCGACGCGATTTATGGATGGCGCTTCGCTTATGCGGTGCTGGCGATTCCGCTGGTCGTGATCGTCGTGCCGCTATATTTGATCTTCGTGCGCACACGTCCCGAGCAGGCGCCGAACGCGAGCCTTGGCGAATCAAGCGTCGCGGAGGAATCGCCCGGACTGCCGGGCCTGGAGTTGGACGAGGCGCTGCGCACCCGGGCTTTCTGGATGCTGGTAGTGGTTCAGTTCTGCTTCACGTTCGCAGTCGGCGGCAGCTTCATCCATCTCGTGCAGTACCTCATCGGTATCGGCTACACACTGAGAGCGGGGACGATGGTGGTCGGCTTCTCGCTGGGGTTGGCGCTGATCGGCAAGCCCCTGATGGGGCGGCTGGGCGACCGGATCGGCGGCAAGAACGCGCTGGCTCTTTGTCTGCTGCTCGGCGCGGCAAACACCGCCTTCCTCCTGCTTGCGCGGAGGTCCTGGGTCCTGGCGCTATTTACCATCGTCAGTGGGCTCACGGGCGCGGCACCTATCGCGCTGGGTCCGCTGGTCCAGGTCGAAACCCTGGGGCTCAGACGCTATGGAACGATAGCCGGACTTCTCGCGATCACGTTCACTCTTGGCGCGATGATGGGCCCTCCGATAGTCGGAAAGGTAGCGGACATGACCGGCTCGTACACTGTGTCATTCGAGGTCTGCGCGCTGGTCGCCTTCATCGGCGCCGTCGCCTCGTTGCTCTGCGTGGCGCCGACACGAGCTCGAGTCGGAGCGCTGGCCGAAGCCAAATAGACTAGCGTGCGTATTCTCTTGAAGGTCTGTTGGCGAGATGGACGAACGGTGACGAGTGGCGCTACAATGTTAGCTGGACTTAATTATCCGGATACGCGATATTAGCCCGGCACTCGACAGAGCCGAAGCAAAATAGAGGCAGCAGGCGAACTTTAACTCGCTGCGAGGAGCCACAAAAACGATGCGTGAACCGATAGTGCGAACCGCTTTTTACCGCGCCAGCGCAGCCCTGGCCGTACTGATACTGGTTGCCGGAGCCGTGCCATCGATCGCGGCGGCCAAGACGGTCGAAATCAAGATGACCGACACGCCACCCAAGTTCATGCCCATGTCGGTAACTATCCAGAAGGGCGATACGGTGGAGTGGATCAATAATGCTCAGTCGCTTCATTCTGTGACCACCAATCCTGCGGTCGCGCAGGACCCCAAGGACGTTTCGGCGCCCAAGGACGCCAAACCGTTCGACTCAGGCTTCATGCCGCCCGGGGCGAAGTGGAGCTATACGTTTACCGTTCCGGGCACTTACAAGTACCTCTGCCTGCCGCACGAAAAGGACAAGATGACCGGCATCGTGGTGGTCAAATAAAGCGCACTAAATCGACCCCAGGGCGTTGCCGGGCCGGGGGAGGTTAGGCTATTGTGCCGAGCCGAAAAGGAGTCGATCGTGACCGTGCCGAGAAAATGTATTCGCGCCGCCCGGCCCAGGCTGGCGGTTATCGTGGCCGCGATGGCGGCGTTCGTCGTCGCCGGGGCGGGCGCGGCGTGGAGCTTTCCCTGGAGTATCGACATGTTCCGCGGCCCGGCGATTCAACCGCTGGAAGTCTCGCCGCGCGTGATGCCGGAAGGAACGCTGCCGGTCGATACCGGGACCCCGCCGCAGGACCTCGAGCAGGCGACGATCAAGGCGCATAACCCGCTCAAACCGACGCCGGAAAATATCGCCCACGGCAAGGAATTGTTCACCAATACCTGCACGCCGTGTCACGGCGAAAGCGGACACGGCGACGGTCCGGTGGCCCATCTGCTGCACGCCCACGGTTACGATCCGAAGAATCTGGTGACGGGGACGAGCAAGAACCTGCCCGACGGTTATATCTATGGCTATATCCGCGACGGCGGAATCCATATGCCTTCGTACGCCGACGCGATGAACTCCGACGAGCGCTGGGACGTGGTGATGTACGTGCGCCAGTTGCAGACGCAGGCGCCCGCGAGCGATCAGAAGACCGCCACTAAGTAACCGAATCGAAAAATATCGCGACGGAGAGCGCCGCGCGCGAAAGCGCGCGGTGCTCTCCGTCGCCCGGCCAGGGCGCGGAGCGCCGGCCCGCGTCGCGCGGCCGGCGCTCCGCGCTCGCACGAACGCCGCCCGCCGCCGCAGACCCCGGCGGGTTAAGGGCGGATTAGGCGACAGTACAAGAGCGCATAATAGCGCCTAGCACCTCTCTGTAAGCACGTCCCAGGCGGCGGCACAACCGAGCGAAACGAGGGACGGAAAATGCGGATTCAGACGAGCAAGGCGGCTGCTGCCGCCATCATGGCGGCAGCGGCGCTGATGACGGTCCTTCCAGTGACGTCGCGAGGGCGTCATCTCGCGCGTCAGTCCCGCTATCGACGCGACCACGCATACCTCGCAGATCCGATGCACCGTCGCCAATCCGGGCCTTAGGCTCAAGCCGCAGATGCTTGCGCGAGTGCGGATCGTTACCCGGCCGGGCGCGGCGCTGGTCGTGCCGCAGCAGGCTCTGGTCTTCGATACCAACTCATATTTCGCCTATGTGCGCGTGGGGCCTGAAGCGATCGCGCGGCGCAATGTGACCGTTGCGTCATGGAATGAAAAGGGCTATGCGCGCGTGGTCTCGGGACTTGCGGCCGGAGATACGGTGGTGGTGGCCGGTTCCTTGCAAGTCAACGAGTTGTGGCGAGAAGCCCACGGCGAGAGCTGAGCGCGGCCCGACGAACTGAGCGCCTCAGATGATCAGCGGATTCATTGAGCTTGCCCTGTCCCAACGAGTGGTCGTTATCGGACTGTCGCTGGTGTTGCTGATCGCTGGCCTGTTCGCGTTCTCCGAACTCGATATCGAGGCGTATCCCGATCCGGTGCAACCGATGGTCGAGGTGCTGACGCTGCCCAACGGGCTCAGCGCCCGAGGAGGTCGAACGGCTGGTGACGGTACCGCTCGAGTTCGGTTTGGGCGGGATGCGCAATCTCGAATCGATGCGCTCGATCTCGCTGTTCGGGCCCTCCGATATACGCTGCTACTTCGATTGGGGGAGCGATTACTATCAGGACCGCACGGAGACTATCAATCAGCTCGAAACGGTCTCGCTTCCGCAAGGGGTTCGCGCGGGTATTTCACCCGAAAATCCGATCGGCGAGATCTACCGTTACACCGTCGAGAGCCGCGATCACGATCTAATCAAGGAAAAAGAGATCGAAGACTGGGTGCTTGAGCAGCAGCTGAAAACGGTGCCGGGCGTAATCGACGTTTCCGGCTTCGGCGGCCTGAGCAAGGAATACCACGTCGACGTCGATCCGCAGCGCCTGGCCTACTACCGCATCCCACTGTCCACGCTGCTGGCCACGTTGGGCAACGCCAACATAAGCGCGGGCGGCAATTACCTCGACGTCGGTGAGCAGGCCTTCGACGTGCGCGGGTTGGGCTTCATTGAATCGCTCGACGACATTCGCAACGCGGTCCTGACGGTCAACCAGTCGGCTCCCGTAACGGTGGCCAACGTGGCGAGCGTAGAGGCCGGCTATGCTCCGCGCCTCGGGATCGTCGGGATGAACAATCGCAACGAGATCGTCGAAGGCATCGTGCTGATGCGCAAGTACGGCAACACGCTCAAGACCCTGCGCGGCGTGGAGTCTAAAATCAACGAGCTCAACAGTTCGGGCGCCTTGCCCGCCGGCTACAAGGCTGTGCCTTACTACGACCGGACCGAACTGGTCGAAACCACGCTACACACGGTGTTGGAGAACCTGACCATCGGGATGGCGCTGGTTTTCCTGGTGCTGATCTTTTTCCTCGGCAACTTTCAAAGCGCCTTTATCGCCGCCATCAACATACCGCTTGCGCTGCTCGGCGCATTCATCCTGATGCGTGTGGGAGACACGCCGGCCAACCTGATTTCGCTCGGCGCCATCGACTTCGGCATCATCATCAACTCGACCGTCATCGTGGTCGAGAACATCCATCACTACCTGGCGCCCGCGGAGGGCGAGGGCTCCTATCGGCGTATCCAGCGCGCGACGCAGGAAGTCGCCGGTCCGATCTTTTTTTTCACCTTGATCTTCGTGATCGCGTTCCTCCCGCTGTTCACGATGCACGGGGTCGAGGGCGCGATCTTTTCACCGATGTCGCGGACGTACGCCTATGCGCTCGGCGCCGCCATCCTGCTCTCGCTCGCACTGACACCGGCTCTGGCCTCGTTCGCGTTCGAGCGAGGCCTGCATCAGTATTCCAATCCGATATGGGAGGCTATCAGCCGCTTCTATCACTGGTTCTTTGTGCACCTGCTGAACCGCCCGCGCCTGTGGCTCACGGCGGTCATGATCGTCGTGATGACCGGGTTCGTAATCTTTCCGCGTTTGGGTGGTGAATTCGTGCCCAAGCTCGAGGAGGGCAACGTCTGGGCGACGGCCACCATGCCGCTGACGATCTCACTCGATCGCGCGGCGCGCCTGACTACCCGCATGCGGGGCGTTTTCATGTCTTTTCCCGAGGTCTCGACCGTGGTCTCGCAACTCGGTCGTCCCGACAGCGGAACCGAGACTACAGGATTCTTCAACACCGAGTTCTCGGTGGATCTCAAGCCGCAATCGCAATGGCCTCCCGCAGTGACCAAGGCCGGACTGGTGAAGGAAATGAACGCAAAGCTGGTCCGCGAGATGCCTGGAGTGAGCTTCGATTATTCCCAGAACATCGAGGCCAATGTCGACGAGGCACTTTCGGGCGTGAAGGGATCGAACTCGGTCAAAGTATTCGGGCACAACCTGGAGACCGACGAGCGGGTCGCCAATCAGCTGGTCGAAGTAATGGGCAAGGTGCAGGGGATTGCCGATCTCGGAGTCTATAGATCGCTAGGTCAGCCCAACCTGGTGATCAAGCCCGACCGCGCCGCATGCGCCCGCTACGGCGTGAGCGTCTCCGACGTCGCCGGCGTGGTGCAGGCCGCGATCGGCGGCCAGGCGGTGACCCAGATTTTCGAAGGCGATCGCCGCTTCGACCTGGTCGTGCGATGGAAGCCGCAGTATCGGCAGAGCCTCGACGCGATCAGGAACATCCGCGTCACCACCCCCGGTGGCGCCGACATCCCGCTCGCGCAGGTCGCCGATATCCGCACTGAGGAGGGCGCGTCGTTCATCTATCGCGAAGGTCTGGAGCGTTATGTGCCGCTGCGTTTCGCCGTGCGCGGACGCGATCTGGAGCGGGCAGTCGAAGACGCCAAGCAGGCGGTCGCGCGCGCGGTCAAGCTGCCCCAGGGTGTGCATCTGGAGTGGGCCGGCGAATATGGCGAGTTGCGTGAAGCCAACCACCGCCTGATGATCGTGGTGCCGTTCGCATTTGTGCTCATCGCCGGCGTGCTCTACGCCGCGACCACCTCGCTCATCGACGTCTTCATCATCATGGCGCAGATCCCGGTCGCTTGCCTGGGCGGGATCCTGGGCCTGTACGTGACCGGGACGCCGTTCAGCGTCTCGGCCGCGGTCGGCTTCATCTCGATCTTCGGCGTCGCCGTGATGGACGGGATCCTGTTGAGCTTCTACATTCGCCGGCTTTGGCAGGAGGGGCATCCGTTTCGCGAAGCGATCGTCATGGGCTCGGATCGGCGTCTGCGCGCGATGATGATGACCGACCTGGTCGACGCCTTCGGATTGCTGCCCGCCGCGCTCTCGACCCGGATCGGTTCGCAGACCCAGCGTCCGTTGGCGATCGTGGTTATCGGCGGCGCGCTCGCGATCCTGCTGCTGACCCGCATCCTGCAGCCGGTGCTTATCTATCTTTGCCATCGGCGGCTGCGCCTCACGGAGGCGCCGCCCCCTGCCCCGCGCCACGTCCCGGTTTGAGCGTCGGGGACGTGTCAAAACCGGCGCTCGCAAGTTTGCAGTTTGGCCTCTGCGTTGGTTCGCCGCGCGCTCCTCGCGGGCCGGCCTCGCGCCGTGCTAAACGGGCAGTGGAGGATCCCGCTATGCAGTTTGAAACCCTCGCCCACGGCTACGGCCTCATCGAGGGGCCGCGCGTCGATGATCGCGACCGGCTCTACTTCAGCGACGTGCCCAATGGCGGCGTCTATCGGCGGAGCCCCGATGGCGGCGTCGAGACTCTGATTCCGCGCCGGCGCGGTGTCGGTGGCATCGCCCTCAACGAGGCGGGCGGGATCGTATGCAGCGGCCGCAGTCTGATCTGTTGGGAGGAGGCGACCAGGCAAAGCCGTGAGCTGTTCGCCGAATGGGAAGGGCGCGCGATGCGCGGGCTCAACGACCTCACTGTCGACTCCGCGGGCAGTGTTTTCGTCGGGTCGCTCGAGTTCGACGCACTCAGCAGCGACAAGCCGATTCCCGGCAATGTCTTCCGTGTGGACCCGCCCAACACGGTGACCAAGCTGTGGGAAGGGATCGAAGTGACCAACGGGATGGGCTTCAGCCCGGACGCCAAGTTGCTATATCATTGCGATTCGACCACCAAGGCGGTGTGGGCCTATGACGTTACCGCCGATCGCCGGCTCAAGGACCGGCGCGTCTTTGCCAGGTTGCCCGAAGGATGGCCGGACGGGATGGCGGTCGACGTCGAGGGCGGAGTATGGGTCGCCGTCGTGCGTTACGGCGAGGTCGTGCGCTTCAAGGCTAACGGCACGATGGAGCGCAGGATCAAGATGCCGTCGCTGATGGTGACGAGCCTCTGCTTCGGCGGCTCCGACATGATGGACCTGTACGTGGTGACGGCTGACCATACCGAAGAAGCAAGCCGCCAGGGTACGATCTTCAAAATGCGCGCGGACGTACCAGGCCTGACTGTGCCAAAGGCCCGGTTTTGAAATTGAACTGGCAGCGGAAGACACTCTCATAGAAGGAGACCCGGATGGCTCTACAGGTGGGACAGCAGGCGCCCGACTTCACGATGAAGTCGAACAAGATGAAGGACGTGAAACTCTCGGAGTTGCGCGGTAACAAGGTACTCTTGTTGTTCGTGCCGCTGGCGTTCACCGGCACTTGAACCAAGGAATTGTGCAGCGTGCGTGACACGCTCGGAGAGTTTGAGCAACTCGGATGCAAGGTGTTCGGGATTTCTACTGACAGTCCGTTCGCACTCGACTCGTGGGCGCGTGAGCAAAACTACCAGTTCCCGCTACTAAGCGATTACAACAAGGAAGTGTCGCCGGCCTACGATTCGATGTATGCCGAACTGCTCGGCTTCAAGGGAGTGAGCAAGCGCTCGGCCTACGTGATCGACGGCCAGGGCAAGATCCGCTATCGCGAAGTGCTCGAGGACGCACGCCAGATTCCCGACTTCGAAGCAATCAAGAAGTGTCTGAAGGAAATATAGTAACTCGCGCGAGCGCCGGCGCGGACTCCGATCCGCGCTGGCCCGCCCCCAACCGGAGCCCTCGCTTAGCGGATGCCTAACACCCTCGATGGAATAGTCGCGGTCGACCTCACGCAGAACGTGGCCGGCCCGTATTGCACTCAACTCCTGGGCGACTTCGGCGCTACCATCATCAAGATCGAACGGCCGGGAAGCGGCGACGATTCGCGCCGCTACGCTCCCGCATGGCACGGCGGCGCCGCCGAGCCGGGCGATTCGACCGCGTTTTTAGCATACAACCGCAACAAGAAAAGCGTGTGTGTCGATCTCGACCATCCCGCAGGTTTGGAGATCGTGCGCCGGCTCACCGCCAGTGCCGACGTCTTCGTGCATTCGCTCAAGCCCGGCAGCGCCGAGGCACGCGGGCTCGGTTACGACGATCTCAAACCGCACAACCCTCGGCTCATCTATGCGGCGATCAGCGGCTTTGGCGAGAGCGGCCCGATGCGCCTGCTGCCCGGCTACGATCCTCTCGGCCAGGCACATTCCGGCGTGATCAGCGTGACCGGCCATCCCGGCGCGCCGCCGGCGCGGGTCGTCGTTCCGATTATAGATATGGGCTCAGGGTTGTGGCTGTTCTCCGGAGTGCTCGCGGCGATTATCGAGCGTGGCAAGACCGGGCGGGGAGCCAGAGTCGGCGTGAGCCTGCTCGAAACTGGCGTCGCGTGGACCACCCTTCACATGAGCAACTACATGGCGACCGGCGAGATTCCCGAGCGCACTGGCTCCGCATCGCCGGCGGCGGCGCCTTATGAGGCGTTCGAGACCTCCGACGGATGGATCATGATAGCGGCGGGCAACGATCGGCTGTTCGGCCGTCTGTGCGAACTGCTGGGCATTCCCGAGATAGCCCAGGATGATCGTTTCAGGAGCAATGCCGCGCGCGTGCCGCGGCGCGCTGAGCTCCACACGATAATCGAAGAGCGCACGCGGCGACGTCCGACCGAACATTGGGTCGCGGCGCTACGCGAGGTCGGCGTGCCGTGCAGCCCGATCAACCGGCTGAACCAGGTGCACGACGATCCGCAGGTTAACGCGACCGGGATGATAAAAAAAATCGACGGCTTCAGGGTGCCTGATTTTGAAATCGTCGACGTCGCGGTCAACCTCAACGGCGAGAAAGCAGTGCTGCATTCGATGCCGCCGCGCCTGGGCGAGCATACGGACGAAGTGTTGCGCGCCGCCGGCTACAGCACCGGTGAAATCAGCGCCCTGCGGGCCGCAAAAACGATCGGCTAACGCGAGGCCACGGCGCCGAGGTCGGCGGCGGCGAGCCCCGCGCTCGCCGCGATAGTCAACACGAATGCGCCCGCGCGCATCGCCGCCGCGAAGGGGTCGTCGGGAAGGCGTTCACCGAAGGCAATGATTCCGCCGGCAATTGGAATTACGTTGGAGATCGCCGAGGAGAGCGGCATCGCGATGATCCCGCGACCCATCGCGAACGAATTCTGCAACATCACCAGGCCCGCCACGTTGGTTACGATCGTCAGGTAGGTGTACGGGCTCGCGATCAGCGCCAACGCCAGTGCCACGAAGTCTGGAGCGGCAGCCAGCCGATCGGCGAGTGGCTTGGTATAGAGACCGGCAAACCCTAGTGCGATCCCCGAAGCGATCGCGGTGGCCGCGCCGTTTTCGCGCAGCCCGTGCGAGATTAACAGCCCCAGCGTGATCGCGACCGCTACGACTGAGGTTATGGCCAGCGCACGGACATCGGGTGGGCTTTGCAACGCCCCGGCGCCAAGCGATCCCCCGAGCATCAGCGCCGCCACCAGGAACGCGGCAATCCCGAGCCATTCCCAGATTCGGGCGCGCTCGCCCAGGAAGATCACCGCCAGCACCACGAACAGCCCAATCCCGCCCTGCATCGCCACCGCCATCATCGAAACCGGCGCGTGCGCGAGCGCGGCCATGTACAACGCATAGCCGGCGGCCTGCACCACGAGGCCGCCGAGCCACATCGGATCGCGAACCCACGCGATTACTGCGCCCAACATGCCGCGCCCGCGCGCCATCGGCAGCGCGCTGGCACGGACTTTCATCATCATTAAACCCAACGCGAGCAGCAGGCTGGCGACGAATCCGAGCACGAGGCTCGGCACCAGCAAGCCGCGTGCGCTAACCATCGGTGATTTCACGCATCACGCCGTCGCGCGAGATGGCGAAGCGGCGCCCGCCCCAGGCAACCACATTGCCGATCAGGCTCGCTGCCCAGATCGCCGCCATAACCAGGTCCTTCAGCGGCATCAGCCACACGTCGTGCAGCAGTTCCGGCAGCCTCAGAGTGCGGGCGAGAATCAGCGCCGCACTCGCCACGCGCGCGGCGATCACGGCTGCGCAAAGTGCAATCGCGCCAGGGCGTGCGCGCGTCGCGGCCAGCATCACGAGCGCCCATAAAGGTCCGTTGATCAGGATGGTAAAGAGGCTAAGTGGGCGCATGATGCGATAGGTTCGCGCCCAGCGGAGTTTGCGTTGCCAGAATTCGCCGAAGGTGCGCTCCTCGCAGGCCGAGGTGACGAGCGATCGCGAGAGCCTGATCTCCCATCCTGCTTCGGCCACCGCGCGGCCCAGTTCGAAGTCGTCGGCGAGTTTGTCGCCCAGCGGGCGCATGCCGCCGGCGGCTTCCAGAGCCTCGCGGCGGACCGCGATGGTCGCGCCGAAGGCGTAGCGCAAGGGCTCGATCCTCGCCGCCAGCATCACCTGCGGGGTGAAGTCGGTGTTGATGAAAAGCGCGGCCAGGCGCGAGGCCAGGGTGCTGCTCGGCCGGGCGCGGTAGGCGCAGGTCACCATGCCCACGCGTTCGTCGGCGAAGAGTTCGCCGATGAGTCTCACCAGGTGACCGCGCTCGACGGAGATATCGGCGTCGCTCAGCACGAAGGCGTCGGCACGCTCGGCGCGCTCGGCCATGCGGATGACCTTGGCGATCTTGCGGTTTACGACGCCGGCTTCGTCGCCGACGATGAGCGTGATGCTCGCGTACGGGTACTGGGAGCGTAATGCCACCGGAGCCTCGGCGGCGCGGTCCTCGTAGCTCGGGACAGCGAAGAAGAAATCGGCGCGCGGGTACCCGCTTTCGAGATAGCTGGTGAGGTTGGCGAGCAGGCTGGAGCTGAGCCCGGAGAGCGGTTTCAGCACAGCGATACGCGGTGGGGGCTTGGGGAGCGGCGCCGCCGGGTCGTCGGCGTGCGCCGCAAAGCGCATGGCAATTATCAGCGAGACCGCATAGTAAACCAGCGAACTCGCGACTCCGAGTGTCGCGAGCCAGAGCAGGAGGGTAGTCACGAGACGCTCGTGGTCATGGGCGTGGCTTCAGCGACCGTGGCGTCAGACGGGGAGGAGCAGACGCACCAAGTCTGCTCCTTCCCGCGCGATGCTGCGGGCGTACGCGAGCGGCGCGGCGATAGGCAGGCGCCGCGCCGCTCGTCGCGCGCGCTACGCCGAAATCTGCTCGGCCGCCGAGGTCTGCGCGCGCCGCTGGCGCATCGTGGAGAGAAACTGACCGCCCTCTTTCAGCAACCGCTTGCATTCCTCGCGCGAACTCATCATCTTGCGCACCGCCTTAAAGATGTAGCGCGGGCGAAAGTAAAAGCTGCGATAGAAGCGCTCGACCGCGCCGTAAATCTCGTCGTTGCTCAGCCCCGGATATTTGATCGTGCACTTCTGATAACCGGATTCGTCGAGCAGCGGGTTGACGGCCAGGTAGCCGTTCTTGACCACGTAGTTGTAGAGCTCGGTGCCGGGGTAGGGCGAGGCCAGTGACACCTGGATGGTCTCGCAATCCATCTCGCGCGCGAAGCGCATCGTTTCCTGGATCGTCTCGCGGGTCTCGCCGGGCAGACCTAGAATGAATGTGCCGTGGATCAGGATGCCGATTTCGTGGCAATCGCGAGTAAAGCGCCGCGCGCGGTCCAGCCGCACACCCTTCTTGATGTTCTTCAGGATCTGGTCGTTGCCGCTTTCGTAGCCGACCACGAACAGGCGCAGCCCGCCGTCCTTGAGCACCTTGAGGGTCTCGTAATCGACGTTGGCGCGCGAGTTGGTCGACCACGTGATGCCGAGCGGCTTGAGTAGCTGGGCGATTTTGCGCGCGCGCCCCGCATCGGCGGTAAACGTGTCGTCGTCGAAGAACAGCTCCTTCATCTTGGGGAACTTGCTCTTCATCGCGACCACTTCTTCGTAAACGTTTTCGGGACTGCGTACGCGGTAGGTATGGCCTTGGGTGACCTGCGGCCACAGGCAAAAGGTGCAGCGCGCCGGACATCCGCGCCCGGTGTACATCGAGACGTAAGGATATTGGCAGTAGGGGCTGTTGTATTTCAGGTAGTCGAGATTGTTTTCGTAAACTTCGGTGACGAACGGCAGTTTGTCGAGTTCCTCATTGGTGAGTTGCGCGCGGTCGGGGTTGTGATGAATCGCGCCGTTTTTGCGATACGAGATTCCGCCGACCTTGCTCCAGTCCCAGCCTTGCGCCACTTCGACCATCGAGTGGTCGAACTCGCGCCGCCCGGCGATGTCAATTGCGGACGAAACCTTGAGCGTTTCCTCGGGCTGGGCTGTGGGATGACCGCCGACGAAGGCAATGATGCAGTCGGGATTGGCGGCCTTGATCGCTTCGGCCGTGCGCGCGTCCATCCGCAGCGACGGAGTCGAAGTGTGGAGCACCACGAAGTCGTAATTCTTCGCTTCCGCGACCGTGCGCTTGAGGTCGTAACCATGAGGTGGAGCGTCGAGCAGGCGCGCTCCCGGAATCATTCCGGCAGGATAGGCCAGCCAGGTGGGATACCAGAACGACCAGACCTCGCGCGTCGCCTGATAGCGCGACCCCGCACCGCCGTCAAAGTCATCATATGAGGGAGGATTCAGAAAAAGCGTCTTCATCACGTCCATATTGCGGTCGTCTCCACGAGCCTGTCCGATTGGTTAGTGCGACTATACAAACCACGGCGGGCGCAAGCAATAACGTCCCGAGACGAATTACTGGCGAAGGAAGCGATCGGTTGGGCGCAGACGGATTACCGGGTGCGAAGGTTCGTCGAATCATAATAAACTCAGGGATGTATGATGGATTTTGAGCGCCGCGAGGATTCCCTGCTGCCGCGTCCACTTTTTCTGCGGCGCATGGCGCGATGGGCCCTGGCCGCAGGCGTCGTGCTCCTGGGATCGCTCGCGCTCGGCGTCTGCGGCTATCATCTCATCGAGGGACTGCCCTGGAGCGACGCGTTGCTCAACGCGTCGATGATCCTGGGCGGGATGGGCCCGGTCGATCCGCTGAAGACTAACGGGGGCAAACTATTCGCATCGTTCTATGCGCTATACAGCGGGCTTGCGATCATCAGTATCGCGGGACTGATGATCGCTCCGGCCGCTCATCGCATGCTGCACATGTTCCACGTCGAGGGGCGGGCGGCAGGAGCGAGTCCGAAGAAACCCAGGCGTCGCACCTCTGGCTAATCGGCAGGGGACCGCGGCAATTGCCCGCTTTGCGCGCGCGCGATAGGGTGCCTGAAATGCGGGGAGCAATGCGGGGAGAAATCATCGTCCTCGGAGCACTCGTGCTCGCGCTGCTGGCGGCGCCGGCCTTCCTGCACGGCGACGAATGGGAGCAGATGCCGTCGGATTCCGGCCAGGGATCGCTGCCCGGCGCTCCGGCTGGAAACCAGAGTGCGATGGCGTGTGGGTTGGTTGGAACGCTCGTCAAGCAGACAGCGAAGATGCGTGATCAGGGAGTGAGCGAAGAATCCCAGCTCGCCAGCGTCGACAGTCCCAAAGGCAAACTTTACCAACTGACGAACGGGAGCATGCTGTCAGCGGACACCGCCGCCACGCTGCGTGCGGGGATCCATCGCGAGATCGCCTACGTCTATGAGCATCGCGAGATGACCCCGGCCCAGCTCAGCGCCCATGCGCGCGAGACCTGCGGCAATCCTGAATGAGCCGCCGGCGTATTTCCTACGACGGCTCCTCTGACGTCGCGTGCAGCGGCGGCGTTTCAGTCATGACGAAGGCGACCACGCCGGTCAGGTTGCCGAGCACGGTCGCCGCGAACCATAGCAGTCCCAGTGCGATCGCATCCGCTTTCGCCATCCCGGCCATTCCGAACAGCATCAGGTAGGCCGTTTCCCGCACGCCCAACCCGTTGAGCGTCACCGGCAAGCTCGCAAAGACGTTGGCGATCGGCACGCACAGCACGAACAACGTCAGCGGCGCCGAGAGCCCAAGTCCTCGCGCCAATATCCATTGGCAGATCGCGAGCGATAGCTGCAGAGCGACCGAAAGCCCGACCGCCGGCATCATTTCGAGCGGCCGGTTGAGATATGGCGCGATGGTCGCCGCGACGCTGGCGAGCCGCGCTGGCATCCACGCGGCCAGTTTGCCGATGAACGGCAGCGCGGCAAATCCGACGAGCGAAATCACGCCGACCGCGATCGTCGGCAGCGTGACCGAGCGCGGCAATTTGACGCTGAGCGCCGCGGCCGCACTGGCGGCCAGCCAGAACAGCCCAATCAGCCCCACGATACGGTCGGCAGCGACCGAAGCAATCGCGTCCGCGAGCCTCTGATGGCGCCGACCGAGATAGACCGAGCGCAAGGCGTCGCCGCCAATCAGACCCGGTACGAAAACATTCGTGAACATTCCGATGAAGGCGTAGCTCAGGTAATCGATGAACGGCGCAGGGATTTTCAAAATTCCACCGAGCAGGCTCCAGCGCCAGGCCGACATCACTTGGCCGGCGACGTACAATCCCACCGCGAAGAGGAAAAACGCGATCCTTTCGCGCGCGAGTTGATGGAGCACCGGACGCACGTCGTAGTGCCAAAGCAGCAGCGTGACGATGACCAGTCCGGCGCCCGCCCGTAGCGCGAAGCCGAAGAAGGCATGGCCCTTGCGCGCGGGCGGCGATGCGGGCGGCTGCGCCGGGGATATGCCGATTGCGGGTTCAGCTTGCATAGCGTGGCTCCCTGGCTTTGAGGATCGCGCGCTTGTGCCATTCGGATCCGATCACGGTGAATTCTCCCAGCCGCTCGCGCAGCTTTTTGAGCTCGCGTTCATCGATTACCAGAACCACCGGCCCTGGCAGGTTCCACAGCCTCAGAGCGTCGTCTTCCGAGCGGAAGAAATAGCGGCTGCCGTCGGCCGCGTGCTTTTGGCCGAAGGCGAGTTCCGTCGGTGCTCCGACCATGATCACCCGCCGGCGCGTATAGAAGGGCAGCGCCTGGACATAGCGCGGATAGCAGATGAGCGTGGCGTCCGGCGCTCGCGCCTGCACCGTGCGCGCAAGCGCCGCGTAGGAACGCAGGGGCTCCGCTTCCAGGCGAACGTAGCTACCGGCGCTCAGCCCCACCGCGGTCACCAGCACCATCGCCGCGAGCCCCGCATCGAAGCGCCAGTGACGAAAGATTTCAGCGACCAGCGCGCCGCCGGCTGCGCCGATTAAGCCGAGCGCGTAAAGCGCTGGCCGCGTGGCGGCCACGTAGGGACTGCTGAACAGCGGGGCGGTCATCGCCGTCAGGAGCATCGCCACTCCCATCAGGCTCAGGATAACGCCCACCGCGGCGAAGCGGATTCGCAGGCCCAGCGGTTCATCGCCGGCGCGCGCGTCAGTGATAAACGCGCGCGAGAAAATGCCATCGGCCAGCAGCACCGCGAGCGGCGCCGCGGCGGGCAGGATGTACGGGATGAGCTTGGCGCTGGCCGCCGAGAACATCACAATCACGACGGCTGCTGCGATGATACAGAAGCGTCCCGCGGGCGAGCGCGGGAGCGCGCGCCACGCGATGAACGGCGCCATTAGCGTCCACGGCATCATCCCCGCCCCCAGCACTGGCAGGTAATAGTAAAAGGGCTCGCCGTGGCTGTAGCTGGACTCGAAGAAGCGGCGCAGATGCTCGCCGACGAAATAGAAATCCACGAAGCCGGGCTCCCGGATCGCCACGGCGATGAACCATGGCGCGGCGATCAGCACGACCATCGCGCCGCCCGCGAGTGCGTGGAAGCGGCCGATTGCGCCCCGCAACTCGCCTTGCCACCAAAGAAAGATCGAGAGCGTGAGAAGCGGAATCGCCGCGGCCACTGGGCCCTTGGCGAGCAGGCCCATCGCGATCGCGAAATAGCCGAGCCAGCACCAGCGGCCGCCTTCGCTCCAGTGCAGGTAGAGCGCGAACAGGGCCGCCGTGACCGCCGCCGCGAGCAGCATGTCAGTGGTCAGCACCTGCGCCATCACGGCGTACAACGTCGAAGTGGTGAGAATCGCGCCCGCCAGTAGCGCTCGTCCGCGGCCCATCGTGCGCCGCACAAAAAACCAGGTCATCAGCACGCCTGCCAGCGCGGCGAGAGCCGGCGTCAGGCGCGCCGCAAGTTCGTTGACGCCCAAAACCGCCATCCACATCGCGCCGAGCCAATAGAGCAGTGGCGGCTTCTCGACGTACGCGACGTAGTTGAGATGCGGCACGATGAAGTTGCGCGTGGCCAGCATCTCGCGCGCGATCTCTGCGTAGCGCGCTTCGTCGGGCTCCCACAGACCATAGCTCCCGAGATGGAAGAAGAAGACCGCTGACGCGAGAGCCAGAAGCGCGAGGGCCTCGATCGCGGGCGAGCGCCACAACGCGACCGGCGCCACGGGCGCGGACGCGGCGGCCGAGATGAGATTCGATTCGATAGACGCGGGTTCGGACACGACGGTCAAGTGTATCGTGCGGACGGCGCTTGCGCAGCCACGCGCAAGCGGGAGGCGCGCTTTCGCGTTACAGGCCGGCGGCGCCGCCGCCTTTGCGCGGATCAAAAGCGCCGTCAAGGTTGCCCGGCGCGATCGTGATCGCCCCGACCGCGCCCAGCGAGTGCACTTCCTTGAGCCGGTAGCCCATTTGCGCCAGCGCCTGGCGCGTCGCCGCCGGCATCGCGGCTTCGACGAATACCACGTCGGGCGCGGCCTGCTCGTGCACGCGCGGTTCATCGACCGCCGCTCCAGCGCTGAGATGAAAATCGAGTACGTTGACCGCGACCTGGACCACGCCGCTGATGATAGTCGGGCCGCCCGAGGCGCCCGCGGTCAGCACCGGATGACCACTGCGCATCACGATGATGGGCGACATACTCGAGAGCGGTCGCTTGCCCGGCGCGATCTCGTTGGCCACCGCGCCCTCGAGCTTGAACACGTTGGGTACGCCTGGTCCGGCGGCGAAATCGTCCATCTCGTCGTTTAGCACCAGGCCGAGGCTCGCGACCGTCATCTTGGCGCCGAAGATCGTGTTGATCGTCGTGGTGATCGCCACCACGTTGCCGGCCTTGTCGACCACCAGCAGATTGGAGGTGCCATGGTCGGCGGCCGGCGCGAGGTGCGCTGGCGTGCCGTGATGCAGTGCGCGCTGGAGCGCCTGATCTATATGGCGCTGTGAGAGCAGCAGGTCGATCGGCACGTGGACAAAATCCGGATCCCCGTACTGATCGCGGTCGATGAACCCCTGGCGCAGGACTTCGATCAGCCGGGCCAGGTATGGCGGCGAGTCAGCGCCGAGCCCGGAGACCGGCGCGCCGGCGAGCATCCCCAGGATTTCCAGTACCACGCCCCCCGAAGAGGGTGGTGGCATGGTCCAGACCTCGTAACCGCGATAGGCGCGATACAGCGGCGCGCGCCACACCGGCCGGTACTGCGCGAGGTCCTCGGCAGTGACCAGCCCACCGTGCGCCTTCATCCACGCGCCCAGCGTCCGCGCGATCTCGCCGTGGTAAAAGCGCGTCACCGGTTCGTCGCCGAGCGAGCGCAGCGTCGCGCCGAGCGCTTTCTCGTGCAGGATGTCACCGGGCTTGGGCGGCGCGCCCGCAGGTGTCAGGTAGGTCGCTTTCAGCCCCGGGTCGGCGGCTATCTGCGCCGCGGTATGGGCGATGTCCTCGACCAGGTGCGGGGTCGCCGGAAAGCCCTGCTCGGCGAGTCTGATCGCCGGCGCCGCGACTGCGGAGAATTTCATTGTGCCGAACCGGCGCAGCGCCGCGTCGAGCCCGGCAATCTCGCCCGGCACCGCAACCGCCAGCGGCCCCGAGCGCGCCAGGTCCTCGTCGGTCTTGCCGTTACGCACGTACATCGTGGCGCTGGCGGCCATCGGCGCACGCTCGCGATAATCGAGCGCGTAGAAGCCGTGGGTGCGGGCTAAATAGATGAGCATGAATCCGCCGCCGCCAATCCCGCACGAAGCCGGGTTGGTAACGCCCACGGCGAGCGCGGTTGCGGCGGCGGCGTCGATCGCATTGCCGCCATGACTTAAGATTTCGACCCCGGCGCTCGCGGCGAGTGCGTTTTCCGCCACCACCATCGCCCGATGCGTCTCGGCGGCACGGACGGGCGCGAATGCGGCGCAGAGCGCGATGATTACAAGTGCCGCGAAGCCAGGGCATCCGGCGCGAGAGCGAGTACGGCGCAACGCGGCGCCGTGGGCGAACAAAACTTTCACGGAAAACATCCCGCTTTTCTAACAGCGTCGACGGCCCAAGGAAAGCTGGCACGCTTTGCCACCGAGGTTGCGAAAAAGCGGCTCCGCCCACCTGAGACCGGTTAGATTTTGCGTGTGCGAAGTGCTTTGATCGCTGCCAAGCCAGAGGACAAGGCAATGGGATTCGACGAAATCATCTACGAAAAAGCCAATCGCGTCGCCGTGATCACCCTTAACCGTCCCGCGCGGCTCAATGCCTGGACCGCCGCGATGGAATCCGAGTTGCGTGAGGCCCTGCTCGATTCCGAGCACGACGACAAGGTCGGGGCGATCGTGATTACTGGCGCGGGCAAGGCCTATTGCGCGGGCGCGGATATGGGCGCACTCAACTCAGTCGCCGACGGCACGACTTCGGCAGTACAGGCGGTTTCGGGTGAGATCGCGGGCACCAGCGAGCCGCGCGCGGATTTTCGCCAGCGCTTTTCGTGGATCGCCGGGTTGCGCAAGCCCGTGATTGGCGCGATCAACGGCGCGTGCGTCGGCATGGGCTTTACGACCGCGCTTTACCACGACATCCGGATTGCCTCCGAGCGCGCGCGGATGGGGCTCATCTTCGTGCGCCGCGGCCTCGCAATCGAGCACGGCGCGAGCTGGCTGTTGCCGCGGATCGTCGGACTATCCAATGCGCTCGAACTCGCGTTGAGTGGACGGTTGCTCGACGCAGAGGAAGCGCTGCGCATGGGCCTGGTAAGTCGGGTCGTCGCGCATGAGCAGCTGATGCCCACGGCGCTGGAGATGGCGGGAGAGATTGCGACCAACTGCTCGCCGCTCGGCGTCGCGCATGCCAAGCGGCTCATCTTTCACCATCTGTCAACCGACCTGGGCACCGCGCTGGCCGAGGAGAATGAGTCGATTGCCGTGATGACGCACTCTGAGGATTTCAAGGAGGGCATCCGCGCCTTTCAGGAGAAGCGCGCGCCGCGTTTCGTCGGGCGCTAGGGTGAATTCCGCGCGCGTTGCATGCGGCGGAATTGGCAAATCCAATCTTTGCGCTTACTTGTCGAGCGGATGCTTAAAGCGGCGCTCGGGATGGCGCACGGTAAGTACGGCGCATCCTGCCTTTTGCACCACGCGCTCGGCCACACTGCCCAGCAGCACGTGTGCCAGTCCAGTGCGGCCGTGCGTTCCGAGCACGATCAGGTCGGCATTCTCGGTCTGCGCGGCGTGGATGATCTCGAGGAAGGGGGCGCCGACGCGCAGCAGGCTGCGCGCTTTGATCTGCGCGTCGCGCAACTGGGTGACGATCTTGTCGATCTCGCGCTGCGCCCCCAGCCGCTGCTCCTCGGCGATCTGATTCATCGCGCTCACGTCGAAAGCCGGACCCAGTTCGCTTACCATGACCGGGGGCAGCGGCTGGTCGACATGCAGTACAATAACCTCAGAGCCGAATTTGCGCGCCAGCTCTTCGGCGAGACGCTGCGCGTTGAGCGAGTCCTCGGAGAAATCGGTGGCGAACAGAATCTTGTTTAGTTCAGGCACGGCTGACAGACGATACGCCGCGGACGGCGGGTTCGGCAAGCACTCGGCGGGGTGGATTCCGAGCGCCGTCGCGGATTAAAATTGGGCGCGAGATACGGCGATAATGAAGCCCTCCGATATCATAGCGCTGCATGATTTCGAGCGTGCCTGCGACGAACTATTCGACGAGTGGCTCGGGCGATGGCGTGGCGGAGCCGCCGCGGCGGCTTCCGGAGGCGCCGTCGTGGTCGACCGCGGCGATGAGTACGAGGTGCGGGTCGAGGCCGCCGTGGAGGATCCGGAAGTGATCCATGTCGAGATCGGCGAGGCAGGCTTGATCGTGCGAATCCCTGGCGGCGCGCATCCGGCCGTCGAGCGCAGGATGAGCTTTGCGCAACCGGTCGATCGCGAGCGCACCACGGCGCGCTGGGCGGGCGGGATGCTGACGATCGTGCTGCCCAAAATGCGCGGCCGGCGCGTCAAAGTTCAGTAATAGAACAGAAAGGGAGCGACGATGGCCGAGGGGGATGATAAAAAGCCCGCGCCGGCGCCACAGGAGCGGGCGCCCGAGCCCGCGCCCCCGCTGGTTGAACTGCGCGCCGAGGAGTTGCGCGGTCACTCTCCGCTTGGCCCCGATGAGCTGGTGAAGGCGGCGCGCGACGGCGCTCACGAGTTGCTGGGCCAGCAGCGCGCGCTCGACGCGGTGCGCATGGCGATCGGTATCGGTGCGCCCGGCTACAATGTTTTCGTCAGCCGCGTCCGCTCACGGCGCGAGCGCGAATCGATCGTCCGCATCCTTGAGCAGCGGGCGGCGGCGATGCCGACGCCGGGCGACTGGGTTTACGTCAATAACTTCAAGAGTCCCGAGTCGCCCGCCGCGATCTACCTGCGCGGCGGCCAGGGCGCAGAGCTGCGCGACGGCATGCGCGACCTGGTCGGCTTCCTCATCGAACAGCTGCCCAAGGCGTTTCGCCGCGAGGACTTCGACCAGGAGCGCAAGGCCCTGCGCGAGAAGTACAACCGCCGCGCCCAGGAGCTATTCACCCAACTCGAGACTGCCGCGCGCCAGCGCAACTTCGCCGTCCAGGGCACACCCTCCGGCCAGGTCGTGTTCATCCCGCTCATCGGGGGCAAGGCGCCCGAGTCGCCCGAAGACCTCAATCGCAAGCTGCAGGAGCTGCCCGAGGCGGAGCGCGAGCGGCTGGGCAAGGAGCAAGGAGAACTCGCCGACCTGTTCGCGACCATGACGATGCATCAGCAGGAGCTGATGCGCGAGCTGATCGGGGAGATCCGCCAGATCGAACGCACTTTCGCCGCGCGTCTTATCGCACCCGCCATCGCCGCGCTCAAGGCCCGTTTCGACAGCGCGGCCGTGACGGCCTATCTCGACCACGTTGGCGAACACATGCTCGACCATCTCGATCGCTTTCGCGAAGCCGCGGAGCCCGTTCCCGACGGCGCGCCGCGTGCCGCGGTGGCGCAGCGCCCCGACGGCGCCGACGAGACGCGGTTCTTCGAGTACCAGGTCAACGTGGTGGTCGATAACTCCGGGCGCAGCGGTGCTCCCGTAATCGCCGAAGACGCGCCGACCTATCGCAACCTGTTCGGCACCATCGAGCGCTGGGTCGATCCGACCGGCCGCAGCGCAACCAATTTCACCCGCATCATCGGCGGCTCGCTGGTCAAGGCACATGGCGGCTTTTTGCTCTTTGACCTGGACGACGCGATCGTCGAACCGGGCGTATGGAAAACGCTCAAGCGCACACTCAAGACGGGCCGCATGACGCTGGAGACGCTCGAGCCGTTTCCGTTCTTCATGGTGAGCGGGCTCAAGCCCGAGCCGATCGAGGTGGCGACCAAGGTGATCGTCACCGGCAGTCCCTACCTCTACAATGTGCTGTATTTTTACGATCCCGAGTTCGCAGAGTTGTTCAAGGTCAAGGCCGAGCTGCGGCCGCTGGTTGACGCCGACGTGGAGGCCGCGCGCCACTATGCGGCGCGGGTGTTCGCGCTGGCCAAGACCGAAGGACTACCCGACTTTGACGGCGGCGCGCTTGCGCGGATCGTGGAGTTCGGGATGCGCCAGGCGGGCGATCGCAAACGGCTGTCGAGCGTGATGGAGCCGATTGACGACCTCGCGCGCGAGGCGGCGTATTACGCGCGCGCGGCCAATGACCTGCAGGTCAGTGCGCGCCACGTCGACCGCGCGCTCAACGAGCGCATCCTGCGGTTGAACTTCATCGAAGAGGAGATCCGCCGCCTGATCGCCGAAGGCACGATCATCGTTCATCTCGAGGGTCGCCAGGTCGGCCAGGTCAATGGGCTCGCCGTGCTCGACGCCGGTGGCTACAGCTTCGGCCGCCCCTCCCGCATCACCGCGACCGTCGCCCTGGGCCAGGCGGGCGTGATCAATATCGAACGCGAGGCGCGGCTGTCGGGGTCGACCCACGACAAGGGCATGATGATCCTCGGCGGTTTCTTCCGCCAGCGCTTCGCCCAGGAGCTGCCCGCCGCGATGACCGCGAGTATCGCCTTCGAACAGTCCTACTCCGGAATCGATGGCGATAGCGCCAGTTCGACCGAAATCTACGCGCTGCTTTCGGCGTTGAGCGGTGTGCCGTTGCGCCAGGATCTGGCCGTCACCGGTTCGGTCGATCAGTACGGAACGGTGCAGGCGATCGGCGGCGCCAACGAGAAAATCGAAGGCTTTTATCGCGTATGCAAGGCGATCGGCCTGAGCGGCACGCAGGGCGTGCTGCTGCCGCGCGCCAACATCACCAACCTGATGCTCGACCCGGAGACAGTCGAGGCGGTCGCGAACGGCCGCTTCCACGTTTATCCGGTGGGCACGATCGACGAGGGAATAGAGATTCTGACCGGCGTGCGCGCAGGCACGCTGGAGGAGCCGGGCACCATAAATCATCTCGTGAGCGCCCGCCTGCGCCATATGTCGGACATCCTGCGCGAGCGCCGCCCGCCCGAGGAGAATCGCATCTTGCAGGCCGGTCCGTCGCCAGCCCCCGAGCCGCCGCCACCGACGCCGCCGGTCCCACCGCGCTAAGCGCGAAACGATATCCATACCTTTCCCGAGCCGAATTGCGGATTGCCTTGAAGATGCCGATCGACCTGCGCCTGGATGCCGACGAAGTCCCGCTCCTCACCGACTTCTACCTGCTTACGATGGCCGCGGCGTACTTCGCCTCCGGCAACAACGATGTCGCCTGCTTCAGCATGTTCACGCGCCGGATGCCGCCGCGTCGTGGATTCCTGGTCGCGTCTGGGCTGGAGCGGGTGCTCGAAGCGATCGAGCAGTTTCACTTCGCCCCGCGGATGATCGAACATCTCGAATCGCTGCGGCTGTTCACTCCGGAATTTTTGAACTTCCTCGGCGGACTGCGTTTCAGCGGCGAGGTGTGGGCGATGGCCGAGGGCACTATTTTCTTCGCCACCGAGCCAATCCTGGAAATTCGCGCTCCGCTGATCGAGGCGCAACTGCTCGAGACGCTGGTGCTCAATCAGGCGGGTCTGGGTTCGCTCCTCGCGAGCAAGGCGGCGCGCAGCGTGGCCGCGGCCGGCGGGCGGCGGCTGGTTGATTTCGGATTGCGCCGCAGCCAGGGCGCCGACGCGGGCCTGGCCGCCGCGCGCTCGAGCTATCTTGCCGGTTTCGCCGGCACCTCCAACGTGCTGGCCGGGATGCGTTATGGGATTCCTCTGTACGGCACGATGGCGCATAGCTACGTGATGGCGCACGAACGCGAACGCGAGGCCTTCGACAGTTACGCTAAGGTCTTTCCGCGGCTTAGCACATTGCTGGTCGACACCTACGACACGCTGCGCGGGGTTGAGAACGCGGCCACTGTGGCGCTGGAATTGCGTGAGAAAGGCGTCAAGCTCCAGGGCATCCGGCTGGATAGCGGCGACCTGCTGGAGTTGAGCAAGCGCGCGCGCCGCCTGCTCGATCGACGTGGCCTCCCCGACGTGCCGATTTTCGCCAGCGGCAACCTTGACGAATACCGGATCGCCGAACTGGTCAAGGCCGGAGCGCCGATCGACGCCTTCGGCGTGGGCACCGCGATGGCAGTCAGCGCGGACGCGCCCGCGCTCGACGTCGCCTACAAGCTGGTCGAGTACCGTGGCGAGCCGCGCCTCAAGACCTCGACCGAAAAGGTCACCCTGCCCGGCAGCAAACAGGTTTTCCGCGCGCGCAACGCCGCTGGGGGATTCTTCGCCGACATGGTGGGGCTGTTCGAGGAGAGCGCGGACAACCTCCTGCGCGAGTTTCGTCCACCACCCGCGTCGGTACATCCGATGCTCGAGCGGGTGTTCGCCGACGGCCATCGAGTCGGGGCGCGGCCACCGCTGAGCGAGGCGCGCGAGCGTTTCCTGGAATCTTTCACCCGCCTCGACCCGCGCTATAAAGACATCGATCGTCCCGACACCTACCCGGTGCGCCCGAGCGCCGCGCTCAATGCGCTTCTGATTAGCGAGAAGTTGCGCGTCGGACGCCGCCAGGGCTGAGCACGATGGCCGAACAGGACCGTCCCGACGCGCGCACGCAGCCGACCGGATGAGGCCAGGCGTGGCCGTCTTCGATCGGATCGCGGCATCGGGCGCCGGGCAGGTGGCTGCACGCTTTACGCGTTCGCCAAGGGCGCTCGCGCTGGGTCTACTCGTTATTGCCTTGATGCTCGGCGCGATCCTGCGATTTCAGGGGTTGGGCGTGTCGGATCTCACTGCCGACGAGGGCGCCTCGTGGGCGGCCGCTTCGACGGCCAGCGTGAGCGAGGTGGTGGCGATGGAGCATCAGCTCGATCCCGGCAAGCTGCCGCTTTACGATCTCCTGTTGCACGGATGGATCCGCCTCTTCGGTGACAGCGTCACCGCGATGCGCGCGATGTCGGCCCTGCTGGGGACGATCGCGATAGTGCTGGTTTTCGCCACCGTGCGCGAGGTCTGCCGCTCGTTGGGTGGGTCATCGGGCGCCGCGATCGGTGATTTGGCGGGCAGCTTCGCCGCGCTCGCCTATGCGGTCAATTTCATGATGGTGACGTCGGATAGGACGGTGCGGATGTATTCGGTGGCGATGAGCGCGGAGCTGGTGCAGATTTTTTTCCTGGTTCGCGCACAGCGCCGAGGCGGTTGGCTGAACTACGCCGGCACGGCGATTTTTACCGCGGCATTGATCGCGGCCAATTTTACCGCCTGCTTCCTCCTGCTGGCCGAGGGCCTGTGGCTTGGATGCCTGTTGGCGGCCAAGGCGCTGGGAGCGCGGACAGACGGCCTCGCGATCTTCCGCCCGGGCCTGGCCGTGGCCGCAGGAGTCGCGTTGTTGGGGCCACTGCTGCCCGGGGCTATCGTCTCTTCGCGTCAGGCGGTGGCGATGGGCGCAATCGGCTGGATAAAGATCGGGCCGATCGCATGGCCTTACCTGGTGCTGTTGAATGCGGCCGGCGGACGCATCCTCTTCTGGAGCTTTGTGGCGGTGGCGGGCTTTGGAATTTGGCGGCATTGGCGCACGGCGCCGCTCGCAGCGGGCTTTTTCGCCATGTGGACGGCGGCGCCGATCATGGGCCTGGTGGCAGTGACCTACCTGATTCATCCGCTAGAGTTTCCGCGCTACGCGCTGATCGCGTTCGTCGGGATGTTCGCGTTGGCCGCTTTTGGCGCGGCGTCGCTGCGCCCCCGCGTCGTGCACCTCGCGCTGGCCGGAGCATTGATCGCCCTCTCACTAGGCCGCACCCATCATGTGATCAAACATCCTTACGAAGCCGCCTGGCGCCAGGCGACCGAGATCGCCGCCGGGCAGACCGCGCCGGACGAACCGATCGCGGTGTTCCCCGAGTATTGCAAAAATGTGGTGCGCTACTACCTCAGCCCCGAGCGTCGATCTGTCGTGCAAGGGGAGAATACGTGCGGGCCGCAGCGAATACTGATTCTCAGTGGTCGCAATATTCTCGGCGCGGACCAGATCGCCTCCATGGAGAAGTGCTATCCGCGGGTCGTCAGGCGGCTGCTGCTGGTGGAGATTCGCGCACGCTGATGGGCCGCCCGCCGGCGCTGGCGCTGCTCGTTCTTGCGTTGATGCTCGGCGCCGGTCTGCGCCTTTATCGCCTCAGCGCGGCCGAGCTCAGCGCCGACGAAGCCGCGTCATGGGCCGGCGCGGCCGCGCCCGATCTTCGCACGGTGATCGAACGAGAACGGGCGCTCGACCCGGGCAAGCTCGCGCTATACGACCTCGCGTTACACGGCTGGATCGCGCTTGGCGGCGACGGCGTGGGATCGATGCGAGCATTTTCGGCCGCGCTCGGCATTCTCACGATCGCGCTGGCCTTTGCGGCGACGCGGGAGCTGCTGCTCAGTCTGGGCGGCGCGGCGGAAATCCCGCAAGCTATGGGTGGCGCCGCCATCGCGGCCCTAATAGTCGCCGTCAATCCTACGTTGATCGAGCAGGCGCAGACGGTCCGGATGTATCCGCTGACGCTGGTGCTCGAGCTTTTGCAACTCGTCTTTTTCCTGCGGGCGGTATCCACTCGTGCCCGCGGTGCGGGCCGTATCGCGAGCCTCGCTGGCATCATGGTTTTCAGCGCCCTCGCGACCGCCTCCAATTTTACCGCTGCTCTGCTGATTGCCGCCGAAGTGATGTGGCTCGGTTGGGTGGCGGTGCGCAGGCGCATCGCCGCTCGCGCGTGCGACATCGGCGAACTCCAACTGCTGCCACCGCTGCTGGCGCTGTGCGCTGGGATGGCGCTGCTGGCGCCTATGGCACCGACGACCGGCCGGGCGTCGATCGCCGCCGTGCAGGCCGGCGTGCTCAACTGGTCTCATGCGCGGCCGCCGTGGTGGCCGTTTGAAATGCTGCGCGCCGCTTCGGGCAAAGTGCCGTTCATGCTGCTGCTGCCACTGGCGTGGTATGGAGGATGGCGGATGAGACGGGACGGCGGCGCAGCGTTTGGCTTCGTTTTGTGGTGGATGCTCGTGCCGATAGCGCTCGTTATGACCATTTCGTATGCGTTCGTGCCGTTCGAGGAGACGCGTTACGTGATTGGGAGCGTGGCCGCATTTTTCATCCTGGCGGGAATCGGGCTCGCGGCGATCGATGACGCGAGGTGGCGCTTAGGGTTGCTGGTGCTGGTCGTGGCGCTCTCGCTCGATCATGTGCGTCGCGATTTTAAAAAGCCGCACGATCTTCAATGGCGCGAGGCTGCTGCGCTGGCGCTCGCGACAGCCCAAACCGGCGGCGCAATCGTTGTGGTGCCTGGATATGCCGTGAACGTGGTGCGCTACTATATGCCGGCGCAGCGGCGGCAGAGCGCCGAAGACACGGGCGACCGATGCGAAACGCGAGGCCGGGTGCTGATCCTGGGCAAAGATGATCTGCTTGCGCCCGCGCAACTCGCCGCACTGCGTAATTGCTACCCCCTGGTGGTCGGACGGTGGCGGCTGATTGAAGTCCGCAAGCGCTGAATGGCGCGTTGCGTTTTTCGCCGCGCACCTCGCAAGCGGCGAGATTAGGGTCTCGATGGGCTTGGAGCCGCCGACGGGTTTGGTGGCGGCGCGGCGCCCGGAGCCCGAAGCGGAGCCGCGTGGGCTGCGCGGGCCAGTTGATCGACGTCAAATATCATTGTCATCAATGCCGGAGCGTCGCCTTGCGGCGGTGAGGCGGAGAGCTCGCGCGGGTAGGGAAAATAAATCGCGGCCGCATATGGGCGGTACTTCTCGATGATCGGCTTGAGCGCGGCGTACGAGCCCTGGACCCCGAGCGCGACGCGATGCGATCGCGCGGGCGCGAGCATCACGCCGTCGAGCAGCAGGCCCGGCTTTTGCGCGCTGCGCATCAGCGGGCCACCGATCCAGTCGGGCGGCAGCAGTCCCGCCCGCTGGACGGCGAGTGGAGACAGGTCGAGAAGGCGGCGGCCACTGGCGACATAGCCGTAGGCCGCGGTGATCAGCGTATCGAAGCGGACGGCCGCCGCGCGCGCCTGGACCGCGACCGGCTGCTCGGCGGGCCATTGCGCCCGCACCTCCGCCGGCAGGTGGTAGAACGTGACACCGCCGACGCTTTGAGCCGCAACTCCGAGACCGCCGAGAATTGCGTTCCAGACTTCGCGGTCGCGCGGCGGGATAGGCCCGCGATACCAAATGCCGGGACCCGCGGCATGGCTAACCTCGATCGCATGGTCGCCCTCGCCGGCAAAGATTACCGCGCCGACATCGTGGCTCTTGAGAAATGCCTTGAACTGGCCGCCCGCATCGGGAATCGGCGCAACGTCGTACAGCGCGCCAACTATCGGCCAGCGCTCGAACTCGGCGGGAATGGGCGGCGCAAATCCTGTGTACCCGCCCGCCATCCGGAAGCTGAACGCACAGAGCGCTTGCCACAGCATTGCGTCGCCCTCGAACCCATAGGGAAGAATGACCACTGTTTCGCCCGGCTCGAGATACTGGCCATAGAGCCCGGCGGAGAAGAACTCGGGCGTCGCCAGCGCCGTGGACCAGAACGCCGCGTCGAGGCAGGGCAGGAGAGAAAGCGCGATCAGTGCGCCCGCAAGCCCGCGCAGGGCGATGCGATTCTGCGCGGCGGGCGGCCTGGCACTCAGCCACATCGCACACAGGATCGCTATCGCAAGGAACATATAGACCGTCAGGCGCGCGGGCACGGCCTTGCCAATCAGCGGCAGCGCCGACACGGCCATCCAGGGCATCGGTATGATAAAGTGGCCGCCCACCTGCATCCACGACCCCATCGACAGAACGCCGATCGCCGCGGCAAACAGGATCAGCAGCCGCACGGCTGGATCGTGCCATCGCCCCCAGGCCATCGCGCCGGCGGCCACCAACATCAGGCCGAGGTAGCCTTCGGTATCGTAGATTCCGGCGCGGAAATTCACCGAAATGGCGCGCATCGAATCAAGACGGCCAAGCGCGTTGGTCGGCACGGGTATCAGGAAATTGAGCAGATCGATCGAGCCGGTGTCGGTGGACCAGATTGCCCCGTGCGGAAACCCGTTGGCGAAAAGACAGTAGAGATAGGGCGTGAGCAGGAGCATCGCGAGCGCGTAACTGAGCGCGATTGGCGCGATCAGAGCACGCACGCGGTCGCGGTCGCTGCCGCGGGTCACGAAAAGCGCGATCACAATCGTGATCACGGCGCTCATCGTCATCGTGGCGAAGGTTTCGATGAAAATTAAGAATTGCGCACTGAGCGTCAGCGCGAGCAGCACGACGAAGGTTCGCCGACGGATAGTTCCGTCCAGCGCGCGCAGCGTCAGATAGAGCGCCAGCGGCAGCATCGGAACCAGGGCCAGATCGATATCACCAAGCAGCTTGCAAATCAGGTACGGAGAAAAGCCGAAGACGAAGCCGCCGACCAGCGCGGGCGCGAACTCGCGCACAACGTGCCGACATAGTACATACGCGACCCATCCGACGACCGCCGGACAAAGCAGGCAGAGGATGTTGTACGCGGCGACCGCGCCCAGCGTGTAGGTGACCGGAAGCATCAGCCACGCTGCGAGCGGGATGTTGGTTGTCCATGCGAGGTTGAAGCCGGCCGGCGCCCAAACGGCATGGGTGAAAAACGGATTGATGCGAGCACTCAGAGCGTGGGCCCACCAGGCCAGGAACCAGATGGATTGCGGCGGGTCGGGGCCGTTTCCCATGTAGAACGAAGAGAGACCGCCGCTAAGCGCGCGGCCGAAAAAAAGAATCGAGAGCCCGAGGTAGATGACGAAAGCGGCGCCCCCGCTGCACCATCCGGACCGGTCCGTCGCCGTCGCTCCGGGCGGCGTGCTCAACCCCATCCTGGGCGCGTTGGACGCGTTCATCGCGAAGCGCCTTCGGACGCCGCCGAAGATCTCTCGCTGCGGGCCTGTGCTGCGGCGCGCGCGAGGCCTTCAGCGCTGAAGCTCATTATTAGCCGCCCGCGAAGGTCGCCTTCTTTTCCGCGCGCCGATGCGTCCAGGTCACGCGGCACAAAGCCAACAGCGTCCGCGCGATACTCCTTGAGCACCGCGCGCAGCGCTGGATACCATCCTGCGACACCGACCTCGATACGGCCCTCCTCGTCAGCGCGGAGCCAAAGACCGTCAAGTTGATGCGGATCGTTCGGATGGCGCGGCAGGTTCATCCCGCCCTCGTCCCACGGCGGTTCGATCTTTTTCGGCACGACGATCCATCCCGGCGGCATCAACCCCAGCTTGTAAACTTCAGCGGGAGCCAACGCGGTTAGCGGGCGTCCATCGCGCACATAGCTCGCGGCCGCGAGCACGAGCGCCGCGAAGAGGGTACGGTCCAGGCGCGTCTCCATCCCTAGTGCGGTCGCATTCCGCCAGGGAGCGAGTTGTGCCGGCGCCACGCGGTAAATTGTCATCCCGCCCGCCTCGATCGGTGGCGCATCCAGGGTCGCCATCAGCGGGCGCCATATCTCGGCCTCGCGATCGTCGACGAGCACGGCGCTCGCGCGATGGGTGGCGAGGAAGGCCTTGAGCTGATCGCCGGCATCTGGAAGCGCAACCGTGCCGACCCGATAGAAAGCGCGCACTATCGGCCACTGACGAAACTCAAGCGGCGGGTTGCCAGCGTAGCCGCCCGCCATTTTGAAGTACCAGCCGCTTTGGAGTTGCCAGGCCATGCTGTTGCCGTTGATGCCGTAAGGCAATATCACCACGGTCTCGCCGGACGCGAGAAATTTCGCGTAGAGCGCGTCGCCGAAGAAACGCGGCACGTCGATCGTGGAAGTCCAGAAGCGCGCGGAGAGATTCGGCAGCGTCGATGCGATCACGGCGAGCGCGGTCGCGACCCGCGCCCATCGCGGCACGACGTCCCTGCTGAGCCATAACGCGGTGATGATCGCGAGCGCGAGAAATGCGTACACCATCAGGCGTCCAGGTAGTGCCTTACCGATGAGCGGCAAAGCGCCGATGACCAGCCCGGGTAGCGGAATGACCGGCCGCCCCCCGACAACCAGGAAAGGTCCGAGCGAGAGCACGACGGCTACGACCAGCACAAGCACCAGCGAGCGCGCCCATCCTTCGCTTCGATGGCGACGCGCGAACGCAGCCGCGACCAGCATCAAGGGAACGCCTATATAACCGCCGGCCTCGAAGATAAATCCGAGAAAGTGCTCCGTGAGCGCGCGCAGCGGAGCCGCGCGACCAAGCTCCATCGTGGAAGTCGGGATCACAATGCTCAGCAGGTCGGTAGAGTAGAGCAAGGGGGGGTGCGGCGCGCCGGGTTCATAGCCCAGCGCGACCATGTAGTAAAAGACCGGGCTCAACGCCGCCAGCGCGATCGCATAGCTGAGCGCGACGCTCGGCAGGAGGTTTACGGCCCGCGTCTTCTCGGCGCTCGAACCGGCCACGAGCACCGCGACGAGTGCGATGCCCGCGAACAGCGTCATCGTCGCGAACAACTCGATGAACAGCAGGAATTGGACGGCCAGCACGAGCACCAATCCCGCCACCAGCGCGCGCCACGCGATATCGGCGCGGAAAGCTCGAATCACCAGCAGCGAGAAGAGCGGGATTGGAAAGACCAGGAGCAGGTCGAGGTGCGCGAGGGTCTGGCCTAGCATGTAGCCGGAAAAGCCGAAGACGTAGCCACCGACCAATGAGGCACTATATTCCCGGGTCAAGTAGCGACACAGCACGAATGCGGTCCAGGCGGCCAGGGCGAGGGCGAATACGCAGCTCGTGTTGTAGATCGCAGCCGGCCCTGCGGCAGCGATCGGCGCGGCTGCTATCAGGCTTAGCAGCGGCATCGAGGTAGCCCAGGCCAGGTTGAGACCATGGGGGGCCCAAATCGCGTCGCTGAAGAGCGGATTGAGGCCGTGTGCCATGGCGTGAGGCCACCACGCCATCAGCCACATCGACTGAGGCGGATCGACGCCTTTGCCGATATAGGAGGTTGAGAGGCGTCCATCGAGGCCGCGAGCGAAAAACAGCGCGGCCAGCGCGACGTAAATGGCGAGCGCTGAGAGGCCCGGAAGATCGAACGCATAGCGCGGTCGACGGATCGTTGCTGTCATCGCTGCCATCAGGAACGGGATGCCGAATCAGCGCGGCGCTCCTCAGGCGCGCTTCTCCAGCAACCAATCGAAGTACAGCGGAAGTCCGGGGACCAGGTTCAGCCGCGCATGCTGCGCTACCCACAAGCCGGTGCGTTCGAACGCGATGGCCACCGCGCGTGGCCGGGTCACATGATGGTCGTTGATGCCCTTGAAACCGATCGCGCGAAAGCCCAACTCCATCATCGGATTCACCGCCGGCATACCGAGCAGGAAGCGGCCGCCCGGCTTGAGCACCCGTGCGACCTCACGCAAGGCCTGCTCGTACTGATCCAGATGTTCAAAGACCGAGAAACTAACTGCAAGGTCGAACTCCGCGGTCTCGTACGGCAGTTCATAGACACTGCCCTGAAGGAGTTTGGCGGTGCGCCCATGCCTTTCGAGCCAGGCCTGGACCGGGGCGGGGTCGGCGTCGAGATCGATACCGTGCAACTCGTCCACGCTGGCGGCGATCGCCAGCAGCACTGCGCCCGCGCCGTAGCCGACTTCAAGCGCCTTGGCATAACGGCGATCGGCAATCATCCGCAGCCCGAGGTTGATGCGCTCGCGAAAAAACCGTCCGATAAACGGGCGTCTGTAGAACCTGATCGGATCGGTTGGGCCGTTGGTCACTAGGCCCTCCAGCAGACGCGGTGTCAATTGCAAATCAGTGTGTGGCGGCTGGTTAGTCACAAAAGGACGCTCAACTACATCCTTCTTCTCGGACAGCTCCGGAGTCGGGACGAGCGTTGCGGACGGAAAGATAGCGAAAGGAGGCGACCATCAGCAACATATGAGCTTCGATACAGATCACGGGCGATCGGGCCCTGCTACTGGTCGCGCTGTCGCCGCGGCGGCGCGCGCGAGGCCGGCGCGGTCGAAGGTCATCACCATCGTCGAAGGTCCGAGCGGCGCGGAGGTGGGCGACAGAGGCAGCGAATATGGAAAATAAACCTGGCTGGCGTCGGTGGCGTAGGTCCGGACTACCGGTTCGAGCGCATCGTACGAGCCCTCGACGCCCACTGCCATTCGGTCGCCCTCGGCGGGGCCGAGCACAAGGCCGGCGTGAAAGATCGGATTGGAATTGACGCCGCCGGCGAGCGTTCCGCCGAACCATCCATCGGGCAGCAGACCGAGTTGCTGCGCGTGTTGCGGGGTGAGCGAGGCGAGGTCGCCGCCGTGGTCGAGATAGTGCTCTCCTCCGAGCAGCAGCGCTTCGAATCGCGCCCGCTCGGCCCGCTGCTCCATCGCGAGCGCGGTCAGCTTGCGATAGGGCGCGAGTGCTTGCGGAGTCAGCCGATAGAGCCTGACACCCCCGGCTTCGATCGGCGGCACGCCCAGCGAATTGAGTATCGCGCAAGACGCGTCGCGCTCGGGCCCGAACGTCGGGACGCGCCGCCAGGTTGTCGCAGTGAGCCGTCCGTCGATCGAGCCGACGCGGTATTGACGGCGCGGGCCGACGATCACCGCGCCGACATCGTGATTGGCCAGGTACGCTTTGAATTGCTCCTCGGCCGCGGGCACGCCTCTGATTTGGTAAAGCCCCGCGACAATCGGCCAACGGTTATGTTCTTCGGGCACCGGCGGTGCGAAAGTCACGTAGCCCTCGGCCATCCTGAAATACATGTCAGTCGCCGCCTGCCACAGCATCCCCTCGCCGAGAATTCCGTAGGGCAGCACGATCACGGTCTCGCCCGGCGCAAGGTATTGGCGATAGGCACCGCCAAGAAAGAAGGCGGGTATCGCGGCCGGCGTTGTCCAGAAAGACGCGGACAGGTTGGGAAGCATGAACGGTACGATCGCGAGCCCGAGCGCCCAGCGCAGTTGTTTGCCGGCATCGTGCTCCGCGAGCCACAGCGCGACCATCACCGCCAGCACCAGGTAGGCATAGAGCATGAAGCGTGCGGGCAGCGCCTTGTCGATCAGGGGCAGATGGGCGAGTGCGGAACCCGGAAACCCCATCACGATTCGTCCGGCGATTTCGAGCCGCGGTCCCATCGCCAATATGCAAATCACAACCAGCAGATGTATGAGGAATCTGCCGTTGGGCCTGTTCCAGCGCGCGCGCGCGAACAGAATCGCGATCGCCAGCATCGGTAATCCGAGGTACGCGCCGGTCTCAGCCAGCTCGGCGCGGAACTGATGCGCGATCGGCGCAAAGAACTGCGCCCGCCCGAGCTGGTTGACCGTGGTCGGGATGACCAGGCTCGCGAGGTCGGCCGCGAAATGCCAGGGTGAAAAAATTTCGCCCGGCGGAGTCGCGAAGGCGAACATGTAATAGAGATATGGCGAGACGATAACCGCCGCGGCGGCGCACGCGGCCGCGGCGAGCGCTCCGGTCTCGAACAAGCGACGTCGCTCCCGCTGCGCCATCGCGGGCGCCGCCAGCAAGAACGCGATGGAACCGAACAGCGTCGCGCTGGCGACAATTTCCGCGAACAACAGGAATTGCGCGGCGATGAGAATCGCCAGCGCCGCGGCGAAGCCTGTTGCCCCCAGATTGCCGTCGATCCGCCGGAGCGTTACATAGACGCCCAGCGGTACAGGACAAATCAAAGTGAGATCCATATTTCCGAGCATGCGGCTCAAAACATACGGGGAGAATGCGAAAAGTAATCCGCCGAGCATCGCCGGCCGGCATGCGCCACAGACATAACGGCACAGCGCGAACGCGCTCCATCCGGCGAGCGCCGGCGACAACAGACAGAGCAGATTGTACGAGACGATCGGCCCGAAGGCGCGCGTCACCGGATATACCAGCCATGCCGCGAGCGGCATGTTCGCGGTCCACGCGAGATTTACGCCCGAAGGTGCCCAGATGACGCTGGTCAGAAACGGGTTGACGCCGTGTGAGATCGCGTGCGCCCACCAGGCCATGAACCAGATATACAGCTGCGGGTCGGGTCCGCGCCCGACGTAAACGGTCGCCGGATGAGCGATCACGGAGCGTCCAAAGATGAGCACGGAGAGTGCGAGGCAGAGCAGAAATGCGCCCGCGGCCTGGCGGTCGAAGAGGCGGGGAACAGGACTTATGTTAGGCATCTGCTCGCCGAGAAATTCCTGGCGACCTCGTCGATACTAACAACCGGCGAGCGCTGCCGCCACGCATTTCGATGAGTAAAAAGTGCGATCGCGAATCAGTGCGGCGTCGAGGTAGCCGAGAGATTCGCGTTGCCGGCGGACGAGGACGAATTCAAGTGAGATTTGGAGTCGAGATCGAGCCGTGGCGGCTCCGAGAGCGCTAGTGCGGCGGCATGATCGAGTCCCTGGCGATCGAAGGACATCATTAGTGTGTAATAGTACACCGCAGCCGTATCAGATGATTTGTCCTTACGCCGCGAGCCAGAAGATAAAATAATGCGCTGCGCATACAGCCCATAGCGATCGATGAGTGGGCGCAATGCTGCCGGAGTTCCCAATAACCCGACCGTGATAAGGCGATCAGGCTCCGCGCGCATATATAGTCGATAGTCAGATGCCCATCCCGGTAGCGGTAGCCAAGCGGCGGGCAGGTAATCGAGCTTAATTGCGCTTACAGGCGAGAGGGCGACAGGGTCAGCGCCCGAAGCGAGATAACTTTGCGCGGCGATCAACAGCGTGCCGAATCTTTGCGCATCCGCCAATGCTTCCATCCGAGTCCAGTCAAGCCCGCGATACGGTGCAAGCGTTGCCGCAGGCACGCGGTATAGCATGATTCCGCCCTGCGCTACGGCTGGTGTGCCCAGCGCCTCAACAATCGGGGAAATCGACGGAAAATAGGCCGGCATCGGGTTGTCGCCCATCAGCACCGCCGTTACATCGTGGTTGGCGGCAAAGGCCATCCACTGTTCGGCCGAGTCCGGAAGCGTCGCGAGCTGATTGGCTGAGCGCGCGATCGGCCATCGAAGAAACGACACCGGGCTTAGCGCCGGATATCCGCCGGCCAGCCTAAAGTACATGCCGCTGAGCGCCTGCCATAGCATGCAGGCGTCGGCCTCGCCCCAGGCGTACGGGAGCGTTGCAACGATCTCACCTGGCGCGAGATAGCGTCGATAAGTCCCGGCGGTAAAAAAGACCGGCGCCGGCGCGACGCTGCGGGGTTCGGACCATACCTCTGCCGATGGGTTAGGAAAGAGCGACACCAACACCAGAGCGCCGGCGAGTGCGCGCGTCCCGGGGTTGTGGCGCTCCGCGGCGAGCCATATCGCGGCGAGCACGGCTAGCGTTAGGAAAAGATACACAGTGAAACGCAGCGGCAGCGCCTGGTCGATAAGCGGCGCGTGATGCAGCAGCGACCACGGAAGTTTGAAGTAACTACGGCCGGCTACATGGAGCCGCGGCCCCATCGACGCCACCGCCGTAACCGTAAGCATCAGGCCGAGCAGTCTCGCCTCGAGCATGCGCCGGCGTTCGAGCACGAACCAAATCGCGATCGCCAGCAGCGGCAATCCAACATAGGCGGCCTGCTCGGCCACGTTGCTGGTGAAACCGGCGGCCGCGCGCCGAAAGAGCCCGATCGCCGATCCGAGGGCGATCGTCCGGGTGGGAACCACGAAATTCAGCAAATCGCTGGAATGCCGGTTAGTCGAATAGATCGGAACCGCACGAAAGTCGGCAAACAAGTAGTACAGATATGGGCTGACGAGTATTGCCGTCCCGAGGTAAGCGAAAAGAATCGGCGCCGCCAGCCCCGCTATACGTCGGCGGAGCGCCGGCTCGCCCATCGCCCATGCCGCGGCCAGCGCAACCGCGCCGAAGACCGTCATCGTGGCGAGAATCTCAGTCGCGATCAGAAACTGCGCCGTCACGAGCGCGAGCAAACCCAGCGCGAAAGCCCGCCGCCCGACACGCTCTCGCAGCCGCGCCAAAACCAGCTGGACGACAAGCGGGATGAGAAATGCCGCGAGCAAATTCAAATGCCCGCCGTATACCTGCGCCAGCATGTAGGAGGAAAAACCAAAGATGTAGCCGCCCAGCAGCGAGGGGCCGAAGCGCCGCGTGACACTGTGGCAAAGCAGGAACGCGGTCCAGGCCGCAAGTGCGGGACAGGTCACGCAAAGCAGGTTGAAAGCCATAATCGGTCCCACTGCCGCAGTCAGCGGTAGGGCGAGCAGGCTCAGCAGCGGAATCGAGGTTGACCAGGTCAGGTTGAAACCGGCGGGCGCAAAAATCAGCCTGGTGAGGAATGGGTTCAGATGATGAGCGATTGCGTACGGCCACCAGACCAGGCACCAGATAAAGAAGACCTGGTCGATCCCCCGTCCGAGGTAGATGGTGGCGAGGTGCGGCAGCGTGGGGCGGGCGAACAGCAGCGCGGAAAAGCCCAGGTAGATGAGCAACGCGGCTGAGCGCGGGCGCCGCGCGACGATGGCGGATATTGCCGCGCCTGACAGATTGCCTCACTGGCGCGCGCGCAGCTTGCGCCTGCGAACGGGCGACGAAAGCGCGCGAACCATCGATTGCGGAAAAAAAGTCCGCAACATCCGAAAGTAAGTTTTGACATGAAACGGCTGAAGCTTGAGCGCGCTCGCAAAGCCTGCGCGCGCGGCGCGGCGGTAGCCGTCCTCGAGCGCCACCAATGCCTCGCGCCGCAGGCGATTGGCCATTGCTCTCGGCGAAGGTTCCGCGAGAGGAGTGGCAGGGCCGGGGCCCTTTATTCCGTCTTCCTTTGCCGGGTTTTGCTCCGCCGAGTTTGGTTTCGCCGGATCTTGAGGAGCAGCCAGGGGATAGAAGCGTACGAAATGGAACTTGCTGCTCGGCGGCGGTTCGGTCGGCTTGCGCATAGCGCGCATCGACGGCCGCCACGCGGCGGGCGAGACCTCGTCATCGAGAGCGATGCTGGTGGGAGGATACTGCGCCACCGCGGAATAGCCGTAGTTGGTTTGCACGAACCGGCAAGCGAAGTGCACGGAATTCAGGAAACAATCGTCCAACACCACCACGCCTGAAGGTTTCAGCAATCGATCGATATAGAAAAGGTCCACAAAGACGTGGTCGAAGCGATGGTTGCCGTCGATAAACGCCATGTCGAAGCGGCGGCCTTCACGAAGCAGCCGCGGCAGAACGTATTCGGAGTGGTCCTGATGGTAATCGACCAGCTGCTCGACCCCCGCCTCTTTTATGACTCGCCGCCCGGCGTCGTGAAAAATGCTGGTCTGGAACGGATCCATCACCGTATGCGCGCACCGCTCGATACCGTTTTCGAGCAGTGTTTGAACGATGAACAGGGTCGAGAGTCCGTAAGCCATGCCGATTTCGATCGTGGCTGCCGGCCGCTCCGCGCGGCACATCTCTCGCAAAAAACCGCCGCGCTCGGGCGCGAGACTCATCGGAAGAATCTTTAACTCGACCCCATCTTCGCCCATAGCCGTGCCGCGCGCGTAAAGTTCCTCGATGAATTTCTCGATTGCCGCGGGCGGCGGATTTCTGTCCATCGGAGATTATCCGGAGATTATCCGGAGGTTACCCGGAAGTTGCCGCGGATCGTTCGCGTCGAGGTTCGCCCATGGCACCTGCCCCACGGCCCCGGTTGCGCGACCGCTTTGTCCGTTGCGTCATTTTGAATCGTGCCGGGCGCGCGGACTAGCGCTCGGAGGCGGCGGCGCGCACACGGCCCGAAGGCGCCAGCGCTTCGGCGGCCTCAAGGAGGCAGCGTTCGGTGGTCGGCCAATCGATACAGGGGTCGGTTATGGAAACTCCGTACTTGAGCTGTGAGCGGTCGGCCATCAACGGCTGATTGCCGGCGTTGATGAAACTTTCGAGCATCGCCCCCATGATGGCGCGGCTGCCCGCGCGAACCTGCTCGCACAGCGCCGCGAACACTTCGGGCTGCTTGCGATAGTCCTTGTTCGTCTGCGCGTGCGAGCAGTCCACCATCACCCGCGGCTCGAGGCCGGCCTTGCGCAGGATGCGGCCGCATTCCTCGATACTGGCCGCGTCGTAGTTCGGCGTGCGCCCGCCGCGCAGCACCACGTGCGTGTCGGGATTGCCGGCGGTGCGCACGATCGCCGTCATCCCGTCCTGCGTAATGCCGATGAACGAGTGCGGGCGGCGCGCCGACTCGATCGCGTTGACCGCGACTTGCAGGTTGCCCTCGGTGCTGTTCTTGAACCCCACGGGCATCGAGAGCCCGCTCGCCATCTCGCGATGAGTTTGCGACTCCGTGGTGCGGGCGCCGATCGCCGTCCATGAAACCAGGTCGGCGATGTACTGCGGCGTAATCGGGTCGAGCATCTCGGTCCCGGCCGGCAGCCCGAGCGCGTTGATGTCGAGCAGCAGGCGGCGCGCGCGGAACAGCCCCTCGCGCATGTCGCACGAGTCATCCATGTGCGGGTCGTTGATCATGCCCTTCCATCCGACCGTGGTGCGCGGCTTTTCGAAGTACACGCGCATCACGATGAACAGGCGCTCTTCGAGTTGCGCGCGCAGCCGCGCCAGCCGTTGGGCATAGTCAAGCGCCGCGGCCGGGTCGTGAATCGAGCACGGTCCCACGATACACATCAGGCGCGAGTCTTCACCCCGAATGATGCGGCGCACGGTCTGGCGAGCTTCGACCACGCTGCGGGCGATGCGCTCATCGATCGCGAGCTCGGCCTTCAGCAGGCGCGGGGCGACCAGGGCCTCAGTGGTAATGACATGCAGGTCTTGAATTTTTTGCATCGGATGACCGTATATCTTTAGCGGAAAGGGCGGCTGATAATAAAGATGGTCTCGCGGCGAGGATGATGCAGCAGGAGGACAAGGGGGCGCCGATCGACGCCGACGCGGCACAACTCCAGCCTTCGGGAGAAGCCCAAACGCCGCCGCGCCAGCGCGACGCGGTGGCGCTGTGGCGTGCTCTGGCCGGCATGGCGATCTCGCTCGCGCTCGCCTGCCTGATCGTGATGCTGGAGTTCACCGGACTGGCGGCGCATCGCGCCGACCGGATGCATCGTCGCAGCAACGCGCTGCTTTCGCGGGTCGCGCGGCTCGAGGTCCAGATGGCCGCCGCGCAGGCGCAAATCGCCACGGCGCATCGCGATCTCGCGGCCGCCGAGTCGTTGCGCGCGCTCTTGCGCGCCCCCGACGCCGGGATGTTGTTGCTCGTGCCGCCTGCGGCTTCGCCGGCGGCGCGGGGCGGGCGCACGCAGGCCGCGGCCGCCGCGCGCGTGGGTCCCGAAGCGACGCTCGCGCTCGGCCCGCGCGAGCATCGCGCGGTCCTCCTGGTGTCGGGCCTCAAAGCTCCCGCCAATGACACGCGGTTCGTGCTCTGGTGGAGCGCGGCGCATCGCGCGCCCGTGCGGGCCGCCGAGTTTCACACGGCGCCCGATGGCAGCGCGCTGTTGACGGTCGCGTTGCCGCCCGGATTGGAGGTGACGGCGGCGATGATCACGGCCGGACGCACTGCCAGAGGGGGCGCGACGAGTGGCGCCGCCGCGCCCTCCGATCTCGCGGCATCGCCGGGGCCTGTGCTACTGCGCGGCACGCTCGCGCGATGAGCGCGAGCGCGCTGCGCAGTGGTTATCAGCTCGACTTCTGGCTGGTGTTCGCGGCTTCCTCCGCGGTGGGTGTCGCCGCCAATCTGTTCGTTTTCTTTCCGGTCTATATCGTCAGGCAGGGCGGTAACGCCGTCGCGATTGGCGCGATCGTAGGCGTCGGCGCGCTCGCCGCGCTCGCGGCACGGCCGGCTCTGGTGCCGCTGATCGAAGGGCGCGGCCGACGATCGGTTGCGTTGTGGTCGTTGATGCTCGAGGCCGTGGCGATAGCGCTTTACGTCCCGTTGCATTCGCTGGGATGGCCGATCTACGCGGTGCGCGTGTTGCAGGGGGCCGCCGACGGCACGGCGCGGGCGGCGCTGTTCGCGCTGGTCTTCGACATCCTGCCGCAGGGACGGCGCGGCGAGGCGATGGCGCTGTTCAGCCTGAGCGGCCAGGGCCCGGCGGCGGTGGGCCCGCCAATCGGTGAGGCCCTGCTCCAGTTCTTCGGATTCAACATGCTGTTCGGTGTTGCGGCGCTGCTTTGCGCGCTTGCCGCCGCAGCCACCGCGATGCTGCCCCGCAAGCACGTGGAAAACCGCTCGGCGAGAGTGCGGGAGCAATCTTCAACGCCCGTCAAGGGGTCCAGCTATCGGACGCTCCTCCTTGACCGCAAGCTGCTGCCGCTATGGTTGGTCTCGTTCGTCTTTGCGTTCGCCCTCGCTGCGCGGCTCAGCTTCGTCGCGCCTTTTGCCTATCAGAAAAATATCGCACAGGTGGGATGGTACTTCGCCCTATATAGCGGAATCGCGGTCGCGCTGCGCCTGTTCGGCGCCAGCGTTTTGGACCGCGTCGGCGTCGAGCGCGTTCTGGGGCCCGCGATGGGATTGCTCGGCGCCGGGGTGGCGCTGCTGGCCCTCACGGGCACCAGCGGCGCGCTGCTCGGCGCGGCGATGCTGGGCGGCGTGGGCCACAGCTACGCCTATCCCGCGATGAGCGCGATGATCATCGCGCATACGCCGGCCGACGCGTTCGGTGAGAGCTCGGTGGTGTACACGTCGCTGTTCGATTTCGGCTCGATGCTCGCGCCGTATCTGCTCGGCCTGGTTGCGGCGTTATGGGGATACGCGCCGATGTTTGTGCTTGCGGGTCTGGTATCGATCGCCGCGGGCGTGTACTTTGGCGCGACCGAGTGGCGCGCGACGGAGTCATAGGGCGAAGCTGTAGGGGGGGCTCGCGGAATCCGTGTGGAAGCGGCGCTGTGGCCCAATCACGGATTTCCGTCACGCGCTTGCGCTGTTCATAATTAAATCGAAACGAGCCAGAATTTCAGAAACTTGGATTGACAGCGCTTGGCACGAGCGATATTGTTTCCGTTTGCCCCTGCGGGCGCCGGTCTTTGAAAACTGAATAGTAGTGCATGCCTTTAATCGGGCGGCGGGGATCGAATGTGGGTCCAAGCCCGTCCGGTTTCTTTGGTTTTTGTATAATTGCGGTCGGTCCATCCCGTTCGATGCGATAGCCGCGTCGACGCGGGATGACAAAATGAGCTTACATGGAGAGTTTGATCCTGGCTCAGAACGAACGCTGGCGGCGTGCCTGAGACATGCAAGTCGTGGGAGAAAGTTGGGGCAACCCAGCGAGTAAACCGGCGCACGGGTGAGTAACACGTGGATAACCTGCCCTGGAGACTGGGATAACCCGTCGAAAGACGGACTAATACCAGATAAGACCACGGACAGTTCGCTGTCCGAGGTAAAAGGTGGCCTCTGCTCCTGCAAGCTATCACTCCGGGAGGGGTCCGCGGCCTATCAGCTAGTTGGCGGGGTAATGGCCCACCAAGGCAAAGACGGGTAGCTGGTCTGAGAGGATGGTCAGCCACACTGGGACTGAGACACGGCTCAGAGTCCTACGGGATGCAGCAGTCAGGAATATTGCGCAATGGAGGAAACTCTGACGCAGCGACGCCGCGTGGGTGATGAAGGCCTTCGGGTCGTAAAGCCCTGTCGGAGGGAAAGAAAAGCTCGCTGGCTAATATCCAGCGAGCCCTTGACGGTACCCTCAAAGGAAGCACCGGCTAACTCCGTGCCAGCAGCCGCGGTAAGACGGAGGGTGCAAGCGTTGTTCGGATTGACTGGGCGTAAAGGGCGTGTAGGCGGTCGGCCAAGTCTGATGTGAAAGCCCGAGGCTCAGCCTCGGAAGTGCGTCGGAAACTAGTCGGCTGGAGCGCGATAGAGGAGGGTGGAATTCCTGGTGTAGCGGTGAAATGCGTAGATATCAGGAGGAACACCGGCGGCGAAGGCGGCCCTCTGGATCGTTGCTGACGCTGAGACGCGAAAGCGTGGGGAGCAAACAGGATTAGATACCCTGGTAGTCCACGCTGTAAACGATGGGTACTAGGTGTTCGGGGTATTGACCCCCTGAGTGCCGACGCTAACGCATTAAGTACCCCGCCTGGGGACTACGGCCGCAAGGTTAAAACTCAAAGGAATTGACGGGGGCCCGCACAAGCGGTGGAGCATGCTGTTCAATTCGACGCAACGCGAAGAACCTTACCTGGGCTAGACAACGGCGGACCGCCTGGGAAACCAGGCTTTCCCTTCGGGGACTGCCGGTTCAGGTGTTGCATGGCTGTCGTCAGCTCGTGTCGTGAGATGTTGGGTTAAGTCCCGCAACGAGCGCAACCC
>DATJID010000056.1:0-23904 GCA_035493515.1 Binataceae bacterium (SeqCode) | reverse complement strand
CCCGATCGCCAGGCTCCATGATCATCAAAATCGCCCGCTGCCGCCGCTCTTCTCCCCGCATCCGCCGTTTCCTCCACCAATCCAATTGCTCACTCTGACGAATTATATCGAAGTGAAATTCAGGTGTTTATCAACGGCCTGTTAGGACGCGACTACCCCGCTCGAGGAAGCTCAGCCCCGAACCAACTACGAGATCCTTGACGGTGCTGGAGGTCAGCACCTCGCTGGCCCCCGCTGCAGAGGAGATGCGCGCCGCGATATGGACGGCGATCCCGCCCACGTCTTCTCCCATGCGCACGCACTCGCCCGTGTGTAGTCCAGCGCGCACCTCGAGGCCGAGCGGACGCACGGCATCACGAACGGCGAGCCCGCATCGCACTCCGCGCGCCGGGCCGTCGAACAGCGCCAGGAATCCGTCTCCCGCGGTCGCGATCTCGCGCCCACGAAAGTGCGCGATCTCGCGCCGGACCACCGCATGATGCCGGACGAGCAGATCGCCCCAGGCCTGATCGCCCAGGCTCGTTGCCTTCTCGGTCGACCCAACGATGTCGGTGAACAGCACCGTCGCCAGCACGCGATCGTCCTCCGGCGCCTCGTGCTCGCCGGTCACGAACTCCTGCACGGCAGACAGGACGCCGTCGGCGTTGCCCTGGTAGTACCTGTGATCGATGCCCTCGATCTCGACGAAGCGCGCGTCGGCGATGTGGTGGGCCAGATACCGCCCGAACGCAACTGGAATCCAAGCGTTGTCGCGACGGTGGAACACGAGCGTCGGCACGCGGATCAACCCGAGGACCGAGCGGACGTCGACATCGAGATCGCAGACCGGGTACATCGTCCGGAGCGCCCCGGGGCTCAACGAGAGCCGCTCGAAGCGCATGCGCCAGGCGGAAAACGACGGATCGTAGAAGATGTCCCGGCGCGCCGAATCGGTCGAACGCGGCAGTCGATCCTCACGCCCCCAGGACTCGTAGAGTTGCGTACCTTTACGGTCGGCGTCGACCTCGCTGAGCCCCTCCGGGTAGTCGGCGGCATAGCGCATGCGCGCGAACGTGTCGCCGAGCACGAGCCCCTCGGTCCGCTCGGGATAGGTCGCGGCGAACAGCATCGCGATCGGGCCACCGTCACCATGCCCGAAGACGACGATGCGCTTGCAGCCCACTTTGTCGATGACGGTCGTGATGTCGTCCATCCACCGCTCGATCGTCGGGATGGCACCGAGCGGCACCGGGTCGGAGATGCCGGTGCCTCGCTTGTCGAAGCAGATCACCCGCCCCATCGTCGCCAAGCGCTCGAGGAAGCGCGACAGCGCCGGATTTTCCCACATGATCTCGATGTTGTTGGGATGATCCGGGACGAAGACGATGTCGCGCGAGCCGCTCCCGAGCATCTGGTAGGCGATGTGGCCCTCGGGCCCTTTCACGTAATGAGTGAGTGGCTGCATCTTGGCGCAGGGACCTCGGCTCCTTCCTTTGTGTCTATGTATCTATCCCAAGGGCGAGCAAGCGTGCGAACCGCCGAGCCTCGCCCTCCGCCACGCGACTAGGACGCGATCCGCACCTTTTGACAATACCTCAACTCCTAGAGCGTTTGACACATACTTGGTTTGGCGCTAGAAGTCGGGTTCAGAAACTGAATGATGATTCAGCCAAACCCATGAGTGTTCGCGAACGCAAACAGCGCGAGCGCCTAGCCCGGCGCGAGACCATCCTCGCCGCCGCCGCCCAGGTCTTCGCCGCCCATGGCGTCGATGGCGCCACGGTCGAAATGGTCGCGCGCCAGGCCGAGGTCGCCGTCGGCACCATCTACCTCTACTTTTTCTCCCGCGACGATCTCTTCGTCAGCCTGATGGCCGAGCGGATCGGCAGGCTGCGCGCCCGTTACCTGGAAATTCACGCCCGCGGCCTCAAACCGCTCGACGAGCTGCGCGCGATCGGCGGCGCCTACTTCGACCATCTGCGGGAATCGCGCGGATTGTTCCTCGCCCAGCTCTCGGTCACCTTCAGCAAACTGTCGCTGCGCCTCTCTCGTGCCGAGGAGTTGGAACATTTCGAGCTGGTAAGACGGCTCGGCCGTGAGTGCTTCGATCTTTATCGCGATTCGGTCAAGCGCTGGTTGAATGCCAGCGGCGCACGCACCTCGGACGCCGACGCCACGCGCACAGCCACCGTAATCTGGGCCGCGCTCAATGGCGCATTCCTGCTGATGGACGACGTGAAGATTTTCCGCGATATCACCGGCCTGGAGGTATCGCGGCTGCTCGAGGAAACTTTCGAATTCCAACTGGCGGCCGCGGAGGCCGCGGCAAAACGCCCCAGGCGCGCGCGTGCGGCCACGCTCGCGGCCTTGAAGGCTCCCGCGCGCGTCCGCCGGAGCGTCAAGGTGGTCAAAAATGCCCGCGGCGCGGCAGTATTCGCGGATCGGCACGACGATGCGCCGGCGCCCCTGCTGGAGGCGCGGCAAAACCGTGTCGCGCTTGAATGATTAGACAGCAAATCGGCTTGTCAAAGGAGATTGGCTAATGAAATTTACGTGGTTTCACCTGATGCCCTATCGTTTTCTGCCCGACGACTTCAAGAAAAAATATCATAGCGTGTGGGTCGATATTCCGCGCGATCTCTACGACCCCAAGGTCGGCCATCGGCTGTACAATGACTATCTCGACCAGCTCGAGTTCGCCGACCACATGGGCTTCGACGGTCTCGGCGTCAACGAACATCATCAGAATGCCTACGGCCTGATGCCGTCGCCGAATATCATGGCGGCGGCGCTGACCCGGCGCACCCACAACGCCAACCTGGTGGTGCTCGGCAATTCGATCGCGCTGTACAATCCGCCGGTCCGCGTGGCCGAGGAATTCGCGATGCTCGACGTGTTGAGCGGTGGACGCCTGGTGGCCGGATTTCCGGTCGGCACCTCGATGGACACCAACTTCTGCTATGGCGAAATTCCGGCCACCCTGCGCGAGAAGTACTTCGAGGCCCACGACCTGATTATCCGCGCGTGGAAGGAAAAAGATCAGTTCGCCTTCAACGGCAAATTCACCAAGCTGCGCTACGTCAACCTGTGGCCCAAGCCGATCCAGCAGCCCCATCCGCCGGTGTGGATTCCCGGCGGCGGCTCGGTCGAGACCTGGGACTTCGTCGCCGATCACGACTACCAGTACTCGTTCCTGTCGTTCTTCGGCTACAAGGCCGGCAAGAAGGTCGCCGACGGATACTGGAAGGTGATGGCTGGCAAGGGCAAGGAGCTCAATCCTTATAGCCTCGGCTTCGCCCAGGTGGTTGCGGTCTCCGAGACCGACGAGCAGGCGGAACGCGACTACGCTTCCCATATGGATTACTTCTACAACCGCTGCCTGCACGTCTATCCCGGCTTCGCCGACGCGCCGGGCTACCGCACGCCCAGCACGATCAAGGCGGGGCTGACGGGTCAGATCAGCAAGAACGCGTCGATCACCCGCGAAGGCCTCAAGTGGAAGGACTTCATCGACGACGGCTACGTTATCGCGGGCTCGCCGGCCACCGTTCGTGATCGCCTGCGCGAGGCGCTCAAGACCCTCAACTGCGGCCATCTGATGATCCTGCAGCAGATCGGCTCGATGCCGCCCGAGTTGGTACGCAAGAGCACCGACCTGTTCGCGCGCGAAGTGATGCCGCATCTGCGCGACCTTTGGCCCGGCTTCGAGGACAAGTGGTCGCCCAAGCGCCTGGCGCCGAGCGAGATGGCGGTGCCGGCGCCCATCTGGTCAGACGGCCCCAAAACCAACGGCAAGACTCAGCGGCCGGAGGGGTCCGAAATCAGGAGCTCAGTGAAGTAAATGAAGACTCATCAAAAACTCTGCGACGGCAAGTTCTCCGTCGAGATGGAAGTCACCGGCAAGGGCGAGCCGCTGCTGTTCCTTCATGGCGCGGGCGGGCTCACCGGAGCCGACCCGTTTCTCGAAGACCTCGGCCGCAACTTCAAGGTTTACGCGCCGCATCTGCCGGGCTATGGCGAATCGACCGGCGGCGAACATATCGACGACGTGATCGACGCGGCGCTGTTTTACCATGAGCTGATGGACGAGCTGAAAATTCCCAGCGCCAACCTGGTCGGCCACTCGATGGGCGGGATGCTGGCGGCGGAAGTCGCGGCGCTCGATACCCGGCGGGCGAAGAAGCTCGTGCTGGTCGGAGCGGCCGGCTTCTGGCTCGAGAACGACCCGATTCCGGACCTGTTCTCGACCGATCTCGACGACTTGCCGGCGATGCTGTTTCACGATCCCAAGTCGCCACTGGCGCAGATGATGATCGCGATGCCGTGGGACGACCAGGAACTGCTGACCGCGATGTATGTCGAGCGCACCCGTCGTTTCTCGGCGGCGAGCAAATTCCTGTGGCCGATTCCCGACCGCGGGCTGCACAAGCGCGCCTACCGAATCGCCGCGCCAACCCTGTTGCTGTGGGGCGCGTCCGACAAGGTGATCCCACCCGCGTACGCGCGCGAATTCCAGAAGCACATCCGCAACAGCCGCGTGCATCTGATCAAGGAAGCCGGTCACATGGTGATGTACGAGCAGCCGGCCGAGTTCGACAAGGTGGTAACGGAGTTCTTGAAGAGCTAGTGCGCCACTTCAGTATGGCCGCTCAAACGGGCGCGGCGTCTTATGGCGCCCCGCCCGTTTTTTTGGCTCAACTTTCCTGCTTTCTCCCGAGAGGCAGCTTTGCCTACTTCATCTCGCGAGGCGGCCTCGCTTCGAGCTGCGCGGCTCGCCTCAGCCGCGGTCGCGCAACATGCGGCGCAGAATCTTGCCGTTGGGGGTTTTTGGCAGTTCGGCCAGGAACTCGACTTGATGCGGCACCTTGTACGGCGCGATCACGCCGCGCACGTAGGCGCGGATTTCCTCGGCCAGCGCGTCCGACGCCGCATAGCCCGCGCGCAGCGCGACGAAGCCTTTGACCTGCGCGCCGACCTGCGGATCGGGAATGCCCACCACCGCCGCCTCGAGCACCGCCGGATGCTCCATCAGCGCCGACTCGACCTCCTTGGGCGAGATCAGGTACGCGCGGCTCTTGATCAGATCATCGGAGCGCGAGACGTACCAGAAGTAACCGTCGGAATCGACGTACGCGATGTCCTGCGTGTAGTACCATCCGTCGCGATTGACCGCCGCCCAGCGCGCCGGCGCCTTGCGATAGCCCAGCGTGAGACCCGGATGATCATTGCGCAGCACCAGATGGCCCGGCTCGCCGCGCTTCTGCTCGCGGCCGTCATCGTCGAGCACCGCGGCCTCGTAGCCCTTAAGCGGCTTGCCCATCGATCCCGGCCGAACTTCCATCCCGACGCGATTGCCTATGAAAATATGCGTCTCGGTCTGTCCGATGCCGTCGAATACAGTCACCCCGAAGCGCCGGCGGAATTCGTTGAAGGTGTCGGCGGGCAAGGCCTCGCCCGCGCTGACGCCGGCTCGCAATGAATCGAGCCGGTAGCGCCGCTCCGCGTCGGGCAGCGCGAGCATCATCCGATAAATCGTCGGCACCGCTGCGAAGATTGTCACGCGATGGCGCTCGATGGCCTCGAAGGCGGCCTCGGGCGTGAACCGACCGTGCGGCACGACGATCGACGCGCCTTCCATCAACGGATAAAGGCATCCGGAACCAAGCGGATACATGAACGACCAGTCCTGGGGCTGATAAGACACGTCGTCCGGACTCATCCGCACCATCTCGCGGTTATACGGATCGCCCGCCCCGATCAGCCATCGATGCGCCTGCTGGACGCCCTTGGGATCGCCGGTGGTGCCTGAGGTGTAGATCACGAATGCCGGCTTGTCGCGATGGGTTCGCACGGATGCGAAGTCGGGCGAGGCGGCGGCCATCAGTCGCTCCCACGAGAGCGTGCGCGAGCCGTCAACGATAGCGGCATCGATGGCGCCATACGCGCCGGCCAGGATGACGTGACGGAGCATTGGGGTGCGCGCGCGCACCGCCTCGATCGGGCCGATCAGTTCAGGCGTCGAGACGGCGACCACCGCGTCGCTGTTGAGCAGAATCTTCTCGACCTCGTGATCGCGGAACAGGAAGCTGGTTGGCATCACGACCGCGCCGGTCTTGATCGTGCCGAGGATCGCGACGAGCGTGTCGAGACTGGTTCCAAGCCGCAGCATCACGTGATCGCCGGGGCCGACGCCGAGCGCGCACAACGCGTTGGCGAAGCGGTTGGTGAGCGCGCGCAGGTCGGCGAAGGTGTACGCGTAGCCCTCGGCCCAGGCGGCGACGCGCGCACCGCGGCCTTGCTCGACGTGGCGATCGATGACGTGGCTCGCGATGTTGAGTTCGTCGGGAATTTCGAGATAGCCGCGGACGCCAGGTGGTTTGGAGGTCATCGAGCTTGCGCTGGGAAGTTTAGACATTCATTCCGTCCCTCGCGGCCTCGGAACATGCGCGGGAGCCACTCCCATCCGTTACGCGCCTACGTTATGTTGACAGAACGATTTTCGTCAACGAGACCGCCGGGGTTCGAAACGGCGGCGCGAGACGGACGCATCTCTCGCTCTTCATTTTTTGCGGACTCAATCGATGATTCGTAAAGCGCTGGGCACGACTGTGCTGATCATCTTCGGCGTCGTCTGCGCGGGGCTGGTCGCCGAGGTCGGGGTGCGAGTCGCCAATCATTTTTTTCCCTACTTCTATTGTTATGACGCGACGCGCGGATGGGGTCTGCGGCCGAATACCGCCGGCTACTATCGTCGCGAGGGCGCCGCCTATGTCGAGATCAATAGCGGCGGTTTTCGCGGTCTGGAATTTGTCAAACCCAAGCCTCCCGGCACCGTACGGATCGCGGTTATCGGCGATTCCTATACCGAAGCGATCCAGGTGCCGTACGAGGACACGTTTGCTTCGGTCGCGGCGCGCAAGCTTGCGCAATGTCCGTTGCTCAAGGGGCGGCGCGTCGAGGCCCTCAACTTCGGCGTCGACGGATATGGGACCACGCAGGAACTGGTGACGCTGCGCGAGAAGGTGTGGGCCTACCAACCGGACATCGTGGTGCTGGCGATTTTTCTCGGCAACGACGTCCGCAATAACTCGGCCTCGCTGGAGCCGAATCTGTGCCGGCCGTTCTATATCGAGCGCGACGGCAAGTTCATACCGACCGGACCGTTTCAAAGCTCGAATTCGTTTCGCCTGTGGTGCATGGCACGCTTCGACTATCGCAAATCCGGACTGCTCTCGCTGGTCGGTGGCGCATGGACGATACTCCGCTCGCGTAACCGACAGCCGACCGCTGAATTGCCGGTCGAACGCGCGATCAATTACAACATCTACAAGCCGCCGACCGATGCGGCCTGGCGCAGCGCCTGGCAGATTACCGACGACCTGGTCGCGGAAACCCATCGCGAGGCCGCGCGGCATGGCGCCGCCTTTCTCGCCGTGACCCTCGACACCGGCATCCAGGTTTGGCCCGACTCCCGGGTGCGGGACAATTTCATGAAGCATCTCGGCGTGAGCGACCTCTTCTACCCCGACCGCCGAATCGCCGCGCTCGGCGAGCGCGACGGCTTCGACGTGCTGACGCTGGCCGAGCCGCTCTACCGGTACGCCGAGACGCATCACGCCTTTTTGCATGGTTTCGCGAACAGCAAGATTGGCTTCGGCCACTGGAACGCCGAGGGCCATCGCGAGGCCGGCGAGCTAATCGGCGAGCGGCTGTGCGCGATGCTCGAGGCGGGCAAGTGCGCGAGTTGCGCGGCCGGTCCTGACGCTCCGGCCGAACCGGCCGGAGCGTCAGGACCGCCCGGTTTACCGGACGCTCCTACGGTGCAGGGCGACGCGCCGCGCTAGCGGCGCACGCGCGTTCGGGTTGCGGCGCGACCCAGAGCGGCGGGCGCGTCGCGCCCGCCGCCCTCATCGCCTTTTAGCCCAGCCGCTGGTCGAATTGCAGAATTATCCCGTCCGGGTCTTCGAACAGACACGTCAGCACTTTCTTGCCCGGGGGCTCGCCATACGCGATCGAGTCCGACTCATATGGGCCGACGAGGATCTGCACTCCGGCCGATTTGAGCCGCTCGACACGCTCGCGGAGATCGCTCACCCAAAAAGCGAAATGATGAATCCCGAGCTGATCGATTTTGATCGGCCGGCCCGACGGGTCGCCCGGCTTCTGTGACAACACGATAAATCCCGCCTCCGGGCCGTCCGCCCACTTGAGATAGACCGCGCGGCGGCGATTTTGCGCCGGCTCGGCGAACAGCCGCTGCGAACCGCGCACCGGCTCCTCCTTGTCCAAGCTCACCGTCAGCCCCAACAAGTCGCGATAGAAGCCAAGCGAGCGCTCGATGTCGCGGACGCCGATTGCGACGTGCGAAATTCCACGCATTGCCTTTACCCTCCGCACTCTGGTCGAATGATGCGCAATCGTGAACAGCCCCTTTCTACTGTCCGCGTTCGATAGCCGTCAAATCCGCCCCTGCGGATTAGGTCGGCCGTCGTGAGCCCAACGGCGGCGGCGAAAATCTTCGCCATAACAATCGCGGCGATTTTCACCGGCGGCCCCGCGACGAGGACCGGATGCGTCTGGGCGCAGCCCGCCCCCATTGCGGCGCCAGCCGCCGACGTGCAGATCGGCCCCAGTTCGAGCGCACAACCCGCGATTGCGGATCGCGAAATCGAGCAGTCGGCTGCAACGCTGGAGCAGCTGGCGCGCGCCAACTTTGGCGACCTGGACGACGCCGAGCTGAAGCTCGTGCATGCCGCGCCGCAGCGCGCATTGATGTGGGCGGGGCCCAATAACGACGCGAGCAATTCCGCCAACGATCCGTCAAACGCCTCGCAATGGCCACCCGAACGGACGATCCGCGCGGCGCTCATCCGATGGCTCGCCGCGGACCCACAGGCGCGGCCATATGTCCATCCAAGCGGTCTTGGAATCGGCGGCGCTAAGATCGACGGACCGCTCGACCTCTCCTACCTGACGCTTTACACGCCGCTGACCATCATCAATTCGGCTATTCCCGAGGGAATCGACTTCTCCTTCGGCCATCTACAAGGCCTCGATCTTTCGCGCGACGCGACCGGCCCGATCGCGGGCGATCGTGCAACGGTTGCGGGCGACCTTCAGTTGACCGGCGGAAAATACGGCCCTGTCTCAGCCGACCGCATCACGATTACAGGGGACTTTCAGATGACCGGCGGTGATTTTGGACCGGTCACCCTCTTTCGCGCCGAGATTGGCGGCAGCCTCGATTGCAGCGCCGGGCGCTTCGTCGGCGGGGTCGACCCCCTGTCTATCGTGGAAGCGAACATCAAGGGCGACGCGTCGTTCAACAATGGCTTCACCACAAGTGGCGTAGTCGACCTGACGCTCGCGCAGATCGGCCGCGGGCTCAGCTTCAAAGACGCGCACTTCGTCGGAGCGGGAGTCAACGGACTCAATGCCGATCGAGCTACGATCGACGGAACATTCTATTGGGATAGCATCGCGCGCACGCCGGGCACGGAGCTCAATCTTACCAGCGCTCACGCCGCAGCGCTGTGGGACGACGCCGCCAGCTGGCCCGCGCCCGGCAATCTCCTCGTCGATGACTTCGTTTACGGCGATATCAGCGGCGGGCCGACCGATGCGTCGGACCGGTTGCGCTGGCTCGCACGACAGCCCCCCGGCTATCGGCCGCAACCTTACGGCCAACTCGCGAAGGTGATGCGCGAGCGCGGCTCGGACGTCGGTGCGGTCGATGTGATGATGGCCAAGGAAAACGCGCGCCGCGACCAGGGTGGGCTGGGATGGAGCGAGCGGCTATGGAGCCGCGTGCTCGACGTAACGATCGGCTATGGCTACCGGCCGATCCGCGCGCTGTGGTGGATTTTCTCCTTCGTCGCCCTGGGCTCGATACTGTTCGAATTGGGTTACCGGGAGCGCGCGATTACCCCAACCGAGTACGAAGCCTACGATCTATTCGTCAAGACCGGCGAGCCACCGCGCCATTACCCGCCGTTCAACGCTGTGGTTTACTCGCTGGAAAATTTTCTGCCGGTGGTTGACCTGCATCAGGGGACTTACTGGCGGCCCAATCCGCGCCATGGAACGGGTGGCCGCCTGCGTGCGCTCTCGGGCACGCTGCTCCGATGGTACTTATGGGTGCATATTCTGGCCGGATGGATAATTACGCCGCTGCTCGCGGCGGGACTCTCGGGCCTGGTGCGCCCCGACTGAAGTTAGCGGTTCGCCACCGCATGCTCTTTTGGAGATCGCGCGCGAAGGTGTGCTAGACAGAGATTGGCTCTCGCGCCGCGACATGAATCCGCGGCGCGCGAGAATGTTTTTGAATTTTGACTGCACAGCGGGAGGTAAATGGTGGCATCGATCGAATTCGGTGTGGCGCTGACCTCGGTCAAGGGAGTAGCTGAGTTCGCCAGGCTCGCCGAGCGTCTCGGCTACGACTACCTGACCTGCGGCGAACACGTGATGTTTCACGGGCCGGTATCGAACTCGCTTATCGCGCTGTCGGTGGCCGCAGGAGCGACCGAGAAACTAAAGCTGATGAGCTCGATCGTGCTGCTGCCGCTGTATAATCCGGTGATGCTGGCCAAGCAGGCGTCCGTGCTCGACGTCGCCTCCGGCGGGCGCTATCACCTGGGCGTCGGAATCGGTGGCGAGTTCCCCAAGGAGTTCGAGGCGATCGGCGTGCCGGTAAAACAACGCGGCTCGCGCTCCAACGAAGCGCTCGAAGTAATCCGCAAGCTGTGGACGGAAAAAAACGTCACCTTCGAGGGCCGCTACACGCGCTTTTCCGGCGTCACGCTCGAGCCGGCCCCCACGCAGAAGCCTCATCCGCCGATCTGGGTCGCCGGACGCAAGGAACCCGCGATGCGCCGCGCGGCTAAGTATGCCGACGGTTGGCTGCCCTACATGTATACGCCGGAGATGCTGCGCGAGAGCCTGACGAAAATCGACGCGTTCGGCCGCGAGGCCGGACGCGACATGAGCGCCTTTCGCCCCGGACTGTTCATCTTCACTTCGGTCTATCCCGATCGCAAAGAGGCCGAAGAAGTCGCCGCGCGCTCGCTGGGAAAAAACTATGCGCAGGACTTCTCGAAAATCGCCGGCCGCTACGTGCTTTACGGTAGCCCCGAGGATTGCCGCAAACGGTTGCGCGAATATATCGACGCCGGCGCGCGCACCGTGATGTTCAGTTGGGCCTGCCGCCACGACGACATCGAACGCAACATGGAAACGATCGCGAAGGAAGTTATTCCAGCCTTCCGCTAAGCGCACCGCCAGGGTCTTGTGCAGCGCTCGGGGCGGTGTAGAGGGCACTATCTGATGCCAGGGTCTCCGACAAAAAAGCCGACTGGACCATTGAGCGGCATCCGCATCGTCGACCTGACGCAGAACCTTTCCGGACCCATGGCGACGATGATTCTCGGCGACCAGGGCGCGGACGTGATCAAAATCGAGCCGCCGGGAATCGGTGACTTCACTCGCGCGATGGGAGGAACCAAGCGCGGCGTCGCCCCGGCCTTCGCCGTTATCAACCGCAACAAGCGCTCGGTGGTGCTCAACCTGCGCGATCCGCGCGGCCTCGAACTGCTCAAGCGGATAGTCGCGCGCGCCGACCTGTGCGTGCAGAACCATCGCCCCGGCGTCGCTGAGCGCATGGGAATCGGCGAGGCGGCGCTGCGCGCGGTCAAGCCGGACCTCGTTTACGTTTCGATAAGCGGCTTCGGCGAAAGCGGGCCCTACGCCGATCAGCGGGTTTACGATCCGGTGATCCAGGCTATCTCGGGGCTCGCGGCGATCCAGGCCGACGTCGAAACCGGCCGCCCCCACATGATTCGGCTCATCATCCCGGACAAGGTCACAGCGCTGACTGCGGCCCAGGCGATGACGGCGGCACTGCTCGCGCGCCAGCGTACCGGCGAGGGGCAACACGTGCGCCTGGCGATGCTCGACGCGGTGATCGCGTTCCTGTGGCCGGAGGGAATGGCGGCATACACTTTCGTTGGGACCAATCGCGCGAGCATGCGCGCGGCCAAGGCGCGCGAGCTTATTTTCGAGACCACCGACGGTTTCATCACCGCGGCTGCCAACACCGACGCCGAGTGGCAGGGTATGTGCCGCGCGCTCGAGCGCCCGCAATGGCTGCATGACGAACGCTTCAAGACGCCGGTCGACCGTATCCGCAACGCCGACGTGCGCCTCGAGATGACCGCAGAGGTTCTGAAGACGAAGACTTCCGCCGCGTGGCTCGAGCGCCTGCGCGCCAACCAGGTGCCCTCTGCGCCAGTGCTAAGCCGCGAAGAGGTGCTGCACAACGTGCAGGTCGTTGCCAACCAGATAATCGTCGAATCCGAACATCCGCACGCAGGCCCGATGCGCCAACCGCGCCCGGCCGCGCGCTTTGAGCGCACCCCGGCGGCACTCAGCCGTTTCGCGCCGCTGCTCGGAGAGCATACGGACGAGGTCCTCGCGGAAGCGGGCATCCCATCCAGCGAACTGGCCGCACTCCGCGAGCAAGGGATAATCGCGTAACCAACCACGGCGAGGCATCGGAGAAATGACGATGGCAAGAGCGGACGAAATTCTTAATCTCGACGTGGTCGGGCTGGCCGCGAAGATGCGCTCGCGCGAACTCTCGCCGGTCGAAGTCACCGACGCCTACCTAGATCGAATCGCGGCGAGCGAAAAGCGCTTGTGCGCCTATATCACCGTGACCGCGGAACTGGCGCGCGCGGCCGCGCTTGCGGCCGAGCGCGAAATCGCCGCCGGCCACTGGCGCGGCACCTTTCACGGCGTGCCCATCGCGCTCAAGGACCTCTGCTGTACCAGGGGGATTCCGACCACCAGCGGCTCCAAGGTGCTCGCCGATCACGTTCCGGATTACGACGCCACCGTGTGGACCCGTCTCGCGGCGGCGGGCGCGATACTGCTCGGCAAGCTCAACATGCATGAGTTCGCTTGCGGCGGCACCGCCAAAACGGCGTGGGGCACCACGCTCAATCCGTACGACCCCGAACGTATCCCCGGAGGGTCCAGCTCGGGCTCGGGAGCCGCGATCGTCGCGCACAGCGCCGCGGCGACACTCGGCAGCGACACGGGCGGCTCGATCCGGATACCGGCGGCGTTTTGTGGATGCGTCGGGCTGAAACAGACTTGGAGCCGGGTCAGCCGCTACGGCATCTTGCCGCTTGCCGACTCGCTCGACCACGTCGGCCCGATCACCCGCAGCGTGCGCGACGCCGCCGCAATGCTCCAGGTTATAGCCGGCCACGACCCCAACGACCCGACCTCGAGCCTCGAGCCGGTGCCCGACTACTCGGCCGCGCTCGGCCGCGATCTGAAGGACATGCGGATCGGAATCATCCGTGAACTGAGCCGGGACGTTACGGCCGCAGTTGCGCAGTCGTTCGACGGCGCGATGCGCACGCTTCGCGATCTTGGCGCTATTGTCGACGAGGTTTCGATCCCTTCGATCGACGCTGCCCCCACGGTCGCGATGAACATTATGTACGCTGAGGGACTGGAGTATCACGAGCGGTGGTTCACGGAACGTCCGCAGGAATACGGGCGCGGCGTGCGCCGGATGCTCGAAGCCGCGCTCGCGTTGCCAGCCACCGCGTATGTCCGCTCGCAGCGCGCCCGTGCACATATGATGGCCGAGGCGATGCGCGCGCTTGAGCGCCGCGACGTGCTCGCGACGCCCGCCTGTATGACGGCGCCGCTTAAGATCGCCGAGGCGCGCGAGGGCAAGCTCGGCCTGGCTCAGCTGATCCGGCACACCGCGCCGTTCAACGTGACCGGTCAGCCGGCGCTCGCGATCCCAACCGGAATCGGCGCAGACCGCGCCCCGCTGGCGATACAGATAATCGGAAGGCCCTTCGACGAATCCTCAGTGCTGCGCGTCGGCGACGCGTATGAGCGTGCACGCGGCGCACTGCCATCGCCCGAATTCAACTTGAATTCAAACTGAAGGCGCCGGCTCGACGCGCGCGACGCTTAGCGGAACGCCGGCATTACCAGTTCGGCGAAGTCTCGATAGACGTCGCGTTGAAAATCCGCCGGCGGCTCGATCACAGTCTCGTTGATACCAGCCGCTTCCATTGCACGGATTTGCGCGACCAGTTCGTCGGGCTCGCCCACCAGGCAGGTGCCGCGAATCGCGTCGGGCGTGACGAAGCGCCGCTCCTCGGGCTGCATGAAGGTGCCGTGGCCTTCGTGAATCTGCCGGAAGCGCGCTTGCTCGGGCAGGCTGTAAGCGCTGACACGCCGCAGGTAATCGTCCCACACATTGCGGAAAAAGGGCGGGATCGCTTCATCTGGCTGGCCGCGCGATTTCCAATTCTCGTAAGCGAAGTGCAGCGCGCTCGTCACCTGCGCGCCGGTCTGGTTGATCACGCGTTCCGAGGTCACGGACTCGCCCGCACGCAGCACGCACGAACTGGTGAGCGCGGCCGTATGGAAATCTGGTCCAAGCTGACGCCCCGCGCGCTCAGCGCCGGCGCGAATTCGCGCGAGCCGTCCGCCGATACGCGCATTAATCCCGCCCGCGGTCACCCAACCGTCGCCGAATTCGCCCGCGGCCTCGCACACCCTGGGCCCGTTGGCGGCAACATAGATCGGAATCGGATCGTCCAGATTGATGAAGCGCCGGTCGCGATGAAGAAACTTGATCTCGCGCGTGCGGCCGCCCAGCGTGTACTCGACCGCCTCGCCCCGTAGCAGCGCGCGCACGACTTTAAGGTACTCGCGGAACTCGGCAACCGGCATCGGATTCTGCCCCATCGCGCGCATCGCGGTATGGCCGGTGCCGATTCCCAGGAACGTGCGGCCAGGGGCGATCTGATTGATGCTGGCGATGGAATGCGCAGTGACCGGCGCGATGCGGGTGCCGGCTATCGCGACGCCGGTGCCGATTTTGATACGAGCCGTGTTGGCAGCCGCCAGGGCGAGAACCGCGTAGCAATCCGACCAGATCATCTGCGAATCCGGAACCCAGGCGCGGTCGTAGCCCAGTTCCTCGGCGTAGCGAACGAGATCCCACTTGCCGACGTGTGTGTCAATGCCGATTCCGAATTCCATCTGCCTCCCCACTCATAGCGCAATGGAGGGGCGAAAGCCCACGAAATTTGGGGATATTTGCTGAATTTTGTTATAAAGAGTTCGTCTAGGATGCTTTAAAGTAGAGACTTCTAATCGTAGGCATGCGAAGAAAGGGCAATGGGTCTCATAGCTCGCGTTCGAGGGGGATGAAATTTGAAGTCTATTCGGGTAATCTTGCGGCGTGGTGATGCCAAGCCACCTTGGGGTTACTAAAGGAGGCTGACGATGGAATTGATCACGCGGCTATACATTAGGCTCCGCGAAACGGCCTTCGGAGCCTCTCGCGGCCAGACCTACACCGAATATGCTCTCATTTTTGTTTGCATCGTCGTTGCTCTGGTCGGCGGTTATCAACTTATCGGGAACAACCTGGAGAACTCAGTGGGCGGCGTCGCCAATCAGGTTGGCAACGCGTGAGATGGAGTGACGGCAGTTTTGTCCTCGCTTGAAACAGCATAACAACCCGCCAGTGCACGTGCGTCGTCGGCTCGTTCCGTTTAACAGGTCGCGCCTATGGTCACCCACTTTCAGTGAGCGCTACCGCAAGGACGCTTGGCCTCGCCTGAAAACCGGTCGATAACTCATTTAGGAGCCCACAAGTCCGTCAGATACAACCTCAGCCAGCAGCGCAACTTGTGCACGATCTAGCCTGTGGTAATTTGCTTTCCGCCAAGTGATGCTCTGCTCGAGGGCCTCCGGGATCGTGCGCGGACAGCCTCTTCGACCAAGCTGCCAGGGAAAAAGTGAATTTTTGAGAGGTCCGCGTCGCGCGCGTACCGACGCGGAACAGATGCGAGGAGTCTGTGTCGATGGAAGAGGTCAGGTATGGGAGGCTGTCAGGGTGACACAGCGAGCAGCTCCTGAAAACGAATTTAGTCACACCCCGAAGCGATCTGAACAACCGCCAATAGAGACGGGCGTTGCGCCGAAGGCTTGCGATTTCCGCTCGCTCGGTGCGCTAGTTCTCTATTTCGCACTGTCGTTCCTCTTCTTTGGCCGTTCACTTTTCGGAAATTTGACGACCTTGCATATCGGGGCCGGACCGGATCCCGGCCTCATGATGTGGTTTCTCGTCTGGTGGCCGCATGCGATCATTAATGGCATTAACCCGCTCCTCTCGTCTGCAATCTTCGCCCCAACTGGCTTCAACCTCGCGTGGCAAACCAGCATTCCTTTAGCCAGCGTGATCGCCAGTCCTCTTACGGCGACCCTCGGACCGGTTGCAGCTTTCAACATCCTCTGTTTACTGAGCCTGCCGCTGGATGCCTGGTGTGCCTTTATTCTTTGTCGCTACATCACGAGATCTTACCTGTCTTCGCTACTGGCTGGCTACATATTCGGCTTTTCGGCATTCACACTGGGTCACCTGACGTTCGGCGATCTACCTTTATTAACCGTATTTCCGGTCCCGCTGACGGTGTACTTTGCGGTGCGTCAGATCGCTGATGAAATATCAGAACGCAACTTTGTCCGATTGATGACGCTGCTGCTGTTGGTACAGTTCCTCCTGTCGCTCGAGATTTTCGCGACAATGACGATGTTTGGTGTGATCGCCTTGGGCTTGGGCGTCGCGTTGACGAACGATAATCAGATCAAACAACGTATGTTGTCATTCCTCAAACCGATGGCCAAAAGCTATACCGCCACGCTGATAGTCGTAAGCCCTTACCTTTACTATTTCTTCAAGTTCGGTTTTACGTCGAAGCCGATTTGGCCGCCGTCCTTTTTTAATGCCGACCTGTTGAACTTTATCGTTCCTACTCAGGCCAATGAACTGGGTCGCTTTTCTCTCTTGAAATCAGCTTCCGTATGGTTTCCAGGGGGGAGCATCGCTGAGAACGGTGCTTGTCTGAGCTTGCCGCTAGTATTGATCGCAGCGCTCTATGCGCGACAGCATTGGCGAGAGCCTCTTGGCAAGCTGTTAACGGATTTGCTGATCATATTTTGTGTCTTGTCGCTGGGGCCTATCCTGCACGTGGCGGGTCGTGAGATTCCCAGTTACCTGCCGTGGCGGCTGTTTATGCAGCTGCCAATCCTCAACGACATCGTCACCGTGCGTCTGGCAATGTATGCTTTTCTGGATCTGGCTATCATCACATCATTGTGGCTTTCCACTGCTGACCTGAAACTACCTTTGAAGTTGGCGATTGTGTTCTCGATCATCGCCGCTAACACGCCGAACCTGTCTTCCGCTTTTTGGGACCGCAATGTCGATACTCCTTCATTCTTCCGCACAAACCTCTTTCAGAGATACTTGTCTAAGGGCGAAACGACCCTTGTGCTTCCGTATGGAGACAATGGCAACGCGATGCTGTGGCAAGCCCAGACGAAGATGTTCTTCGCAATGGCGGGTGGAATGGCCCCTCCCGTAGGCTCGGACGAGCTATATAGATGGCCGATTTTTGGGGCTTTCATAAACCGTTCCTGGATTCCCGACGCACCTCGACAATTCAAGACATTCCTTACCGCTCACGGTGTGAACGCGGTCATAGCCGCGGACTGGGATGCGGGAACTTGGCAACCGCTCTTTACCGCCTTGGATATAGCGCCAATCAGGGTGGGCGGAGTCTGGCTTTACAGGCTCGGTCCCGAAACGGCGGCCGACTCCAAGACTGCCCTGCTCGATATGAGAACCCGATTCGACGCGCAGCGTCTGTCCGCCCTTGTACGTACTGCAGAGAAGTATCTGTCAGCGGGAGGCGCACTCTCGTCCTTGACCATGACTGGTGCGCTCGACCAAAACCTCTTGCCTCGGGAAGAGCTGGTTGGTCCATCGGCCCGGTTTGATTCTACCCTGGCTGGGCGTCGACCGGTGGTCGATCCTCGATTTGTCTACGGAACATGGCTGTCTTCGTGGTCCGACGATCGTGTCGCCATAGGGGAGTACGTATGGTATCCGATGCCGCTGATAGCAAAATTTCGCGGTGTCACTAGCGAGATATACTTTCCATTTCCCACCAGGCTGTCGTCGGACGCGCCGGTATCCGATACGCACGCATACGGATTTCTGATGATGATCTTCGATCGGCAACAATTGCGCCGGGCGGCGGCTCTACTAGACGCAACGCCGCAGGGAACGTCGCCGGCGGGAAAGCTCTCGACCCTGTTTTCGCACGCATCGAATCCGCAATAAAGTAAGGATCTCGTGCCAGATGTCAGGTGTCGTGGAATAATCCAAAGTGGCGCTGCATCGCGTGCCTGCAGTAGATTCCGGTACCGTCGAGCGACCTCGATTGCCATCGGCAGCAGGTAGCATTGAGCAAAGAGCTTGCGGCCTGCGCGCGCTTTATGCGTTCGCCCTTTACCTTACCATCTCGATCATTGTTTTCGGTCGAGGTCTGCTCGGATATCTTTCCGATTTTTACTTCGGGAAGGGCGTAGATCCTGGATTGATGATGTGGAGCCTGGTGTGGTGGCCACATGCGCTTGCTCATGGCGTCAATCCTTTTCTGACCAAAATCATCTGGGCACCATTGGGTTTCAATCTTACCTGGTCAACCACTATCACTCTTGCGAGCCTGCTTTTCGCGCCCCTTACGCTGACGATCGGGCCCGTCGCAACCTACAATGTTCTGTGTCTGATGAGCTTGCCGATCGATGCGCTCTGCGCATTTATACTTTGCTGGCACATCACGCGCGACTATTCCGCATCTCTGTTGGGCGGATACATATTTGGTTTCTCACCATTCATGCTTGGCCAGCTCACGTCCGGGCATCTACACCTGCTTTTAGTATTCGCTGTTCCGCTGTCCTTATACCTGGTCTTGCTCCGGATCGATGAACAGATTAGCCGGCTCAATTTTACCCTTCTACTAGCCTCGATTTTGTTCGCGCAACTTCTTTTGTCGCTTGAGATCTTTGCCACGATCACCATGTTCGGCGCGCTCGGTTTGCTCCTGAGTTGGTCATTCAGTTCCGATCAATACCGGGAAAGGATCTCCGACCTCGTTGCACCGATCGCCTGCGCCTACTGCGTCGCCACGCTAGCGGCCGCCCCGTATTTTTATTATTTCTTTATTTACAGCGTGCGCCTCGCGCCGGACTCAACCGCAGCATTTTTCTCTGCCGATCCTTTGAACCTCCTAATTCCTACACCAAGCATCGAACTTGGCCGGTTTCCATGGTTCAGCTCGGTTTCTGCGGGGTTCATCGGGGGATGGACGGGAGAAGCCGGTGCCTATATAAGCCTACCGCTGGCGCTGATTGCCGTAGTCTTCGCGTACCGTCATTGGTCCGAGCGCGAGGGCAAGCTCCTTGGGTACGGTCTTGCCGCCGTTATCCTGCTTTCACTGGGCCCGACACTGAATATAAACCTGCCGGCTTTTCCATTCCGAGTTGCGTTACCCTGGTGGATTTTTGCCAAATTGCCGCTGTTGAAAAACGCTTATCCCGCCCGCTTCACCATGTACACATTCCTGTTACTGGCGATCATCTCAGCATGCTATCTGGCTCGCGACCTCTCGACCGCATCGGCAAGAGCAATTTTGACGGCCGCGTTAATCATATTCAGCCTTCCGAACAGTTCGGCCGCTTATTGGCTGACGCCTTTGGATACGCCAGCTTTCTTCAGAGACGGCACTTATCGGCACTACCTGTCGAAGGGGAAAAATGTCCTGATTCTGCCGTATGCGTACACGGGGAACAGTATGCTCTGGCAGGCGCAAACGAAGATGTATTTCGATATGGCGGAAGGCACCACTGCGCCTCCTCCCAGCGACTTTCGACGATGGCCTATTTTTACAAGCCTGACCAAGCGAGCATACGTTCCCGATGCCGCAGATCAGTTCAAGGCCTTTGCGGCAGAGCACCGTGTCACCGCAATAATCGTCACTGATGGCGTGTTGCCGACGTGGCAGGCTTTCCTTTCGATCCTGGATGCACATCCAGTCAGGGCGAAAGGCGTTTCCATCTATCGACTGCGAGTAATGGGTGTGCCCGACGTAGAGATGACGTGGCGCAGTCTGCGGAGTCGTTTCGACACGGAGCGTCTCAGTGCCTTGATCGTGGGCTCGGAGAAATATTTGTCCCACGGAGGCGACCTCAACTCCTTAACTGTGCACCGGGCTGAGGAATCAGCCCTGATATCAAACAATGAGCTGGTTGGACCATCCATTCTGACTGCCCCCGGTGTGCAAGACTATTCCAGACAGAATCGAGACCCTCATTTTACCGACGGGGTCTGGATCGGAAAAACTCCCGATGGATTGGCAGTGGTGGGCGAGGAAGCCTGGCATGTAGCGGCGGCTCCCCTGATCGACAAGCTTCGTACAGTGTCCACCAGAATCTATTTTCCCTATCCGCACGAGCTTGGAGAAACGGCGCCCGGCCGCGACGCGGACGACGGATGGCTGCTGTTCACGTTTACGCGCGCGCAGCTCTCTCAGGCGGCCGCTTTGCTAAGCACCAAGACAGGACCGCGGGACCCCACCTCCAGTATCGACGAATACGGGCGCGACGGGATCCGTCGATGATGATGCGGCTCCGCAAATCTGGACGCACGTGCGACCTGCCCGCCCTCCGAGCGTTTACCTTTTATCTGACGCTTTCAATTGTATTTTTCGGCCGCGCGCTGTTCGGACATCTCTCCGATTTGTATTTTGGCATAGGCGTAGATCCCGGCTTGATGATGTGGAGCCTGGTCTGGTGGCCGCATGCGCTGGCCAACGGTCTTAATCCGCTACTTACGAAAGCTATCTGGGCTCCATCAGGTTTTAATTTTGCCTGGGGAACCAGCATCCCATTTGCGAGCATCCTGGCCAGCCCGCTAACGTCCACGCTGGGATCCGTCGCGAGTTACAACATTCTCTGTGTGCTAAGCCTCCCGATTAATGCTTTCTGCGCATTCCTGCTGTGCCGCTATATAACACGCGACGATATTGCGTCTTTGTTAGGTGGTTACATATTCGGCTTCTCTGCTTTTATGCTCGGCCAACTGATATGCGGCCATCTGCACATGCTGTTGGCGTTTCCGGTCCCCTTGTGTGTCTATCTCGCGTTGCGCCGTATCGGCGACGAAATCACCGCGCGCAATTTCACATTTCTACTGAGCGCAATTCTGCTCATGGAATTTCTCCTCTCGCTTGAAGTCTTCGCAACTATGACGATGTTGGGTGCATTTGCTTTGTTCTTAGCCTGGACATTCAGTCCCGATCGGGCTGGTCACGAGATACCCCGCCTATTCCCGCCCATTCTATGTGCCTATGGAATTACACTTATCGTGGTGAGCCCTTACCTATACTACTTCTTTGTTTACAGGCTCCATATTATGGGGCGTTACATACCGCCGGCCTTTTCCGCCTATCCATCGAACTTTCTGGTCCCTACGCCGATCAATCAGCTCGGGCGACTTGCCTTGTTCAGATCGATCTCGGCCGGATTTGTCAGCGGATGGACGGTGGAAGCCGGAGCATACATAGGCCTGCCACTGCTGCTAATCGTAGCCCTATACGTTCACCGTCATTGGGCGGAGCCCGCTGGCAAGCTACTGACATACTGCCTCGCCGGAGCGATAGCCTTCTCGCTTGGGCCGATCTTGCACATATATCTGCCGGGCCATCCGTTGAGGCTCGTCTTGCCGTGGTGGATGATGGCGAAGTTGCCGTTGCTGGAAAACGCCATGCCTGTGCGATTTTCCATGTACAGCTTTCTGGTACTCGCGATCATCTGCACATGCTATTTTGCTCGCGACGTCAAGACGCTGGGCGCTAAAATCACCCTCGTCACCGCGGTGATTTTGTTCAACTTGCCCAATACTTCGCCCGCTTACTGGCTCAGACCGGTCGACACGCCGGCCTTCTTTCGCGACGGCGCTTATCGGCGTTACTTGCCAGAGAACCAAATAGTCTTGATCCTGCCCTATGGCTATACCGGCAATTGCATGCTGTGGCAGTCGCAAACGCAGATGCACTTCAAAATGGCGGAAGGTATATTGCCCTATCCGGAGCCATCAGCGTTTTTGCGATGGCCGATCTTCCCGAGCCTCACACAGCGCGCCTTCGTGCCTGACGCGGCTGACCAATTTAGAGCGTTTATTGCCGCTCATAATGTCGAGACAATTGTCGTCTTGGACAACCAGCTTGCGGTGTGGCGAACGCTGCTAACGACTGTTGATGCGCAGCCAATCAAGGTCGATGACGTCTGGCTATTCAAGGTCGCAAAACAACCGGCACTCGATGTGGAAGCAACCTGGCGCGGTCTGCGGAGGCGCTTCGACACCGGACGACTCGTGACTTTGGTCGCAGGCGCCGAGAAATTCTTGGCGGACGGAGGAAGTCTCGATTCTCTAAGCGTTCTGAAGGCCGAGGAACTGAATCTAATACCCAAGGGGGCTCTGGTCGGACCCCCGACGCTGGTGATTCCCGGCCTGCCGGTCGAATCGAAGCAAAATGTCGATCCGCACCTGCTCGATGGAGTCTGGCTCGGTAAAACTTCGGATGGGCTGGTGAGCGTGGGCGCGCAGCTCTGGTATTCAGCTGCGGCGCCGATGGTCGAGCAGCTTCGCCGGGTCACGAGTGGCATCTACTATCCATATCCCGACAAGTTGGCGGCAAGCGTGCTCGAGACTGAAGAACCTAGTGGCTGGCTGCTGATGACTTTTACTCGCGAGCAATTAGCTCGGGCCAATGAATTGCTGATTTCGCTGAATAATAAGTCTGAGCCGGCGGTCACCGATCATTCTAGCGACTAGGTGTGACGCCATGCAACAAGCACAACAAACGGCGAAGGATCTTGACGAAGGCAAAGTGGCCAAGCTCCAAGCACTAGCGTTACTTCACAAATGGCCCGATGCTGCAGCACGCAGCGTAATAGTGGTAACTGCGCTGATTTTGGCTGGGCTCACTTGGGCTCACTGGGGCAATATCCAAGTGGACTGCGGGCGCGAACTGTATGTTCCGGCAGAGCTTCTCCGCGGCAAGCTGCTGTATCGCGATGTTTGGTATCCCTACGGACCGCTGGAGCCATATACCGCGGCCGTATTGCTTGGCCTTTTCGGGAAGCATCTCTACGTCTTTTACCTTTTCGGACTAACGCTTGCGACTGGGTGTGCGCTTCTTTTATTCGATGTCGGAGAAATGCTCGCGGGGCGCGCCGTCGGCCTAACAGCCGCCATCGTGATTCTGCTTCAGGGATTTGTAAGCTCGACCTTTTTATACGATTCGATTTTTAACTACATTTTTCCTTACGCGTATGCGGCCACGCTCGGCCTGCTGCTCGCTCTTCTATGCGCCTTTTTTGCGGTGAGGCATGTCCTTGGGCGAACCGGACGTAACCTGATGCTCGCAGGGGTGGCGGCAGGGCTTGCCCTACTCTGCAAACCGGAATTTGGCGTCTCGTGCTACATCATGCTCGCGTTCATGCTCTTGGCAGATGCCATGCTTCGAAGATCGCCGCGAGCTCTCCTCAGGGGGATCCTACAATGCGCTCCGGGTGTCGCGGTCTGCATAGTGAGCTATGGATGGTTCTTCTGGAAAGTCACACCCGGCTTCATTCTGCACGATAACTGGAATTTCAGCCCGGGGTCGTATTTCATGAAAACGCATGGCGTTCGCTATGCCGCGGCAGTTGGTCTGCGTTTTGTACCAATAGAGTTGCTTCTGCTGGTTCTCGACGCATCTATCGCCATCCTGCTGTGGTTTGGAATCGCAAAATTTAGCGCTGTGAACGTTAGACGATTTTGGTCGGTTTGCGTAGCAATTTCCGTGTTCGTAATCGGAGTAGCAGCGACGCGTCGATACGCCCCGCTCGCGATGCATTTTGTCCTGGCTTTGCTCGCCTACCCCCGAGGCATGTTTTTTATCGGCTGCATGTTGTTCATCTATTCTTTGC
>DATJID010000055.1:0-14227 GCA_035493515.1 Binataceae bacterium (SeqCode) | reverse complement strand
CGATGCTGGCCGCTTCGCGGCCAGCATCGCACCACGTGAGGCGGGAGCGGGCGGCGCGCGAGGCGTGCCCCCGCGCGGGAAAAAAAAGAACGGGCGACGGTCCCGGTGAGGGACCGTCGCCCGCCTGCGTTCATGTTTGTCCACTCGCCAGCTGGCGCGCGGGACAATCCTAAGCAGTCCTTACGTCTTGCTCAAGCAGTCCTTACATCATGCCGCCCGGAGGCATCTGCGGCTGGTTGCCGCCCTTCTCGTCGGGCTTCTCGGCCACCATGCACTCCGTGGTGAGCAGCAGGCTCGCGACCGAAGCCGCGTTCTGCAGCGCGCTGCGCACGACCTTGGTCGGATCGATGATTCCGGCCTTCATCAGGTCCTCGAACTCCTCGGTCGAAGCGTTGAAACCGAAGGGGCCCTTGTTGTTTCTGATCTTGTCGACCACCACCGAGCCTTCCCATCCGGCATTGGTGGCGATCCAGCGTGCTGGATCCTCAAGCGCCTTGCGAATGATGTTGATACCGGCCTTCTCGTCCTCGCCCGCGCGCAGTCCGTCGAGCGCCGAAAGCGCCCGAATGAGCGCCACGCCACCGCCCGGAACCACCCCTTCTTCGACCGCGGCGCGAGTGGCATGCAGCGCGTCCTCGACGCGCGCCTTCTTCTCCTTCATTTCGATCTCGGTCGCAGCGCCGACCCGAATCACGGCCACGCCGCCGACCAGCTTGGCCAGGCGTTCCTGGAGCTTTTCACGGTCGTAGTCGGAGGTGGTCTCGTCAATCTGGGCACGGATCTGCTTGATGCGGCCTTCGATCTCGGACTTCTTGCCCGCACCGTCGATGATGGTGGTGTTGTCCTTGTCGACCACGATCCGCTTGGCGCGGCCGAGGTCCTGGAGCGTCACGCTCTCGAGTTTGATCCCGAGTTCCTCGGCAATCACTTTGCCGCCGGTGAGGATCGCGATGTCCTCGAGCATGGCCTTACGGCGGTCGCCGAAGCCCGGCGCCTTGACCGACACGCAGCTGAGCGTGCCGCGGATTTTGTTGACCACCAGGGTCGCGAGCGCTTCGCCTTCGACTTCCTCGGCGATCAGCAGGAAGGGCTTGCCGGTCTTGGCGATCGACTCGAGCACCGGCAGCAGGTCTTTCATCGAGGAAATTTTCTTCTCGTGGATCAGAACGTAAGCGTCCTCGAGCTTGGCCTCCATCCGTTCCGGATCGGTGACGAAGTAGGGCGAGAGGTAGCCGCGGTCGAACTGCATGCCCTCGACCACTTCGAGCGTGGTCTCCAGGCCCTTGGCTTCCTCGACCGTGATCACGCCTTCCTTGCCGACCTTCTCCATCGCCTCGGCGATGATGTCGCCGATGGTGGAGTCGTTGTTGGCCGAGATGGTGCCGACCTGGGCGATTTCGCGGCGGTCCTTGGTGGGCTTGGAGAGGCCCTTGAGTTCGCTGACCACGGACTCGACGGCGCGATCGATTCCGCGCTTGAGCGACATCGGGTCATGGCCGGCGGCGACCATCTTCATCCCTTCGGTGTAGATCGAGCGCGCAAGCACGGTAGCGGTGGTGGTGCCGTCACCGGCGACGTCGGAGGTCTTGGAAGCGACCTCTTTGACCATCTGGGCGCCCATGTTCTCGAACTTGTCTTCGAGTTCGATTTCCTTGGCGACGGTTACGCCGTCCTTGGTCACGGTGGGAGCGCCGAAGCTTTTCTCGAGCACGACGTTGCGCCCTTTGGGGCCGAGCGTCACGATCACAGCGTCGGCCAGGACATTGACGCCGCGCAGAATCTTCTCGCGGGCCTCCTGGGCAAAACGCACTGTTTTGGCTGCCATGGTTGTTCGTTCTCCTCGAAATTTAGGAAATTTGGAAAGCCGATTATTCGACTGTCAATTCAACGCTGAGCGTTACCTGAATGCTGAGGTTACCGGCGCAGCGACTACTCGAGCACGCCCAGGATGTCGTCCTCGCGCAGGATCAAGTGCTCCTCGCCCTCGATCTTCACTTCGCTGCCGGAATACTTGCCGAACAGGATCTTGTCGCCGGCCTTCACGTCGGGCGCCAGCAGCTTGCCCTGCTCAGTCATCTTGCCCTTGCCCACCGCGACGACTTTGCCCTCTTGCGGCTTTTCCTTGGCGGTGTCCGGTATAATGATCCCGCCCTTGGTTTTCTCTTCTTCCTTGATGCGCTTGACCAGAATCCGATCTCCCAACGGTCTGATTTTCATGGGGACCAGCAGCCTCCTTGCCTCGATGTTATTGTGGGTCGAGCGGAACCAATTTCCGCGCTCAGTAAATTAATCACAGGTGACCAATTGTCAATTGGCACTCGCGAAGCCCGAGTGCCAATCCCCAAAACTAGCCGACTTGCGGCGGAAACGCAAAGCATCTGAGCCTAAAGGGCCTAGTGGACGAATTTGACCGGAGGCCAGGAAAGGGTCTTTGGGTAATTAAAACTGGGTTTGAATCAATTGCACGATCGCGTAGCACCGTTCTCGACGGATTTTCCGCCAATTTGCACGCTTCAGGCCTCGAACTCGACCGGGCGCCCCAGCTTTTCGGCGAGCGATTCGGCCAGCCGCTGGTAAAGATCGCAGCCGTCCTTGTCGTCAATCCAGCGGTCGGTCGCCGGGTCATAGTCGAAATGCCATCCGTGAGCGCCGGCCGCCAGCCAGATTTGCAGGGTCGCGCTTTGACGGCTCAGTACGAAGCGGGCGGCGTCGGGAAACTCGATCGTCAAGGCGCCGTCGCCGGCGCTGTAGTCGACTTCGTCGGGGTCGAAATCCTCGAGCCATTTGGCCACGCGGTCGATGCAGGCCTCCGAGCGCGCGACGAATTCCTTGGGATCCATAAGCAACAGATTATTCCGCGGTTATTCCGCGCGGGCCGTTTTCAGCGCGGGCCTTTCTTGCGCAATTCTTCGTCACGGTAGCGGCGGAACAGGATGTTCCATTCGCTGCTGCCTTCGACCACGCCGCGCTTGAGCGAAATGATCTTGCGCCTGACGATCTCGTCGATGGCGTCGCCCTGCTCTTCCCATCCTGCGATAAGGTCGCGCGCCTGGCGCAAGGCCAGGGCAAAGTTGGGCATCTCGGCCAGACCCTCATCGCGCAGCCGTGCGACCGACTCGCGCGCCAGATAAAGAATTCGTTCCTCGCTGAGCTTCATCGCATCGCCCCACACTGGCTTAGCGCCGCGAACAGCGCCGCCATTCGCCGTCTAAAGAGTGAAATTCCGCTTCTGCGCGAGGCGCTGGCGGATCATCGAGCGCAGCCGGGTCGCGTCGACGCCGGGATTGAGCCGCGCCTGTTCCTCGGCCATCTTGTCGGCCTCGTCATCGATCCGGGCCTCGGTTTCGAAGTTCTGGGACATCAGCTCGACCACGCAAGCAACGAGGTCCTTTACGTCGGCGCGCGGCTTGATAATGCCGCGCGAGACCAGCCCGTTCACCAGGTGATTCGCCAATGCGTCGATTTGCGCTTCGCGCAGCATCTTGATTTACCGCTTCGTGAAAATGAAATTTCGATCCCGAAACTTCCTGAAAAACGGATGCCTGAAGATCAAACCCAGAAGACAATGCTCCGGCGCGCGGGGGTGGCGGGTCAAGTCCCGGCTCAGAACCCGCTCAATTCCCGCGTTCTCGAAGCGCGGATTACGGCCTGGGCATCTTAACTCCATGCTGTTGGGCCGTCTGCTCGATCTCAACCCGACGATACGCCTCATCGGCAGCCGGCGCGAGCGCGAGGTCTAGCTCCTTGATATGGCCGATGTTGGCGCCGAAGTCTCCATGAAAGGCGGCCAGCGGTGATTGCGAACCTGGCTCGCCGACGCGCGAGCGCGAGCACACGTCAACTTCGCTGCGCGGGGTCACGATTATTCTCACGTCGTCGGTGAGACCCAGCAGGCGCGTATGATACACCGCATTGATAGTGAGCTTGGCCGGGTCGGAGCTCACAATCTCCCATCCTGGCAGTCCACTGACCGTGGAGGCGACGACCTGCATCAGGCGCGCGGGCGGGATGCCGGGGTACGAATTGCGCACCAGCTCGGGATAGCCGGGCTGCGCCGGCCTGCCGTCCACACGGCCCGCGACGGCCGCGGGAGTCGCGGCGGGTGCGGGTTCGGTGTGCGCGGCGGTGCGCCGCAGATGACGTCGTTCGTGATGCTCGGCGTCCGCCGGCTGACGGCCGGCTAGTTCAACCGGATCGGCGCAAACCGCAGCGCCATCGCCCTTGTCGCTGGTGGCGGCCCAGTCCACGGTCAGGAAACGATGCAGCCGCACAGCCGGGTTTGGCGGTCCGGCCAGCGAGACGTTGTTCATCAGGATAGCCGTGCCCCCGATGATGACGGCCATCGCACCGATGAAGACCGCGACCCGGCAAAGCGTCCCGATCGGACCGCGTACGTAAATGCTCAGCAGGATGAGCGCGAGCGCTCCGAGCACGAGCTCCGCGGCAAGGCGTTCGGGCCCCGGCACCAGGAAACTTTGTAGCGGCGCAAATAATGGAGTATCCATAGGCGCTGCTATCCTATTACGCGAGGCGTGCAGCCGCTATATGGGGGTTGGGCGAAAGGAAGGCGCACGTCGGCGCTTTTGTACGCCGGCGGGCGCGGGAAGCGAAAGGTCGCGCCCGCAAAGAGATCGCGCGGGCGATAACTGCTAAGAACCTGGGCTTTCGCCCGCTACTTCAGGCGGGCGCCGCCGCGAAACCGCCGCCGTCGCCGCGCAGGATCGCGTCGAAACGCATCCCACCCAGGTAATGCCGATAGGCCTCGTCGTCGGTGATCGCGGCACGCCGCACGTCACGCCGAAGAATCTGCCACACTCCGCCGACCATCGGATGGCGCCCCTGGCGGTAGCTGAAAAAATAATACATGAACTGGCGCAGCGTGGAGCGCCGCGCTTCAGCATCCAGGTTGCGGCCGCCGGCCACGGTAAAGATCGTCTTGAGCAGGCTCGCGAACGAATAGAAGCCGGTAAAGGCGTCGCGATAGGCGCGCATCCAGGAGTCGGTGTCCAGCCGGTCATGCTTGAGCGTGACGTGCTGGGAGTCGAGATTGTTGAAATCCCAATCGATGATCGCGCCTTCCTTGGCGTAGCGAACCTGGTCTTCGGTACCCGGGAGCGGCGTCATGATAAAGAACGAAACGATGTCGAAGCCGAGCTTGCGCAGCGTCTTGGCCGCGATTCGTCCGCAGTCGGGGCCGTCGAAGGGAAAACCCAGCATGTAGCCGGCGTGCACGGAGATGCCGACGCGATGCCAGTTGTCGACCACGCGGCGGTATTTATCGAGCACGCGCGCGCGCGACTCCTCGATCTTCATCCGATGCTGGCGGTCGTCGGTATTCTGATACTTGGTCGCGAAGTTGAGGTTGTCGGGGTTAAGCGACTCGATTCCGACGAAAGCCTGGTAACATCCGGCCCGCGCCGCCAGTTCGACGAAGCGCTTGCTGCGCCGATGCTTGGCGCCCTCGGTCTCTCCCGGCGCGACGTCGGCGTAGCACGACGCGTCGACGTCCACCTGCATCATGAAGCTGAGCCGCGGGTGCTCCTTCTTGACCTCGACCAGGCCAGTCAGGATTTCCTCCCAGCGCGGGCTGCGAAAAAAATCGTCGTCGACCAGGAACAGCGATTCGATACCATGGAAGCGGATCGCGTCACGGACCCAGTGCACGACCGCGTCGGGCTCGCGCGAGCGCATCGTGCGGCCCATCACATTCTTCACGCTGCAGTACGAGCAGGTGAACGGGCATCCGCGCGAGGTGTCGATCGTGGTCATCGCTTCATTGAAGAAGCGGGTCAGATAGCGATCGTCGATCACCGGCAACTGGGCCTCGGTGATGAGCGGCACGATGATGTCTTCCTGGCCGGTCTTGGCCCGGATGCCTTCTGTGACCGAGTAGTGGATCTTCAGTTCGCCGCGCAGGAAATCCTCGATGATCTGGCCCCACAGGTTCTCGGCCTCGCCCACGATCGTGGTAATGCCGCAGCTGTTGAGGAACTTTACCGACTCCGGATAGCCGCTTACGTGAAAACCGCCCATCATCGTGGGCAGGCCCTGGGCCACGAACTGCAGTCCGAGATCGCGGCCGCGCGGGTACTGGTTGGACTGCACCCCGGAGAGTCCGATGAGCAGTTCGACGCCGTCCTCACGGGCCTTTTCCTTAATCGCCACGATGGTTTCGGGCGACACCGCGCCGTCGCAAATCTCGTCCCACAGCACGGTCTGCAGATAGACGTTGCGCGCGGCGGAGTAGCGCTTGTTAAAAGTATCGTTGAGCGCCGCCAGCACGGTCAGCGTGTTGTTGGGCTGAACGCCATAGCGGAAAAACTGGACGTAGCCGTTCTCGTCGTAACGCGACGGCTTGATGAAATACACCCTTATCGTGCGGCATGGCTCGGGCAATACCGAACCCTGGCGAAGCGCGCTTTGCGAGGCGCCGAGTTCGAGCGGACGTCCGGAGCGCTTGCCGCCGTAGCGGTTGCGTCCAATGACCAGGTAGCCGCTGACGCCGGCGACCAGCGCAACGCATCCAAGGCAGACCAATAGCACCATTATTCAGATCCTTTTCTTCGCCAACTGCCGAAGAATATCGAAAGCACCGGCCGAAACGGCTTCTAACCGAACGGTCAGAGTTAACTAATCCAGACCTATGAAGTCAACATTGCAGACCCGCCGCACATCCACAACCCCTAATCGACAAAACCCTTTGATTCTGGAAACATTCTTCAACATCTAGCGGAACATCTCCACAAGTTTGATCAGCCCCAAATCGCGATAGCGCTCGATGAGATAGCCCTTGATTTCCTGCACGCTCGCCATCTCCATCGTGTCGTGCGCGATGAGTCGCGCAGTACGATAGTTGGTCTCGCGCACGATTTTGCGAATCACCGGGATGAACAGCGGACTCAGGCTCAGCTCATCGAGGCCCATCCCGACCAGCAACAGCGTGGCCAGGGGGTCAGAGGCCATCTCGCCGCAGATACAGACTTCCTTGCCCGCGGCGCGCGCCACGTTGACGACCTCGGCAATCGCCGAGAGCACCGCCGGGTGGAGCGCCTCATATAAGTGCGCGACGCGCGGGTTGTTGCGGTCGGCGGCCAGCAGATACTGGATGAGATCGTTGGTGCCGATTGAGAAAAAATCGACCTCGCGGATGAGCCGCGGCGCGAGCCATACCGCCGAGGGCACCTCGACCATGATTCCGACCTTGACCGCTGGATTGTGCTCCAAGCCTTCGCGGAACAACTCGCCCTGCGCCTCGGCCAGCAATTCGCGCGCGCGGCGCAACTCCTCGAGGCTCGAGATCATCGGAAACATGATCTTCACTTCATGGCGCACGGCGGCGCGCAGGATGGCGCGGAGCTGGACCTTGAACAGGCTCGGCATCTCCAGCGAAATCCGGATCGAGCGCCATCCGAGGAACGGATTGTCCTCGCGCGGCACCCGCATGTAAGGCGGATATTTGTCGGCGCCGATGTCGAGCGTGCGAATCGTCACCGGCCGCTTGCCCACCGCCTCGAGCATCCGCGTGTACAGCGCGATCTGCTGATTCTCGTCGGGGAAGTCCTCGTAGGTCAGAAACGAGAACTCCGTACGCATCAGGCCCACGCCCTCGGCGCCATACCTTAGCGCCAGCGGGATATCGTGATAGAGCGCTATGTTGGCGAGCAGCTGGACGCGATTGCCGTCGCGGGTGGCGGCCGGTTCGTCGCCCTCGGCCATCAGGTCGCGCCGAAACGCGTCGTAGCGTTTGTGCAGCACCTGGTATTCGCGCTCGACCTCGGGCGCCGGATTGACGTACACGATGCCCGAGTTGCCGTCGATCACCAGGTTATCGCCCTCGGCCACCGACTCCATCAGGTGGTCGACGCCGACCACGGTGGGAATCTCGAAGGCGCGCGCCAGCAGCGCGGCGTGCGAGGTCGTGCCGCCCGACTCAAGCGCGATACCGACCAGGTTTTCGTGCGAGACCAGCGTCAGTTGCGAGAGCGTCAGTTCTTCGGCGACCAGGATGGTGGATTTGCTGAACTGATTGCGCCGGTCGTCCTGGCGCATGTGGCGGAGCAGGCGATGACCGACGTCGCGGAAGTCGGTGGCGCGCTCACGCAGGTAGCCGTCGGCCACCGCCAGCAGTTGCGCGCTGAGCTCGTCGATCACCCGGAACAGGGCGCTCTCCGCGGCGTAGCCCGAGGCCACGATGTCGCGAATCCGGCCGACGAACTCATCGTCCTGCAGGATCATCTTGTGCGCGTCAAAAATCTTGAGCTCGGACTCCGGCATCAGCGAGGCCATCCGATGCCGCACCGCGTCGAGTTCGGCGAGCGAGCGCACCAGCGCCTCTTCCAGCCGCTTGTGCTCGGCCCGAATGTCGCGCGTTTTCAGGTTGCGATCGATCGTGCTGAGGAAGGTGCCGACCACGTGTGCGCCGCCGTGGCCAAAGCCGGGCGCCGCCGCCAGGCCGACCAGGCGCGGGCGGCGCAGTTTGACGGGCGCCTTGACCCGGGTCTCGCCACCGATCTTCTCGTAGCCCTTGAGCTGGCGGTTGGCCTCGATCATCCGCCGGCGATACTCGTCGCGTTCCTTTTCCTTGGTCGCAAGCGTCTCGCGCAGGCGAAAGTGCGAAAGGATTTGCGCGACCTGGTTGGCCGCGGTCTTGAGCAGGCGCACTTCGCCGGGGCCGAATTTGCGGCTGCGCAGCGTCTGCACCACCATCACGCCGATCGGTTTTTGCCGCCCGTCCTGCACCGGCACGCCCAAAAAGGCGTGATAGCGCTCTTCGCCGGTCTCGGGGAAATATTTGTAGCGCGGATGGCTGATCGCGTCGGCCGCGGTCACCGGCTGGCCGTGCTCGACCACCAATCCGACCAGGCCTTCGTTGACCCGCATCGAGACCTTGCCGACCGATTCCTCCTCCAGGCCGACCGTGGCGCGCAGCACCAGGCGCTCGCGCTGGGCGTCGAAGAGGTAGAGCGAACAGACCTCGACCTCCATCCCGGCGGCGATCGCGGCGACGATTTTGTCCAGGGTCTCGCGCAGCGTATTGGCGGCGTCGCCGCCGATGGCGGAGATATCTTCGATGAGAGCTAGACGATCGCGATTGACTGCCATGGTTGCGGGGATTCCGATGGATTTTATCCTGCGCGCTGTTTACTCCACAACCATCGTAAAGAAATCGTAACGCGATGAGCGCCTAGGCGGTTGAGAAATCGGGAATACCCGCGATCGATTCCGACTCCTTCTCCCGTGTCCGGGGGAGGGAAACAGGAAGAGCGGCGCGCGGGACGCCCTACGCGGCCGCAAGCTCGAATGGGGTGACTGCGTTTTTGAGCAGGCCGCGGCCGGCGCGCGAGCGGCGCGAACGAATCGCGTCAATCAAGTCGCGCTCGGTGCGCACCGGCTCGGAAAACAGCGTCGTCACGCATCCGATAGAGCTCGCCGAATGGGAATCGCTGCCGGCCACCACGGCCAACCCCAGGTGCTCGGCAACCTTGAGCGCGAAGAGGTTCTCCTCTTCGGAACATGCGCCGTTAAGCACTTCCACCGCGTCAACCATCCGGAAAATCTCGAGCTTGGCCGCACGGTCCGGATGGGCCGGGTCGATCGGTTCGTGGTCGGAGTTCATAAAAGACATCCGCGCGTCGAGCCGGTAACGAAACGGATGGTTGGCAATCAGGATCGCGCTGCTCTTATCGGCCACCCGGCGCAACTCGGAGAGCTTGTAGATTCCACCGAGATAAGTATCGAGGCCGAAGACCCCGATATGCCCCATGTCGGTCGTCACTTCCATCCCACGCAGCAGCAGGACTCCGGCCTCCCGTGCCGCCTCGCCGACCTCGGCCAGCGGCCACATCGTATCGTGCTCGGTGATGCAGACGGCGCCGATGCCGATGGCGCGGGCGCGCTCGACCAGGTCGCGCGGCGCGAGATTGGAATCGGCGCTGCCGCGATTGGTGTGCAGATGAACGTCGACGGTGAAGTAGGCCCCGGCCGGATGCTCGCTCGCGCCGATGCTCATGCGCCCGTCAACCTAATATCCCGCCAAGCTCCAGCTACCATCCCGCATCCCGCCAAGCTTGGCCGCCGCTTCCCGTCTGCCGATTTCCGAATCCCGATCGCGCGGACTTATTTCGGCGGCTCGGAGGCGAGCGTGACCTTCTTCATGTGATCACCGACCTGAATCTTGTCGACCACGGCCATCCCTTCGATCACGCCGCCGAAAACCGTGTACTGGCCGTCGAGGCCGGGCTGCGGCTCGAGACAGATGTAGAACTGGCTGCCGCTGGACTTGCGATCCGGATTGACTGCGTCGCCCAGGCGCGCGGTCGCGACCGAGCCGCGCAGATGTTTTTCGGCCGGACTGATTTCGGCCGGCACATCGTAGCCGGGGCCGCCACTGCCGTCACCCTTGGGGTCGCCGCCCTGAACCACAAAGCCGGGGACCACGCGATGGAAAGTGAGGCCGTTGTAGAAGCCCTTCTTGGTCAGGGTCTCGAAGTTTTCAACCGTCTTGGGGGCGACGGTATTGTAGAGCTCGATTACGACGATGCCGCGATCGGTGTCGATAATTGCGTAATGGCCGGTGTTGCGCACGGGTACTCCGTCGAGGTTTGCGGCCATGCAGGTCGCCGCGGCCGCGAACGCCGCCACGAGCACAAGGCACGTTGATTTGATGATCCGTCCTCTCATTTTCTGCTGTCTCCCTCTTCTCCCCACATCGGTTGGCGCCCGAGGCGCTAACGCTTGACGAAATCCGCCACCGCCTTGGCCGCCGCCGCCGGCTGCTCTATCGGCAGCATGTGCGAGGCCTTGTCGATGAGCTCCACCTTCGCGCCCTTGATCAGCTTGACGAACTCGTGGGCATAGGCGGCCGGCACCAGGTGGTCCTGCTTGCCCCATAGCACCAGGGTTGGCGCGCTCACGCGATGGATGCGTTTGCGGAGTCCCTTGTCGGGGAGCGGCCAGCAAAACTTGCCGGTGCATCCGAGCGCCCAGTGCGTGCGCACCATCGCCTCGGTGTCGGTCGGATTGGGCACGAAGGTTCCGACTGACGGATGGTTGGGGTTGGCGAAGATCATCGGGACGAGCTCGGTGATGGGCGTCACCATGTAATTGCGAATCGGCGAATCGTCGAGCCAGATGCCCAGCGAGTCGATGAGCACCAGTTTGCCCACGCGCTTGGGAAAATTCGCCGCGACGTCGCTCGCCACCATCCCGCCGAAGGAATGTCCGACCAGCGCCGGTTTGTCGAGGCCGAGCTTGTCGAACAACTCATCATAAAAGAGCGCGAGGTCCCACATGTCGTCGAGTGCGCGATGGGATTCGGGGTCACCGTCGCTGGTGCCCGGATGGTCGGGCGCGTACACGGTAAAATTGCGCGCCAGCGTGTCATGGAATTCGGTCCACTGCGGACCCCATCCGCCATGCAGAAAAACCAGCGCCGGGCCCGAACCCGCGACCTTCACGTGCGCCTTTATCTTGTCGTCCCAAACGTTGACGATGCGTTCCTGTGCTCCGGCCATGGCCTTCTCTGCCCCTTCGTCGATTTCCGCGGCTTATTCAGGGCCCGGCGCCGGCTGGTCGAGCCGGCGCCGGGCTTGCGAAGAACTTGCTATGCGCCTGGGGCGCGAGCGCGCGACGCGCGCTATCTACTTCGCCGCACGCTCCATCGTGGGATGCGCGGCGCCCGGACGCGCGACCGCCGGCTTCCTTTGTTTGAGCCGCTCGGGCCACCACTGGTTCTCCCACTCGTCGTCCCACATGTCGCGGAAGTGCGGTTTGACCTCGCGCGCGAACATATCGATGTTCTTGAGCGTCAGCTCGTGCGGCATCGATCCGATTTGCAGCAGCACCATCAAGTTGCCCACGCGCAGCTTCTTGACCGCGGCCTTGAGCTGGTCGGTCACCGACTTGGGACTGCCGCCGATCACGAACTGGTTCTCGACGAAATCCTTGTACTTCCAGTTCGGCACCTTCGACATCAGGTCGAGCTGCATCGGGTACAGATTCTTGACGCTGTTGACCAGACTGCGATGGTCCTGGTTGCCGGGCACGGCCTGGTAATCCCACAGGATGTGCAAGCACTTGTCGTAGAAATAACGGATGTGCGGGTAGTAGAGCTCTTCGGCCTTGGCATCGCTCTCGGCCACCACCACGAGCTGCAGGAAGCCCGCGCGATACGGATTGGCGTCCAGGTTGCTCTTGGCGACGAACTCCCAGAAGCCGTCCATCACGCGCTTGCCGAGGTTGTTGCCGTAGTAGCTGAGGAAGCAATAGCAATGGTTATGCTTGGCGGTGAAGTCCCAGGTGCTGAGGCTGCCGCTGCCCGGAATCCATACCGGGGGATGCGGCTTCTGCAGCGGGCGCGGCCACAGATTGACCATCGGCAATTTGAAGTACTTGCCGTTCCAGGCGAAGATCTCTTTGGACTGCCACGCCTTCATGATCAGATCGTGCGCCTCATAGTAGCGCTCGCGATGCTCCATCGGTGTGATTCCGTAGCACAGGTTCGCGTCCATCGGCGTGCCGAGCGGCATTCCCGCCACCAGGCGGCCGCCGCTGATACAATCGAGCATCCCATACTCTTCCGCCACCCGGATTGGCGGAATCGTGGTGGGCAACGTCGCGCCCATCTGCACCAGCGCTACGTCGAGATCGTTAGTCGCGCGGGCCAGCGCCGAACCCATCAAGTTGGGCGATGGCATGAAGCCGTAAGCGTTCTGATGGTGTTCGTTGACGCAGATGCCGTCCATCCCGGCCTTGGCTGCGTAGGTCAGCTCGTCGAGGGTCCAGTTGTAATACCTGGCAATCTTTTCGGTATCGGCGAGCTCGTGATACGGCGGGTCGACCCATACCGAATGGTAGCGCTTTTCGAAATCCGCGGGCAGCTCGCGGTAAGGCATCAGATGAAACATCGAAATTTTCATTGTGCTCTCCTTAAGCCTTTGGATTCCGCCCCGCAGCAGCGGCATTCCGCAGGCAGCCTGCTCCCCTGAGTATTAGTTGCTCTTTCCCGGCGACGCAACCGCGCTGGCGACGCGCGTGACACGGCCGGATACGAAGGCCGTCATGCGAGCGGGGCGAGAGGCGCCTACGCCACGGTCGAACGCCTACGGCACGGTCGAAAACGACCATCTGTATTGCCGCCCGTTGACCGTCATCGAGACCGCGTAGCTCGCGCCTCGCTCCAGCGGGGCGCGCGGAATCATCACCACTGCGCCGAAGCCATGCAAGATGTCGCGCGCGCGCTGCTGCGCGCCGGCCTCAGGATTGACGTAGCTCGCAGCGTCGAAGCCGCAGGCGTCCAGCTTTGCCCCCGAGCCTGCTGACGATGCGCCGTCGCGAGTGAGGCTGTAGGCGCCAAGGCGGGCCTCAACCTGGGCTCCAACTTCGAGCGTGATAGCAAGGCCGGCCGGCCGCGCATAGCCGGGACATCCGGTTAGCGGATCAGGCCATTCCGAGTCGAGTGCGAGTATCCCGATCGTTGTGCCTGATGGGGGAAATTCCAACGGATGAGCGAACGGGACCGGATACGCCGGAAGCCGGTTGCGCTCGCTCAAGGTGTCCAACGCCGCCGCGCATCCCGAGTCCTCGCAATATCGACCAAAGCCGGTGCGCCGCAGATAGGGGCTGAGGAGAGTAAGGCGATGAAACGGAATCCCGACCCATCCGTCGATACTCCATCCGGGCGAGCCCCACGGCAGCGCATTCGGCGAGTCGGGCGAATCGAATCCCGTCGCGGCTGCGGGCGGTCCCTTGCCTGCCTGCCAGTAGGACACGTCGCTAGCCTTTCCGGCATCCGTGCCTTTTACCGTGTACCAGGGGCTCGCGCGGTTCTCTTCATGGGCCTCGCCCCCGATGCCGCCGCGCCGGATAGCCTCGGCATAGGTTTTCACCAGGTAGCGCGCGTGCAAGGCGTCGCCCTCGCTGAGCGCCGGGTCCTCGGCTACCGGCGGCAAGCCCGCGAGGGCGCGATAGTGGTTGAGCCGCGCGAGCCAAGGGGGCATCGCGGTCGAGCCCGACGCGCCCTCAGGCGCGCCCGGCGCGACCGCGATGGCGGCGGGCGTAGCGGTGGAAGCGCCTTGCGCCGCCGCCGGCCCCTGCGCCGCAGGGCCGCGGCGCTCGGCGTGCAGCAGGTACGCGGTCAGCGCGAAGCCGCCAACCGCGCACAGCAGCAGAGCCGCGATAGCGCTCGCGCGGCGCACGCCGCGCGAGCGCGAGCGTGCGCCGGTCCTCG
>DATJID010000054.1:0-42080 GCA_035493515.1 Binataceae bacterium (SeqCode) | reverse complement strand
CGCCTGGCGGGTGAACTCCACCGTGATCGGCGTGCGATCCATCGAGGCCAGCGCCGCCAGCCGCGTCAGACATCCCTCCAGTTCGCGCACGTTGGAGGAAACGTTCTGGGCAATGTAAAGCGACACGTCGGAGGGCAGGCTCATGTTCTCGTGCGCCGCCTTCTTCTGCACGATCGCGACCCGCGTCTCGAGATCGGGCGGCGCGACGTCGGCGATCAGCCCCGACTCGAAACGGTTGCGCAGTCGTTCTTCGAGGCCGGGAATCTCGCGTGGCACCTTGTCCGAGGTCAACACGATCTGATGGCTCTCGGAGTGCAGCGAGTTGAAGGTATGGAAAAACTCCTCCTGGGTTCGCTCGCGTCCGGCCAGAAACTGGACGTCGTCGAGGATCAACACGTCGACGCGGCGGAACTTCTCCTTGAATTCGCCCATCCGGTCGCGCCGCAGCGAGGTAATCAGCTCATTCATGAAAACCTCGGTCGGCAGGAACAGGATCTTGCGCTTGCCGCTGTTCCACAACTGGTGGCCGATCGCGGTCACCAGGTGAGTCTTGCCCAGGCCGACTCCGCCGTAGATGAAGAGCGGGTTGTATTTCACGCCCGGCTGGTTGGCGACCGCCAGGGCCGCCGCATGCGCGAACTGATTGGCCGATCCGACCACGAATTCGCCAAAGGTATAGCGCTCGTTGAGCTGCGGATGGCGGTCGCGCGGCGGCGCCTCCGCCGCAGGAGGCGGGGGCTGGGGCGTCGCGCGCCGCACGCCTTCGCGAAGAATGCCATTTCCGACCAGGCCCAGCGTCAGTTTCACATCGACCGTTTGCCCGACCTCTGCCGACAGCGATTGCCGGAGCAGTTCGAGATAGCGATCGCTCACCCAGTCGCGAAAGAAACGGTTGGGAGCTTCAATAGTTGCGATGCGCCCCTGCATCCCGAGAAAATTCAGCGGTCCAATCCATGTTTCGTAGCCTACCTGGCCCAAAGAATCCCGAATCCGGTCCGCGGCCCTCTGCCACAAGCCTTCCATTTTTCCCCTCCCCAGGAAGTAAGAGCCGTCACCCAAGACAAGTGGTCCCCCCACTGAATCGAGTAGGCTGCCGGCTGAATTACGCACAAGCTTATCAACAGTTGTGGATAAGCAGGTTTCCCCTCGCTGTGAGACATTGATGCGCCGCGATCTGAAATGGCCTATCAACTTTTGGCGCTGCGCCCCGCTTCCATGGGGTCGCGTTAAACAAATCAGCAGAGCAGATCGAGCGCCGCACGGCCACTTTGATCCTGACGCCGTTCGCCACGGCGGTTTGCGCGTCAGTCGCGCGTTCATGTGTCTGAAGTGTGTTGGCGAAGACAACGTGATAGACCCTTTGCAGGGCTGGCTCAAGTAAAATTGATCACATGTTCACAAGCTCCCGATTTTTTTCATGAATCGAGAAAAATAAATTTACCTCTCGCGACTGCTGTCGCAGACCGATTTTCACTGATCGCGCACGTTGGCTCTGGGAGCCGTTGTGTAAGCGCAATTTCTTGTTGCACAAGACGGTTACGCGCGTTTGACTAGCACGCCGGTGAATGTTAGCGAGCAAAAGCGAAAGCAAAACACGAAGATGATCGAACAGAAAAATTCTTCCGCACTCCTCGCCCGCGCCGCAGCCGTGATCCCGGGCGCCGTCAACTCGCCGGTCCGTGCATGGAAGGCGGTCGGCGGCGCGACGCTCTTCATCGCTCGCGGCGAAGGCGCGACGGTCATCGATGCCGACGGCAATCGCTTCATCGACTACGTCGGATCCTATGGTCCCGCGATCCTCGGCCACGCCCATCCCGAGATCGTCGCCGCCGTCGCCGAGCAGGCCGCCCTCGGATCCGGTTACGGCGCCCCCACCGAGCTTGAGGTGGCGATCGCCGAGCGGATCGCCGCCGCCATCCCGATGGCGCGCAAGGTGCGCCTGGTCAGCTCCGGGACCGAGGCCGGGATGACCGCGATTCGCCTCGCCCGCGCCGCGACCGGCCGCTCCCATATCATCAAGTTCGACGGCTGCTACCACGGCCACAGCGATTCCCTGTTGGTGCGCGCCGGATCGGGCGCGATGACGCTGGGCTTGCCCGATAGCGCCGGCGTGCCCGAGGCGCTGGCCGCGCTGACCAGGGTCGCGCGCTACAATTCGCTCGACGCGGTGGAGCGCTATTTTCTCGCCGAACCCCGCGAGATTGCTGCGGTTATTGTCGAGCCTATCGCGGCCAACATGGGCGTGGTCGCGCCCGCTCCGGGCTTTCTCAAGGGCTTGGGCGAACTCGCGCATCGCCACGGCGCGCTCCTCATCTGCGACGAGGTGATCACCGGCTTTCGGCTGCGTTACGGTGCGGCGCACGAGAGTTTAGGCGCCGAGCCCGACCTGATTATGCTGGGCAAGGTGATCGGCGGCGGGATGCCGATTGGAGCGGTCGCGGGGCGGGCCGATGTGATGGATCTTTTGGCGCCGGCCGGGCCGGTCTACCAGGCGGGAACGCTGTCGGGCAACCCGGTGGCGGTGCGCGCTGGACTCAAGACGCTGGAAGTACTTGGCCGGCCGGGAATTTACGAGGGGCTGGAGGCAATTTCGGCGCGGCTCGGCGATGGGATTGCCGACGCGCTGCGCGGCTCGCGGCTCAAGGGCTGTGTGAACCGGGTCGGCTCGCTGGTGACGGCCTTTTTGGGAGTCGAAACAGTGCGCGACGCCGAAGAGGCGCGCCGTGCCGATACGGAGTTGTTCGCGCGATTTTTTCACGCGATGCTCGAGCACGGAATTTATCTTCCGCCTTCGCAGTTCGAGGCGATGTTCGTGTCGGCGGCCCATCGCGACGCCGATATCGACCGGACTGTCGCTGCGGTGCGCGAATCACTCGCGCAGGCCGCCCAAACCTGAGCACCCGGAGGCATTAAGTGTCAGCGCCGCCGCCGCCAGACGAACAATCAGCGGGAAAGCCGAACCTGTGGCGCTATGCCGCCATCGGGGCCGAGCTCTTTTCGCCAATTATCGGCGGCTCGGTCGCCGGGTATTTCATCGACGCGCATTTTCACACTGGCTCCATCTGGACGCTGATCGGATTGCTGGGCGGCGTGTTCCTGGGATTTTATCGGCTGATAGCCGAGACCCGGTCTTTTCGAAAGAATCTTTGATTCGCCGTAAAAACCTTCGTTACCGCGAGAAATATTGATCCTGAGAATTTTTGATCCCATGACCTGGCAGGTTCCGACCATCGGCGGGATACAGGGAATGACGGCCGTGATGACGGCCGCGCTCAGCCTGCTGCTGCTGGTGACGGTTTCGCCGGCGGCGGCGCTGGGATGCGCAGTGGGCGGCGCGGTGATGATCGCGAATCTTTTTCTGCTCGCGTTCGTGGGCCGCTGGATAATCGCGGTCGCCACGCACAGCGGCGGCGCGAACCGGCTCGGGATTGTTGCGGCGCCCCTCAAATTGCTGTTTATTGTTACCGTCGTCGCCTGGCTTCTTAGTCGCACTACCATCAATGTTCCGGGCTTTGTGCTCGGTCTCTTGACGCAGCTCGGCGCGATCTTTTTTGAAACTTGGCGCGTTTCGGCGCGGGCCGCGTAGAGGCTTGCGCGCGGCGCGGAGGCGATAGTTTGAACCCGGTTAATTTCATCGACGGCATCGCGGGCGTCCTGCATCTTCCGCCGGTCGTGGTTGGCACCTGGATCGCGATGGGCATTCTGATCGTCTTCGGGCTCATGGCACGGCGCGCGCTGCTGGAGGCGCCCGACCCAACCATCCCGGAAACCGGAATTACGCTTCGCTCGGTGGCCGAGGTCATGGCCGAGTGGCTCGACGGCTTCGTCGCCGGCGTGCTCGAGGGCCACGGCACGCGCCACTACGTGCCGTTTTTCGGTACACTCTTCATGTTCATTCTGACGGCGAATTTCCTTGGCCTGATTCCGGGGATGGAGCCGCCGACGGCCGACACCGACCTCACCTTCGCGATCGCGATCATCTGCTTCGTCTATTACCTGTACCAGGGCTTCAAGCATCAGGGGCTCCGGTATCTGCGCAGCTTCCTCGGCCCGCTATGGTGGCTGGCGTGGTTCTTCGTGGTGATCGAGGTTGCCGACAATCTGTTTCGCCCGTTTTCGCTCGGCATTCGTCTGTTCGCCAACATGTTCGCCGACCACAAGGTGCTGGGACTATTCACCGGACTCACCAAGCTGGTCATTCCGCTGGCCTTCTACGCGCTTGGCTCGATCGTTTGTATCGTTCAGGCCCTGGTCTTCGTGATCCTGGCGGTCTCATACGTCCGGATGGCGAGCCATTCGCACTACGAATAAGGGGCGGTTCCAGAGATAGAGATTCCGGCGGGGCCCGAAGTCTGCCGAAAGATTTCAGTGAGCGACAGTAAATTTCGCGACCATGCCCGGTCCGGTTCGCGGGGTGGAAGAGGATAGAGGGGAAGAAAAAAGAGCCATGGATCTGGCGGATGGCCGCGAGCAAACCAAGGAGGAGACGTAGATGATTGGACGGTTAGGAAAATGGCTCGCGCTGGCGGCCGCGATGGTGGCTGCGAGCCCGTTGCTCGCGATGGCGCAGAGCGCCGGGACGGCCGGCGGAGGCGAAGGCTTGCGCGCGGGACTGATCGGACTGGGCGCCGGTCTCGGGATCGGGATCGCGGCGCTGGGCTGCGGGATGGGTCAGGGGAAGCTTGCGGCCTCGGCGATGGAATCCATCGGGCGCAACCCGAACAGCACCAACCAGCTTTTCGTGCCGATGATCATCGGCCTCGCATTCGTCGAATCGCTGACCCTGTACTCGCTGGTCATTTCGTTTATTCTGCAGGGCAAAATTTAATCCAAGTCAGATTTGATCCAGTCAGATTTCCCCATCTCAACTGAATCCGAAGACGGGGCCGATTGAACCGGCCCCGTTTTCTTTTTCAAATGCAGGACGAGCGTTCATCCGTGCTCTGCAAAATCAGTTACCAGGAGCCAGCCGCCACCGTGAGACCGGTGACCAGGTTGAATGATAGCGCGGCCACGTGGCTACTTGGCTTAGGCGGCGCGTTGATTTATGGAATGCGTGCTGTCCGCGAGACTGTAGCTCGTCGTCAATCGGATCTCTGGGGGCAGTCCCGCAGGTGGGATCTCCAAAACTTTTTCGTTGGGACGGACAACGTTACAGGGCATCCGCATGAAGATCGAGCTGATCACTCCCGAGTCTGGACCCTCACGGCGGTTGCGCAAATGGCGATTGATCCGGTTTCCTCAGCTCACAATGCCCCTGCTCGCCGCCTACACGCCGCCGGGTGTGGAGCTGCATCACACCGACGAGATCGTTGAGCCCGTCGACCTGGACCGCGACGCAGATCTGGTTGCGATCACCTGTAACACCCCGGGGGCGGCGCACGCGTATCGGCTGGCCGGGCGGCTGCGCGCCCGCGGCCGGCGCGTCGTTTTGGGCGGACCACACGTCACCGCGATGCCTTTGGATGCGCTGCGCCACGCCGACGCGCTGGTGATCGGCGAAGGCGAGCTCGTCTGGCCGCAAGTCGTCAATGACTTCGCCCACGGCCGATGGCAGGAGATCTATCGCGGCCTGCCCGCCGATCTACGCGGCATGAAAGCGCCACGCTGGGATCTCATTCGCGGTCGACGCTATGGACGCGCGGTTACGATCGCCACCCGCGGATGCGTGCACCACTGCGGCTACTGCTCGATCCCGTTCCTGTACGGGCGCGGGCAGCGTCGGCGTCCGGTCGAGGAGGTGGCACGGGAGGTGGCGCTGATGCCCGGCAAATCGGTGGTCTTCTGGGACGACTACCTGATGGCCGATCGAGCCTATGCGCTCGCTTTATGCCGCGCGATCGCTCCTTATCGCAAGTGGTGGACGACGCAGACCACGATGCGCATGGCATTCGACGAGGAGTTGATGGCGGTCGCCGCGGAGAGCGGATGCAAGGCGGTGTTCGTGGGGCTGGAGACAGTCTCTCAACGCAGCCTCGACCTGCAGGCGAAGCGCTTCAACCAGGTGCGTCTATACGAGCGGGCGGTGGCCAACCTCCACCGGCACGGCATCGCCATTCAGGCGGGCGCCATGTTTGGCCTCGACGGCGACGACGCAGGGATCTTCGAGCGCACGCTACGATTCTATCGAGGGATCGGCATCGACAGCGCCACGGTAGGCATCGTGGTGCCGATGCCCGGCACGCCGTTCTTCGACCAGATGGTCCGTAGCGGACGCCTGCTGACGACGGATTGGGACCGCTACAACGGCAAGGTTGACGCGGTCTTTCGACCAAGCAACATGTCCCCGCGCGAGCTGGAGCAGGGGGTCGCGTGGTTCGCGGATCAGTTCTACTCGCTGCCGTCGATTTTCGACCGCCTCCTCCGCAAGTCGCGCGTCGGTATCTGGTGGAACCTTCCGCGCAATCTTGGCTACCGCCTGGCGCTCCATTGGCGCGCGGCCGCCCACTTCAACGACGGAGGAGCGGCAGAGACCTGAGGGCATTTTCGCCACCGCAAGTCCATCGATTCATAGTTCTACGGAATTTCGCTGAAACCAGCCACGGCTTAGGCGACACGAATTTCTGAAGAGGAACTCTAGCGGGTCAAAGCCCGCAGAGTTCGAACTCAGAGACGGAGTTGGTGGAGCAGAAGGGATTTGAACCCTCGACCCCCACGTTGCGAACGTGGTGCTCTCCCAGCTGAGCTACTGCCCCACCGCAGACCAGAAATTCTACGCCGAAACCACGGTTTTCAAATAGGCCCGCAACCTATCAGCGAGGTCCGGCCGTTTCAAGCCGAAGCCGATTTGCGCCGTGATCAAGCCAAACCGATCGCCCAGGTCGTAGCGCGTCCCGGCAAACTCATAGCCGTACATCGGACGGCTGCTGCAGAGCGCGAGAAGACCGTCGGTGAGTTGAATCTCGCCGCCGGCTCCGGGCTTCCCCTCGGCGAGCAGGCTGAAAATCTCCGGCGTCAGAATATAGCGGCCGACGATTGCAAAGTCGCTCGGAGCTTTTGACGGCTCCGGTTTCTCCACCATTCCGGTCAGCCGATGCAGCCGCGGGCCGGCCGGCGACGCCTCGACGATGCCGTATTTCGAAATGTCCTCCGGCGCCACGCGCATCAGCGCGACCACCGGCGCCTCGCGCGTCTCGGCCACGTCCATCAGTTGGCGAAGACAAGGCCGCTCGGAGTCGAAAATATCGTCCGGTAAAATCACTGCGAACGGCTCGTCGCCGATTGCCTCGCTGGCCTGCAGCACCGCGTGCCCAAGGCCCATCGGCTGAGTCTGCTCGGCCCGCGTTATCCGCGTCATCCCGCTTACCGAGCGGACCACGGCGAGGAGGTCGTGCTTGCCGCGCTCCTGAAGATGGCGTTCCAAATCAGGCACCGGCGCGAAATGGTCGAGCACCAGCGAGCGCCCCGGGGCGACCACGATGACGATTTCCTCAATGCCCGAAGCAATCGCTTCTTCGACCACCACCTGGATCGCGGGGCGGTCGACGACCGGCAGAATTTCCTTGGGGATGACCCGGGTGGCTGGCAGCATGCGCGTGCCAAGTCCGGCCGCGACCACCACGGCCTTGCGAACTTTCATAAGGATGCCTCAGGAATCGGGGTGTTTACGGGATAATCTGTGAGGATGCCTGGGATGGTTGCCGCGCCGGCGTGCGGGCGCTCTCGCGCCGGGGGCCGACCTAGCGGGCCGAGCCTTGCCGCTCTCGCGCTTCCTGTGCCGACTTGCAGGTGATGCAGAGCGTGGTCACCGGGCGCGCCTTGAGCCGTTCGATCCCGATGGGCCCGTCGCATTCCTCGCACTGGCCATAGATGCCGCTGTCGATCCGGGCAAAGGCTTCGTCAATCTTGCTCAAGAGCTTGCGCTCGCGGTCGCGCATCCGGAGCAAAAACGCCCGGTCGGATTCCAGCGAGGCGCGGTCGGAGGGGTCGGCGCAGGCTTCCTGGGCCTTGGTGTTGAGCGTATCGATTGCGCGGTCGGCTTCCTCCAGAATCTCGGTTCTGCGCTCCTCGAGCAGGCGACGGAAGAAATTCAGGTCCCTTTGCCTCATAATAACGGGGCAGCCAAAGAACGCTTTGGATTCTACTTACGCCCTACTGTCATGTAAACAGGGCGCGGCATAAACTCGAAACCGGTCCACTACTGTTTGTATATCTGTCATATGAAATCAGCTTTCCTCGACGCGTTTTCCGGGATCAGCGGCGACATGATCGCGGGCGCGATGCTCGATGCGGGCGCGGACTTCGATGAGTTGCGCGCGGCGCTCGCCTCGCTGCCGCTCGACGGCTATCGCGTGGCCGCGCGGCGCAAGCTGGTAAGCGGCATCTCGGCGCTGAAGTTCGAGGTCGAGGTGACCGCGCGGCAACCCGAACGCCATCTCCACGAGATTCGCGAGATCGTCCGGCGTGCCTCGGCGCTTTCCGCCGGCGTTAAGGATCGCGCGATGGCGATTTTCGCGGCGCTGGCCGAGGCCGAAGCGAAAATCCATCGTACGACCCCCGAAGAGGTCCACTTCCACGAGGTCGGCGCGGTCGATTCCATTATCGACATCGTCACCGCCGCCTGGGGCTACGAGCGGCTGGAATTGGACGAAATGACCATCTCGCCGCTGCCGGCGGGGAGCGGCTTCGTCCGCTCGCAACACGGCGTCATTCCGGTTCCCGCGCCCGCGACGGCGGAACTGCTGGCCGGCTTTCCGATGCGGATGGGCGATGGCTCATCCGAGATGGTCACGCCCACTGGCGCCGCGATTGTGCGCGCGCTCGCCACGCCGGCCCCGCCCGCGATGGACTTTCGCGTCGCGCGCGTCGGCTACGGCGCCGGCACCAGGGATTTCGCCGATCGGCCCAACGTGCTGCGCCTGATGGTCGGCGAGCGCGTGCCAACCTACGAGAAAGACGACCTGATCGAGATCGCGGCCAATATCGACGATCTCAATCCACAGATCTACGATCACCTGGTCGAACGCCTGCTGGAGACCGACGCGCGTGACGTGACGCTGACGCCGACGATCATGAAAAAAGGCCGTCCCGCGGTGACCATCTCCGTGCTGGCCGATCCGGCGGCGCGCGAGCGGATCGCAGCAGTGCTCTTCGCCGAAACTTCGACTATCGGGCTGCGGTTTCATCCGGTCGCCCGCCTCAAGCTCGCGCGTGAAATTATCGAAGTGGAAACGCAATGGGGCCGCGTGAGGGTGAAGGTCTCGCGCGCGGTCGGCGGTGATGCGCTTACCGTGTCGCCGGAATACGATGACTGCAAGCGCGTCGCGCGCGAGCGTCGGGTCGCGCTCCGCCTGGTCCTCGAACAGGCGCAGGCTGCCGCGCGTCGGCAGATTTCCCGCGATGACTGAGCAGCGGCTGCGGATAAACGAGATCTTCTTCAGCATCCAGGGCGAGTCGACCTGGGCGGGGCGGCCGTGCGCGTTTGTGCGGCTCGCAGGATGCGACCTCCGATGCTCGTGGTGCGATACCGAGTATGCGTTTCACCAGGGCCGCACGATGGCGGTCGAGGAGGTCGCCGCGCAGCTTCTCGGCTATGGATGCAATCTGGCCGAGGTGACCGGCGGTGAGCCGCTCCTGCAGCCGGCGGTTCATCCGCTCATCGCGCGGCTGCTGGACGCGGGCATCACGGTGCTGGTGGAAACCTCGGGCGCCAGCGACGTGAGCCCTCTGGACGCGCGCGCGATCAAAGTGATGGACCTCAAATGCCCGGGCAGCGGAGAGTCTGCGCGCAACTTGTGGAGCAACCTGGAGCATCTGACGCCGCGCGACGAAGTGAAATTCGTGATAGCCGATCGCGCCGATTACGAATGGGCGCGCGACGTGACCCGGCGTCACGATCTAGCCGCGCGCGTCAACGCGGTTTTGATGAGCTGCGCCTTCGGATTGCTGGAGCCTGCGCTGTTGGCGGGATGGATCCTGGCCGATCGCCTGGCCGTGCGGATGCAACTCCAAATGCACAAGCATATCTGGGCGCCCGACGCCCGTGGCGTCTGAATCCGAGCCATGGCAGCCCTCGACCCGAAGGCACCCACATCGACAAGCCGCCAGATCCGGCAAGTTCGGCTTGGCCTGATGATTTGCGCCGGGCTTTTCGCACTATGGTGGATAATCGAATTCATAACCTACGCGGGCCGTACCAGCGGCTTCGACGCCTTTGATTTTCTTTTTCTTCTGATCGTCGGCGCGCTCGGATGGCTCCTGTACCAGGCCTGGCGGGTGCGGTGTCCGCAATGCGGAAATCCGTTCTTCACAAACTCCAGTCTGCCCGCTGGAGTTCATTTCTCCACCCAATGCCCTTACTGCGGCGCGCACCTAAGTGACCTGGATGAACCGGGCTGATGACGCAGCGCCGATCGCGGCCCTCGCGACGTGAAGGGCCGCAGCGGAGTGGCGCGGCGAAAAATTGATTCGCTCCGGGCTTGCGGTTAGGCTCTAGGCGCGATGGCGGCCCCGATGCTCAGCGAAGTTTTGCCCGACCTGGTCGAGGAGCTGGCGCATCTGCTGCACGAGCAGGGCGCCGACCCGCTCTGCGAGCAGTTGCGCGCGTTGCATATCGAGTCGATATGCGACTGCGGCGACGAGAATTGCGCGAGCTTCGCCACCGCGCCGGAGGTCAAAGTCGCGAGCACCGTCGAGTTGCAGGCGATGGAGGGCTTCCTGATCGTCGACCTCAACGCCGCCGGCCAGATCTGCTTCATCGAGGTGCTCCACCGCCCCGACGTAAAATACATGCTCGAAGAGCACTACGCGGCCGGCTAACGACCGCGCCGCAAGGTGGTGATCCGGATGGCGAAGAAAATTTTTCTTGCCGGCGCGACCGGCGCGGTCGGGCGGCGGATGCTGCCGTTTTTGCGCGCGGCCGGCTATGAAGTGACTGGCACCACGCGCGTCGCGTCCAAGGCCGAGGAATTGCGTGCGGCCGGAATCATCCCGGCCGTGGTCGACGTCTTTGACGCGGCCGCGCTCAAGGCCGCAGTTTCGGCGGCGCGGCCAGACGTTATTGTCCATCAGCTGACCGACCTGCCGCACGGGCTCAAGGCGGAGTTGATGGCCGAAGGACTGATCCGCAACGCTCGCCTGCGTATCGAAGGCACGCGCAACCTGGTTGACGCGGCGCTCGGCGCTGGCGCGCGCCGATTCATCGCCCAGAGCATCGCGTTCATCTACGCACCCGGGCGCGAGCCGCACGATGAGAGCGATCCGCTCATATCGCCGGCCGAAGAGCCGTGGCGTTCCACCATGGAAGGAGTCGCGACGCTGGAGCGGCTTGCGACCTCGACCCCGGGGCTCGACGGTATCGTGCTGCGTTACGGGATGTTCTACGGGCCGGGCACGGGATTCGAGGTGGCGCCGGGCAAGCCGGCGGTGCATGTGGACGCGGCAGCGAAGGCGGCGATGCTCGCGATCGAGAGTGGAGCGCCTGGAGTTTATAATATCGCCGAGGATGGCGGCGGAGTGTCCACCGTCAGGGCGCATCGCGAGCTCGGTTGGGCCTCAGACTGACTTCCGGCTGCAAGCTGACTTCCGGTTGACAAACCGAAGATGCGGGAGCGATCTCGAGGCATGGCGCTGCGAGGAGCCTTCGTCGGGCAGCTAGTGCCCCGGCTCGTGACGCCACTCGGCCTCGCACTTCAGGATATTCAGCGACTGGCCTTCCTTGAGCGCGCGATATTTCTGCCAGAACGCCTCGTCGATTAGCCGCTTGTCGTGCGGCTCGTCCGCGCGGCGCCAGCGATCAAAGTCATCCGGGCCGCCGTTATAGGCCGCGTATGTCGATCGTGCGATCGCGTCGCCTTCGTGCGCACCCGGCGACTTGCCAGCCGCCCTGATCATCAGGCGCGCGAGGATTTGGCTGCCCGCGCCGGCATTGTATGCGATGTCCCATTCGAGATGTCTGACGTTATAAAAACCGCGCCACACGATGCGGTTGACTTGCATCAGGCCGACATCGTGACTCGACGATTCGAGGTAGCGTATGCGGCCGCGCGCGATCACGAACTGGCGCCAGCAGCTTTCCTGCCACGCCGCTGCCTTGACCACGACCCGGTAGGTCGGCTGCACGGCGGGGTCGGGCTGTTCGTCGTCGATCTCGCTGGCGGCTGCGGCGTCGAGCAGTGCGCCAAGGTCGCGCGTGTACTGGTCAACGTTGGTTTCATTCACCACCGACCGTCTGAGCCTGACTCCGAGTTGCCGCAAGCGGTCGGGCTGCGGCGGTGCGTCGGCGAAAGCCGCGGCCGGAGCGAGCGCACGCAACGCCAGATGCATCAGGGGGCTGGCGCGGCCTGCGGATGGTGTCGGGCCGGGAGGGGTAGGCGGCGCAGGCGAGGCGGGGGTTGGCGTCGCACTCGAGGCGTCGGGCGCCAGCGGTGCGGTCATGGTCGCCTCCGGCGTCGCTCCCGGAGACGCACTGGTAGTTGCGGTAGGCTCGGGCTCATCGGAGTCGGACGGCTCGACGGAGCCCGGGGTCAGAGGAGGCGGCGTGACGCCGAAGATGTGTTGCAGCTCCGGGTCTTCTTCGTAGTTGAATTGCAGCGGATCGGCCGTCGCATTCGGAGCCATGATGCGTGCAAGGCGGCGGAGGTCGGCCGCGGAGATGCGTGCGCCGAGCGCCGGAGCGGCCTGATCGAAGGCCATCAACGCGTCGCCGGCCGAGACGAACGACAGTAATTCCAGTGCGCGGTCGCCTAGCTGGCCGCGCGCCGCCGCCGTGCGCACGACGTCGCCGAGCCGCTGCCATTGGTCAAGGAAGAGCACGCGCACTGGGTCGGGTCCGCCCGGCGCCGGCGGCTGGCCGAGCGCCCGAGAGAGGCGATAGCGTCCGTCGAGCAGCAGGTTGAGCAGGCTGGCGCGGACCTTCTTGTCGGCGATGGTCGAGCCTATCTGCTTTATCGCGAACACGATGAAGGCGTCCCATTGGTCGAGCTGCTCGTCCCACGACGCCAGCTCGGCCGGCGTCAGCGGTCCTGAGGCCACGGTCGGCTGCGAAGCGGGTTGAACGGGCACCGTCAACGCCAGCGTGACCCGTATGCCATTGCGCTCGGCGATGGCCGAGCCGACGCTATGGACGGTTGCGAGCGCCTGCTTGAAACTCGCTGCCTGGCCGGCCGGCGCGGCTTCCGAGGCGAGGGCGCGAAACTCTTCGATGGGCGCGCGCAGATCGAACTTGAAAGTCTGGAACCGCGGGATGAAGTTCTGCTTGATCAGATCGAAGCCGCGTCCGACGATAAGAGACTTCTGATGCTTGCGATCGTAGAGATTGATGTCCGTCACGCGGAACATCAGGGTCAGATCGGACGTCAGGTAGGGCGCGGCGGCGACCGCTATGATGCCTTTCCAGGAGAGTGGGCCGACGCAATTCTCCGCCAGCGGCACGCCGAGCCCGAGCTCGCCGTCGGATTCGATCTCTACCGCCGCCGCGGCACCGAGCGAGAAGCGCGGATTGTAGGCGTTAAGGAACTCGCAATCGTTGGTTCCCTTCCACAGGATTGCGCGGCCGCCGGGTGCGTCATATACCTGCCGTTTGAGCGCCGCGCCGAGGGTCAGGTAGTCGATCGTGAGCGGCACGATTATTTGCGCCGCAGGCCCGGCGGCAACAGGGCGGCAGAGCGAAATCAGCGCCGCGAGCGCCGCGAGCAGTGTTGCGAGGCGAGACATCGATGATGATTGCAAGCGCATATCAACAATAACCAGGCGCATGTCAACCATAACAGGGCTCCGCGCGCGATATTCCTGCACCGTCAAAGATGATCGCGCGTGTGGCAATGCCTTGTATGGCCGGCGGGAGCGAAAGATAATTGTGAGTGGGACGTCCGAGGCGGAAACGATGGACCAGGAACCGAAATCGATATTTTACGAGGCCGAGACTCCGCAGGCCTCGCGCGAGCTTGACGAGTTGCGCCGTCTGGGCAACTACGAACCGCCCTTCGTGGTCGTGCGCCGCCGTGTGATCGATGATTTTTACGAGGGCAAGATGACGATCGACGCCACCGTGGTGATTCGGATCGGCGACGTCGAGGAGACCGAGGCCGCCCGCGGCGTCGGCGTGGTCCATGCGCTCGATCTCGCACTGCGCAAGGCCCTGCTGAAATACTTTCCGTTTCTCGAATCGGTCCACGTTATCGAGACCTACATGCACGCGAGCGGCGAATCGACCGACGCCGAAGTGATGTCGATAAAGAAATTCTCCGACGGCCAGAGCGTCTGGACCACGCTCGCCAAATCGGCCAACACGGCCGAGGCAGGATGGCAATCGCTGGTTGACGGCTACGAATGGCGCATCGATCACGAACGTAACCGGGCCCGGCGGATGGCGACCAATCCGCGGCTTTCGCGGCGTTAGGCCGGCGCGCGCACACGATGGGACGGCTGTTCGGAGAACCGCAACGCATCGCGGCCCATGCCTCGCCCGACAAACTCGCGGTGCTCTACGACGGCGGCTGCGAGATGTGCCGCAACGTCGCGGCGGGAATCCTGCGCTACGACAATACTGAGGCGCTCGAGTTGTTCGACGCCAACGATCCGGAGGTGCGCGATCACTTTCCCGGGCTCAGGCTCGACGACCTGCTTTACGAGTTGCATGTGATCGACGACCGCGGCCGAGTCTATCGCGGGGCGCGCGCGGTCAACGAAATTCTGCGCCGCCAGGCCGGGCTGCGCAGCATCCTGGCTTATCTATGGTATCTTCCGGGTTACGCATGGATTGCCGATCGCCAATACAAAGCCATCGCCGGCAGCCGCAAGCGCGACCCCGGCGCGCCCGTCGCCACCGCCTCGGCGCGTCAGCCTTGAACGCGGGCCTCGCGGCCAGCGGCGCCAACGGCGCACGTGAGACGCAATCCACATGACGCCGTTTTACATCTTCAACACGCTCGCCCGCCGGGTCGAAGAATTCCAGCCGCTCAGCCCGCCGGTAGTGACCTTCTACTCGTGCGGGCCGACGGTCTATCTGCCGCAACATCTGGGCAACATGCGCGCGTACGTGTTTGTCGATACGCTGCGCCGCGCACTCACGCTAAATGGCTACGATGTCCGCCACGTGATGAACATCACCGACGTCGGCCATATGACTTCCGACGCCGACGCCGGCGAGGACAAGATCGAAAGGACCGCGCGCGCCGAGGGCAAGACGCCGCGCGAAGTAGCGGATTTCTATATTGCGCAGTTCACGCGCGACTGCGAGAGGCTCAATATCCGGCTCCCCGCGCCGCCGCTGCTCTGCCGCGCGACCGACCACGTCGCCGACATGACTGCGCTCATCAAGCGTATCGTGGAGCGCGGCTACGGCTACGTCACGCCCTCGGGCGTTTACTTCGACGTCGAAAAGTGGCGCGGGCAAAGCCGCGTCGGACGGCTTTCGCGCCAGAGCCTCGACGAGCAGCAGACGGGCCAGCGCCTCGAACATTCGCCGGACAAGAAGAGCCCGCACGACTTCGCGCTGTGGGTGCTCAATCAGCCGCATCATTTGATGCAATGGGAAAGCCCGTGGGGGCGCGGCTATCCGGGATGGCATATCGAGTGCTCGGCGATGTCGATGCGCTACCTGGGCGAAACGATCGATATTCACTCGGGCGGCCTCGACCATATTCCGGTCCATCATGAGAACGAGATCGCACAATCCGAAGGCGCGACCGGCAAGCCCTTCGTGCGCTACTTTGTGCACAACGCCTTTTTAGTCGGGATGGAGGGGGCGAAGATCAGCAAGAGCGCGGGGCGGTTTCCGGTGCTCGACGATCTGGTGTCGGCGGGAATCAATCCGCTCGCGTTTCGGCTGCTCTGCCTGGGCGCGAAATATCGATCGGAGCTGGCGTTTTCGCTCGACGCCGTGCGGGCGGCCGCGAGCAACCTGGATTACTTCGCGGAGTTCGCGCGCAACCTATCCGATGGGGACGCAGGCACCGCCGAGGATGCGCCGTGGGCGCAGGAGTTCGACGGCCGCTTCCTCGAGGCGGTCAACAACGACCTCAACACCGCGCAGGCGCTCGCCGTCGCGATCGAACTGGTGGGCGACGCCTATCGGCGCGGCGATAAGCGAATCTGGAGTACGCTCAAAAAATTCGATTCCGTGCTCGGCCTCGGCCTGGACGCGATGCGCCAGGACACCCGCGTCGGACTTCCGCCGGAAATAGCCGCGCTGCAGAGCGAGCGCGACGCGGCCCGGGCGAGCAAGGACTTCAAACGCGCCGACGAGCTACGCAAGGAGCTGGAAGCGAAGGGCTACGAAGTAAAGGATCAACGCGGCGGGTCCACTATAATGCCCCGCAGAGGCGTCGCTTGAATATCAGGGCCGTGCTCTCTTAGAATCCGCGAACGCCCGCAGCGCCGCACACAAGGGTAAGCAATGTCGATTGAGCTGAAGAAGTTCGATACCAGGATGCAGGCCGAAGGGCCTGAAGTCCGCCATCTCGACCCGCATAACGCTCCCTACTACCTCCCGATCAGCGACGAGGTCGAAATTTTCGAGGCCGCGTACAAGGCCCGCCTGCCGGTGCTGCTCAAGGGGCCCACCGGATGCGGCAAGACCCGCTTCGTCGAGCATATGGCTCATCGGCTGGCGGCTCTTCCCGACGGTCCCACGGAACTCATCACCGTCGCCTGCCACGAGGATTTGACCGGCAGCGATTTAGTCGGCCGCTACCTTATCCAGGCCGACGAAACCGTGTGGATCGATGGACCGCTAACCCAGGCGGTGCGGCGCGGGGCGCTTTGCTATCTCGACGAGATTGTCGAGGCGCGCAAGGACACCACCGTGCTCATCCATCCGCTCTCCGACCATCGGCGCATCCTGCCGGTCGAGAAGCGCGGCGAGACCCTGGAGGCGCACGTCGGCTTCCTGCTGGTCATCTCTTACAACCCCGGCTACCAGAGCATCCAGAAAAATCTCAAGCACTCCACCCGCCAGCGGTTTGTCACCATCGAGTTCAACTATCCGCCCGCCGACAAGGAGGTCGAGATCATCGCGCACGAGGCGGGGGTCGACCGTGACATGGCGATGCAGCTTGCGGTGCTGGGCGAGAAAGTGCGCAACCTGAAAGCCTCGGGATTGGAGGAAGGCGTTTCGACCCGGCTCCTGATTTACGCCGGCGAGCTTATCCGCCAGGGAATCGCGCCCCGGCGCGCCGCGACCGTGGCCGTAACCTGGTCACTGACCGATGAGACCGACAGCAAGCGCGCGATCGACGAAGTGGTCAAGGCAATCTTCCCAGAGTAGGCAGCCGACGACGTGATCGATCTCCGCAGCGACACCGTCACCCTGCCGACGCCCGAAATGCGCGAGGCTATCGCGCGCGCCGAGTTGGGCGACGACGTTTATGGCGAGGATCCCACGGTCAATCGGCTCGAGGCGATGGCGGCGGACGCGATGGGCAAGGAAGCCGCCCTGCTGGTCGCCAGCGGCACGATGGGCAACCTGATCGCGATGCTCGTGCACTGCGCGCGCGGCACCAAGGCGGTGCTCGGCTCGCGCGCCCACACCTATCTCTACGAGGCGGGTGGCGCGTCCGCACTGGGCGGCGTGGTGCTCACTCCGATTCGCAACACCGACGACGGCGAATTCGCGCTCGACGAGCTGAAATCCGAACTCGAGACTCCCCCCGATCCGCATTTCGCGCCGCATGCGCTGGTCGCGATGGAAAACACGCACAACCGCTGCGGCGGAGAGGCGGTCGGTCTTGCGCACATGGCCGCAGTCGCCGAACTGGCGCATCGCCACGGACTCGGCGCGCATCTGGACGGCGCGCGAATCTTCAATGCCGCGCTCGCGCTCGAGAGCAGCCCAAGCCGTATCGCCGCGCATGCCGACACGGTTTCGTTCTGCCTCTCCAAGGGCCTCGCGTGTCCGGTGGGCACGATGCTCTGCGGGCCGCGCCCGTTCGTGGAACGGGCGCGCCGCATGCGCAAGGTGCTGGGCGGCGGCATGCGCCAGGCAGGGATAATCGCGGCGGCCGGGATTGTCGCGTTGACCTCGATGGTCGATCGGCTCGCCGAGGACCACGACCACGCGCGCGCCCTGGCCGAGGGTCTCGGCCAGGTCGCGGATCTCCGCGTGCATCCGGCACGCCGGCGCACCAACATGGTGTTCTTCGAAGTCTCCGGCGGCGCCGAGCGGGCGAGCCGCTTCGCCGCCGCGCTCGCCGATCGCGACGTGCTGGTCGGCGCGCGCGGCCCGGTTGAGTTTCGTGCCGTCACTCACTACGGCGTGAGCGACGCCGACACCCAGCGTGCAGTTAAGGCAGCGGCCGAGGCCGCCGCCTCCACTGCGCACGCCGGCGTCACGGCGGCGATGCGGACTTAGCGTCACGATGGACTCGCTGCAGTCGCTATTCTCGCTCCGCGGCCACGCAGGCTTCGTGACCGGCGCGTCCTCGGGCCTTGGCGTGGACTGCGCGACGGCGCTCGCGATGGCGGGCGCCGACGTCGCCTTGGCCGCGCGCCGCGGCGATCGCCTCGAGAAGCTTGCCACAGAGCTCGCGGATAATTACGGCGTGCGCACGGCAGCAATCCAGCTCGACGTGACCTCGGACGAGCAAATCGATGCGGCAATCGCTCGCGCACAGCGCGAACTCGGCCTCGTCGATATACTGGTCAACAATGCCGGCATCTCGCCCACCGGCCGCGCCGAGACCTTGCCGCGTGCGACCTGGGACGCCGCGATTGCGACCAACCTGACCGCGCCGATGATGCTCGCGCAGCGCGTCGCCCGCGGCTTGATCGAGGCCAAACGCCCCGGCCGCATCATCAACGTAGTCTCGATCTACGCGACCGTCGCCAGTTCGATTTACCGCCTCTCCGCGTATACCGCGGCCAAGGCCGGGCTGCTCAATCTGACCCGCCAGCTTGCGGTGGAATGGGCGGGCTACGGAATCCTGGTCAATGCGATCGCGCCCGGCTGGATTCCTACCGAAGCGACCGAGGCCGGGATCGCCAAGGGCGCCAATCGCGAGCGGATGGAAAAATCGACCCCGCTCGGACGGCTCGGACGGCCTGAAGAAATCCGCGGCGCGATAATTTTTCTGGCCAGCGAGGCCTCAAGCTACGTGACCGGATCGATGCTGGCCGTGGATGGCGGTTACCAGGCCTGGTGACGGCGTCGCGCATAGCCGGGAGGTTGCGGTGATGGGCGGGGAAAATACTCTCAGAACACAACTGATGCGCCGCAAGCCGATCGCGACCCTGATGGACGACGCCGGGCCGCATCGCGGCGGGTTGCGCCGCGCGCTCGGGGCGCTCGATCTTACCGCGCTTGGCATCGGCGCGATCATCGGCGCCGGCATCTTTGTGATGACCGGGGTCGGGGCGCGTCAGGCCGGGCCGGGGTTGATCCTTTCGTTCGTGATGGCGGGCGTGGCGTGCACGATGGCGGCGCTGTGCTATGCCGAGTTTGCCGCGATGATCCCGGTGGCCGGCTCCGCGTATTCCTATTCGTACGCCACGATGGGTGAGCTGGTCGGGTGGATCATCGGATGGGACCTGGTGCTGGAGTATGCGGTGGCGGCCGCCGCGGTCGCGGTGGGATGGTCGGGATACTTCCGCGTAATTCTCCAGGGGATCGGGATACAGCTGCCGCAGGCGATAAGCTTCGCCCCGGGTGCGGAACCCGGCGCGGTGGTCAATTTGCCGGCGGCGTTGATCGTGGTACTGGTCTCGGCGGTGCTCTACGTGGGCATCCGGGAGAGCGCGAGAATCAACTCGGCAATCGTCGGAATCAAGCTCTGCGCCGTGGCGATGGTCATCCTGGTCGGCATGTTCTTCGTCCGCCCGAGCAATTGGAGCCCCTTCGCGCCATTCGGCTTCGCCGGAATCTCCAAGGGCGCGGCGTACATCTTTTTCGCGTACATCGGCTTCGATGCGGTTTCGACTGCGGCCGAAGAGACGGTCAATCCCGGACGCGATCTGCCGCGCGGCATTCTGTGGTCGCTCTTCATCTGCACGGCGCTCTATATCGCGGTCGCCGCGGTGCTGACCGGGATGGTGCCGTTCTCCGAGATCGACAAGAGCGCGCCCCTCGCTTCGGCCTTCGTGACCCGCGGACTCAATTTCGTCGGCGGTGTGGTTTCACTCGGAGCCGTGGCGGGGTTGACCTCGGTACTGTTGGTACTGTTGCTCGGCCAGTCGCGGATCTTTTTCGCCATTTCGCGCGACGGGTTGCTGCCGGCGGCGTTTAGCCGGGTGCATCCGCGTTTCCAGACACCGCACATACCGACCATGCTGACCGGGGCGGCGGTCGGCATCACGGCGGCGCTGCTGCCGATCCAGGAGATCGCCGAGTTGACCAATATCGGCACCCTGTTCGCGTTCGTGCTGGTATGCCTGGGCGTGTGGATTCTTCGCTATATCGACCCGCAGCAGCATAGGCCTTTTCGCACGCCATTTGTGCCGCTGGTGCCGATCATGGGGGCGCTGTCGTGTCTGTACCTGATGGCCAGCCTGCCGATCGTCACCTGGATCAGATTTTTCGTGTGGATGGCGATTGGGCTTGCGATCTATTTCGCCTATAGCCGTTTCCATAGTCACGTTGACGCGACCGCATCCGCCAACGTTGCCGCGGATTAGGTCGATCGCCCGGCCGCGGCGAGGTTTCCGGTGCGGGTTAAGCTTACGGGTCGGCGTTGGAGGATTTGATACCGCGGCCGAAAGCGGCGACTTCGGAGTGCCACTCTTCGCCGAAGGCCAGGATCAGCACCTGCTGATTGATATGCTCGTCCTTGGTCAGACTACGCCAGGAGCCGCCGCCTGCCCGCGCCATCGCCTGGTACGCCGCCTGGGTCTCGAGATAGAACTCCGGCAGTGACGACGCGTTGACCGGCACCGGCCCACTATAACTCTGCCACTGCTTGACGAAGCGCTCGTGCTCCTCGACGGTCAGATCGACCGTATTGAAGGTTCCGTTTTCGGCGTGGAACTGACGAATAGTCTGGAGGACCGGGTCGAAATCCTCCTTGAACGGCGGGGTGTCGCCGACCAGTACGATTACCTTCTTGGCGTAGGAGCGCCATCCCATGCTGCCGACCGCCATCTGGATCGCGCCGAGCGTGTTTTCCTGCCATTCACCGCCGTTACGGGCTTGGATGTTGCCCAGGAACTGAATCAGCGCGCCGGTTGACGAGGTCAGCGGCTGCCTCTCCATCTGCTCGCCGCGCCCGCCGAAGACGATGACGCCGATGCGTGCGGTTGGCACCAGGCGGTGAATCGCCAGCATCAACTGGCGCATCTTGTTCTTGACGTCGTCGATCACCAGGCGCATCGAGCCGGTGCCATCGATGACGATCACGACGTCGAGGCCGGTGCGGCGCAAACCGCTGATGAACCCGCCGAAGCCATTGCCGATGCCCTGGCCATAGCCCGAGCCCATCCCGCCGCCGCGGCCGATTCCGATGCCGCTATTGGTCGAACGCACGTAGTTATTCGCGCTGACCACGGCCTGGCGCGCGTAGGCGTCAACCTGTTTGGGCCTTTCCATCGGCAGCGCCTGCAACTCCGGCATCTGCATCTCGGGCAGGTTGGTGTCTTCGCCAGGTTTGGTCTGGCCGCCACCGCCGCCGGCCTGCAGGCTGATGGGGATGAAGTTCTGGGCGGTCTCCATGTGCACGGCGAACAGCAGAAAGAGCAGGACCACCACGTGCAGCCCGATGGAGAGCGGGAAGGGGCCGAGCAGAAAGCGCAGGCCCTGACGCAGGCCGTGTTTGAATCCAGGCTTTTCCTTCTCCGGGTCTTCTTCGTCCAGATGTGCGCGCGTGGCAATCCAGAACAGGACCATCGCCACGACAACTACCGAGACCGCAAGCAGGCCAATTTCTTCCGCGACGGTCACGCGATGTCCTTTATAGTTATGGCTCCGTGCCTGCTCCCCCGCGAGACGGCGCCCGTGCTCCAGTTATGCGCCGCAAGGCGCCGTGTAATATTGTGCTCCCGCTGACAGTGCAACTAAAGTCAGGGTCCTTCGGAGGACGGTTCGGGCGGCACCACCGGTCCGCTGGGGAGGCCCGGTTCACCCGTCTCAGCGCCGCCGCCGCCACCGCCTTGCATCTTTGCGACCGCGATCGCGATCTGCTGGGCGCCGGCCGTCTTGGCGATATCCAGAATGCGGACCATATCGGCCAGAATCACCGCCGGGTCGCCCTGGAACACCACCAGCTTGTCGGGATCCCTGCTGATCGCGTCTTTGAGCGCCGCAGGCAGCGTTTTTTCGCTCACTTCGCCCTGATTGACGAAGATCCGATGGTCGGCGGTGTACATCACGGCGACGCCCTTGGGCTTATCGGTGGTCGCCTGCGATTGAACCTTGGGTAAATCGACGTGGGCGGCGGACTCGATCGTGATCGCGGTCGCCACCATGAAAATGATGAGCAGGACCAGGAAGATATCGGTCAGCGGCGTGATGTTGATGTCGGCGAAAACGCCGCCGCTCTGATTAGGGTTCATCGCCATGGGTTGGTATCAGTCTCCGGTTGCGACCGCGCCGTACGCGTCAACCGCCGCCGGTCGTGCTCGCGCCGGTGAAGCGGGCGCCGGTCTGAAGACGCTGAGATTGTCCCGGTGCGACGTGCTTGGCCGCGATCGCGATCTGCTGGGCGCCGGCCAGCTTGGCGATTTCCAGGATGCGGATCATGTCGCCGAGCAGCACTTTCTCGTCGCCCTGGAAAATCACCACCTTGGAATCGACCCGGTTGAGCGCGTCGGTCAAAGCGGACTCCAAGTCGCGCTCGGTCACGTCCTTGGAGTTGACGAACAGTTCGTGCTGGGCGGTGTAGGTCACGATGACGCCCTTGTTTTCGGGCGCGGTATTTTCGGCCAGTGGGAGGTCAACGTGGGAGGCGGCCTCGATTGTGACCGAGGTGGTGACCATGAAGATGATGAGCAGGACGAGGAAGATGTCGGTCAGCGGCGTGATGTTGATCTGCCAGAACATCTCGCCGCCGCTTTTGGGTCCGCTAACCGCCAACAGCCTGTCTCCCTTGCAGCGCGGCGTCGATGAGGCGGGCGGCGTTGATGTGGATGGCGGCGTTGATGTTGTCGATTTTGACCGAGAAATAGTTGTAGAAAATGACCGCGATGATCGCGACCGCCAGTCCGAGCGCAGTTGAGATCAGGGCCTCCGAGATGCCGGCCGCGACCACCGAGAAGCCTCCGGTGCCCATCACCGCCATCGACTGGAACGCGACCAGGATACCGACCACGGTACCGAACAGTCCGATGAACGGCGCCGAGGCGCCCGAGGTCGCGAGCACCCAGATGTAGCGCTTGAGTTCGACCAGTTCGGCGAAGCGCCGCTCCTCGTCCAGCTCCTCCAGCCGCGCGCGGTCGAGGTCCTTGGCGCCTGAGATGACCGTATGGAAGACGCGGTCGGCTGCGGTATGGCCGGTCTCGGTGCGCTGCAGGGCCTCGTTGAATTTCCCCTGGCGCAGGGGGCCGACCAGTGCGTCGGCGGTTTTGGTGGCGCGGGTACCGATACCGCGGAGCGCCCATAGGCGCTCGAAAATGACCGCCAGGCAAACGATCGAGATGAGGATCAGCGGGTACGTGGCATAGTAGCCCTGCTGAATCATCTGAATAATGCCGAACTGGTTCTGCATCGCTTAACCTTCTGCAGGCGAAAATTTTGCCCGGACGCCCGTGGGTTGCCTCTCGCCGGCGCGACCGCGATTCGTCTCCCGAGCCCACCATAATTACTCACCCGGGCCCATGCGCGCAAACCTGCACGAACGGACCTCGAAACCACGGGGGGTCGCTCCATTTACCCCGCATGGAAACCCCCGGCCCTGACCTCCGGTTCCCTCCGCTCGCCTTTGAAGGGAGCACTGTCGGCATCGGCATGCTCTTTGCGCTCCTTTCGCTACGCTGCATGGTTTTGAAAATAATGTCCCTGGGCGCTTTTCAATCTCTCATCAGCATGCGGAGATTGTCATGAAGTTCGCAGCGTCACTTCTGGTGTTGCTTCTCGCGGCTCCGGCCGCCGCTTCTGTTCTGCACGCTCAATGCAACGACCCGGCGGTGCTGATTACCGGCGGCGTCACCTCGTTCGATTCCGGCACGGCCACCGAGACGGCTGAACTTTACGACCCTAAAACCGACAGCTTCATCCAGGTAGGCGAGATGATCGATGCGCGGGTCGAACATACGGCGACGCGGCTTCTGGATGGTTCGGTACTGATGGTCGGAGGGTTCGCCGTGGCAGGCGGCTCCGCCCTGGCCTCGGCGGAGCTGTTCGACCCCGCGACGAAGACGTTCAGGCTCGCCGCCGACATGCATGAGGATCGTGCCGAGCACGCGGCGACCCGGCTGCCGAGCGGAAATGTGCTGGTAAGCGGCGGCATTTCGCTTCCGGGGACCACTCCGGCATTGTCGAGCGCCGAAATTTACAATTGGCGCAGAGGTTATTTCCGAAGGACCGGCAGCATGATCGTTCCTCGTGTGGGCCACGATGCGACCCTGCTGACTACCGGCAAAGTGCTCGTCGTGGACGGCGATCCGACGGGAGGAACCGCCGGGGAGCTGTTCGATCCCGCTACCCAGAGTTTCATCCGTACGGCGGGCGACATGAGCGCGGTCCACGATACCGCCACCAGGCTGGTCAATGGCAAAGTGCTGGTCGCCGGTGACACCGGCCTCGCCGGACAGCCGGCCGACTTATACGATCCCATAAGCGATAGTTTCCGCTTGACCCACGGCTTATTTCCTTTTGCCGCCAGCGCGACCACCGCGACCCGACTATTGAATGGCAGGGTGCTGTTCACCGGCGGATTCGCCTTCCGATATGAATCCAACGGCGCGTTTCTTTATTTCCCTTACGGCCAAGGCTTCGGCCAGCGTTACAGTCCGCTGCCGTCCCATGAGATGACGGTCCCGCGCGTGGACCACACGGCGACCCGCCTGCCAGACGGCAGGGTGCTGATTGCCGGAGGCTGGGCCTGCGCGTCGCCGGGGGTTGTGTGCATGGACACCGATTACCAGGTGTTCGCCACTGCGGAACTGTACGATCCCGCGACCCAAACCTTTACTCCCACCAAAGGCCCGATGACGACGCCGCGATACGGCCATACGGCGACGTTAATTTGCAGATAGGCACGGTCGCTCCGAGGCCGCCCCCTCAGGATTACCGGCGCTTGCGGCAGGGCGGAGTTTACGGGATAAATCTGCCAGAGGCGGGAGAGTTCCGCCTGGACTCCCCGCACAATCACGGACAAAGAGAGGATTCAGAAAGCAATGGCATTACTCGATGGAAAGGTTGCGATCGTAACAGGCGCCGGACGCGGTATCGGCCGCGAAGAGGCGCTGCTGCTGGCCAAACAGGGCGCCAAGGTCGTAGTCAACGATCTCGGCGGCCACTTCGACGGTACCGGCCAGTCGCGTTCGCCGGCCGAAGACGTGATCAAGGAAATCCGCGGCTTCGGCGGCGAAGCGGTCGCCAACTTCGAAAGCGTCAGCGACTTCAAATCCTCCAAGCGCATCGTCGAATGCGCGCTCGACAACTTCGGTAAGCTGAACATCGTGGTCAACAACGCCGGCATCCTGCGTGACCGCATGATTTTCAACATGAGCGAGGAGGACTTCGACGCCGTCGTCAACGTCCATCTCAAAGGCACCTTCAACATGGCGCGCCACGCGGCGGCGTATTGGCGCGAACAGCAGAAGAACGGCAACCTGCTCAACGGCCGGCTGATCAACACCAGTTCCGATTCGGGCCTGCTCGGCAACGCCGGCCAGGGAAACTATGGCACCGCGAAGGCCGCAGTGGCCGCGTTCGCCATAATCGTTGACCGCGAGATGGCGCGCTACGGATGCACCGCCAATGCGATCGCGCCGGTCGCGCGCACTCGCCTGACCATCGACGCCACGCCGCAGACCGCGGCCACGATGCCCGCGGTAAAGCAGGGCGATTTCGACCTCTTCAGCCCCGCCCACGTCGCGCCGCTGGTCGCCTGGCTCGGCAGCGACGACGCCAAGGACGTCCACGGCGAAGTGTTTCGGGTCGGGATGGGCCGGGTGTGGCTGATGCGCGGATGGCATTCGGTGGCGCAGGTAGTAGCAGCGCCGAACACGTTCTGGGAGCCAGCGGCCCTCGGCGCGCGCCTTAAGGAGGAACTCGCCAAGGGCGTCACCAAGAAGGAAAGCATGGCCGAGGTCATGTCTGCGGGACGTTAGCCGCAGTCCGCGCGGGGCGTCGAGCAGATATATGGCTAAGAGCAAGTCCGCATCGCGCGCTGGCGCACCGCCACGCGCGGCGCGTCCGCGCCAGGTGCTGATCATCTGCGCGGCCAACACCGCCCGCAGTATCATGGCGGAGCATATGCTGCGGCGCGAAATTGGCGCGCGCGGCGCCGGCCCTGCGATCGAGATTCGATCGGCCGGGATCGCGCCCTACGCGCGCGACGGCGCGCTGGTTTCGCTCGATACCCGGATGACGCTCAAGTCTATCGGGATCGATATCGGCGAAGAGGCGTCATCAACCGATCTCAAGCGGCATCCGGAGATGTTGGAGGCGGCCGACCTGGTGATCGCGATGACCGCGGCGCAGGAGCGCGACCTCCACCAGCGCTTTCCAGCTACCGCCGCGCGCGCGGTCTTCACCCTGCGCGCGTTCGCCGGCGAGTCGGGCGATATCGACGACCCGTTCGAGCAGGGCCATGAGGTGTTCGACCTCTGCCGGGACGAAATCGGGCGGCTGATCCCGCGCGTCGCCGATCGCCTGCTCGGCGGCGAGTAGCGCTCGGCGAAGGAATTATTTCCGATGGAATTCGCCAATCCCACGGACGCCGAGATTCGCGAGATTCTGCAACGCCCGGTGACTGTCGCGGTGGTCGGATGCTCGGACAATCAGGCGCGCGACAGCCTGCGGATCGCGATGCTGCTCAAGCGCAAGGGTTTCCGTGTGATCCCGGTCAATCCGCAGCTTGCGCCCGATGCGCTGGTGGCGGCGCTCGGCGAGCGATGCTACCCGGACCTGGCCTCGATTCCCGACGCGGTGCAGATGGTGGACGTGTTCCGGCGCTCCGAGTACGTGGCGGAGGTCGCGGCGGCGGCCATCGCCAAGGGCGCGTCCGTGTTGTGGTGCCAGCTTGGAGTGGTCGACCGTGAGGCGGCGGCGCGGGCGCGGGCGGCGGGGATGACGGTGGTGATGGACCGCTGCCCGGCGATCGAATACGGGCGGCTATTCTAGCTACTCGCGGGATCGTCCAGATAAGGCAGATAATACAGATAAGTTCGTCCTCGACTGGCGCCACACCGATTTCAGGATCACGAGGCATCGCGAGATGCGTTCCCGACGCCGGGTCCCGCTCAGCGCGAGCTGCCTCGCGCGGCCCCATGAAACCGTGCACGATCCTGGACGTTGCCTGGAGTGGGTGGCCCAGCCGGTCTATATTCGAGAGGCTCCAACTCCCAGCGGTGCAATGAGAAAGAATCCCTATGCGTGAACAGCTAGGAAGCCGCGGTGAGGCAACTGGTCAATAGGATCATAGAGAATGGAGCAGGTTCATCCGAGCATCTCGGATTCGGTGCAACCGGCCGATCGTAAGGTCCTCAACCTTGGCAGCGGGCCCAAGCTCATGCCCGACGCACTTAACGTAGATTTGCGCGCTTCCAACAGTCCCGACCTCGTTCACGATCTGGATTTGACACCGTGGCCGCTACCGGACAATCACTTTGAAGAGGTAGTGCTGGGCGACATCCTCGAGCATCTCAGGGATATCGTGGCCACCATGGAAGAGATTCATCGGGTCTGTCAGGACGGCGCCGTCGTACGGATCACGACGCCACATTTCTCATCATCGAATTCCTTTATCGATCCCACCCACCTCCATCACTTCAGCCATTTCAGCTTTGACTACTTCACCGGTGAACGCGGCTTCGTTCTTTATAGTGAAAAGCGGTTTCTCCGCCGTCAGGCGCAAATCATTTTTCATCCTACGCTCGTCAATAAGCTGATCTGGCGCATGGCCAATCGCTACCCGCAGGCCTATGAACGGCGCTGGGCATGGCTGTTCCCGGCCTGGTTCCTGAGCTTCGAACTCGAAGTGGTCAAATAGCCTCATCGATGTCGGTGTCACTCCATCAGCGGCGTCTCGCGCTCGACCCGGCGGCGCCGCGGGTGCTTCACCTGGTGCCGGCGCTGTTCGGCAGCGATGGCGCCGTAGGCGGCGCCGAGCGCTATGCGTTCGAGTTAGCGCGCCACATGGCCGAAGTCGTCCCGACCACGTTGCTGAGCTTTGGGCGGCATGGCCGGAACGAAACGACGGGGCCGCTTCGAATCCGCGTGCTGGGCGAACCTTGGTACGTTCGCGGCCAGCCCTTCAACCCGCTTAAGTGGTCGATGTTTGCCGCGCTGCGCGAAGCCGATGTTATTCATTGCCATCAGCAGCACGTTCTGGCGAGCAGTCTTGCGGCCCTCTTCGGCCGCCTAAGCCGCCGGCGCGTCTTCGTCAGCGACCTCGGCGGCGGCGGCTGGGATATCTCCGCCTATCTCACGACTGACCGCTGGTACAGCGGGCATCTCCATATCAGCGAATACAGCCGCACGGTCGCTGGTCATAGCGGCAAGCGGTGGGCACACGTTATCCTTGGCGGAGTCGACACGATGAAGTTCTCTCCGGATCGCACCATTCAGCGCGACCAGACCGTGCTCTTCGTCGGCCGTTTGCTGCCACATAAAGGAATCGACTACCTAATCGAGGCCCTGCCACCAGGGTTACGGCTCGAAGTGGTCGGGCCGGCGGTTGACGAAAAATACCTGGAGGAACTGCACAAGCTTGCTGCCGGCAAGTGTGTCACCTTCCACACCGACCGTTATGATGCCGCGCTGGTCGAACACTACCGGCGCGCGATGTGCGTCGTGCTGCCGAGCGTTTATCGTTCGACCCGAGGCGTCGAAACTCCGGTGCCCGAGCTATTGGGACAAACGCTGCTCGAAGGAATGGCGTGTGGCGCGCCGGCACTATGCACCGCAGTCGCCAGTCTACCCGAGGTGGTGGAAGATGGCGTCACCGGCTTCGTGGTAGCGCCCAATAACCCTGCCGCGCTAGGCGAGCGGCTCGGATGGCTGCGCGCTCATCCGCAGGTGGCTGCCGAGATGGGGGCGGCGGGGCGACGCCGTGTGCTGGAGCGCTTCACCTGGCCATCGGTAGTCCGCCGCTGCTTGACGATCTACGGGGGAGGATCGCCGGATGTATGAGTCTAACGTCGACGCGGTTCTGAAGAATATCGGGCCCGATGACCTGGTTCTCGACATCGGAGGGTGGGCGCGATGCTTCAATCGCGCAAACTATGTAATCGACGCGGAGCCGTACGAAACCAGGGGATGGCTTGCGCCGGCACAGGGAGGCGAGCGAGAGTATTTCACTAAGGAGACCTGGATCCAGCGCGATATCTGCGACAAGCAGCCGTATCCATTCCCTGACAAATTCTTCGATTTCGTGACCTGCTCGCAAACCCTCGAGGACGTGCGCGACCCGCTCTGGGTAAGCGCTGAGATCATCCGGATAGGCAAGCGCGGCTACGTCGAGGTTCCCTCGCGCGTGGCGGAGTCCTGCCGCGGAGCGGAGCCTGGACAGGTGGGGCTGACCCACCATCGTTGGCTAATCGACATCATTCCACCTGACGAGATTCGCTTCCTCATGAAGTATCACATGATTCATAGCCACTGGCGGTTTTCCTTTCCCGAGCGGTACCTGCGGCAACTTTCTGAGGCGCAGCGGAATCAGTGGCTATTCTGGGAAGACCATTTCAGGTTCTTCGAGACGACTATCCACACGCCGGAAAAACAGGCGCAGGAACTTGAGAGATACATACAGCGCGTGCGTCCCTATCCCGAAAAGCTACTCCAGGCAGATCAGGCCTGGCGGCGAATCAAGTTCCTCGGCACTCGCGTTCGGCGCAGAATACGACGCGCGATCGAGGAGGCCCGCAGTTAGACGATTCTAATAACCTGGCACATCATCACGGGCGAGTATCCACCCCAGCCAGGCGGCGTCGCCGATTACACTCGACTGGTCGCGCACGGACTCGCCGCTCATGGCGACCGCATTCATGTTTGGGCGCCTGCCGCGACTGATGCGCAAAATTCGGCCGAAACCGGCGTCGAGGTCCATCGTCTGCCTGGCGGTTTCAACCTGCGCACACTCGCCGCGCTCGGCCGCGCCCTCGACGCCACGGGCCCGGGACGGATAATGGTGCAATACGTCCCGCAGGCATTCGGCATGAAGGGCATGAATCTTCCCCTGTGCCTGTGGCTCTTCGCGCGCCGCCGCGCCGGCATCACGGTCATGTTTCATGAGGTTGCGGTGGCGCTCAGGTGGCAACAGCCGATGCGCTTCAATGCGCTCGGCGCGGTCCATCTGGGGATGGCTTTCGTGCTCACGCGCGCCGCCCGCCGATGCGTTGTCAGCGCCGCGGCCTGGGAACCGCGGCTGCGGGCGCTCGCGCCCGCGGGGACCGCGATCTCATGGCTGCCGGTGCCAAGTAACGTGCCGGTGGTTGAGGACCCGGCGGGAGTTCACGCTGTCCGCAGGGCGCTGATGGTCGAGGGTGGCGTGCTGCTTGGCAATTTCGGCACCGGACGCGAGACCTGGATCGCGGATAGGCTTGCGGCCGTCGTACCGCCGCTGCTGCGTGAGCGCCCCGAAGCGGCGCTCATGCTTGTGGGCCGCGACAGCTCTGCACTGCGAAGCCGGCTGCTGGAACAAACTCCAGAGCTGCATTCGCGCGTGCACGCCTCTGGTCCGCTCGCGCCCGCAGACCTCTCACGCCATCTCGGCGCGTGCGATCTGATGCTGCAACCATACGCCGATGGCGTCACCACGCGCCGCACGAGCCTGATGGCTGCGCTGGCGCATCGCAGCGCCGTGGTGACCACCGACGGCACTCTCACCGAGCCCTTGTGGCGACAAAGCGGCGCGGTGGCCCTGGTGGACAGTGGTGACATCGCGGCGATGCGTGCCACGCTCACGCACCTGATGGACGATCCCGCGCGACGCGCACGTATGGGAGCCGCGGCCGGCGCGCTCTACGCCGAGCGCTTCGACGTCGCGCACACAATCGCCGCGCTGCGCGAGGGTTGCTGATGCTGGCCGCCGACGCCCCGCTGGTCAGCGTTGTGATCGCGACTTACAACCGCCCCGCTTATCTGCGCGGCGCGATTGCCAGTGCTGTAAACGGCGACTACCGCAACGTCGAAATCATCGTGACCGACGATCTGGGCAGCGATACGAATCGCGAAATCGTTCGCGGCTTCGCCGATCCGCGCATTGTCTATCATCGAAATGAAAAGCGACTGCGTATCGCAGCCAACCATATCCAGGCCTTCCGCAGCCTGGTCTCCGGGAAATTCATCGCGATCTTGAACGACGACGACGAATGGGAACCGGCGTTTCTCAATAAGTTGGTGCCGATCCTGTTGGACAAGCCCGAGGTCGTACTCGCGTTTTCCGACCATTACATAATCGACGAGCATGGCCATGTCGATCTGGCCGCGACCGAAAGAAACACCCGCCTCTGGCATCGCGACGTTCTATCTGCTGGCGTCCATCAGCCCTTCTGGCGATGTTTGCTGGACATGAGCATCCCCGTCGCGCAGGCGAGCGTAATCAGACGCGACGCTATCGATTGGCAGGACTTTCCAGTCGAGGTTGGCGCTGCCTGGGACCCGTGGCTCGGATATCTCGCCTGCCGGACAGGTAAGGCCTGCTATTATCTTCCCGAGCGGCTGACGCGGTATCGCGTCCATGGCGGATCGGTAACCGTGACCGCCAACGAGGACGGAAGCCTCGGGCGGATTCTGATCTATGCGCGGCTGATGGGCCTGCCGGAACTGGCCGGGTTGCGCGACGAGATTGAAGCACTATGCGGGGCGGCGAATCTTTCACATGCCATGTACCTGCTGCAAACGGGACGCGGGCACGACGCTCGAAAATTTCTTCGCGACGCGATGGCCAGGCAGGGCTTGACGCCGAAAATCGGACTCGCGTTAGCGCTCGCGAGCCTGCCGGGCACGCTTGGCGCCGCGACCCTGCGGGTGCTGCGCCGCGCCCGCCGATGGCGGTAAATTTCACGGGCTGCGCGGAGCGTTGATGAAAATAGCGGTGGCGAACTCGCATCACGCGCGCATCGGCGGCGCGGAAGCCTATCTTGATGCGGTAATTCCAGCGCTCGCCGCCGCGGGTCATCAGATCGCTTTTTTTTCGGAACTGGCGCCACCGCCCGGTGCACAGCCGATCCGCCTGCCTCAGGCTGCGCCCTCCTGGTGCACCTCCGAAACGGGAATGTCCGCGGCGTTTGCCGCCCTCACGGCCTGGCGTCCCGACGTCATCTACGCGCATGGGATGAATGACCTGCCGGTGGCGGCGCGAATAGTCGAAACCGCCCCTGCCGTGCTGTTTGCTCACGGCTATTACGGCACCTGCATCAGCCACAACAAGATGTTCTCCGCGCCGCGGCCGCGCCCCTGCGCGCGGCGCTTCGGGTGGCGATGCCTGGTCCAGTTCTATCCCCGTCGATGCGGCGGTCTGAACCCGTTGCGAATGTGGAGCGACTATCAGAAACAGAGCGTCCGCCTTGAGCTGCTTAGCCGTTACGCCGCGATTCTGACCGCCTCGGCGTACATGCGCGCCGAATTCATGCGTCATGGTTTGCCGCCCGAGCGCGTGCATGCGCTGCGGCTTCCGCTCGCCCCCTTATCGGCTGCCCCACCCTTTGCGACCGCTACTGCGCAAGTGGGGGCGGGCGAAAATCGCGCGCTTCGACTGTTGTACGTGGGCCGGATGACCCAGCTTAAAGGCGGATCGATCATGCTCGACGCATTGGCGACGGCCGCCGCTTCGCTCACGCAGCCGCTCAAAGTAACCTTCGTTGGCGACGGTCCTGAGCGCGGCCGATGGGAACAAAAGTCACGACGCATACAGGCGCGGAATACAAACCTTCATATAGAATTCAGCGGTTGGTTGGATTTCGCCCGCGTCGAGCGACTCATGCTCGATTCCGATCTGCTAATGGTGCCCAGCACGTGGCCGGAGCCGTTCGGATTGGTGGGTCCGGAGGCGGGACTTCGCGGGCTGCCGGCGGCGGCATTTGCGGTCGGGGGAATTCCGGAGTGGCTGAGCGACGGGGTCAATGGTCATCTTGCGCCGGGCGACCCGCCCAGCGCTGCGGGACTTGCACGAGCGATCGTCGAGTGCGTGCGCGAGCCGGTCGAACTTGCACGGCTCAGCCGTGGCGCGCGGGAGATGGCCCTTCGCTTCGAACTCGACGCTCACTTGGAAACCTTGGTGAAAATTCTTGGTCAGGCCGCCCGCCTCGCGCCGCCCGCCCGCGCACGGGCAGAATGAAACCGTGTCAAAAGTCAGCGGTGATCGGCAGCCCACGGTGAATCATCAAACCAGCGCAGAAATGACGGAACAGATGTCGCACTCAGGCGCCATGTCGGACCAGGCCGCGCCGTCAAGCCTGCTCGGCTTCGCCACTCAGGGTTCGGGCGAGAGCGATGAAGCCCGTCTGCGGGAACTGACGCGCAATCTGCCGATCCAACTGATTCACTTCGATCACGGGGCCAAAATTTCCACCTTTGTGCGTGTATTCGATGCGATCCGCGAGAATCGCCCGCGGCTGGTTATCATGGAGGGTAGCGGCATCGCGGGCGGCCTCGCCCTGCTGCTCGGGCGGCTGCTATTTCGCGTCCCATACGTAGTAAGCAGCGGCGACGCAATCGCTCCTTTCCTGACCTCCCGGATTCCGCTGCTGAAACCCGCTTTTTTGGCTTACGAGCATACGCTCTGTCGCTTTGCTGCGGGCTTCATCGGATGGACTCCGTATCTGGTAGGCCGCGCGCTGAGCTTCGGCGCGCCGCGCGCGATGACTGCTCAAGGTTGGTCACCGTCCACGCTTGCTCCTGAGGATCGGCTTCGCGCGCGCGCCCGGGTGCGGAACAAATTCGGCATACCACCCGAGGCTTTGGTGATCGGAATCGTAGGCGCCTTGGTATGGAATGCGAGAGTCGGCTATTGCTACGGTTACGAACTGCTCAATGCGCTCAAGTTGGTGCAGCGCCGGGATGCGTTGGCGCTTGTCGTTGGTGATGGCGACGGGAAACAGCAGTTGACGGACGCGGCCGGCGCGATGCTCGGGTCCCGCCTCGTGCTCGCCGGCCGGATCGCTCGCGAGGAGGTTCCCGAGTATCTCGCCGCGATGGACATAGCGAGTCTGCCGCAGAGCGTCGATCAGGTCGGGAGCTTCAGATATACGACCAAGGTCAGCGAATACCGGGCCGCCGGCCTGCCCATCGTCACCGGGCAAATTCCCTTGGCCTACGACCTCGATGATGGATGGCTATGGCGGCTTCCCGGCCCGTCGCCGTGGGCGCGAACCTACATTGAATCACTGGCGCGGCTAATCGAAACGCTTTCGCCGGGCGAAATCGCCGCCAAGAGATCGGCAATCCCAAGCGAAGCCGGCGAGTTCGATCGCGAACGGCAGGTCGCCCGCGCGACAGCGTTCATCAACGACCTCTTGCGCGATCGGCGTGAGTAAACAACCGCCCTGCTCCAAGCTGTGCAGCGTCTGCGCCTAGCCGTGGTCTGCGACTACGCCGAAGAGGGCTGGCCCAGCATGGACCTGGTCGGCGCGATGTTGTGCGCGGAACTCAAGGCGCGCCATGCGGCCACGTTGGAAGTCACGCGCATCCAGCCCGCGTTCGTCCGGCGCCTGAGCCGCGCCGTCTCCGGGCACAGCGTGCGCCCGCCGTTTGGCTCCTTATGCTTCAACGCGGATCGCGCGCTCAACCGCTTCTTCGATTATCCGCGCGCACTGCGGCGCTTGCGCGGCGGCTTCGACGTCTTCCACATCGTGGACCACAGCTACGCCCATCTCGCGCATGAACTTGCGGGCAGGCGCATCGCCGTAACCTGTCACGACCTCGACGCGTTCCGTTGCCTGATTGCGTCGGGCCGCGAGCGTCGCTCCCTGCCGTTTCGCATGATGGCGCGGCGAACGTTGTCCGGCATGCACAAGGCGGCGCGCGTATGCTGCAACAGCCTAGCCACGCGCGACGCGCTGGTCGCCAACGCGCTGGTCCCGCCCGCCCGGCTCGTGGTAATTCCCAACGGCGTGCATCCTGCCTGCTCGCCGCATCCCAATGAGGCCGTCGACGCGGCGGCCGCGTATCTGCTCGGCCCCGCCGCGCCCGGCGGCATCGAAATACTCCACGTCGGCAGCACCATCGCGCGCAAGCGAATCGACCTGCTGCTGCGGATCGTGGCGGTCGCGCGCGCGCGATTTCCGAACCTGCGCCTGGTCAGAGTGGGAGGTGCGTTTACCGCCAATCAACAGGCTCTCGCGCGGGCGCTCGGCGTGGAGGGGTCGATCGTCACGACGCCGTTTCTGGAGCCCGCGGTACTCGCCGCCCTCTATCGCCGCGCGTCGCTGGTGCTGATGCCTTCGGAGGCCGAAGGCTTCGGGCTGCCGCTGGTCGAAGCGATGGCCTGCGGGACGCCGGCGATCGCAAGCGACATCCCGGCGTTGCGCGAAGTGGGCGCCGAGGCCGCGGTTTACTGCGCCGTGGGCGACCTGCCGGCATGGAGCGCGACGCTCGCCGCGATGCTGCTTGAGCGTTCCACGGAGCCTGCACGATGGGCTGAGCGTCGTGCCGCGGCGATTCGCCAGGCTGCACATTTTTCCTGGGCTGAGTACGCCGATCAGTGCGCGGCGGTCTATCGCGAGATCGCCGTCTGAAATGCCGCGGGACGCGCCATTCAAAGTCCTGCACGTGGGAAAGTTTTATCCGCCACATCCCGGCGGTATGGAATCGCATCTCCAGACCCTGTGCGAAGAGCTGAGCAAGTCGATAGAGGTCCAGGCGCTGGTGGCGAGCGATCGCTGGCGCCGCGAGCGCTCAGCCGAGGGCGGAGTCGAACTCGTACGGCTCGCAACTCCGCTGATGCTCCAGGCAACTCCGATCGTGCCGCTGATGGCGCGCGCGATGCGTCAGGCGCGGGCTGACCTGGTCCATCTGCACTTTCCCAACCCGATGGCCGCAATCGCTTGCCTGATGAGCCGGCTCCGCGTGCCGCTAGTCGTCACCTGGCATAGCGATGTGGTGCGCCAACGCCGTGCCGCGGCGGCCTTCGCGCCGCTGCTTTCGCGGCTGCTCGCGCGATGCGCCGCGATCATCGTCGGTTCGAACGCCTATATAGAAAGCTCCTCGGTGCTGAGCGCGCGGCGCAATCTGTGCCGCATAATTCCCTTCGGCATCCGCGCCGGCGACTTCGAGCATCCCGACATCGCGCGCGTGGACGAATTGCGCCGCCGCCACGGCGAACGGATCGTGCTCGGGGTTGGCCGCCTCATCTATTACAAGGGCTTCGAAATCCTGGTGCGCGCAATGAAGGAGGTGCGGGGAACCGCGCTGATCGCGGGCGACGGGCCGCTCGCCGGCACGCTGGCGGCTGAGGCCGCGCGGCTCGGCATCGCCGACCGGGTCGCGCTGATGGGCCGCGTCAATGACCTGGATTTGAAGGCCTGTTATCACACCTGCGACGTGTTCGCACTGCCCTCGGTCGAGCGCAGCGAGGCATTCGGTATTGTACAATTGGAAGCGATGGCCAGTGGGAAGCCGGTGGTCAACACGCGGCTCGACTCGGCCGTGCCCCACGTCTCGCTCGACGGATTGACGGGCTTGACCGTGGCGCCGGGCGACCCGGCAGCACTGGCGGCGGCGCTCAACGCGTTGCTCGACGACCCGGGGCGGCGCGCGGAGATGGGTGCGGCGGCGCGCCGCCGCGTGCGCGAGCAATTCGGCGCCGAGCTGATGGCACAGCGCACGCTCGAGCTCTATCGTGAAGTTGTGGCCGGCGGTGCGCGCGCGGGCCGGACGATCTAAATTCGAATCGGGGACGAACCTGTGGCACGTCGAATCGAGGACTACGCGATCATCGGCAACATGCATACCGCCGCGCTCGTGGGGCTCGACGGTTCGATCGACTGGCTCTGCATGCCGCGCTTCGATTCTTCCGCCTGCTTCGCGGCGCTGCTCGGCACTCCCGATAACGGGCGCTGGCTGATTGGACCCCGCTCCCAGCCCCATCAGACCAGCCGCCGCTACCGCGGCGATACGCTGGTGCTCGAGACTGAGTTTCGCTGCGCCAGCGGAACGGCCGCGGTGATCGATTTCATGCCGATCGCCGAACGCGTGGGCAAAGTCGACCTGGTGCGCGTGGTCGAGGGGCGCGCGGGCCGAGTGCCGATGGTTACGGAAGCGATCCTGCGTTTCGACTACGGGCGAATCGTCCCCTGGGTGAGGCGGCGTCCTTATGGCCTGCGCGCGATCGCGGGTCCCGACGCAGTGCAACTGCGCTCTCCGATCGAGTTGCGCGGCGAGGATTTTCGCACCGTCGGCGAGTTCGAGGTTTCCGAAGGACAAAGCGTCGCCTTCGTGATGACGCGCTATGCCTCGCACCTGGGCGAGCCGCGCGGCCGCGACCCGGCTGAAATGCTGCGCGAGACCGAGGCCTGGTGGCAGCGATGGGCCGAGCGATGCACCATCGGCGGCCCCTGGCGCGAGGCTGTGATGCGCTCGCTCATCACGCTCAAGGCGCTGACCTTCAGGCCCACTGGCGCGATCGTGGCCGCGCTGACCACCTCGCTGCCGGAGAAGATCGGCGGCGTGCGCAACTGGGATTATCGCTACTGCTGGCTGCGCGACGCGACCTTCACGCTCTATGCCCTGCTTATCGCTGGCTATACGGAGGAGGCGCAGGCGTGGCGGCAATGGCTGCTGCGCGCCGTCGCAGGTCATCCGCAGGAATTGCAGATCATGTACGGGCTCGCCGGCGAACGCCGTCTCACCGAGTACGAGGTGCCGTGGCTGCCAGGCTACGAGGACAGCCATCCGGTGCGAATCGGCAACGCGGCTCATGCGCAGTTTCAGCTCGACGTCTATGGCGAGGTCATCGACGCACTGCACGTCGCGAAACGCTATGGGCTTCGCGCCGACGATGATGCCTGGCGGGTCGAGAGCGTACTGCTCGAGTTTCTGGAGTCGGCCTGGGAGAAGCCTGACGAAGGTATCTGGGAGGTCCGCGGACCGCGCCGCCCTTTCGTGCATTCGCGCATGATGGCCTGGGTGGCCGTCGATCGGGCGATCAAAACGGTCGAGCGCACGGGAGTGAAGGGGCCGCTGGAAAAGTGGCGGGCTCTGCGCACGCGCATCCACGCCGACGTCTGCCGCCAGGGATTCAATGCGACGCGCGGCGCCTTCGTTCAATACTACGGCTCCGACGCGCTCGACGCCTCGTTGCTGATGATGCCGCTGGTCGGCTTTCTGCCCGCGAAGGATCCGCGCGTGGTCGGCACGGTCGAGGCGATCCAGAGCGAGCTGATGAGCGACGGTCTGGTAAAGCGCTACCTGACCGAAGCTACGGTCGATGGCCTGCCTCCGGGCGAGGGCGTCTTCCTGCCCTGCACGTTCTGGCTGGTCGATTGCCTCGAGATGATGGGCCGCCATGAGCAGGCCCACGAAATATTCGGGCGCCTGCTCGAGCTGCGCAACGACGTTGGCCTGCTGTCCGAAGAATATGACCCGCGGCTCAAGCGCCAGCTCGGCAATTTTCCGCAAGCGTTCTCCCACATCTCGCTCGTTAACAGCGCCTACAACCTTTCGATGGCGCACGGGCCGTGCAAGCATCGCGCGTCGCCCAACGAAAACCATCCCGCTTAGCTGCCGCCCCCGCGGCGGGTTTTTGCTACGATAGCGGGTCCGGAAACACCGAACCGCAAACGCTACAAAAGAGGACGACCGTCATGGCGGAAAAAAAATCCGCTCCCACTCCCGAAACGCTGGTCCGCGCGCTTTCCTCGTTTCCGTTGCTCCGCGCGATGTTCGGCCGGCGCGCGCGGCGCTTCGGCCTGGGGATGAAGATTCCCGACGGACCGCTGGCCTACGAATCCCAGCACGAACCGGTCGCACTCAGCGAAACGGAACGGATGCTGCTGGTGATGTGCGGCGCCGGAATAAGCGGATGGAACACCGGGATGGAGCATACTTCGGCCGGCGAGCCGGACACTGGTTGCAACTACCCGATGCGGCTGCTCGGCCGGACCTATCCGAGCGGCGCGGCGATTTACGCCTCCGAGCTGATCTTCACCGACGACGACGGCACCTACCTGACGCAACTGCGCGATCTCGATCCGCAGGAAATCCTCGGCGGCAAGCAGCCGGCCGACATGGCGGCGCTTTTCGATTCGGTCAAGCAGCACTGCGTCAAGCTGGCGCCCGGACGGGTCACCGTCCCCGCCCAGCCGCCGCACACGAGCGCGCATAATCTATGGAACGCGAACAAGGCGGGCACCACGCTCTTCGTTCCGGTGATCGATCTGACGCAGCAGATGATGGACCTGATGGCGGTATATCTCGGGATGGGATTTACCCCATTCGATCCGCAAAACGGCCGGATCTGCGGTGACCTCGACCGCTTCATGCGCTCCGGCCTGATCGACGGCGCCAAGCGATTTTCGATTTTCGAGTTCGATCAATACTGCCTCGCGACGGGCGCGATGGAGCTGGCGTTGATCTGCCACAACATCGTGCTCGCGATGCAGGCGATGGGGCTCGGCGGATGGATGTATACGGGGATCAATCCGCCAAGCCTGATGGGTGCGTTCGCGGCCAAAGGAATTCCCGGACTCGGCTTCCGCTTTGCCACCGACGCGCGCTGGGCCGTGCCGAATCCGGTTGGAATCGACCAATACTTCGAGGGGCTGTGTCCCCCGTACTGCGCCGACATGCGCGCGGCGGTGCGGAAATTTGCCGATCTCAAGTTTGGGCCCAACGGGGCGTTTGACCCCGAGCGCCCCGGGCCATACCGCGAGAACTCTCGCGTCAAGACCCGTGTGGAACGCTACAGCCCCGAGTTCATCGAGTTGATGGGCGAAGTCACGCAGTACATCTACGACAACTTCGGCCGTTTTCCGGCGACCATTCCGAGTTTCTACATGCGCGCCTATGCGCAGGCGCAGCATTGCGAGATGGAATTTTACGATCGCTTCTTTGGCGCCGATTTTTATCTCGACACGCACGTCAATCACATGGCCACCTGGCACGGCGGAAAATAATCGGCGCTTGCCACAGGGACGATTTTCGTCAGCAATGCGGGGAATACGCACATGACACGGGATTCGCGTCCGGCGGGTGTCCATTTCAGGGCCAGAGGCAGGATGGCCGTGCATACGATTTGGGACTACCTCACTCGCCCGGTCGCGAGGACCATCGACGACGTCCCCTGGTGTGCGGAGGCGATATCGCCTGAGTGGCTAACCGCTGTTCTATGCGGCGGGGTCGAGGGCGCGCGGGTGGTCTCGGTGGAAGTTTGCGGAGGCGATCAGGGTTCGAGCGTCCGCCGGCAGCTCAAGGCCGCGTACAATAATGAAGGCAAGCGGGCCGGCTTGCCGGAAAATCTTTTCTGTAAGACAACTCCAACGGTCCTGACCAGGCTTGCGACCGGCCTCTCCGCCGCAGGTGAAGGGCGCTTCTACCGCCAAATCCGTCCCGAACTGAATATCGAAGCACCCATCTGCTATCACTCCGCATGGGACCGCAACTCCGGGCGTTCGGTACACCTGTTCGGGGATCTGATTGGGACCAAGTCGGCGAGCTTCTGCAGATGGCACACCCAGATTTCCCGCGAGCAAGCGGAAGAAATCGTAGATACCCTGGCCACGGTGCACAGCTTCCTCTATGACAGTCCGCGCTTCAGCTCGGACCTGAAATGGCTTCTCACCTATGAGGACTTCTTTCGAGCCGGCGAGAGGGTCGGCCTTCGGGAGTGTCACGAGCAAGCCATGATAAAGGCCGAAGCGATCATCCCTCCAGATGTCAGTCGCCGTCGCGCTGAAATCTGGCCTTTAACGATTAAAGCGCTGGAGCTGCACAAGAAAGGTTCGCCTACGTTACTGCATTCCGATGTGCATCTGGGAAACTGGTACGTCACGGGAGAAGGCAAGATGGGCCTCTGTGACTGGCAATGTCTTGGCAAGGGGCACTGGGCGCGGGATGTTTCATACGCCATATCCACTACGTTGGCTATCGAGGATCGGCGCGCCTGGGAACGCGACCTGCTCCGGCGCTATCTGGACCGGATGCGGGAAAAGTGCGGCCTTGGCATCACCTTTGATGAAGCATGGGATTTATACCGACAGCAAATGTTCCTTGCGCTTATGATGTGGACGCCGACGCTGGTTCATACGCGTACGACGCCCGATATGCAGCCCGAAGAGATGTCGCTCGAAATGATAAAACGAATGACCGCCGCTATGTCGGACCTTGAGAGCCTCGGCAGTTTTGCTTAGCGGCAGAACCCGAAGATCCGCAAGCGGCGCACGGTCCCGCGAGCCCTGAACATTCCATCCCGCGCCCGCGAGCACGGAATGGGCAAGGAACACACGGACGAGGAACACGCACTATGGAGATCGAGCCGTCACAGGAAACTTCGCTGGATAACTGGGGGATGCGGCTGATGGAGAATATCCTGTTGACGGCTGCGGAAGCCGTAGGCGAACGCAGGGAGGCGTCCGAGTCGATCGAGGTGACGTTGACGTTCCGCCTGACGCCGATCGTCGCGAAAGATCAACTCGAAGTCAGTGTCGCATTCAAGCGGGACCCTACGCTGGTAACCCATATATCGCGGCAATTTTGATTCGCTTCGCCGCTCACTCAAAGTTGATGGTCTTTCGCCTGGCGAAGCAGGACGGCGCAAAATAACCGGCGCATGCGGAGGAGGAAGGGGCCCGGTGGCCCCACCGGTCTTCAAAACTTATGCGGCGGGTTTTCCAAGGTTACGACAGGCTACGCTGTTAGCAAACTTCGAGGGTTTTTCGCCGCCGACGTTATGCCAGGTTACGACATAGGAGCTGGGAGTGGGCACTCGGTGGGCAGTGAAACGATCTTGTTAGTGCATGCTTCAGAGAAAAGGCCTGCGGCGCGCTTTCTCCAAGGTGAACAGATCTCGGACCGTTGCTCTTATCATCCTCTTATCGCCGGCGGCAGGGATGCCGGTTCCGGCGTAACATCCACCGTCTCCTCATTCGCCCGGTCCAGCCGGTCCATCACCAGA
>DATJID010000053.1:0-17137 GCA_035493515.1 Binataceae bacterium (SeqCode) | reverse complement strand
CCGGCCTGGCGCGAGAGATGCGACCATTGGCGGGTCAGGCGCGGCGCGAGGTAGCTTAGCTGCGCGATCTCCACCTGGAGCTTGCCCTCCAAGGTACGTGCGCGCTGGGCGAAGATGTCAAGGATGAGCTGGCTGCGATCGATCACGCGCAGCTCGAGTTCTTTTTCAAGATTGCGCGCCTGTGCGGGGCTCAGCGCGTCATCGAAAATTGCCAGCGTGGCTCCGCGCGCGCGCGCGAGGTTACGCACTTCCTGCACCTTGCCGCGTCCGACAAAGGTGCGGGGGTCGGGGCGTTTGAGCTTCTGGCTGACGGTGGCGGCGATTTGCGCGCCCGCGCTTTCGGCCAGCGCGCCGAGTTCGCCGAGCGAGTCTTCGCTGGCGATCTCACCGTTCGCGCCGGCCAATTCGACTCCGACCAGAACTGCGCGCTCGGCATCCTCGACGGTGGGACTATGGGAAAAGCTCAGAGGTCAACCTCACTGCGTACGTGACCAAGGATCCAGTTTTTCGGTGCCGACGCTCTGATCCTAGCAAAAATGCAGTGCTTCATGTGAGCACTTTTTTCAGAGCACAAAGCGCGTGCCGACGCTGTTCTGCACGAAAGCGCCGGGAAATTCGCGCGCGATCAGATGGGTCGCGCGCCATCCCGTGCAATGCGCCGGCACGATCATCTCGGGCGCGATTTCGCGCAACGCCGCCACGGTGGGCGCGATCACCGGCTCGAACAGCGGCCCCGAGAGATGAAATCCGCCGATGATCGCATGCACCCGGTCAACGCCGCTTAGCGCGCGCGCCTGGCGAATCGTGTTGATCACGCCCGCGTGGCCGCATCCGGTCAATACCACCAGGCCCTTGCCGCGCAGGTTCACCACCAACGCCTGGTCGTCGTGGATATAGGGGTCGGGCTGCCATTTCTTGCCGATGCGTGCGAAGTGGATCGGAAAGCCGGTCTCGAAATCGGTCGTGCGATGGATCTGCCCGGTGATCATAACCAGGTTGCCGAGCAGGTACGACGGCCCGCGCTCTTCGACCAGCTCGACGCCGTCGTGGCGCAGCACCCGAGGATCAGGCGGCGGCAGTTGCATCTCGTGGCCGTCGGGCAGCACGACTTTGCGCTGAAGCAGCGCATCGGGATGCAGCAGCAGCGGCATCCGGCGCCCGCCCAGCCGCCGCAGCATTCCGCCGAGTCCGTTGGTATGGTCGGCGTGTCCGTGGCTGAGCGCGATCGCGTGCATCTCGTTGGGTTTGAGCTCGAGCACGTCGAGGTTGTGCATCAGACCGTCGCGGCTAAGGCCGGCATCGAATAGTAGTGACTCCGAGGTTCCCGCGCCGCTCACCTTCACGGCCGCCGCGAAGCCATGCTCGGCGCGCAGCGCCGTGCGTCCCAGGCGCGTGCCCAGCGAAAAACGGCGCACCGACGCGGTGGAGGCCAGCAACATGTCGCAGGTATTGTCGAGCACGGTCGTAATTTCGACCGCGTCGGCCTCTTTTAGTGGTAGTGATTCGTCGGTCATCGTGCCTGCTCTCCTGGTAGCTGCTCTGCTGCGTTCAACGTTGCCCGTTCATTGGGGTCCCAGATAGCGCTGCAGAAAATCGAGGCTCCTGCGCCAGGCGTCGGCATTGCTTGCCGAATCGAGCCCGTGTCCCACGCCGGGGTAAATTTTCACCTCGTGTGGCCGATTGTATCTCGTCAGCAGCGCGTCGAGCTCATATGCGTTGCGTACTGGTATGGTTGCGTCGGCGCTGCCGTGCAGAATCAACGTGGGCGGCATGTTCGCCATCATCGGCACGTAGCTGCGGTTCATGCCGCCATAGTACTCGATCACAGCGGCCACCCGTCCGCCTTCCGAGGCGGCTACGGCCAGCGCCAGAAAAGCGCCGAGCGAATGTCCGATCAAAGCGATCCGGTCGCGTTTTACCGCGGGATTTTTTCCCAGCACGTCGATTCCGTCCGCGATCTCGCGCGTCCAGGTCGGAAAATTTTGGTTGACCCAGGCCGCGAAGCCTTTTCCGGTCACCGGCAGTTCGCCCGGCCGCGCCGGACCCGCCTGGCTGTAGTATTCGAGATACATCGCGTAGTATCCGGCAGCAGCCAGCTTGCGGCACTGGTCGGCGAACATCTCGTCGCTGGCACCTCTTGGCACCGCGCCATGCAGCAGGATGACCGCCGGGTGCGCTCCGGGCTCGGGCGGCAGGCAGTAGAAATTCTCGACCGGCTTTCCATCCGACTCGAATTTGCCGTGATGAACTTCAATCGCATTGGGCGAAACTTGCGCGGCCGGTGAAGCCTTTACGCAGGGACGACCCGGGGTCGGGCCTGAAGCCGCTGCACGGGCACGCAACCCAGGTCCAAGATTCGTCGCCAGGGCTAGCGTGCAGGCGAGCGCCATAGACGCGAGCACCTTGCGATGCAACGGGCGGCGCGGGGCTCGCGGACTCATGAGGCCATCGTGGCGGCGTCGTGGTCGTAATGGCCGGGGTGCTAGGCGCGGGCGGCGAAACGCGGCTTGCGTTTCTCGGCGAAGGCGCGCGCGCCCTCGGCCAGGTAGCCGCTGCGCACGCAGAGCGCCTGGTTGCGATCTTCCATCGCGATCGCGTTCTCGATGCTCGCCGCGTCGATATTGGCGGCGATGCATTCCTTGGTCAGGCTAAGCCCGAGCGGCGAAGTCTCGACCATCTCGCGCGCGAGTTTTTCCGCCGCCGCGTCGAGCTCCGCATCGGGGACGACCTCGGAGACCATCCGAGTCGCGAGCGCGCGCTGGGCGTCGACGAAGCGGCCCGTGAGCAGCAGCTCGTAGGCGATCGAGGCGCCGACGGCGCGCGGAAGCGTATAGCTGATGCCCATGTCGCAGCCGGTCAGCCCGATACGGATGAAGGCGGCGTTGAACCGGGCCGACGCGCCCGCCAGCCGCACATCGCAAGCCAGTGCGATCGCGAAACCGCCGCCGCTGGCCGGTCCGCGCACCGCCGCGATGAACGGCTGCGGCAGGCGGCGAATGGCCACGATGAGGTTGCTGATGTGGCGCTGGATCTCGAGCGTCGCGCTGGTCGAACCGCCCAGCGTGTCGTCGCCGGGGCGGCTGCCGCTATGTTCCTTGAGGTCAAGCCCGGAGCAAAACGCTCGTCCGGCGCCGCGCACGATGACCACGCGCGTCGCGCGGTCGGAAGTGAGCCGGTCAAAGTAGTCGTGCAACTCGTCCACCATGGTCGAGTTGAGCGCGTTGAGGGCATGCGGACGGTTGAGCGTCAGCCAGGCAATTGCTCCGTCCTGTTTCACTTCGATCGCTTCGTACGTCATCGCATGTTGCCGCCTGTTGGTGGAGTCGGGCGCGGCCGCCGCGGTCCCGCGCGCGCGCTCCCAACTTAACCGAACGCGCGCCGTTTGCGCCAATCGATGGACGGGCCAGACGGGCATGAGGGGGCAGGCCGTCCAATGAGTGTGTTGCAGGATTTCCTCGCGTTGCGCATGCGTTAATTAGTTGCTTAAACAACGTTAAAATGACATCAAGCGAGATTTTAGCGTGGCGTCTTAATGCTCTAGCACGCTCACATACGCAACTTTAGCCTGCTACTCGCAAAAAACGTCTTGACTCCGCTAATGCCCCAACAGAGGCTGGGAGCTGCAAACTGAAATCTCGTAGCCAAGGCCTGGTAGGAATGAAAAAAGGGACGCCTCAAAAAGCTGCGCCGGTGGGTAAGTCCACGCAAAGCGCGCCGCAGATATCTCCGGAGGACCAAATCTTCACTATCAGGGAATTGTCGGACCACCTGCGGGTCCATCCGACTACTATCTATCGCCTGCTCAGGCAGGGACGCTTGCCCGGGTTCCGCGTCGGCAGTAACTGGCGCTTCAGCCGCGAGGCGATCGAGCATTGGGAACGGGAGCAGGCGGGCGGCGGAGCGGCTGCGATTCCGCCCCGGCGCCGACGCGCGCGCCGCCGTCGCTAAGAGCGCGATCTTCCCGTACGTACCGTTCTTACGAATTGCCCACATCGCTATCGCGAAAGCATCGCATGCTGAGCGCCATGACGCGGCAGGGGCGCGGCGCGTTTGACATCCGCCCTTGGTTGCGAATAGCTAGCCTCAAATACGCCGCCGGAGAGTGCTTACAACGATGCCGACCAAGTACGTGGAGGTGCAGGGTTGCGCCACTTACTACTACTATACAGGGCCAACCACGCTGCCGGACGTGGTGCCCGATCTCTCGCGCGGGCGCAAAGTGATCCTGGTCCACGGCGCCGGCTCGAACGGCCATAGCTGGCACAACCAGGTCGCTCATCTCGGCCGCTTGCATAGCCCGATCGCGATCGATCTGCCGGCGCACGGCCGTTCTTCGGGAGTCGAGGGGCGCAACACGGTCCAGGAGTACAGCGACTTCGTGGTCGCATTTCTCGACGCTCTGGGGATCGGCACCGCGGTTGTCGCCGGGCGCTCCATGGGAGGGGCGATCGCGATGGACATGGCGGTGCGTTACCCGGAGCGGGTCGAGGCGATCGTGCCGGTCGTCACCGCGGCCAAATTCAACATTCCGCCCCAGCGGATCGAGGCGCTGCGCGGCGTTGCGATGGGCCGCGCGCCGCAGGCCTTCGTCACCGACGGCTTCTCGCCGGCCACGGTGAAGGATCGCTTCGAGATCGTGCGCGAGGGCTGGATGGAGCAGGTTCAGACCGATCCACGCGTGCGCTATACCGACATGGTGGCCTGCACACGATGCGATTTGCGCGAGGACCTCGGGCGTATCGGCAGGCCGGCCCTGATCCTGGCCGGCGCCGATGATCCGATCACCACGCCGGCCGACGCCGAACTCGTCCACGGGCGCATCCGCGGCTCCAAGCTGCGCGTGATCGCCGACGCCGCCCATCATCTGCCCAACGAGCAGCCGGCCGAAACAAATTCCGCCATCGAGGGTTTTCTCGCCGAACTTTAGTCAGGGAGCGTCCGATGAGTTTAAGCCGCAAGACCGCGCTGGCCGGCGTCTTCGAGCATCCGGCCCGCTTTGCGCCCAACAAGAGCATGTTCCAGATCATGGCCGAGAGCGTGCGCGGCGCGCTTGACGACGCAGGGCTCAAAATCCAGGACGTTGACGGCGTCTGCACGACCGGGATCGGGATGAGCGGGATGGGCGTCGTGGGCTTCTGCGACTACATGAATCTGACGCCGAACTTCGTCGATTCGACCTCGATTGGAGGCTCGTCGTTCGTCGCCCATACCGCGCATGCCGCCGCCGCGATCGCGGCCGGACTGTGCAAGGTCGCGGTGGTGGTATACGGGTCGACCGCAGCCTCGCAGCGCTTCGCGATCGGCACCGGCGGTGGAGGCGGGGGCAGCGATCCCTGCGATCAGTATGAGGTGCCGTTTGGGCCGACTACGGTCGGATCCTACGCGATGATGGCGCAGCGCCACATGCACGAATACGGCACAACGTCCGAGCAGCTCGCCGAAATAGCAGTCACGATGCGCCTGCACGCCTCGATGAATCCGGCGGCCAAGTATCGCGAACTGATCACGGTCGAGGACGTGATGGCCTCGCGGATCATTTCCTCGCCGCTGCATCTGCTCGATTGCTGCATCATCAGCGACGGTGGTGGCGCACTGGTGGTGACCTCGGCCGAGCGCGCGCGCGACCTCAAGAAGAAACCGGCCTACATCCTCGGATGCGCCGAGACCGTGCGCCATCCAGCGCGCGGGCGGCGCGATTTCATGGAGATGGCGGCGTCGCAATCGGGGCCGCTCGCCTTCGAGCGCGCCGGCGTCACTCCGGGCGACATCGACATGGCGATGATCTACGACTCTTTCACGATCACGGTGCTCATGACGCTGGAGAACCTCGGGTTCTGCAAGCGCGGCGAAGGCGGCGCGTTTGTCGGCGGCGGGCGGCTGCGCTATGACGGCGCGCTCCCGACCAACACCGACGGTGGCGGGTTGTCTTCGAATCATCCGGGGATGCGCGGCATTTTTTTGGTGATCGAGGCGGTCAAGCAGTTGCGCGGCGAATGCGGTCCGCGCCAGGTCAAGGACTGCGCGCTCGCGCTGTGCCACGGCACCGGCGGGACGCTCGGCATCCGCCACTCGGGCGCGACGCTCATCCTGAGCAATCAGTAGCGGTAAAACAGGTGCTGCACGATGGCTGACGAAAAGTCCGACAAGAAAAAATACGCCAAACCGCTGCCGCGCCTCGACGAAGAGAGCCGCCCGTGGTGGGAGGCGCTCAAGCGGCATGAACTGTACATCCAGAAATGCCGCGATTGCGGCGACCTGCGCTATTACCCGCGGGCGTTATGCACCAACTGCCTGAGTTCGCGTACTGAGTGGGTGCGCTGCGGCGGCAAAGGCAAGGTCTATACGTTCACCGCGACGATGCAGAACCAGGCGCCAGGCTTTCGCGAATCGCTGCCCTACCTGATGGCCTATGTCGAACTGGACGAGGGGCTCAAGCTGCTCACCAACCTTGTGGAGTGCAAGCCCGATGAGGTTAAAATAGGAATGCCCGTCGAGGCCGTGTTTGAGGACGCCACGCCCGAGGTGACGTTGCTCAAGTTTCGCCCGGCGAGGTAAGGGACGCCGTGTAAGTGCCGACAATCCTCGATCTTCACAGTCACAGCGAAGCCTCCGAAGACAGCCGCGCGCCGCTGGAGGCTTATCTCAACTGGATCAAGCTGCGCCACCATGAGCGGCCCGTCGACGGTATCGTGCTCACCGAGCATCGCCAGTTCAACGCCGGCCCCGACTATCGCGCACTCGAGGATAAGTTCGGCCTGATGGTGCTCAAAGCCTCCGAAGTCGAGACCGACTACGGTCACGTGCTGGTGTTCGGTGTGACCGACGAGATGACGCAGCGTTTTGATTTCGCCAACGTGCGGTTGGGCGCCCAGGAATTGATCGACGAGGTGGCGCGGATGGGCGGGGTCGCCGTGCCGTGCCATCCCGGCCGCCCGACCGTGGGACTATACGAGCATTACGCGGTCAAGCCGCCGCTCGAAAACGTGGTCGCAGTCGAAGTCCTCAACGGTGGCTCGCGCAAGGGCGAAGACGATCGCTCGATGGAACTGGTGCGTACCTATGGTTACCGCGCAGTCGGTGGCTCGGACAGTCATCTGGTCAGCCTGATCGCGCTCTGCGCGACCCGCTTCGAGGCCGACGTCCGTTCGATCGAGGACCTGGTGCGTGAACTCAAACAGGGCAAATATGAGCCGGTCGATTTCCGCCCCAAGCGCAAACCCGTGCCGGCGGCGGTTCCGGACGAGGTAAGACACAATGGCGGTTGATTACGATCCGGCGCTGATCGGCAGGGTCTTTGAGGTGACTGATCCGGTCAACGTCAGCGCCGAGGCCATCGGCAAGTACTGCACCGCAATCGGCGAAACCAATCCGCTCTATACGGACGAGGCTGCGGCGAAGAAGGGGCCGTATGGCACGATGGTCGCGCCGCCGTCATTCGCCGTCACTTTTCGTAACGGGCGTCACTTTTTCACCCACGTGCCGCGCTTCGGCGCCGCCGGTTTCGACGCCGGCAAGGATGTAGAGTTCGTTGCGCCGATTCGCCCCGGCGACAAAGTCACGCTCAGCTCGCATGTCAAGGAGATTTACGAGAAGACCGGGCGCAGCGGCTCGATGGTGTTTGTGGTGGTGCGCTCGACCGTGCGAAATCAAAACGGCGAGGTCGTCGCGCACATCGACCATCGCTTCATGAACCGCCCGTAGGTCGAGCTATTATGTCCATAACGAAATTCGACGCGGTCAAAATCGGCGATACGCTCGGTCCGCATGAGATCCACCTGAGCAGGGACCAGGTGCGAACCTACGCGCGTACCTGCGGGATGGACGTGCCGCGCTTCACCGACGATGAAGGCGCGCGCAAGGAAGGACTGCCCGGGATGATCGCGCCGGGCAACCTGAGTTTGGCGATGCTCTCGCGGCTGGTGACCGATTGGATTGGGCAAAGCGGCGCGCGTCTCGCACGGTTGGGGACGACCTACCGGCAGCCCGTGCAGCCCGGCCATACGATTACGCTTAACGGCTTCGTGACCCACACGGAGCCGGCCGAGAAACGCGTCGAAATCGACGTGTGGATCGAAAACGAAGACGGCGAGCGCCTGGTAATCGGCACCGCCGGCGTCGAATTTCCGTAAGCTGGCCTCTCAAATAGATCGAACTGACGGTTTGACCGAACTGCGTGTCAGCTAAAGCAGCGCGCCGCGGAAGGGTTCGTCGCGCACCGGCGGATGCTCGATCAGGCTGAGTGCCCAGCGCCGCGCCTGGCGCAACGCCTCCTCGGCGCGCTTGAACAGCCGCTCCCGATGCATCGTGTTCCAGACGTATACGTCGACAGACGGCTCGTCGCTGAGCGTCACGTCAAGCATCCAGTCCTCAAGCTGCGGGCCGCATATCAGCATTCGCACCACACGGCCGTGATCGAGGATTACGCCGCGCGCCTCGCGAGGCAGACGGAACTCGTCCTTAATCCGCTTGATCAGCCGCGCCGGGTAGTGCTCCTCGGTCATCGCGACGTAGACCCATTGGCCGGGCGACGGATTGGCGGCGCGCGCGATGCGCAGGTTGTTGTCGGTCAGGTCTTCCTTGGCGCGGTCCTGATCGTAGTCGCGCGCGACCGAGTAGAAGTTCTCGACGATACGCAGTTGCGCCAGCGCTCCTTCGCCCTCTTGCGGCGTGTCGGGTTCGGCGCCGGCCATTTCGGACGCGACCGCTTCTGGGGCGGCCGGTTCGGGCTTGCGCGGCCGCTTGACCGACGTCTCAACCCACCATCGATTTTCAACATTTGGCTTATGCGCCATCGCGCTCACATCATAGCTGCCGCAGCGCCTTGTGCGCGATAGTCAGGTTGCGACGGCGCGGGTTGGAGCGAGTGGCGAAAGACTAAGCGCGGCGGCGGTTGACGCGGGAGCGGCGCTGCCGGGCGGGAGTGCTGATGTGGCGACTCGATACGGCGGCGCGCCGCGGCGGCGGTGAACTCGCACGCCGGGGGACGGCGGTCGTACGGCGCGCGGTGCGTCCGCTCATTCGCCTGCGCCGCTCAGGGCGGCGCAACCCACGCACCATCCTGACCGCGAACGCGTCGGCCTTGCGCTCGGCGTCAGTCCAGAACAGGTAGTGCCCCATCTCATGATAGACCATCGCGATCCACATCCGTTCCTTGTTGTAGATGCGCCCGCGCTTCCAGTTCTCGGGATGGACGAGATGGATACGGCCGTCCTCGAAAGTTTTGCCTGCGGTCTTGCCCCAATCGAGGTATTCGAACCATTCGATCGAGGGGCGCTTAACATTGTAATAGCGGCAGAAGTCGGAAATTGCGCGGCGAAAGGCGCCGGCGCGATGCTGACGGAAAAAGAGCACGAGATTACGATCAATCTCTCTGCGATTGACGATCGGCGGAAGGATCATGCGCACGAAACGAAAACCTCCGGAATGTCAGAGCGACGATCATAGGAGGCCGAGGGTGAAGCCGTCAAACAGGGTTGTGAAAAAGCACAAAAATGCTGATTTTTTGAGTAGTTAGAGATTCGAGGCGATTTTCAGGAGTGTTGCTGGAAAGCGCTAAATTAAGCCAAATCGTGCGCTGGAAACCTGGAGAACTAGGCTTGGAACTCCAATCTGCAGGCACCGCGTCGCCTGCGGCGCGTCGCCGGCAATCAGGCGTGTCGGGCTTCCAACGCGCTCGCGCGCTTCACGCGGCGGCTGCGGTTGACCGTTACGTGCTGAAGCCGTCCTGCCTCCTTGAGGCGCAACCGCGTAAGCGGGAAGTGCGAATCGGGAGCGCCGGCGGCGAGGCTGCTCAAGCGATGGCGCAGCGCTTCGGAGCTTATCTCGAGCGCGTCGCAGACGTTGTCAAAACTGAAGGGCACGTTCCTGCCGCGCGCCGTTACCCAGCGTGCCGCGTCAATAAACAGCCGGCGCTTGCGCACGCTGAACGATCCGCGCCAGTCCTGAAGGATATTGATCGCGTCGGCGAGCACCGCGAGCATCAATCGCTGTTCGCTGGTGAAGCGACTCTTGCCGACCAATTCGAAGAATTGGCTGGGTAGGATCAGGTCCGAAGCCGTGAACGAGTCCGGCGCTTGCGCGCCAAGGTTGCGCTGCCGCATAGCTAACAACTCCCGCCCCGTCCGGGCCGTCGATTAGCCGCCCGAGACCTGAGGCACCCCAAGGTTAGCCCGCGTATCCCCCTCTTCCTACCGCTTCCTCACCATATCTCAGAGCATGGTTAGCTGACCATAATGATGCCAACGGAGCATTTCAAGAGCCGGCTTGCTAAATTATTTTACAAGCTCAGCTAATGGCCAATGAAGGACCAGAGACCCAATCCTGATCGAAAAGGCGAACGTGCGGATGAAGAAATTGTGACAGGAATTTGAAACTGAGACCGCCGCACGGGCGCCCCTAGGGACGCAGGGCGAGCATCTGTTATAGTTCAGTTTCAAACTCGCGCTGTCAGACCTGTGCGGAGGACCAACCATGGCCGACTTCTTCTCCAAAGAGACGATCAAGAGTCTGCGCAAGCTGCGCCAGCTCAAGCCCGATCTTTTCAAGGCGCTGATGGATTGGGATGACATGGTCTTCCGGGACGGCGCGCTGCCCGCCAAGACCAAGGAGTTGATGGCGGTGACGGCGGCACACGTGACGGATTGTCCGTGGTGTATCGAGGAACACGTCAAGCGCGCGATCAAGCAGGGCGCGACGGACGAGGAGATTGCCGAGGCGGCGTTCGTCGCGATGTCGCTCAGGGCCGGCGCGGCGTTTGCGCATTCTTCCATCGCGATGGCGGTGAGTGACGAGCAGCGGGCCAAGGCGGCCGCCCACGCGCAGGGCCACGAAGGCCACAATCACTAGGGTGAGCGGAGTTGGGGTTAATGGAGCAGGCAGGGACGGCCCGCACGACGCGGCAAATCGGAATCGGTGCACTCAAGGTCGGCGGCGGTGCGCCGGTGGTAGTGCAATCGATGTGTGCGACGCGCACGGTGGATATTGACCAGACCGTGGCGCAGACCCATCAGCTGGCGCGCGCCGGCGCAGGAATTGTGCGAATCGCGCTCGACAATGAAAAGGAAGTTCCCGCGCTTAAGGAAATTCGCGCGCAGACGCGCGGTATCGTGCTGTCGGTGGACTTGCAGGAGAACTATCGCATCGCCGGCAAGGTCGGACCGCACGTCGACAAGATTCGCTACAACCCCGGCCATCTGCACCATATCGAAAAAGCCAAGAGCGTTGCGCAGAAGGTGCGATGGCTGGTCGAGGTCGCGCGCGAGCACAATCTCGCGATCCGGATCGGGGTCAACTGCGGCTCGGTGGCGCCGGCGTTTCTGGAGAAATATCCCGGCGACCAGCTAAGCGCACTCGTCGAATCGGCGGTGTGGCATTGCGAGCTGATGGACGAGTTGGGTTTCGAGCGCTTCGTGGTTTCGCTCAAGGATTCCGACCCGGCCAAGGTGCTGGAAGCCAACCGGCGCTTCGCTGCGCGACGGCCCGACGTCCCGCTTCATCTCGGAGTGACCGAGGCCGGGCTCCCGCCCGACGGCATCATCAAGACCCGAATCGCATTCGAGAAACTGCTCGCGCAGCACGTCGGCGACACTATCCGCGTCTCGCTCACGCTGCCCAACGATCGCAAGCATGAAGAGGTCATCGTTGGCCACCAGATAATCAAGGACGTCGAGGATGGACGTTTCATCTCGGTGCCGGACTTCGGCGCCGGCCTCAATATCATCTCATGCCCGTCATGCTCGCGGGTGGAGAATGAGAAGTTCGTCGAGCTGGCACAGCAGGTGAAAGAAGTTACGGCCTACGCGTCGGATCATCGAATCACGATCGCGGTGATGGGATGCAGGGTGAACGGGCCGGGTGAGACCGATGACGCGGACCTGGGGCTGTGGTGCGGTCCGACGACGGTGAATCTCAAGAAGAAGGATCGCAAGCTCGGTAATTTCCGCTACGACGATGTATTGACGCGCCTGCGGGCCGAAGTCGACAAGCTAATCGCCGAGCGCTCGGCGGCCGCGAACAACTAGGCAGACCAGGAATACGCGTACGCGCGCGGAGCGGGCACGCGCGTTTATCGCGCGCGCCCGCTCCGCGCGGTCAGTTGGCAAGCGGCGAGCGCACAAAAGCGCTCGCCGTCATCACCGTTACGCAGCTCCGACTTGTCGCGTGCGACGAAAGTTCGTCCGCACGCGACGCATCGCGCGATACGTTCGCCGTCGCCGAGCAGCGGCCGCAACTCGGCTACAGCGAGGGCCTCCGCATCTCCTGCCACGGAGCGCGCCGGCTCTGCCGCCGCGATCGCGGCGTGGGACCCGGTGACGGCTCCTCCGAGGCGGCTGGGAGCGCGGCCTTTGGCCGCGCTCCCGGCCGCCTCGCGCGCCAACGCGTCGGCCTCCTCGTTCAGCGCGTCGCCTGCGTGCCCGCGCACCCACTCGAAACGCACGTCGTGTCGCGCCACCTCGCGGTCGAGTTTTTGCCATAGGTCCTGGTTCTTCGTGCGCCGCCAGCCGTCGTTCATAGTTCTGACCAGGTACTGGCTGTCGCTGCGAATGATCACCGGTACACCAGGATCGAGGGCGCGCAGTGCTTCGATCGCCGCCATGATTTCCATCCGATTGTTGGTGGTCTGTGAATCGCCGCCGCTAAGCCGATGCGTTCCGTTGGGTGTGACTATCACGACGCCCCATCCACCAGGCCCGCCCGGGTTGCCCAGGCAGGAGCCGTCGGCGTAAACCAGGGTCAGCGCTGTGGATGTCGCGGGCATGGATAGGTTTTTAGCAGAGTCCGCGACGGGCTCCGAATCAGCTGCCGCGCGTGCCACGCAGATCGTCGAACCATCGCAGGTAACGCCGGGCGGATACGATCCAGGAAAAATCCGCGGCGAAGCAATTGTCCATCAGGCGCCCCCATGCTGCGCGGTCCGCAAAGAGCCGCCGCGCCCGCGCGATCGCGTTGACCATCGCGTCGGCGCGATATTCCTCGAACATGAAACCGTTACCAGTGCCGCGGTCGGGATCGAATTCGGCGACGGTGTCTTTAAGGCCGCCCGTCGCACGGACCAGCGGCGCGGTGCCGTATTTTAGCGCGTACATCTGGGTGAGCCCGCATGGCTCGAACCGCGACGGCATCAGGAAGTTATCGCTCCCGGCCTGTATCTGATGGGCCAAGGCGTTGTCGAACGCGAGCTGCACGCGCAACTGGCCGGGAAAGCGCCGTTCGGCGGCCTTGAAGAACTTTTCCTGTGCCGGGTCGCCGCTCGCGAGCATCACCAGCCGCACGCCGAGACCCATCACCGCGTCGAGCGCCTCGCCGAGGAGGCCGACACCCTTTTGCGGAGTCATCCGCGTGACCATCCCGATTACCGGCGCGTCGTCCGGCGCGTCGTGGCGTTCGGCGAGGCCGGCGAGCTTAAGCAACGCGTGGCGGCAGACCGCTTTTCCCTCACGTCGCGCCGGCGTGTACTTGGCCGCGATCAGCGGGTCGATCGCCGGGTCCCATTCCGTGTAGTCGGCGCCGTTAATGATCCCGACAAAGCGGTTGCCCTTTTGACGCAGTACGCCCTCCAGGCCAAAACCCATCTCGGGATCGCTGCTCACCTCGCGCGCGTAAGTTGGGCTCACGGTCGAGGCGCCGTCGGCCAGCACGATCGCGCCCTTCATCAGGTTGACGCGTCCCCAGAACTCCAGGCGTTCGACGGAGAAGTACGAGCGGTCGATATTCAGCAGGCCAAAATCCGCCTGGGCGAAGATTCCCTGGAAGGCGAAATTATGCACGGTGAAGACCGTCAGCGCGGAGCCCAGCGCTTCGCGCAGGGTCGGGTCGGCGCGCGCCACGATCGGCGCCACTGCGGCGTGCCAGTCATGGGCGTGCAGCACGTCAGGCCGGATGTAGCGCGCGGCGACGAGCGCGGCGGCCCGCCCGAACATCACATAGCGATGCAGATTGTCGGGGTAGTCCGCTCCGCCCTCGCCGTAAATTCCCGCGCGATCGAAACCGCCCGGATGCTTGATCAGGTAGAGCGGGACACCGTCGCTGGTCTCGGCCCGCAGCAGGTCGAAGCGCTCTGCGGAGCCGCCTATCGGCACTGAAAGATTTTCCGCGAGCGGCGTTGTTTTGAGCGCGTCGAGCAGGCCGCGATAGCCAGGCAGAATTACGGAGGGTTCGGCGCCGCACTGCTTGAGCGCGGCGGGCAACGCGCCGATTACGTCGGCGAGGCCGCCGGCCTTGGCCCACGGCGTGATCTCGGCGGCGACGATTGCGATCTTCATCGGCAGCCGTCAATCGGACTGGCAGAGTGCTGGAGTGGCAGAGCGCTAGTTCAGTACGGTACGCTCGGCGCGCGCGGGCGCGGCCTCCGGCAGCGGCTCGACGCCGTCGCGCAGCGCATGGCGCAGGACCTCGTCGACGGTATCGACGAACACGAACTCCATCTCCTTGCGCGCCTCTTCCGGGATATCCTCCAGATCACTTTCGTTCCGCCGCGGCAGGATGACCGTCTTGATTCCCGCGCGCCGCGCCGCCAGCACTTTTTCCTTGACTCCGCCGACCGGCAGAACCTTGCCGCGCAGCGTTATCTCGCCGGTCATCGCAACCTCGGAGCGCACCGGACGGGCACTTAGCAGCGAGGCGAGCGAAGCCGCGATGGTCACGCCCGCGGACGGGCCGTCCTTGGGGATGGCGCCGGCCGGGACATGTATATGAAGGTCGGATTTTTCGAAGAAGTCTGGCGCGATGCCGAGTTGCGCCGCGCGCGAGCGCACGTAGGAGAGCGCCGCCTGCGCCGACTCCTTCATCACGTCGCCCAGCGAGCCGGTGATGGTCACGCCTTTTTGTCCATTCATCCGCGTGCTTTCGATGAACAGGATGTCGCCGCCGTTGGGCGTCCAGGCAAGCCCCGTCGCGACGCCGGGTTCCTGGGTGCGCTCGGCCGCCTCGGAGAAGAATTTGCGGGGGCCGAGGAAGCGATGCAGCATGTCGGGCGTAACCCGCTCGGGGGCGGTCTCGCCCTCGGTGAGCGCGCGCGCGATTTTGCGGCATACGCGTCCGATTTCGCGCTCGAGGTTGCGCAGGCCGGCCTCGCGCGTGTAGCTGCGGATGATTTCGGACACCGTGTCCGGGGTGAACTCGATTTTGATGTTGCCCAGGCCGTTTTCGGAAATCTGCTTGGGCACCAGGTGGCGTTCGGAGATTTGGAGCTTCTCTTCTTCGGTGTAACCCGGCAGTTCCAGCACTTCCATCCGGTCGCGCAGCGCCGGCGGAATCGGATCGAGCACGTTGGCCGTGGTCAGGAACAGCACCTTGGAGAGATCGAATGGAACATCGAGATAATGATCGACGAAGGCGTTGTTCTGCTCGGGGTCGAGTACCTCGAGTAGCGCCGAGGCCGGGTCGCCGCGAAAATCCGTTCCGAGCTTGTCAACTTCGTCGAGAATGAACAGCGGATTGTTGGAGCCGGCGTTGCGCAGCCCCTGGATCATGCGGCCGGGCAACGAGCCGATGTAAGTGCGGCGATGGCCGCGAATCTCAGCTTCGTCGCGGATGCCGCCGAGCGAGAGCCGGACGAACTTGCGTCCGAGCGCGCGCGCGATCGAGCGGCCGAGCGAGGTCTTGCCGGTTCCCGGTGGCCCGACGAAACACAGGATCGGACCCTTGGTGTCGCTCTTGAGCTTGCGCACGGCGAGAAACTCGAGGATGCGTTCCTTGACCTTTTCGAGATCGAAATGATCTTCGTCGAGCACCGAACGCGCATGCTTGATATCGAGATTGTCGTCGGTCGAAACCGACCATGGCACAGTGACCAGCCAATCGAGGTAGGTGCGCACCACGGTGTGCTCGGCCGATTCAGGCGGGATCATCTTGAGCCGATCGAGCTCCTTGTCGGCCGCCTTGCGCGCGTCCTCGGGCATCTTGGCCGCCTCGATTTTCTTCTCGAGGTCTTCAATCTCGGAGGATCGCGCGTCGCCCTCGCCCAGCTCCTTCTGGATCGCCTTTAGCTGCTGACGCAGATAATACTCGCGCTGATTCTTGTTGAGCTCGGTCTGCACCTGCGACTGGATCTTGTGGCCCAGCTCGAGCAGTTCGATCTCGCGTCCCAGGATGACGATCAGCTTTTCCAGGCGCGCGCGCACATCGTTGGTCGACAGCAGGTCCTGCGACTCTTCGACCGCGATTTTCAGATAGGAAGCGACCATGTCGGTGAGGCGCGCGGGTTCGCGCACCTGCATCGCCATCACCTGCAACTCGTCCGGCAGATAGGGCACCAGCGACACGAACTTGGAGAACTGGCTCACCAGATGAGCCTGCAGCGCGTCGAGCTCCTTGTCGCCCTCGACCGCCTCGCCCAGGCGATGCACGTTGGCGCGGAAGTACGGCTCGATTTGGACGAAATCGAGCAGATCGATCCGTGCGATCCCCTGCACTAGCACCCGCACGCTATGGTCGGGGTACTTGAGCATCTTGAGGATCCGCACCGCGGTCCCGCGCGGGAACAATCCTTCGGGCGCCGGATTCTCCTCTTCAGGATTTTTTTGCGCCGAGAGCCCAATGACCCGCGAAGCCTGTCCGACGTCCTCGATTAAGCGCAGCGACGCCGGCCGCGAAACCAGAAAGGGATGAATCTGATTGGGGAAAATCACGATGCCGCGTAGCGGCAGCACCGGCAAGATGTCAGGTACTTCGACCTTGCTCAGATCCTCTTCGATGTCGAAGCGCTTTTCGCCTTTGGCTTTATCGGATTTTTCTGCCATAGATGCCGAGCCGCCTCCCCAATAGCGGCCGAGAGCCGCTGGCGCTTCCACCCTCGCAATCGATTAACGTAATATACGTGGTCCGGGCAGACAAGCTCGTCCTCGCCACTATAGAATTTAGTCATGGTGGGCCGATCCACGCCAACTGTCGAGGCAAAAGCTTGGCAAAGCATCAGTTCGAGAAAGTATTCACCGTAGAGGAAGCCAATGCCCTCATCCCGCGCATGGAAATTCTGGTCCGCGGGCTGCAGGTCGAGGCCGAAGCTCTGCGTGCACGGATCCGCGAGCTCGCCCGCCGCCACGATTCCTCCGTCGCCGGCATGCCCTTGGCCGATCTCGTCGAACGCTACCCCGAGCTCAAGGAGAACGCGGCGCGGATGGCCGAAATGGCGGGGCAG
>DATJID010000052.1:0-13452 GCA_035493515.1 Binataceae bacterium (SeqCode) | reverse complement strand
ACGCGACCGGCCGACGTGTGCGGCTGGCGGAGATATCCCGCGCTTTCCAGCTCGGACATCAGATTGCGCGCCATCGCGGCACGCACGCCGAGCGGATAGCGCATCGCGATCTGTTGCGAGCCAACCGGTTCGGCCGTGGCGATAAATTCCTGCACCGTGGCCATCAGCACCGAGTGCTGGCGGTTGGACAGTTCGCCTTGTGATGCTGGAATTTCCATCTCTGTCTGACAATCTTGGTTCGAGCAGCGGCCGCCGCGCAAGGGCCGAGCGCATTCGCTGCCATGGATTTTAGCACAGCTGAGCCGCCTGCTAGGCTCTATCAAGGGGCGCGCCCGCTGCGCTTGCGGCTTCGCGATGGCAAAAAAGAACGCCAAACCAAGGCGCTTGTATATTCCAGTCGTGCCGGCCGGCGCGTCGTGGATCGAAAGCGACAGCTACGATCGCCGCGCCTGGAGCGACATCGGGCTGGGTGCGCCGGCGATCGGCGAGTTGGTCGAGGCCGGGCGTCGCCTGCTGCCGCATTTCGACGCGCTGCTGGGCGACCTGTTCTTCGCGCTGTTCAAGTACAATCTGGTCTGGCTCAAGACCGACGCGGTGCGCAAAAGCGCAATCCTCAATCAAACCATCCTGGATCGGCTCGTCGCGTCTCCCGCCTTCGAAGCGCTCAAAAGCCGGACCCTGCTCGAGGAAGACAAGGCCGCGATCGCCGCCCTCGCGCTCGCCGAACAGGCACTCGATCTGGTGCGCTCGGAGCGCCTGCTCAACCGAAGCGAACTGCTCGACCTGTGGGACCTGGAGCACCAGGAAGAGGACCTGGCGCAGCGCGCCGATGAACTCAAGGCGATGGCCGAGGCGGCGGCGCCGGCCGAGGGCGAAGCCGGGATCGACGAGGAGCTGAAGAAAAAAATCGAGAAGCTCAAAGAGGCCGCCGCGCGCGCGGTACAGGTTTCCGAAGCGCGGCTCAATCAGAAGGCGCGCCAGGTGACCGAGCAGATAGGCCAGGCCAATCGCGGCGAGTTGCGCCGGATGGAAGCGAAGAGCCTCGGCCTCGCGCAGGAAATAGATCGCGTTGCGCAGGACAGCCACGATTTCAGCCTGGAATTCGGCCAGGGCGGCCGACTCTCGGCCGGCGAGCGGCTGGAACTCGGGCGGCATCTCGCGCGCAACCGCAAGCTCGGCGAACTGGCGCGGCTGGTCGGCCGCTTCAAGCAGGACGCGCGCGCACTTAGGCGCAAAACGATGGAGCGCGGTGTCGCCGAAGCTTACGACATCGAGCGCGGTTCGGAGCTGGGTCGGCTGATCCCGGCCGAGCTGCTGGCGATGCATCATCCGATCCTGCGGCGCGATTTCGGACGCCGCCTGCTCGAGGGCGATCTGCTCCAGTACCGGCTGCGCGAAGAAGAGCAGAAGGGCAAGGGCCCGATGGTGGTGTGCATCGACGTAAGCTCTTCGATGGAAGGCGACAAGGAATTGTGGGCCAAGGCAGTGAGCCTGACCTTGATGGACATCGCGCGCCGCCAGCGCCGGCTGTTCCGCGCGGTGCTGTTTTCTTCGGGCCCCGGCAGCCTCAAGGTGCTCGACCTGAACCAGGAACGGCGCTATCAGCCCGAATTGGGGAAGGTGATGGAACTGGCGGAATATTTTCCGGGCGGCGGCACCGATTTCCAGCAGCCGATCGACGCGGCGATGGAGCTGATCGGACACAAACGGCTCCGCCGCGCCGACATCGTGATTATCACCGACGGCGAGAGCCAGGTCGCACCCGAATGGCTGGCCGAACTGCGCAGGCGCAAGGAAGAACTGCAGTTCTCGATCTTCGCGGTACTAGTCGACGTGGGCTCCAGCGAACTTTCCACGCTGGCGCAGATGAGCGATCGCGTGACCTCGGTCAAAAAGCTGAGCGCCGAAGGCACCCGCGAAATTTTTCTGAAGATCTAGACTGCACGACCCGACAGTGCAGCAGGCCCGTTGAATTAACGATCGGAGCTCGTTCCGTCGGGAATCATCGGGGGGGCGGGCTGGACGAAGTCCGGGCTCACATTACAACAGAGCATGTAGCTGGTACCCGCGCGCGGCTCCGCTTCGTAGCCGTCGAGCGAACCGTCGGATTCAACCCGCACGGCCTCATAGCTGGTGGTCCCTGAGGCGCGCTGGGCGGTAAAGATGTAGTAGTGTCCGGCTTCGAGCGGCTCGGGCGGCCCGCTCTCCGGCGTCACCTGCGCGAAATGGGCCGGCACCTTGCTGTAGGTCACGGACTTGGTTGCGAACTTGTCGCCCGAGCCGACCACTGGCAGCTTCGAGAACACACCGGTATCGGCTTTTATTTCCCATACCGGCACGCCGCCGTCGAAGCGAATAATCGAGGCTACGTGCTGCGCGTCGAGATTGTGAGACTCGACCATCTCGGTGCCGCTGAACTTCGAAACGCTCAGCGAGGCCAGGTAATCGCCCTTGTGCGCGTAGGAAATGGCGACGGTGGCGCCGGGCGGAGGTGAAGCCGCATCGCCCGCGCCGCCTTCGGCGGGGGCGGCATCGGCGGGCGCCGTTTCCGACGGACTGCTTTCAGCCGACGGCGAAGCCTCGGCGGGAGCCTCGGAGGAGGCTGCCGCCGAGGGCCCGCCCGCGGCGCTGGAGCTGTCTGGTTTGCCGCGATGCAGCATCGAGCATGCGGCGAAGGCGAACGCCGCGCCGATGACAATCAGGCGTAACAGTGTCGAGCGCATGGCTCCCTCCTCAGCCTGTAACCGCATCGTCCCGCTCGGGCTCCGGGCGTAGAGTCATCATCATTCACTGACCTACTGACTGAACTCGATTGGCTGGCCGCACGCGTAGCCGCCGGCATTATAGTCGTAGACCATCCGCCCGCCGTAATCGGCTCCCTTGGCGACAAGCGCCGCCACCAGCAGCAGGAGCGCAAGAAATGCTCCGCGACCCCGCTCGGGCATCGGCCGCGCCGCGATCGCCCACAAAGCCAGCGCCACGCTCAGTATCGCCACCGCCATCATCGTCCACTTGTGATACGCCAGCAGTGCCGTCTTGACCGACGGGGCAAGCATCACGCCGGGCGCTGCATAAAGACCCGTGGCGGCAGCCACCACCGCACCGAGCGCGCCGAGAACGAGCGTCCACAGGCCGCTCCACTGCCACGATTCGCGCCGCGCCAGAAATCCCAGCCAATAGATCAGCGCCGTCGCGAACAGCAGAGCGATCGGAAAGTGCACCAACAGCGGATGAATGTTCTGCAGATGCTGCGCGCCGGGAAACGAGAACAGGCGCGCCGCCGTCCGCAGAAGATCGGCTAGCACCGGATCATTTCACCGATTCGACGGTCAAAAATTCGACTCCGCCCTTGGAGTAGGCCTTGCCCGTGACCGTTACTTCCTTCTCCATGTTCTTGAGCACGTCCTCGGGCATCCCCTCCTCGTTCTTGGGCGGCAGCAGGATATACATTTTCTCGGTGCCCTTTTCGACCAGGCCGACCGGGATGCCTTTCTGCGCACACTTGAGCGCGCACTGCGCGTGGGCAGGCCCTTTGGCCCCAACCACGTTGTAGCAGAACGTGTCCTCCAGACTCCCCGTTACCGATTTTTGCGTGTCAGCCGCGATTCCCAGGCCGGCAACTCCGATGGCTAGCATGGCGCCGAGCCCGAGCGCAGCGGTGAGAGCGGCGGTCTTCATTTTTCGCATTGATTCTCACTCCGTTATTACGTTCCGATGAGTCTTTCGCGTGATCCACTATTCTCCATCCGCCGCATGCATCACAAGGGCCGCCCCACCCGAGGGCGCGAAGCCCGCGCGCTTGCAATTCCGCCGCAGCGACCAAGCGGAATACGAAGACCAGTCCGAAAGTTCGGGCAGCGCGGAGGCGGAAGGGCTTAACGGCGGATCGAGCGCGCTTCTACCGGGGGTGTGACGACGCCGAATTCTTCGTCCCAGCGCGCGCGGCGGCGCGGACGCACCGGTCCACCAAGCTGTTTCAGATGGCGCTCGAGCACGTCGTGCAACTGCTCATCGAGGCGATCGAGGTCGGCCTCTTCGGGGATTTTAGGGCGTTCATGATCCTCCGAAATACCGCGCCGCCGCCGCCCATACAGCTCCTGCATCCGCAGCTCCGCCTTGGCCAACAACGCCCGATAGCGCTGGTCGAGCCGGCGTAGCGATTCGTTGAGGTCGGCGATCGCGATAAAGCGCCGACGCAGCAGGAACCATTCGAGCACCGCCAGCCCGGTCACCCCGAGCAGCAGTAGCGAAACTATGGCGGCGCTGTAAACGGCGTCCTTCCACCAGGGAAGCACCCGCACGTCATGCTTCAACTCGCGGTTGGTGGCAGTCAGCTGCTGCACTTGCGCCTGGAGGCCGGTCTGCGAGGAGGCCGCGTCGTCGGCGCGCTTTTGCAGCCCCGCAAGCTGGTCGGTGAGCTTTTGATTTTCGCCAGCCAGCTCGCGCATCCGTGCCGCGAACGGGTTGGGAATCCGCAAGGTCTGGCCAACCTCGAGGGTCGAATCGATCTGCATCCGGTTGGCGCGCGCGATATCTTCAGCCTGAATCCCGAAAGTTGCGCCGATCGATCCGAGCGAATCGCCCGATCGCACACTGTAGGAAAACTCTCCGCCTCGATGGACCGGAGCGGGTGCCGAATCCTGAGTGGAGCCCCCGGCGGCGGCCGTGTTGGTGGACGCAGGTGCGGAGGTATCGTCCTGGGCGTAGGCCGGCGCGTAACCCGACGATACCGCCAGGCAAAAACCCGACAAAGCGAGGACGGTTAAAATTGCGAGCGGAAATTTCACGGCCTGATACTGATAACTCTCCTCATCCTACCCCTGACAGGGTAAATGCAAGCGCGCGGAGATGCAAACCGGAATATAGAGGAATCAAGCTGACGCTGACTTTATCGAGCCAGAACCGATTTATTGTCGAGAAATCATTTTGCATCGTGCCGGCACATAAAAGCGACGAACTCCTGGTTCCCGGCCGCGCCGCGAATCGGCGCCTGTATCGCGCCCGCCGCCTCGAGCCCTAATCCCGCGGCGAACTCCAGCACTTGGTCAACCGCGCCACGGCGTTGCGCCTCGTCACGCACCACCCCGCCCTTTCCCACCTGACCTTTGCCGACCTCGAACTGCGGCTTGATCAACGCGAGAATCTCGACCGCCGGCGCACTCAACTTGAGCACCGGGGGTATGACCAGGCGCAGCGAGATGAAGCTCACGTCGATGACCACAATTTCAGGGGCATAGGGCAGGCGGCTCGCCTCGACCAGCCGAATATTCGTACGGTCCAGCACGGTGACGCGCGAGTCGCGCCGCAGCCGATCCGCGATTTGTCCGTAGCCCACGTCGAGCGCGAGCACGTGGGCCGCCCCGCGGCGCAGCAGCACGTCGGTGAAGCCGCCCGTCGACGCGCCGACGTCCATCGCACGGCGTCCCGCGGGATCGACGCCGAAGTGATCGAGGGCGGCGGCAAGCTTCACGCCTGCGCGACTTGCGTATTCGGATGATTCGCCGACCAGCGCTATCGCGCTCTGCTCGTCGACGCTCTGGTCGGCCTTGAGCGCAGGCTGCGAGTTGACTCGCACGCGCCCGGCCATAATCAGGCGCTGGGCCCCCTCGCGGCTCAACGCCAGGCCGCGCCGAGCGATTTCGAGGTCAAGCCGTCGCCGCGTCGCCATCAGCCCCGGACGCTCCCCGCTCAGAACGGGATGTCTTCGTCGTCCTTCCCGGCGGCGCTTTTCTTATGACCCTCGTCCTTGCCGGCATCTTTGGCATTGGCTGCCGCCCCCGGGTCGTAGGGCGTGGTTTTGAGCTCACCCTGCGCGTTGCGCATCAGCAGTTCGACCTTGTGTTCGACCTCGTCGAGCTTCTGGTTGAGCGATCGGACGAGGCCCACGCCGCGCTCGAAGGCCGCAATCGAATCCTCCAGCGAAAGCTCGCCCGAATCGATCTGTGCGACGATTCCTTCGAGGTCCTTCAACTCGTCTTCGAATTTTCTGCGGCTGGTGGCCATCGTTTTAGCCTCGAATGTCTCTCACGCGATCGCTTTCAGGATTGCCGCGCGACGGTGCGGGCGCGCAAACGGCCGCGGCTCAGCCGCAGGTCGAGTTCGTCGCCGACCTCGACTGCGGCGGCATCGATCACGGCGCGGCCGTCGCGCAGATTGATCGCCACGGCGTACCCGCGCTCGAGCACTTTGAGTGGCGAGGTCGAATCCAGGCGCGCCGCCAGCGCCGCCAGTTCTGCGCGCCGGCGCCCCTGCGCCCGTTCCAGCGCCGCACCCAACCGCACCGCCGCAGCTGCCACCGCGGCCCGCCGGCGCTCGGCCATCGCACGCGGCGCGGCTTCGCCCAGCCGTCCCGCCATCGCGTCCACGCGCATCCGCATCCGCGCAACCCGCGCGCCCATCGCCTGCCCAACATAGAGCGCAGCGCGCTCCGCCCCCAGGCGCAGCGCGCGCACCAGCGCCCCGGGCGGCACCAGGTGCGCGCCCAGCGCACCGACGTGGCGACGCCGGTCGCCCAGGCGCGCGGCCAGCGCCGCGGACAACTCGGCCGCGGTCTCGTCCGCGCGCTGGCGCGCCCCGCGGAGCGCCACCCGCGGCTCGCGCAGGCGCAATTTGAGCTGGGCGATGGCGCGGCGATGGTCCGAGAGCGCGCTCACCGTGGCGCCGTTCAGGGTCGCCGCGGTCTCGTCCAGGCGGCGGCGCAGCACCGACTTGTCCGGCACGACGAGCTGCGCGGCGGCGGTTGGGGTGGGCGCGCGCACGTCGGCGACGAAGTCGGCGATAGTGTAGTCGATCTCATGGCCGACGGCCGAGACCACCGCGACGCGCGAGCGATGGATCGCGCGGGCGACCACCTCTTCATTAAACGCCCACAGGTCCTCCAGCGAGCCGCCGCCACGCCCGACAATCATTACTTCGGCGCGCCCGCCGGCATTGAGGTCATCGATCGCTTGCGCGATTTCGTCCGCCGCGCCCGCGCCCTGCACCCGCGCGGGCCGGACGATCAGATGCATGTCGGGATAGCGCGAGAGCAGCACGGTCACGATGTCGCGCAGCGCCGCGCCGCCGAGCGCCGTGACGATCCCGACCGCCGCGGGCAAAAACGGCAGCGCGCGTTTGCGCCCCCCGTCGAACAGTCCCTCGCGTCCGAGCCGCTCCTTGAGCTGCTCGAAAGCAAGTTGCAGCGCTCCCAGCCCACGCGGCTCCATCTCCTCGGCGTAAAACTGGAGCGCGCCGCGCGCTTCATAAAGATCGACCCGGCCGCGCATCACGGCCTGCATCCCGTCGTTAACTTTGAACCGCAGCCGCGCGGCCGCCGAGCGGAACATCACCACGCCTATCGCGCTATGTGCGTCCTTGAGAGTGAAATAGAGATGGCCCGAAGGCGCGAGGCGAGCGTTGGAAACTTCACCCATCACCCAGCATTGATCGAGGTTGGCCTCCAGCGTCTCGCGCACCATCCGCACCAGTTGCGTGACGTTGAGCGCCCGCACCTGGCCGCGCAGCGAGAGTTCGAGTTGGCCGGACATGCGGCCAACTTACCAGATGGGCGCCGCCGAGCGTAAGGCGCATCAGCCGGCAGCGCGGACGCCCGGCGCTTCCGGATGAGTGGCACAGGCACAAAACGAAAGCGCCGCCCGCACTTTCGTGCGCGCGGCGCTCTTTCCTGGCCGATTCAATCCGTCAGTGCGGGGTTATTGCCCCGACCCGTCCGAGCCCGAGTCGGGCGCGGGCGCCGCGGCCGGAGCCACCTGCTGCGGCGGCGGAATGTCGTTGCGCGCGAGCTGTAGCTTGTAGCTGCGCCAGTTCTCCAAGACCTGGATCGCGCGGTCGAGCTGAACGTCCTTCTGTTGCTGAGGCGCGCCAGAGTTTTGTTCCCTGCTCGCGTGATTGCCGCGCGAATGTTTCGAAGGGCTGGCCGCCGGGGCGGCACTCCCGTTACCGGCGGGCGCGCCAGGAGCTTTCAAGACGCCATTGTTCTTGAAGTGATGCAGCAAGTCGCTTTCGCGGATCTCGGTGTCCTGATTAATAGTCGCGCCTTCCTGCTCGAGCGAGGCCAGCGTGGTCTTGGGCGGCTGGGAGGTCACGTCGGGCGTGATTCCGACCGCCTGGATCGAACGGCCGTTAGGCGTGTAGTAGCGCGCCGTGGTCAGACGGAGCGCTGAATGATCGTCGAGCGGCAGGATGGTCTGGACCGAGCCCTTGCCGAAGGTCTGCGTACCCACCGTTATCGCCCGGCGCTGGTCCTGCAGCGCGCCGGCGACGATTTCACTCGCGCTCGCGCTGCCGCCATTGACCAGCACCACCATCGGGTAGTCAACGAAGTCTTTCTTGCGATGCGAGAAATACTTCTGCTGCTGATTCTCCTGGCGGCCCTGGGTATAGACGATAAGTCCGCCGTCGAGGAATTCGTCGCCCACCTGCACCGCCTGGTTCAGCAAACCGCCGGGGTTGTCGCGGAGATCGAGCACCAATCCTTTGACCTGGCCATTGTGCTGCGCACGGAATTTGTCCAGCGCCTTTTGCAGATCGTCGCCGGTCCCCTCTTCGAAACTGCTCACGCGGATATAATCGTAACCGTGCGGCAATTCCTTGGCCTTGACCGATTTTATCTTGATGACCTCGCGCGTCACGCTCACCGTGAACAGTTCGGGCACGCCCTTGCGATGAATCGTCAGATGGATCTGGCTGCCTTGCGGCCCGCGCATCCGCTTGACCGCGTCGGTCAGCGTCATACCCTTGGTGAAGTCGTCGTTGATCTTGACGATCTGATCGCCCGCCTTGACTCCGGCCTTGTAGGCAGGAGTGTCCTCAATCGGTGAAACGACGGTGAGCATATCGTCTTTGACCGTGACCTCGAGACCCAGGCCGCCAAAGCTGCCGCGGGTTTCGACTTCGAGATCGCGATAGAGGTCGGGCGTGAGGTAGGCGCTGTGCGGATCGAGCGAAGCCAGCATCCCGGTTATCGCGCCGTTGATTAGCTGTTTGGTGGTGACTGGCTCGACGTAGTTCTTCTGCACGATCGCCAGCACGTTGGCGAAGGTCGCCAGTTCCTTGTAGGTGTCGTCGGGCAGCGCATCGGCGCGCCGCACCGCGATCTCGGCCAGCAGGACCAGAATTGCTACCGCGCAGACACCAGCGACCAAAAAGGGAGAACGATTGCGTTTCATTACTTGCTCGCAGCTAGGACCCGCTACGGTGAGCGCGCGGGCTGGGGATTCAGCATATTCTTTGCGCGCGCCGGACGCCATAACCCGATGCGCAGGATGGTGTCATTCAGGGCCCGCGCGGGCCACGTCGAGGACCTCGCGTGGGATGGTTTCGCGCCGAATGCGCCCACCGGTTCAACCCTTGTTGTCCTTGAGCAGCTCTTCGAGGGCATCGCGAATAGCGGGTTGCGACCAGTCGAACGCCCCCGAATGATGGGCGACGATGCGGCCCTCGCGATCGATTATGAAGGTCTCTGGAACCCCGCTCACCTTGTAAGCCTCGGCCACCGCGTTTTTCGGATCCAGTAGCACGTCGAAACGGTAGCCGTGCTTTTTGACGTAGGCCAGGACCTCGTCGCGGCTGCCGGTGTCCTGGCTGACCGCCAGCATCACGAAGCCCTTGTTGTCGTGGAGGCGCTCAAAGAGCTTCTCCATCGAAGGCATTTCTTCACGGCACGGCGCACACCAAGTCGCCCAGATATTAAGAAACACCACCTTGCCGCGCAGACCGGCCATCGAAACCGAGTCTCCACTCAAGTCCGTCAGCTTGAACGGCGCGGCTTTTTCGCCCGCGGCGATCGGCCCGTGCCCGCCGAAACCCGGGATGCCCTCATCGGGACCGACGGCGGTGTCCTCTACATCGGGCGACCCCGGCGGACGGGCGCGCCGCATCTGCGTCGCGGCGATTAGAAGCACGCTAACCAGCAGCGCCGCGCCGGCAATCACGGAGAGCAGCTTTACCCGCGGATTCATCCTGATTCGAGCCTCCGCCCCCCGGCTACCCGACCGCCACTTTCGCCACAGGACCGCGGCTCTGTGGCGCTCCCGCGTCGCGCACCCAGCCGGAGAACACGCCCCCGGTCATCCACAGCGCAATCAGTCCGGCCACGACCATCGCTAGCCCGATAAGCTGGGCCTCGCTCAGGCCGAAAAGCACGCGCGGGTTGACTCGCAGGAACTCGACCAGGAAGCGGCATCCTCCCAGAAGCACCAGGTAGAGATAGAAGATGCGGCCCGCGATACCGGCCCGCCGACGCATCGACCATAGAAATAGAAACACGCCCGCATAGAGGATCGCTTCGTAGATAGACGTCGGATGGACGCGAACGCCAGGGAAAAAGCCCGACACCAACTCGTCATGCGGGCCGAGCTTGAGCACGGTCTGCGGACCCCATCCCACGATAGCCCGGGTATAGGCGACCGCCCACGGCACCGTCGAGGGAAGTCCCCAGTCACCGTCGCCCGACAGATGGCATCCAATTCGGCCGAGCGCCTGCCCGATAGCCAGCGCCGGGGCGCACATGTCCGCCGTCGCTCCGACCGAGACTTTGTAGTGCCGTGCAACGAAGCAGGCCGCGGTTACGCCGCCGATGAAGCCGCCGAACCAGACGAAGCCCGCACCCGACCATACGATCGAAACCGGGTTGGCCATGTAGAGCCGCCAGTTGTCGACCACGTCATACAGGCGGGCGCCGATGATCCCTCCGAGCGCGCCCCACAACACGACCGCAGTGGCGTATTCGGGGTCGATACCGCGACGGGGACAGTCGGCTGCGATCACGAGGTCGGCGGCGATAAAGCCGAGCGCCATCATCAGGCCGAAGCTGTAGATAGTGAGGGTGAACGGATGGCCGAACAGCTGGACTGGGCCCAGGCGCAACAGAATCGGAATCATTGCATCGACAACTATAGTACGGAGCCCAGCCTGCAAACCAGCACACGCTCGCAGCGGGGACGGCGTGCGTTTTGAACTTGCCTAAAGTTAGACGATTGCCGTTAGACGATTCCCGAGGCTCGCGGCCTCAAAAGATATGTCAGTTCTTCTGATTCCTCCTCCAGGTCCGGCAGGACAGGGGACAGGAGTCAGAAATGATATAGAGACGGAGAGATGCGTGCGGTTATTCAACGCGTGAGCCGTGCCGAGGTCAGTGTCGACGGCAAGTGCCGCGGCCGAATCGGTCAGGGCTTCGCCGTGCTGCTTGGAGTGGCGCGCGAGGACACCGAAGCCGACGCCGAATTCATCGCGGACCGTATCCTGGGGCTGCGCGTGTTTGCCGACGCGGCCGGCAAGATGAACCTGGCGCTGGGCGCAGTCGGCGGCGAGTTATTGGTAATTTCGCAGTTCACGCTGCTCGCCGACACCAGCGGCGGGCGGCGTCCGTCGTTCATCAGGGCCGCGCCGCCCGAACTCGCAGTGCCGCTGTACGAGCATTTCCTGTCGCTCGTGCGCATCCGCGGTGTTAAAGTTGAGACAGGTGAATTCGGCGCCCACATGGAGCTTGCGCTGGTCAATGATGGGCCGGTGACGATCATTCTGGACAGCCGGGTGCGTTGAGATGGCACGTGCAGGTTTCTACGCGGTCGAGTCGGGCAAAATCTCGTTTCGCCTCGACGGCAATTGGTATAGCGACGATGAGCGGATCGACAACCCGCGTATCGCACTGCTGTTCAGCCGCAGCATCCGGCAAAATCCCGACGGTAGCTACTATCTGCAGGTCGCCGAGGAGCGCGCCTCGATTACGGTCGAGGATACCCCCTACGTGGTCAAGGCAATTGAGGGCGACGCGCCGGACGGCTTTACGATCGTGCTGAACGACGATGAACGTGAGCCGCTTGACCCGGCCACGCTCGAGGTCGGCGCCGACAACGTGCTGTACGCCCGCGTCAAGGGTGGCACGTCGCGCGCGCGCTTTCTGCGCAACGCCTACTACCATCTGAGCCCGAGCTTCGAGGCCGACGAGCGTGGCGGTTTCTCGATCGTCACGCGCGGACGGCGCTATCCACTTCCGCGGTCGGACGCGCCAAGCGGGGAAGATTGAATCCCTTAAGCCTGCGGGGAGGAGCGCGGCCCTACGCCGGCGTAATCCGGAACCCGACTTGACCCTGCCGGTTTTCCATATCGTGCTGGTGCGGCCCGAGATCCCCCAGAACACCGGATCGATCGCGCGGCTGGCGGCCGCGACTCACACGCGGCTCCATCTGGTCGGGCCCCTGGGCTACTCGCTCGAGGACCGCTATCTGAAACGCGCCGGGCTCGACTATTGGCCTCTGGTCGATTTGCGGACTTATGCGGGATGGGACGATTTCGCGCCGCCCGAGCATCCACCGCAGGCTCAGGCAGCCGCGAGCGTTGCCCCGCGCATGAAGTATTTCTCGGCCCGCGCGAAACGGTCGTACCTCGAAGCCGGTTATGCGCCGGGTGATTTTTTGGTCTTCGGCAGCGAAACCAAGGGACTGGGCGAGGAATTTTTGCGCTCGCGGACCGAGGCGACATACAGGATTCCAATCTTCGAGCCCGGCGTGCGCAGTCTCAACCTGGCCAACGCCGTATCGATCGTGCTCTACGAAGCGCTGCGCCAAAGCGGCCGGCTTATGGAATAGCCGCCGGCCGGCCGGGCGCGCGAATTCCGGTATCGACCCAGATGTCGAGCCGGGTCTCGGCACCGGGGCTTATCGCGACCTTCGCGGGCAGATTCCTCGCCGCGCCTGAAAAACCCGCACCGCGCTCTACGCGGTAATTGCCGGGCGGTAGCGCAACACGGTAAAACCCGTCGCCGTCCGTACGCGCGGTCGCAACCATCGCTCCTTTGGAATTGAAAATCCTGATCTCAACGCCGCTCACGGACGCGGGCGGCGACGACTTTATGCGCGGACCACTGACCGGCGCCATTGGGCCGCGCGTTACCCGGCCGGCCAGTTTACCGAAAGGCGCTGACTGAGCGTCGGCCCGGCGCCCATCGCGCGCACATCCCGCAAGTGCGAGCGCGGCCGCCATCAGCACGCAAAGCAGCCGCGCACACCCGAGTGCCAAGGTTGGCGGGTTCATGACTAAAAGCTTATCGGCGCACGAACCTGTCGCCAAAACCCTGGCGCCGAAAACCTCGCGCGGGAAATATCGCGCGGGAAATATCGCGCCGGAAGCTCGCCGAGAGTTGGCCGAGAGCGTCGCATCGAAGGCCCGGCGTTGCTCGTCCGGCGACGCCAATCGCGGCTACGGCTGGCCCGGTCGGCTGAAAGCGTTATGACCGATAGCGGTGCGATACACTGCGGCGGACTTCGAGGACTCGCCCGCAAACCAGAACGAGGCCCGCGTCCCCGGCGTCAGGTCGAGCGAGGCCGCCGTGTAATCCCCCCAGCGGTTGATCGGATTGCTAGGGTCGGTGGTGTCGAGCAGTTCATACCTGGCAAGTCCGTGCTGGAGGAAAAATCCGCTGTCATGCATCGTGCCTAGTGCTTGCGTGGCGCG
>DATJID010000051.1:0-46261 GCA_035493515.1 Binataceae bacterium (SeqCode) | reverse complement strand
TCGGTCTGCGCCTTCATCACCGACGCGAGCCAATCGACGATCGTGTCGCGTCCCGTGTAGGGACCCCAACCGTCGCTGCCCGCAAGATGGATCGTGAAGCTCGCGTCTTTCGAAAACGAATCGCCGAGCATGCCGAGGTCGCGTGAATCGTAGCCCCACGCGTAGCTGCTAAGCGTCTCGATAATCGCCAAACGATCCGCGGTCGACTGCGTCGATTCTGATTTCATTGCGGTCTCCACTACCGACGTTATTGCCAACTGGTCCGAACGCGATTCAGCGTCCCTTGGTTTGGGGCACGCCGATTCCGGCGAGAAAGTCGCTCCGCGCCTTCATCGCGTCTTCGGACACGGCTTTGTTGTAGGCATTCATCGTGACGCGTGCGTCCTCGCTGCACATCACGTCGCGCATCTCGGCACGTTCGATATAGAGTCCCTCGGCCAGCGGCAAATCGGCGCCCAGGTAGACCGCGCGCTTGATTGCGGCGATGGAACGGGGCGCGCGCTTGGCCAGCGTCCGCGCCCATCCCATCGCGAAGGCCATCAATGTGTCCGGCGCGAGTACCCGATTGACCATCCCCATCCGCTCGGCATCGCGCGGCGAGTAGACGTTGCCGAACAGCATCACTTCGAGCGCTTTGCCCCGCCCAATCAGCCGCGGGAGGCGCTGTGTTCCGCTGCCGCCCGGAAGGATGCCGAGCACCGCCTCGGGCAGGCCGATCTGGTACGGTCCGTCGGCCGCAAGGCGAAAGTCACACGCCAGGGAAAGCTCGTAGCCGCCACCCATACAGTCGCCGTTGATCGCCGCGATCACCGCCTTGGGCATCAGCATGATTCGATCGAGCATCCGATGGTACCCGAGCTCCATCTCGGGAAAGACGCGGGCGCATTCGGCCGGGTCGGCGGCCATCTGCGCCAGTTCGTCGACGCTATAATGCGTTATGAACTTGCCCTCGATTCCGCCTGTCAGGATGATCGCGCGGAGCTCAGCGTCAGCCTCGGCCTTGCCGATAAGCTCGAGCAGTTCGCCGGCTCCCGGCCCGACGAAGTAATTCATCGGCGGATTGCGATAGGTCCATACCTCGACGTGATCGTGACGCTCGACGCTCCAGTGTTTCATCGCGAACCTCCTGGCCGCTGGCCTAGCTTGCGCGCGCTTCGGCTGTCAAGGCGATTGGGAGTAGAGTGGACGCAGGGTCCAGGCTCCGACTGACCGAATGGCCTCGGACGAGGCAAGTCATGAAAGTTGATATAGACCTCAAGGCGGGCTTTTTGCAGAATCTCAAGCGCGAGGTTCTGGCGCAACTCACGCCCGAGGAACGCGCGATTATCGAAGTCTCGACCGGAGAGATGGGCAACAAGCCCGACGCGGTCAAGCTCGGATGGCTCAAGATGCGCACCAAGGAGGGCTGGACCAAGCAGCGGTACACGCGCGAGCTCGGCCGCGTGATGACGCGGCTCAAGGAACTGGTCGCGGCGGAATCGGTGAAGAAGGAATAGCGCGCGCGTTACGGCTCGATGCGGGCGACACGGCGTTTGCCGACTTCAAGGATGCGATGCTGGCCGGGAACGAAGTGGAAGTTGATGTCGCTTACGGTCTGACGGTCGACGCGGACCGCGCCCTGGCCAACCAATCGGCGCGCCTCGTTGGTAGAGACGGCGAATCCGAGCTGCTTTAACAACTCGCAGATCCAGAGTTCCTCGGCGATACGAAATACCGGCACGTCCTGCGGAACCTCGCGGCGCTGAAACTTACTCTCGAAGTACTCGCGCGCGTCTTTGGCGGCGCCGCTGTCGTGATACTCGGCGACGATCGTGGTGGCCAGCCGCTTCTTGGATTCCATCGGATGCGCTTTTCCGGCGCGCATAGCGGTCATCTCGGCGGGCGGCGTTTCGGTAAGCAGCTCGAAGTAACGCGACATCATCCGGTCCGGAATCGACATCAGCTTGCCGAACATGTCGCGCGGTGCGTCGGTCAGTCCAACCGCGTTGCCGTAGGACTTTGACATCTTGCGCACGCCGTCGAGCCCTTCGAGCAGCGGCATCGTCATCACGACCTGCGGCGGCTGGCCAAATGCGCGCTGCAGCTCGCGCGCAACCAGCATGTTGAACTTCTGATCGGTGCCACCCAATTCGACGTCGGAGCGCAGCGCGACCGAATCATAACCCTGGACCAGCGGATAGAGCAGTTCGTGCAGGAACAGCGGCTGTTGCTCGGCGAGACGCTTTTCGAAGTCGTCGCGCTCGAGCATCCGAGCCACGCTCAGCTTGGCGGCGATCTCGATGAGGCCGCGAACGTCGAGCTTGTCCATCCATTCGCTGTTGAAGCGGACCTCGGTCAGCGCGGGATCGAGAATCTTCGAGACCTGCCGCTGATAGGTCTCGGCGTTGGCGACGATCCGCTCGCGCGTCAGCGGCTTGCGAGTCTCCGAGCGCCCGGTCGGATCGCCGATCATTGCGGTGAAATCGCCGACCAGGAAAATTACGGTATGGCCGCGACGTTGAAAATCGCGAAGCTTCTTGAGGGTTACGGAATGGCCGAGATGCAGGTCGGGCGCGGTCGGATCCATCCCGAGCTTGACCCGCAGCGGGCGGCCCTCGCGGAGCTTGGCGGCCAGCTCATCGCCAGAAATGACTTCCGACGCATTGAGCCCCAGCTCCAGCGCCTGCTCTTTCGCCTGTTTCTCTTCCAACGCCTTGCGCGCTCAGTGTATCAGCTGCTTAAGGCCGTTGGGGTTCTGGAATCTGGCGATGTCGTCATACTGCGGCGAGTAGCGGTCGGCCCATAGGTCTTCGCCATTCGCGTCAGCGGTGAAGACGTGACTGGCGTGTGGGTCCTGGATATTCCAATACTGCTCGATGATCCCGCCGCCGAAGTACTGCGGCCCCCATTCCGGATGAAGCTTATCTTCGCGTGGGCGCAGCCCGATGTTGACGACCTTCCACAGCGCCATGTTCGAATCGTACAAATCCTCGTGAACATTGGCGAAATAGGCCTCGGCGGTATACATGATGCGTTTACCGTAGCAGTAGCCCGAGCGCATCGACTCGATCCGGCGCACATCGGTGACCCACGCCGGGATCACCTCCCATTGACCCCATGACGGTTTAGCCCATCCAAGCGGCATGTCGTAGTTTTGAGGGAACTTGCCCATCGCAGTCGTCATGTCGACCAATGCGAGAATATTCTGCTCGCGCAGGAACTGGCCCTCGAACACTGACGCGCCACCGTTCCATCCCACCCGCTGATCGTCGTGCGTGACGTCGGTGTTGAACAGCGTCGCGCATCGCGCCGAGGTCGAGAGCCGCATCGCCTGGCGCAGTGCCGGGATAAAAACGTAGTCATCGGGCAGCCGAGTCACGTCCTGCCAGAACAGCGTGAGATCGGCGGAGTACTTAGCCTCCTCGGGAACTTCGACCATCAGCCATTCGCCATACCAGGCGCCCGTCGAACCGGGCTCGGTGTGCGAAACACCCGGGAACCAGTTGTAAGCGAGCTGGCGATAGTTGTAATCGACGCGCGTGCAGGCCTTGGTGCCGAACTTGTCCATCGTGCAGAAGGACGACGGCGTTCCCGAGTCAGGCATGCCGACGTAAAGATGGCCGCCGGGACGAAAGGTGACGTCAGCGGCAATCTCGGTGCCCTTGTCGGGACCTGACGGATGCGGGAACGGGACGCCTGCGACATAGTTCTCGAGCTTGTATGCGCCGTTGGGCAATTTGATGAATTTCGTCTGCGCCGAGTACTTCTCGACCGCGTCCCAGAATGGCTTGGGCAACGGATGAATGGTCGTCGGGCCGACGTCCATCTCGACATCGGGCGGCATCTTCCAGGCGAGATTTCCGTTGAATAGCGCAACCATTCCGTCGGGCATGAAGGACTTGTACTGCTGCCAGTTCTTCATGGTGATTTTGGTGCCGGGAGGGATCGTGTTCTCGGCCGCCTGCACCATTGCGGGAACCACCAGGCAGAGCGCCGCACCGGTGACGCCAAACAAGAGGCTCCGAATGCCGCTCATCTCGAGGTCCCTCCCTGCTCCTAATCGAGGAAACTCACGCTCCCAGCGCGAGACTAAATGCGGTCGAGCACGATCACCAGGAACACGATCGGCAGATAGAGCAGCGAGGCGAACATCACTCGGCGCGCCGCCGCGGCGGCACCGGGGTTGCGCGCGAGTCTGAGCCCGAAGACCAGCATCATCGCGCCCAAGGCGATCGCGACCATCAGCGAGATCCAGCCGGCAAAGCCCAATATGGTAGGCAGCGCGCCTGCCGCGATAAGCGCCACGCAGTCGAACAGGATCAGCCGGTCGACCGGATTGCCGCGCCCGCGCGCCAGCGGCAGCATGCTGATTCCTGCGCGCGCGTAATCGCTCTGGTAAAGTCGCGCGATCGAAAGCGAATGCGGAAGCTGCCACAAACACATAATGATGAACAGGATTAAAGGTTCGAGGCCGAGTCTCCCGCTGGCCGCGGCCCATCCCGCAACCGGCGGCAGCGCTCCGGGAACCGCCCCGACGGCGTGGCAAATCCACGACACGCGCTTAAGCGGCGTGTACGCGAAGAGGTAGAGCAGCGCAATCGCGCCGGTCACGGCCGCGGCAAGGAGGTTCGCCGCGATCCACAGCCAGGCGCATCCGGCAACTGTCACGGCGACGCCGAAGACCAGCGCCTCGGGCGGTGTCAGGCGCCCCTCGGGCAGCGGGCGATGCTGCGTGCGAATCATCAGCGCATCGATCCGGCGCTCGAAGTACTGGTTGAGCGCGAGCGTGCCTCCGGCGGCGAGCGCGGTGCCGGCGAGCGTATTCAGCGCCAGCCACAGATCGAAGCGCTCGGCGCTACCCAGATAGAATCCGACCAGCGTGGTCAGCAGAACCATCGCGAGCACGCGCGGCTTGGTCAGTTCGATAAAGGCTGCGACGCGCCTGCGCGCGCCACTTGCCGATTCCAATGCTGCGGCTTCGGCGCTCATGCGCCCACCTCGCGCCGCGCCACTGCGTCCACCCGAATCGCAGGTGCACTTGCGTTCTCGGAGCGTCCGGCGAGGTGCGCCGCGCGCTCCAGATGCCACGCGCGGAGCGTTAGCGCGAGACAGGTCGCGAGCACCGCCGCGCCGACCGCGACATGCGAGGTCGTTGGGATGGCCGCGCGGCGGCTCAGAATCGTCGCCGCGCCAAGCCCGATCTGCACCGCGAGCAGCACCAGCAGTCCCAATGCGGGGCGGCGAAACGCCGGCTCGTCGCCATACTGCCGCTGCACCCGCGCGACGGTCCACAAGACCATCGTCGTTACCACCACCGCGCCACATCGATGGGCGAAGTTGACCGCGATCGGCATCGAGAACATCGGCGGCACCAGATGGCCGAAGGCCAGCGGAAAGTCGGGAATCGCGAGCCCGGCATGCATGTGGCGCATCAGGGCGCCAACAATTATCTGCAAGTAGATAATCGCGGTGGTGGCGGCCGCGAGCGGCGTTAGCGGGGTGCGACCGGTCTGGCGCACCGGCGGCGCCATCTTCTCCCAACGCGGATTGGTGAACAGCGCTATCGCGACCATCAGGCAAAAGAACGCCTGCCCGGTCATCGCGTGCGCAACCGCCAATGTCAGGGGTAAATTCAGCAGCACGGTGATTCCGCCGAGTACGGCCTGCACCAGCACCAGCCCGCAAGCGGCGAGCGCCGTGTACCTGACCCACTTGCGCCGCCGCTCGGCGATCCAGGCCCACACCGCCAGCGTCAGCGTCAGCATTGAGACCGTGCCGGCGATTGCGCGATGGCCCCATTCAAAGAGCACGCCCGCACCCCACTGCTGCGGTATCAGGCGGCCGGCATCGAGCGGCCACGACGGCACCGCCATCGCAGAGCCGGTCGAGGTCACCAGGCCTCCGGCGAAAACCAGGACGAAAGTGGCGGCGGCGGCGAACACCGCAAAGCGATGGAGCGCGACCAGCGAGGCAGGCGCGCGGCTCATCTCGGGCGCCGCTTGAAGGTCGGATGCTTTGGTCTGTGAAAACGCGCTCAAGTTATCTCGTTCCCGTCCGCACGGTGCCTGGGCGAACCGCGCCGCGGAACCCTCGTGTCATTAGAATCTCGAACAATACTCGACCGGAAAAACAATTCAGGCTAACGCACGATATCAGTCCGCGCCGACCCTTGCCAAGTTTCCGCGAATCATCCCGAGCCGGCCCGAATCGCCTCCGTACGCGGCCGTTCACGCCACCTGCACTTCGCCCTTGGCGGTGTCCGAAGCAGCGGGCGGCGCGTCCAGCGGCTCGACGTCGCGCGCGACGAAGGCGGGCCGCATAATCGAGAAAATCGAAGGCACCAGGGTTATCGCCGCCAGCCAGTGCGTTAGCATCAGCAGCGCGAGTAACAGCGCCATCTCTGCCGAAAACCGCAGGCTCGACATCCAGTACCACGGCAGCACACCGCCGACCAGGGTAGTCGCGGTAAAAGTAACCGCCATTCCGGAGGTATTGATTGCGCGCTTGATCGCGGCGTCGTAGTCGTGAAGCCGGCCATATTCGCGCTTGATGCGATCTACCACGTACAGGATGTAATCGACCCCGATACCCATCCCGACCGCGGTCACCGGCAGGGTGTTTATATTGATCCCGACGCCTTTAAGCCCGATATACAAAAAGCTCACCACGCCTGCCGCGATCAGCGTCATCAGCACCATCGCGCCCGCGGTCAACGAGGCGTAGCTCAACGCGACCAGGGTGAAAACCACGGCCAGGATGAGCAGCGTGCTGACGCGGTCGGAGTAGGCGATTTCGTCGTTGAGCGCCGCGGTCAGCCCGATACTGCCGCCGGCGAGCACGAATTTTACGTGCGGCATCGGATGGGCCGCGATGAATCGTTTGGCACGGGTCAGCGCCTCGATCACGGTCGAGCCCTCGAGGTCCTTGTAGTATACGACGAACTGGCCGTTACGGGCCTTGTAGTCCATGTACTGAAAGATGATCGTCGGCGACGGCGACGAAGACTGGTACATGAAGAGCATCTGGCCAATTCCCTTCAGGTCACGCGGCGGCATCTGCCAGATGGGATCGTTGTAGTGAAAGAGGCTGTTCAGCCGCCCCACCAACGCCGTGGTATAGCGGCTGCCGCTCGCCTGCGGCTGTGCGAGCATGTAGCGGCTGAAGTTATCCAGCAGGGCAAGCAGCGCTGGATCCTTCATCGCGTTGGGACGGTCGCCTTGAAGATAGATCACCAGCTCGTTGGTGCCACCGTACGAACGATTGACGTGGCGCGAGGAAACGTTGAAATCGGAATCCTGCCACAACAGTGGCGATCCCGGTTCGGTGTAGCCGATCGGCAGCTTGACCGCCTGCTGCACCCCGAGCGCCACGACTATCGCGGCGATCCCGAACACCACCCATCTTCCCCGCCGGCTGGTGCAGCTTTCGCCCACCCAGTGAAGGCCCGAGGCCATCCAGTGCGGAACATAATGCTTGGTCACCTTCGGCGTCGGCAGGATGTCCAGTAGCAACGGGACAAGAATGAGGACGGTGAAAATGTTGGAGAAGCCCCAGAAGCTCGCGAAGAAGGCGACCTTGCGCACCAGCGGGATGGTGGCGACGCCGAGCACCAGGATACCCGCGGCGTCGGCCAGGATGCCGATCGCGCCGGGCAGGAACAGCTCGTCCATCGAATCGCGCACGGCCTGATGGCGGTCGCCGGTGCGCTCGAGCTCCTCGAAATAGCGCTCAAGCAACTGCACCCCGTGGCTCGCGGCGCGCGCCGTAACCAGCAGCGGGATGACCAGCACCAGGACGTCGAGGTTGTAGCCGAGCAGCCCGAGAAACCCGAGTCCCCAAATGACCTGCGCCGCGGCCCCGACGATCGGCAGCAGCACGCCATAGGCGCGGCGGAAATAGAGCACCAGTGAAAACAAAATGAATAGCCCGGTGACGCCGAAAATCTCCGCTAGCTCGCCCTTGTAGTACCAGCACCAGGCCTTCAACACCGGCTCGCCGGTGGCGTACATCACGGTGTTGTCGTCTTCGACCACGCGCTTGATCTCGGCCAGGCGCCGATGCATCTCGGCGTAATCAATCTGGCCCTCGTTGAAGCCGGCCGTTACCAGCGCGCTGGTGGCGTCGGGCGAGACCAGGACTCCGTAGGCGAGACTATGCAGCACGTCGTACTTCACGCGCGCGAGGTCAGCGCTGGAGGTCGGAATCTGGTCGGACAAAAGCGGGCGCGAGATGATCAGTCCGCCGCTGGTCGCCACCACTTTGCGCGCGTTGGTGCCGGTGATGGAGTTAATAAGGTCGTGGTCGACGCCGTCCAGAAGGTCGATCTGCAGATGGATGTAACGAATCTTGTTGAGCGTCTTGTTGGTGAAGATGTCGCCGTGTTTGACCTGCAACTCCACCGTCATCACGTTGGCGGTGCCGAAGATCTCACGGAAATGATTGTAGGCGGCGACGTACGGATGGGCTTGCGGAAGCAGGTCACTGAACTTGCTGTACATCCGCACCGCGAGCGCCTGCCAGGCGAAAAAAACCGTCAGTGCCGCGAGCAGCGCGAGCGATCCCCAGCGATGTTTCAGGGTCAGCCGGACAATCCAATGAACCAGGCGTTCAGCCATCGAGATCCTGTGATGGAATCGGTCGTCGACACATCTTCGGCGCGGGCTCCCGCAGGTTTCCACCCAGGATGCGAATGCTACCGAAGCCAGGCGATCGAGGCACAATACCAACCCCTGCCCAGCCTTGCCAGCGGTGACCTGCCCGTGCCGGTTTGGTTTGATCGGCACATCGGGCGTCAGGCAGCGCCGTCGCGGCGTTGACGTCCGTCGTCGCGGTGCCCTCGCCTAACCAGCTCTGGATGTAGGCCAGATCGCCGCGGCGCGATCCGAACTATGGCCACGGCAACGCCTTAAATGGCTAACTCATCGAGCAGCGCTCTCGCATCCTTAAGGTCCGCGATGTCGCAGCCCTCGGTGAACCAGCCGTAGATCTCGGCGAGCATCGCACGCGCCTGGCCGCGGCGTCCCTGCTGGTCGAGTAATCGCGCGAGCGTGGCCGTCGCGCGCAACTCCCACATCCTGGCGCTCTGCGCTCGAGCGATTTCGATAGCCCATCGCAAGGAGCTTTCGGCTTCGTCCAGCTTTCCTTGCGCCGCCAGCGCCACGCTCGCGATTCGGCGAAGCTCCGGTGCGAACTGGCGGTCGCCCGATTCTTCGCTCCGGCCGAGCGCGTCGCGCACGACCTCCAACGCCTCATCGTACCGTCCAATCGAACACAACCCCGCCGCGAATTCTCCAAGAAACCACGGGGCTCCAAGCGCTGAACCGAGTCCTTGCCAGGCATCGAATCCTCGCTTGATGGCTTCAACGCCCTGTTCCCCCTCGCCACGCTGGACCGCGGCGCATCCCGCCAACATCTGCGCAAAAAACAGGTAAAAGGATAACCCGTGCTGGTCCGCCAAAGAGGTCGCCGTTCGACAACGTTCGATAGCCGCATCGGGTTCCCGCCGCAAAAGATGCAACTGTCCGGCGTAGATCGCGGCCATGGCCATCGCCCGCGGATGCGATAGCGTCTGGGCCACCCGGATGCAGTCCAGACCGGTCAGCAGAGCCTGATCCGGATAACCCCTATAGTGTTGAGTCCACGCCGCGTAGGCTCGCGAGATCATCGCCGGATCGTCAACAAAGACCGGCGACGGGCGGGTCCCCGACTTACTCGCGCCGATCGCCAGTGCCAGATGCTCGGAGGCGGTTACGAGCTGTCCGCGCCAAAATGCGGTGTCTCCCGCGGCGAAATTCGCATAGGCAAGCCGCGAATCGTCCTCGGACTCACTCACCGATGCGAGAAGCTGCTGCGCCAACGCATCGGCGTCACGAAGTTCCGCGCGCAGTAAGCGGAATACCCACAAACCCGAGAGGGCCTCGAAGAGTGCCGACGGGTCTCCGGCCAACCGGCAAAGCTCAAGGGCGCGCGTGTAGTTCGCTCCGACCTCCGAAGAACCCTGCCCCTTGACCGCCATCAGGCTCGGCCCAATCAAAATTCGCAGGCGAATTTCCTGAAGCCGATTGGCCTGTTCGTCGGGCAGCTTCGAGATGAGCTCCAGGGCAGTTCCAAGCTGTGCGATGGCGCCGTTGTCCGCACCCCGGGCAGCCGCTTGCTCTCCGGCGCGGCACAGGTACTCGATCGCCTTCTCCAGGTTTCCACCTCGGCGATACTGATGCGCCAGCTCGGCCAGGTGATCGTCGAGGCGGTCGCTATAAAGCGACTCGATTGCGGCCGCGGTCCGCTCATGGAGCGCGCGGCGACGCTCGCTCAGGACCGAGTTGTAGGCGACTTCCAGGGTGAGCGAGTGCTTGAAAGTGTACTCGACGTCGGGCAGCGCGGGCTGCTCGTAGATGAATTCGCCGAGCTGCAGATCGCCGAGCATCCGTTCCAGTTCGTCGTCGGATTTATCAGTCACCTTCTTGATCAACCCGAGCGGAAATTCCTTGCCCATCACGGCCAGGGTTTGCAGGAGGTCTTTTTCTTCGGGCGGCAACCGATCGATTCGCGAGGCTAGGATGACCTGCACCGTGGGCGGGATGTCCAGCTCGCTTAGCGGCTTGGTGAGCTTGACCGTCCCGTTGCGGACCAGCACGCCGTCGTCGAGGAGAACCTGCACCGTCTCCTCCATAAAGAACGGATTGCCGTTCGTCTTGGCGAAAATCAGGCGTTTGAGCGGTTGGAGCGAGGCCTCATTACCCACAAGCGCGCCTAGCAACTCTTCGGCACTTTCCTGCCCGAGCGGGTCGAGCCGGAGCCGGGCATAGTAAGTCTTGCTGTCCCAGCCGTGACGGTACTCGGGTCTGTAATTGAGCAAAAGCAAGACTCGGCTATTGCCGATTGCGTCGGCGACGAGATCGAGCAGTGCCTGAGTCTCAGCGTCGATCCAGTGCAGATCCTCGAAGATCACGATCAGAGGCTGGTTGAGGCTCTCGCGCAACAGGATGCGCTTGATGGCTTCCAGGGTGCGGCGCCGGCGCGCCTGTGCATCCAGCTGGACCGAATTGCCGCCCGCCTCTTCGACTCCAAGGAGCGCGAAGAGCAACGGCAGCGCGTCCTCCAGCATGCGATCGAGCGTGAGGACTTTGCCGGTTATCTTTTCGCGGCGCTTGCGCGCGTCATCCTCGGCCTCGATCTCGAAGTAGTTGTTGAGCAGTTCGATCACCGGCAAATAGGGCGACGCCTTGCCGTGCGAGACGGAGAATGTTTCCAGCACCAGGCATCCGCTCTGCGAAGTCGCCTTGAATTCGTGAAACAGCCGCGACTTGCCGAGGCCGGCCTCGCCGATCGCGGCGACGATCTGCCCGCGCCCCTGCCTGACCAGCTCGAGCGCGCGGCGCATCGCGTCCATCTCGCGCTCGCGCCCGACGAACTTCGTGAGCCCGCGTCCGGCGGAACGCTGCAGCCGGGTCCTGAGCGGACCGACCCCCGTCACCTCGTGAACATTGACCGGCCCGCTGACTCCCTTGACGCGAACCGGCCCCAACGCCTTGAACGCGAAGTAGCCCTGGCACAATCGATGGGTCGTCTCGCTGGTCACCACCGAGCCCGGGTCGGCCAGCGCTTGCATCCGCGAAGCGAGATTCGCGGTATGGCCGATCGGCGTGTACTCGACCTGGCCCGCGCCGGTCTGTATCGGCCGCACCACGACCTCTCCCGTGTTGAGTCCGATCCGGATTTGGAGTGGGGCGTGGCCCTCCGCGCGTAACCGGTTGGTGAGCCGCTTTATCTCCTGCTGCATGCGCAGCGCGGTCAACACGGCGCGCTGCGGATGGTCCTCATGAGCGATGGGTGCGCCGAAGAGCGCAAAGATCCCGTCGCCCGTCGACTGCACCACGTAACCGTCGTAACGATGGACCGCCTCAATCATTATCTTGAGCGCGGGATCGATCACCCGCCGCGCGTCCTCCGGGTCGAGATCCTCCATCAGCTCGGTCGATCCCTTGATGTCGGCGAACAGCGCGGTAACGAGTTTGCGCTCGCCCTCCGATACGTCGTCGGATTCCGCGGAGACGCTTGCGCCGATTATCGGAGCCGCTATGGCAGCCGAAGCGGCCGACGCTGCCGGCTGAGCGGAGCCGGAGACTTTAACGCCTCCCGCCGCCTCGTCCAGGGCGGCGCCGCATGCGTTACAGAACCTGGCGCCCGCACGGTTGGATGCTCCGCACCCGGAACATCCCTGTGACAGAACGGTTCCGCAAGCATCGCAGAATTTCGCGCCCCCAAAGTTCTGTGCGCCGCACTTTGAGCAGTCCATCGTTCTTCGCCGGATTTAGCCTGAGCCACTGGGAATCTCCCGGACGGCTTCGGCAGTGACGATTGGCGCTTTTCTCAGGCGGTCGTTCGCTGACCTCTTATCGCGTGGAACACGACCAGTACCAGGACCGCGCCAATTGCCGCGATCAGGATGCTCGGCAGATTAACGCCGGTTACGCCGGCATAGCCGAACTGCTGGAAGATCGCGCCGCCGACAATCGCACCGACGATTCCGAGCAGGATGTCCCGCACCAATCCTTCCCCCGAGTGGTTCACGATCTTGCTGCCGATGAAGCCGGCTATGAGCCCGACAATCAGCCACGCGAGAATTCCCATATTGTTTCTCCTTCAAGCCCTAGAATCGTCGGAAACCAGGCAACTGGCAAACCCATTCGTTTAGCTAACCGCTCATCCGCTTGGTTGGTCGAGCCGCCCCTTGGCGCCCTAAATCGGCATTTCTCGCCAGCCCGGATGATTTCGACGTAAAAATCGCTCACCCGCAATTGGACCTTGGTCTCACTCACCGGACCGCCACTGGCCTGCCTTAGGGTAGCCGCCGGCAGGTTTGGCGCGTTGTCCTGCTTTGCGATAGTTAATGCGGTTGCCAGAAGGATGACGGGGAGGTTTTCAGCGGGTGAACAATTACGCGACTCTGGCCGAGCTCTTTAAGGCGCAGGCCGAAAGGCTCGGCGACCGAGCCTTCCTGCGGGACAAGAACGGCAAGGCCTGGCAAAACCACTCGTGGAACGACATTGCCGATGAAGCCGCCCGCCTGCGCGCCGGCCTGCTCGGACTTGGACTGGAGCATGGCGACCGAATCGCGATCCTCTCGGATAACTGTCCGCGCTGGGTGGTGGTCGACCAGGCTGCACTCGGAATGGGCGCAGTGGTGGTGCCCTTGTACACCACCGCCGGGGTCGAAGAGACGCGCCACATCCTCGCCGATTCGGCGGCGAGCCTGGTCGCGGTCAACGGCGACGCCGCGGTCGCCAAGCTCATGGGGATGGCGCGGGATTTACCCGACCTGCAGGGCATCATCCAGATGACGCCGTCGCGCGGCGCGCCGCCGGCTTACGGTTCGATGGGCAAGTTCCGGATCCTCACTTTCTCGCAGATGACTGCCCATCCGGCAGAGCCGCCGATCGAGGGATCGCGCGATGATCTCGCGACGCTCATCTATACCTCGGGCACGACCGGGCCGTCCAAGGGCGCGATGCTGACGCACGGCAATCTGCTGGCCAACAGCGAATCCTCGCAGGCCGCGCTCGATCTCAACGAGCAGGACATGACGTTGTCGTTCCTGCCTATCGCCCATTCGTTCGAGCGCACCGCCGGCTACTACACGGTGGTGCTGGCCGGCGGCACGATCTCCTACGCCGAAGGGCTGGGACAGATCGCGCAGAATCTGCTCGAAGTGAACCCGACCATCGTGCTCACCGTGCCGCGAGTGCTCGAAGCCGTGTACGCGCGCGTGATGCGCGCGGTCGAAGCGGGACCGGGGGTGCAGCGCACGCTATTCAATACCGCAGTCGCGGCCGGGGCGCATGCGGCGGCTTACCGGCACCGGGGCGAGAGCGTGCCGCTTCGTCTGGCGGCGCCGATGGCGCTCTTTCGCAAGCTCGTGTTCGCGCGAATCCGCGCAATTTTCGGCACGCGGCTGCGTTACCTGATCTCGGGCGGCGCGCCACTGCCGCGCGAAATCTTTCGCTTCCTGGCCGCCGCCGAAGTTCCAATCGTCGAGGGCTATGGACTGACCGAGGCCTCGCCCGTGGTCTCGGTCAACCTGCACGGCCATACCAGGATGGGCACCGTAGGACGTCCGATCCGAGACGTCGAGGTGCGCACGGCGCCCGATGGCGAATTGCTGGTGCGTGGGCCCAATGTGATGAGCGGCTACTACAAGCTGGAGGCCGAAACGCGCGAGGCGATCGATGACGACGGATGGCTGCACACCGGCGACATCGGACAGATCGACGACCAAGGCTATATCGCCATCACGGACCGCAAAAAAGAAATCATCGTACTTTCCGGCGGCAAGAACGTCTCGCCCGCCAACCTGGAGAATCGGCTGAATTCCGACCCCGCGATCGCTCAGGCTTGTGTCATTGGCGATCGGCGCAAACACCTGGCGGCCCTGCTAGTCCCCGATTTCGAGTACCTGGCCGCGCAACCAGCGCTGAAATTGATCGCGATGCGCCCGCCCGAGCAGGCAGTTAGCGACCCCGCGATGCGCGCCTTTTACCAGGCGCGCGTGCGCGAGCTTAACAAGGGGTTGTCGGACATCGAGACCATCGTCGCCTTCTCGCTGGTGGCGCGTCCGTTCAGCCAGGACAACGGCGAGCTAACGCCGACGCTCAAGCTGCGGCGCAAGGTGGTGATCGAACACTATCGCGACGTGATTGAATCGATGTACAGAGGGTAAGGCGGCAAGCCTCCTGATCATTCCACCAGGTAATAATCGACGGTGGTGACCAGGCGCAACTTTTTTTCGATTGACGCGCGCTCTTCGATCGGATTCGGCACTTCGCCGTCGCGGCTCATCACCTGGAAAACGCCCTCGCTGGCGCGCCGGATCGCGCCGAGATGGCTGTTGGATTCGGTCGCAAACTGCCGGGCCAGGGCGCGCGCGCTCTTGGTCGCCTGCGCCAGCATCGCGGGCCGGATATCGCCAAGGCGCGTGAATAGGTAGGCCGGATTAGCGGCGCCGCTTTCGGTTTGCCGTCCGTCAAGCACCACGCCCTGGCGAATCAGGTCGCCAGTCATCTGGCTCGCCTCGCGCACGGCGTCAATCTTGGTCGTGCGAATCTCGAAGCCCGCGGTTATCACGTAGCGCCGGCTCGCTTCGACATTGGGCGGTCCTGTTAAGGTGGCAAGCGCAAACTGATCGTTGACCCGAGTGGTTAGCGGCACGATTTCGCGGTCGCTGAAGCCGGACTTCGCGATGAACGCGGCCACCAGCTCGCGGTCATGCTCGATTGCGGTGCTGACCGCGCTGATGTCGGCTCCCGTCGCAGTGAAGCTGAGCGTCCACACAGCAAGGTCGGCTTTGACGTCGCGTTCGGCGAGCCCCTTGACGCTGACGTAGCGCTCGGCGCGCCGGCCCTGATAAAAGCCCTGGCCGACGAAGAAACCGCCCAACGCCCCGCCGGCGCCGACCAACAGGCCGAGGATCACGGCGGCAGGAAACGAGATCGACCCGCGCTCCATCTTGTTCGCGGATTCAGCTCTGCGCGTTCTCTTCGCTCTCGAGAGCGAGGATCGTATGGATGGTGACCAGGCGCTTGACCAGGTAAGAGCGTTTGCCGCGCGGTGTCTGGACCTCGATGTCGTCCTGTTCGGCCTTGCCGATCAGCGCCCGTCCCAGAGGCGAGGAGAGCGAGATCCGGTTGGCAGCGCCGTCAACTTCCTCGGGCACCACTATCTCGTACTCGACGCTGACGCTTTCGTCGAGATCTTCGAGCTCGACCCGGCTGCCGAGGCCGACCGTATCGCGCGGAATCGAGTCCAGGTTGATTCGCGCGAGTTCCGAGACCCGCTCTTCGAGGTTGGCCAGGCGGGCACGCAAAAATTCCTGGCGCTGCTTGGCCATCGCCCATTCGGCGTTTTCGGAGAGGTCACCATGCGCGCGCGCCCGCTCCAGCTCCTTGGGCAACTCGACGGTCAGCTCGCGCTTGAGATTATCCATGTCCTTGCGCAGACGCTTGACTACTGGAAGTTCAGCCATTGCTCTCCTGAGTCGCGATCCCTCTGACTACCTGGTTTTTATTAACTACCCGGTTTCGATTTTCCACTGGCTGCAGGACCGCCCGACCCGCAGCCCGGCGCTAGTCAGCCACGATCGAGGTCAGACTGCGATTGACCCCGGGCACGCTCTGGATTTTCTGCACCACCAATTCGCCGAGCGAAGAAACGTCGTGGGCTTCGGCCACCGCAATGATGTCGTGCGGCCCGGTCACGGCGTGGGCGCTGGAGATGCCGGCCACCTGGCGGAGCTTGGTTGCGACTTCCCGGGCCTTGCCCGGCGAGGTATCGACGAGGATGAACGCTTTGACCGACATCTGCTCTTCCTCCTTGACGCATTTTTCCTTGGCGAATTTTCGCTTGCGGATTTTCTCTGCGAATCGCGTCAGCGCGCTACCGGCGGAATTGCGACGCCCTGTTCCGTATACATATAAAAGCCGCGCCCGGCCTTGCGCCCGAGGTAACCGGCATCGACGTATTTCTTGAGCAGCGGGCACGGCCGGTACTTGTCGTCGCCGAACGTGCGATGCATCACTTCCATGATCGCGAGGCAGGTGTCCAGGCCAATCAGGTCCGCGAGCTCCAGCGGACCCATCGGCTGGTTGGTCCCGAGCTTCATCGCGATGTCGATATCGCTGACTCCGCCGACCCCCTCGTACATCGTGTAGATGGCCTCGTTGATCATCGGCAGCAGCACGCGGTTGACGATGAAGCCGGGGAAGTCCTCGGCGGTCATGGTGTTCTTGCCCAGGCGCTCGGCGAGCGTGCGGGTCTGCTCGAAGGTCTCCTGCGAGGTCGCCAGGCCACGGATGATCTCGACCAGCTTCATCGCCGGTACCGGGTTCATGAAGTGCATCCCGATAAAGCGCGGCGCGCGGCTGGTGCGCGCGGCCATGCGGGTTATCGAAATCGACGAGGTGTTGGAGGCAAAAACGATCTCGGGCGGGCAGACCTGGTCGAGCTTCTGGAACAGCGCGATCTTGGCCTCTTCGTTTTCAACCACTGCCTCGATCACGAAGTCGACCTCGCGGAAATCCTCGAGCCGCGTGGTGGTCTTGATGCGGCCGAGCACGCGGTCGTGCTCTTCGGGCTTGATCCGGCCGCGCTTGACCATCCGATCGAGGTCGCGTCCGATGTTTTCCACCCCGCGCCGGCATAGATCCTCTGTGATGTCGTGGATGAGGACCTCGAAGCCCGCTTGCCCCGCCACTTCGGCAACGCCGCCGCCCATTTGTCCCGAACCCACGATGCCCAGTCTGCTAACCGCCATCAATTACTCCCCCGTCAAAGCGTGCTCACCGTCAACCAAGGGCACCTTCCATCCGAAACTCCCGCGCGACGCCCCTTCAGTCAAGTTGCCGCTCAAACTTTAAATCAGGGTAGCTCCGGCGGCTTGTCGCCGGCGCGCCACGTGCCCTCGCCACCGCTCGATACCATCGACCGCCGCACCCGGCGCACGTCCTCAGGCGACTGCCGCCCCGGCATCCCCAAGCCGCGCATCAGGACGTTAGTCAGGTCCGAGGTCAGACGATCGCGTAGCGTTGGCTCGCCGCCGACCTGCGCGTCGAGCACACGGTCCACCTGCTCGCGCGAGAGTCCCTCGGCAGCGAAAATGTCGACTAATCCAACCAGCCCGACCGTGCCGCCCGCCTGGTCGACAATCCTGACCACCCGGGCACAGACCGGGCAGGTCCGCCGAATCAGCCCGGACCATTGGCGACAATAGAGGCAACGCATCCGCGTGTTTCAGCCAACCTCCCTTTCAGCCAACCTCCCAAAGAGAAAGCGGGCGCGCAGGCCCGTCACAGGCCGGCTGCCCCGCTCTAATCTCGAAGCTACACCGGCCCGTGAGGCGCGGCAAGCCGCATCCGTTGTATCCGCGATTCGGTCGCCTTGACACCGTGAGCGAGAGCATACTAGCCTGTAATTGAGAATCAGTCTCAATTGCAACAATCATCCTTACTGCCCCATAACGCCGCCCGGTAATCCAAGTGCCCACCGCCCTACCCTATTTTCTATATTCGCTCGGCATCCTCGTACGCGAGGGTTCAGAAGCCCTGCTGGTCATCGTCGCGCTGCTCGCCGCGGTGCGCGAGGCCGGGCAGGAGCGGCGCGCGCGCGACATCTACGCCGGCGCATTGCTCGCCGTCGGGCTCAGCCTCGTGCTGGCGTGGGCGGTCAATCATCTAATCGCCGACGACACCAGCGACACGCTCGAGGGCGTCTTTCAGTTGCTCGCCGCCGCGACGCTCTTTTACGTGAGTTCGTGGCTAACCGCGCGCAGCCAGAGCGACCGCTGGCGCGCCTTCCTGCACAACAAGGTCGAAGCTTCGCGCGACGTCGTTGGGCCGTCGATCGCACTTGGGCTGACGGCCTTTCTGGCCGTGATGCGCGAGGGCGCAGAGACCATCGTGTTTTTCCAGGCGCTGCTCGGTGGCGCGACTGAAGCCGTCGAGCGCCATGCGGTCGTCGCGGGTTTGCTCGCCGGCGCGGCGGCACTGGCTATGATTTTTCTGATCCTGCGCAAAGCGGCGTTCCGCATCCCGCTGGGCTCGTTCTTCACCGCGACCTCGGTGCTGCTCTACGCGATGGCAGTGATTTTCGTGGGCCAGGGAATCGCGAGCTTTCAGGAGTCAGGCGTGATACGCACGACCTTCGTTGACCATGTGCCGACGATCCAGGTGTTGGGGCTTTTTCCCACCATCCAGACGCTGGTGGCACAGGCCGTGATGCTGGGCTTGGCGGCTCTCGCGCTGTTTGCTCCGGCGGGCCCGCGAAAACGCAATCGCGGCCGCGCAATCGCCGCGCCCGGAGGCGGCAGTAAGGTCAGTCCCAGGGTCGCTTAGCGCCTGTTGCCCGCGCATCGCGAAAACTGTACGCAGTTGCTCCTGAGGAATGCCTGCGATGCAGCAACTTGTCGATGATCCAGCCTCCAACGATCCTTCCACGGCGGCGGCTGGCAAGAATGAACCGCCTCGACCCGCGCCCGAACCTGCCGCACGCAGTATAATCGAGTTCATTTGGGGCGCCGCGGCGACAGCGTTGGCGGTTTTCTACACGGCGATTCTCGCCCCATGTGCCGCTTTGGTCAGCATCCTCGGCTATCCTCATCTGGCCACACCGATCAGCCGCTTGTGGGGATGGCTAATCGTGCGGACCAGCGGCGTCAAGGTCGTGATCGAAGGACTGGAGCATCTCGCTGGCCTCAATTCCTACGTTCTGGTTTCCAACCATCAGAGCTTCTTCGACATCTTCGCAATCTGTGCCTGGATGCCCGGGGAGCCACGCTTCGTGGCGAAACAGGAGCTGGGAAAAATTCCAGTGCTGGGCCTGGCGATGCGCCGCTCGGGACACGTCATGATCGATCGCGCAAAGGGCGGACAGGCGATTCGCAAGGCACTCAAGATCGCGCGTGAAGGTTTTTCGATAGTGATTTTCGCCGAGGGCACGCGCTTCAGCGACAACCGCGTGCATCCGTTCAACGACGGCGCGGCGTGGCTGGCGATCGCGACGCGGCAAAAATGCGTGCCGATGGCGATCAGCGGCAGTGCCAGCTTCTTTCCGCGCGGCGCGCGAATCGTGCGGCCGGGGCGGCGGATGCGGATGGCGATTGGGCCCGCGATCGATACCGCACAGCTGCATGGCGCCGATCGCGAGGCGCTCACGCAAAAGCTCGAAGCGAGCGTGCGCTCGCTCTTCCGCACCGAAGTCTAGGCCGGCCGCGGTTCACGGTCCACACCCATTCCGTGGGATATCATCAATCATTCAACCAATTGGTTGACTTTCTGAAGGCGCACTTTTATATTCAACCGCATGGTTGAATTAGCGCCCCACACACGAAGGAGAGCGGAGCGATGGCGACTCATAAGAATGGAACACGGGAAGAGTGGCTGGCCGCGCGGCTTGAGCTGCTCGACGCGGAGAAAGAGCTGACGCGGCGCAGCGACGAGTTGGCGCGCCGCCGTCAGGAGCTGCCCTGGGTCCGGGCCGACAAGGAGTACCGATTCGAGACCGATGAAGGCGTCGCCTCGCTGGCGGACCTCTTTCGCGGGCGCTCGCAGCTCCTCGTCTACCACTTCATGTTCGGGCCCGACTACACGGCGGGCTGTCCGTCCTGCTCGGCGATCGCGGACGGGTTCAACGGCTTCGTCGTCCACCTGGCCAATCACGACGTCACGCTTTCGGCGGTTTCGCGGGCGCCGCTCGCGAAGCTCCAGGCTTACAAGCGGCGGATGGGGTGGACGTTTCCCTGGGCGTCCTCGCTCGGCAGCGACTTCAACTTTGACTTCAATGTCTCGGTCACCCAGGAGCAGCGCGAGCGCGGCGCCGACTACAACTACCGGTGCCAGCCGCCGTTGGTGTCACGCGGCGAAGGACCTGAGATATCCACGCGCGCGACCCCCGAGGGTGCCGCCAAAGGCGCTGCCATGACTGGCACCGACACTGCTACCTACGCGCGCGAGCGGCCAGGCATGAGCGCGTTCGCGCTCGAAAACGGCGTCATCTACCACACCTATTCCACCTATGCGCGCGGACTTGACGGCCTCTGGGGCGCATACCAGTGGCTCGACCGCGCTCCCAAGGGGCGCAACGAGACAGGCTACTGGTGGCGCCATCACGACAAGTACGACCAGCGTTGAGCCAGGGCACGACTATGATTGAATTGCAGGCGCCCCGGCTGGATTCCGTCTTTCACGCGCTGGGCGACACCACGCGCAGGCGGATGCTTCGCGCACTCGCCGATGGCGAGCGAACGGTAGGTCAGCTTGCGGAACCCTTCGCTATCTCGCTCGCGGCCGCCTCCAAGCACATCAAGGCGCTGGAGAAGGCTGGGCTTATCCGTCGCGAGGTGCGCGGGCGCACCCATCTGTGCCGTCTCGACCCCGGTCCGCTCGCCAGCGCCCAGCAGTGGTTGAGCTTCTACCAGCGCTTCTGGAGCGACCGTCTGAATGTGCTCGAGCGGCTCTTGCGCATCGAGGACGACCGCCGACCCCCAATCGCCAAAAAAAGGAGATGATCAATGACCCAACGCGCAACCCCGGACGCCTATGGTGTGCTGACCGAGCCTGCCACGTTGAAGATCCAACGCCTTTTGCCCGGCCCGATCGAGCGCGTCTGGGCGTATCTCACGCAGAGCGAACTGCGCCGTCAGTGGCTGGCGGCGGGCAAGATGGAGATGAAGGTCGGCGCGCCCTTCGAGTTGGTATGGCGAAACGAGGAACTCAACAACCCGCCCAGCCAGCGTCCGGCCGGCTTCCCCGAAGAGCGGCGCATGCAGAGCCGGATTACCGAGCTCGATCCGCCCCGCAAGCTTGCCTTCACCTGGGAAGGCAGCGGCGACGTCTCTTTCGAGCTGGAACCAAAGGATGACCAGGTATTGCTCACCGTAATCCATCGCCGTCTGCCCGATCGCGCAACCCTTCTGAAGGTCGGGCCCGGCTGGCACATGCATCTCGATATTCTGATCGCCCGCGCGACTGGCATGGAGCCGGCGCCATTCTGGGACGGCTGGAGCCGCCTGCGAAACGAATACGAGCGGCGAATACCAGCCTGACGGTAGGATACAGAGGTCAACACGCGGCAGGGCACCGCTGAGATGAAGACCGTTTGTGGATGTGAAGTCAGGCCTTTGAGGCCTTGCGGTCGAAGATGAACAGCGAGACCTGGTTGGCGATCTTCGGATCGAGCGCAAGCACGCGCCGGCCCTCATCGATCTTTGGCGGCGGATGAGCGATCCCCGCCGCTTTCAGCGCCGCCGCGACCGCTCCTACGTCTTCAGCCTCCAGCCAGAGCGCCGCCAGCCCCTCGCCCGCCGCAGCGATCGCCGCGGCTGCGGCAGCGCCCGCGACCAGGCGAATTTCCGCACCGCCGATCCTGAGCGTCGCACCCTCGCTTTTGGAACCGGGCTTTAATTCAAAGCCGAAATTCTCGCGGTAGGTCTTTACCGCATCGGCAAGATCGGCGGTCGCAACCTCGAGCGTGTCGAATCGTTTCAGCAGCGCCATTATTTTTTAACCATCACTCTAACTTCACCCCGGAGCGCGCCGACGGCCCTACTGCCTGGTTGAAGCAAGCAGAAAATCGGCCGTCGCGGTCTTGTCCGGTGCAACCGTCACCCTGCGCGTCCGCGTGCCGAGCTTTTCCTGCCACACCCGGAGCGTGTACGACCCGGGTGGAACATTTTTTATCGTGAACTTTCCGCCCGTGTCAGTCACTGCATAGTACGGATTGCCCGCCACGAACCACCATCCGCGCATCCAGTTGTGCGCGTCGCAGCTGACCTCTATCAATTCGGAATATTTGAGCGGCGCGGTCACGATTACGCGCTTGAACGGCGGCTGCGCCATGTCGAGTGCCGGGTTGAGTTTGGATTCCGTGCGTACGCTGTGCAGGATGCCGTCGGAGTTGATGATCGCCACCGTGCTGCCCACGGGAAAGGCCAGCACGTGCGGCGTGTAGTCGCAGCCCTTCTGATCGAACTTGACGTCCTTCAGCGCCACCAGCGGCGAGCCTTTGGTGATGTCGGAGATGCTGACGACGGCATTGGCGATACCGCCGCCAGGGGCCACCACCAGGCTTTCGTCGAAATGCGGCGCAGCGCCGCATACCTCGCGATCCTTGCTGATCTCGAGCGGCTTGCGCGCGGGCGGCGCGCCATCGAATTTCACCGTGCCCGCGATTGTGCCGCCATCTTTGACGGTCTCGGCCTGGTAGGCAAGCGCGCCCGCGGCCTGCGTCATCGCCGCGACCGTTATGAGTGCTATCGTTAAGGCGGCGGCGATCCTGACGATGGCTGGGAGACGGAACCGGTCTCGCAAAGCTGCCTCGAGGTTGCCTGCTAGGCTGCAAGCTTGGTCGCGATCACGACGCGATGGAACGACGTGCGCGAAATGCGCTCGTTGCGCTCCACGCTTATCTGGTGGCCGTCGATCACGTCGCGGACCTGGAGACGCGTGGTCCATCCCAGATGCTTGGTCAGGGGATTGGCGATCCATACCAGCGAATAGAGCAGCGGGTTCTCACTCGCAAAATGATTGATCAGAACGATTTTGCCGCCCGGCTTACACACCCGCAGCATCTCCTGCATCATGCGCAATGGATCCGGCACCACCGACATCACATGAAAGGTCGTCACCCAGTCGAAGCTGTTGTCGGGAAACTCCAGATGGAGCGCGTCGCCCTGGCGGACGTCGATATGGCCCCAGCCATTATCGCGGGTCTTTTTGATCGCGTGCGCGAGCATGTCGGCCGAAGGGTCGATACCCACGACCTTGACATAAGGCGGATAGGCGTCGAGCGAAATGCCCGTGCCGACGCCTACTTCAAGCACCTGCTGGTCCGGCCGCAGGTTGAGCTGTTCAATTATTTCGTGTTCGTGGTCGACGAAAATTCGACCGAAGGTATGGTCGTAAAAACGGGCCAGGTCGGAGTAGACACGGCTCTGATGCGGTTCGCCCATCGCTTAAACCTCAAACCTCTTTGCGGGATGCATCGCGCTTGCCCAAATCGGTGCGCGCGCTTCGCCACGCCCCCAGACTTTCCCCATCCGTGCGCTAGGCTGCCGCGTTGATGCCCCGCGTCTGACGCTTGAAAGAGGCGATGTCGCGTTTGCGAAAGCGCCACTGCCGTCCCTTTTTGAACGCAGGCAAAATATTGCGGCGTGCGAATTCGTTGACTGTGTCTGGACTTAAATCAAGCAGGAAAGCCACTTCCCGCGAGTTCAAAAGCACGTCGTCTTTGTCTGCCATTGGTCGTGCTCTAAAGCTCGCGGTTTTTAGTATGAACTCTTTGGACAAGTCAAGTTATTGTGGCAAAACGCCGCATCCACCGCCATGCTCGAAGTATTACGTGAGACGAGTTTTATGGCGCGCGACTTTCGCGCCCCATTAATCCTATTCTAGCATCTATTAGACGCTTATAGTATTCAAACGCCGAATCGCGATCAGATGATCGTACCACGCACGTGTCACCACGAAACACGAAAAAACGCCGGTCAGCACGCCTACGCATAGCGTGACTGCAAATCCTTTCACCGGACCTGTCCCGAATTGAAACAGAATCAGACCAGCCACGAAGGTCGAAATGTTGGAGTCGCGGATCGCCGACCACGCGCGTTCGTAGCCCAGCCGCACGGCCTCGCGCGGCGTTTTGCCCAGGCGCAACTCCTCGCGCATCCTTTCGTTGACCAGCACGTTGGCGTCAACCGACATTCCCAGGGTCAGTACGATGCCGGCGATTCCGGGCAGCGTCAGCGTCGCCTGCAGCGCTGCCATCACGCAGATCAGCAGCAGGATGTTGAGGGAGAGACCGAAGTCGGCGAGCAATCCGGCGCCGCTGTAATACACAGCCATGAAAATCAGCACCACCAGCGCACCCACCACGAACGATAGCTCGCCCTCGTGAATCGAGTCGCGTCCCAACGACGGCCCGACCGTGCGCTCCTCGATAATCTCGACCGGCGCCGGCAGCGCGCCCGAGCGTAGCACGATCGCCAGTTCGTGCGAGTCGTCGTAGGTGAAGCTGCCGGTTATCTGCACGTGACCGCCGGGAATCGGCTCCCTGATGACCGGTGCGGAGTAAACGATGTTGTCGAGCACGATCGCGATTTTGCGGCCCACGTTGGCCGCCGTGATCGCGCCGAAAATCTGCGCGCCACGCTGGTCGAGGTCGACGCTGACGTACGGGCCCTCCAGCTGCGCGCCGGGACGCACGCGCGCGTCGGTGATGGTGTCGCCCGTGAGCAGCACGGGACTCTCGATCAAGTAGGGCTCGCGGCCGCCGCGGTTGGCCGGCCCATAAAGAATCTCGTCGCCCGGCGGAGGACCGTCGCGAAGGGCATCGGAGACCGAATGATTATCGTCGACCAGCTTGAACTGGAGCACACCGGTCTTGCCGATCAACTCCTTGGCCCGCTCGGGGTCCTGGATTCCGGGAAGCTGCACCAGGATTTCGTCGTTGCCCTCCTGGGCGATCGTGGTCTCGCGCACCCCCAGCTGGTCGATACGGTTGCGGATGGTCTCCAGCGCCTGCTCCATCGCATTGCGACGCACCTGGTCCAGCTCCATCGGCCGGTAGGTCATCTGGTAGGTCGGTCCGGCCTCGCCCGAGTTAGGCGCGAGCCCAATTACCATGTCGGAAAAGACCTTACCCGTCAGGTCAAGGAAGGCGCTCCGCTCATCCGCGCTCGGCAGGGTCACCAGCACTGCGCCCGAGGCAGGGTCCTGCGTGACGCTCTTGACCTCGAGCTTGTTCTGCTTCATCTGCTGCTTGACGTCTTCGGCGACGCGACGGAGTTGAGTTTTGACCGCCTCGTCCAGTTTCACTTCGAGCAAAAGATGGGTCCCGCCCTGGAGATCGAGTCCGAGCTGGATTTTCGGGGTCGGGATAGTGCCGGTCCACCAGTCGGGCAGCGCGCCGCTGATGCTGGGCAACAGAATCAGTACCGCCAGAACGGTCAGCGTCGCGGCCAGGTAGAGCCGGGTGCGGCCGCTACCGCCGGTGAAATGCAGCCACAAAAAGGCGCCCGCCACTGCGAGCAGGATAATGATCGGTATAAAATCAGCGTTAGCGTTTGCGTTTTCCACTATTTTACTTTTTCACTCTTAGACTGAACTTCGTCGAACCATTCGCTCCCAAAGCGCGAGCCTCTTACTGTTCCGCTTTCTTGGTCAGCGCGGGCTTGCCGTAACTGGAGAGCGCGGTTATCTGGCTGCGTTCGACTCGCACGCGCACGTTCGGCGCTATTTCGAGGACTATCACTTTGTCGCCGACCTCATTGATCCGGCCCAAAAGGCCGCCGGCGGTGACCACCTCGTCGTTGCGCTTGAGCTTGGCGAGCAAGTCGCGATGCTCTCGCGCCTTGGTGGTTTGCGGGCGCAGGAAGAACCAGTAGAAGGCGAGGATGAGGAGCGCGAACGGCACTCCCGGCCCATAGAGCAGTTGATCGATAAGCGGCGCCTGGGCCCCCGGAGCACCGGGTGCCGCCGAGTTTTGCGCCCACGCGATTCCCTCAAAAAACATTGGTTGCTCTTTTACCCTTATTCATTTTCAACTTCACATTTATTGCGGCTCCGCGCGCGAGCCGCCGCCCAGCCGCCCCATCGTCGCGGCCGCGAACTCCCGGTAAGTGCGAGATGCGATAGCAGCTTGCATCCCGGCCATCAAGCGGGCGTAGAAGTAGAGATTATGTTCCGTTAGCGCGCGCGCCGCCAGAATCTCGCCGGAAATATATAGATGGCGCAGGTACGCTCGGCTAAGCCGCGTGCAGGTGCGGCATCCGCAGCCCTCCTCGAGCGGCCGCGGGTCGCGGGCGTGGATGGCCTGCTTGATCGAGAGGCGGCCGTCGCTGGTGTACACGCTGCCGTTGCGCGCGTTGCGGGTCGGCAACACACAATCAAACATGTCGTAGCCCATCCCCACTGCCGCCACCAGGTCCTCCGGCGTGCCGACGCCCATCAGGTAGCGCGGACGTTCGGCCGGTAGCAGGGTCGCGCTCAGCGCCGCCATTTCGAGCATCTGCTCCTTCGGCTCGCCCACCGCAAGTCCGCCCGCCGCGAAACCGTCAAACGACATCGCGGTTATCTGCGCGGCGCTCCGCTTTCTCAGGTCCGGGTACACACCGCCCTGGATTATCCCGAAAAGTGCCCGACGCGGCCTCTTCCGCGCGCCGAGGCATCGCTCGGCCCATCGCGCCGTCAGTTCAAGCGAGGCCTCGGCCCGCGCCCGCTCGGCCGGATAAGGCGTGCACTCGTCCAGCGCCATCATCAGGTCCGAACCGATCCGCTCCTGAATTTCGACCGCCCGTTCCGGCGTCAGCATGAACTCCGAGCCGTCAAGGTGCGAGCGAAAACGGATACCGTCGAAGCCGATTGCGTTGAGCTTCGCGAGGCTCATCGCCTGAAAACCGCCGGAGTCGGTCAGCACCGCGCCGTCGAAGCCCATGAAGCGCCCCACTCCGCCAAGTTCCTCGATAAGCTCGGCGCCGGGCCGGAGCGCGAGATGATAGGTGTTGGCAAGTACCAGCCGATAGCCCAACTGCCACAGCTCCTCGGGCGCCATCGCCTTGACCGCCGCGCGCGTGCCCACGGGCATGAAGGCGGGCGTCGCGACTTCGCCGTGCGCGGTCGTGAGGCGGCCCGTGCGCGCGTCGCCGTCGCATGCGAACACCTCGAAGCCAAAGGCCCGCGCCGCGGTTTGAAGAGGGGCTGGCATTATCGCGCTCACAGAATCAACATCGCGTCGCCGTAGCTGAGGAAGCGATAGCGATGGCGCAGCGCTTCGCGATAAGCGTCGAGAATCTCCTCGCGCCCGGCCAGCGCCATCACCATCGCCAGCACCGTCGAACGCGGCATGTGAAAGTTGGTGATCATCGCGTCGATCGCGCGGAAGTGAAAGCCGGGCGCGATGAAAAGTCCCGTCGCGCCCTCCGTGTCGCCCGTGATGGCGTGGGACTCCAACGCGCGAACGCTGCTGGTGCCGACCGCGATCACCCGTCCACCGGTCCGCCGCGCGAGCGCCAGTGCCTGCAGCGTGGCGGGCGGGATCGTATACCACTCGGCTTCCATTGTATGCGCTTCGACTTGCGGCTCGCGCAGCGGCGTAAACGTGCCCGGCCCGATATGCAGGGTCACACAAGCCGCGCGCACGCCCGCCGCGGCAAGTCTGGCTAGAAGCTCGTGCGTGAAATGCAGCCCGGCAGTGGGTGCGGCTACCGCGCCAGGCTGCGCGGCGTATACCGTCTGATAGTCGTCGCGGTCGGCCGCTCCCGGCGCGCGATGAATATAATGCGGCAGCGCCAGTGCGCCGGCGCTTTCCAGGATGCTGTCCATCGGCGTCGAATCGTCGGTCACGATAAGCGGACGGCCCGGGCGCTGAAAACCCGCGATGCGGAGCGCGCGGCCGTCGTCAAGCGTGAGCCGCGTGCCCTCACGCATCCCCCGATGCCCCCGAATGAGCGCAAGCCAGGCGCCGGGCGGCTCGTCGACTCGGCGCACCATCAACAGTTCGATCGCGCCGCCAGTAGGCTTGCGCGCGAACAGACGAGCCGGAAAAACCCGGGTGTCGTTCAGCACCAGCAAGTCGCCATCGCGCAGAAAATCGCCGAGCTTGTAGAAGCGCGAGTGCTCGATCGTGCCGCCGCCACGGTCGAGCACCATCAGGCGCGCCTCGTCGCGGCGCAAAAGCGGCTCCTGCGCGATCAGCTCGGGCGGCAGATTGTAGTCGAGTTCGCTTAGACGCATCGCGCTGGCGCACGACCTGAAGACCACACCGGCGCCAACGAATTAAAATATCATCGCCGGCGCGGCGGCGATACGCGGTAAGATTCCCTGGGCAAATCTCTCGGGCATCAAGGCAAGCGTCTATGCGGCTCTATGCGACGCGCAGAACGATCTTGCCGAAGTGTTCGCTCGCCGCCATCATGCGATGCGCCGCGGCCACCTCCGCCATCGGCACCACCTTGTAAATCGGCGGGCGGAGCCGGCCGCCTTCGAGCGCTGCGCCGAAACGCGCGAGCAGGGCGGCGACGATCTGCGCCTTCTCCCTTTCCGGTCGCGTGCGCAGAGTCGAGCCAATCACCTTCAGATGCCGCCGCAGGACCGCGGACAAATCGATCTCCGCGCGCGCGCCCTTCATCAGGCCGATCAAAACCAGCCGTCCGCCATGCGCCAGCGCTTCGAGATTCTGACCCAGGTAGGCTGCGCCGATACTGTCGAGGATGACGTCGGCTCCGCGTCCGTCAGTCGCGCTCTTGACCGCCGCGGTAAACGGCCCCGAATTGTAGTTGATCGCGACGCCAGTGCCGAGCTTGAGGCACTGCTCGCACTTGGCGTCGTTGCCCGCGGTTACGATCGAACGTACCCCGGCTTCCTTACAGAGCAGGATCGACGCCGTGCCAACGCCGCTGCCGCCGCCATGCACCAGCACCGATTCGCCAGCCTTGGCTTCGGCCAACATAAAGATGTTGAGAAACGCGGTCAGGAAAACCTCGGGGAACGCCGCGCCCTCCTCGTCGCTTAGCGCGGCTGGGATTTTCATCGCCGAGCCACTGTCCACCGACGCCAGCTCGGCATAGCCGCCGCCCGCCATCAGAGCCATCGCGCGATCACCGACGCGCCATCCGCTGACTCCCGGCCCAATCGCGGCAACCTCGCCCGCACATTCGAGGCCCATGACTTCCGAGGCCCCCGCGGGCGGCGGATAAAATCCCTGACGCTGCATCAGGTCGGCGCGGTTGAGCCCCGCGTATTTCACCCGGATCAGCAACTGGCCCGGTCCGGCCGTGGGATCGGCGACCGCGCCTATTTTGAGTACGCTTTCGTCGCCCGGCTTTTCGCAAACTACTGCCTTCATCGCAGGGATATCCTCCGTCGCGGCACCGACGCCTGGGCCGCGCCGCCCGCAAAAGCGGAGAGGGTCCGCGCTGGACCCCCTCCGAAAACCGCAACCGCGAACGCCGCGAGCTATATCTTGTAGTCGATGATCGTCACGCCGACGTTCTGGAAGTTGGTCATCTCTTCAAGGATCGCCGAGGCCCCGTCCAGTCCGACGGTGCCGGTGATCATGGCCTTGGGATTGAGCTTCTTGGCCTCGACCATCTGGAGCATCCCGGGGTAGCGCGTCGACTGCATGCCGAGGGTGCCGAGCATCTGTAGCTCCATCAGCACAATCTTGTCGATCGGCACCGAGATTTCTCCCTTCTCGGCCTGCGTCGTCAGTCCGATTTGCAGGTGACGCCCCTGCTTGCGCAGGCTGTTGATCGAGTTGCGGCAGGTGGCAGCGACGCCCAGCGCGTCCACGGAAACGTGCGCGCCGCCCTTGGTGAGGTCCACGATCGCGGCCGCCGGGTCGCCCGCCTTGGCGTTGACGATATGGCTCGCGCCGACTTCCTTGGCCAATTCGAGTTTGCGTCCGTCGAGGTCCACTGCAATTACGTTGGCGCCGATCGACGACGCGATCTGGATCGCCGCAAGACCGATTCCGCCGCAGCCGTGCACCGCGACCCATTCGCCCGGCCGCACCTGCGCGCGGTCGACGATCCCGTGGTACGAGGTCATGAACCGGCATCCGAGCGAAGCGCCCTCTAAAAAGCCCACCGCGTCAGGCATATGGACCAGGTTGAGGTCGGCGAACGGGATACCGACGTAGGATCCGTAGCCGCCATGGTAAGTGACGCCGGGGATGAGCGGAGTGTTGCAGATGTTGGAGTTGCCGGAGCGGCACAGCTCGCAGGTGCCGTCGCCCTGGCTGAACGGAACCAGCACCCGGTCGCCCTTCTTGAAGTCTTTCACCTCTTTGCCGACTTCCTGGACCACGCCGCAGAACTCATGCCCCATGATCATCGGCATTGCCGGCGCGAGTCCGACCCACGTCCAATCGCCCGACCACAGATGCCAGTCAGAGCGGCAGATACCTTCCGCGGCGGTCTTGAGAATCGCGCCATTGGGAGGACACTGCGGATCGGGCATGTCCCTGACGACCAGCGGTTTGCGAACGCCTTCCATTACAGCAGCTTTCATTGTGTCCTCCTTGAGAGCGAATCCTGCTTGAGAGCGAATCCTGTGTGTGGTCAACCCTTCGTATAGCGCCGCGCATCGTGGCTCGCAACCTGTTTCGGATCACGCGACCAGCGCCGCCAGTGTGCGCTGGTAGCTGGCGAGATCGGACCCATCGACGTCCACGCGAAACAGGTCGGCGCCCGTCTCAGCCTCGGCTGCGAGCCGCTCGCGCGCCCCGGCCACGTCGCCGACGTAACCCATCTCGTCCAGCAGCCGACGCGAGACCGCTTCGGTCCCAGCCTTCGAGCCGCCCGACTTCCACGCCTCGCGGATCTTGCGCACGTCGTCGGCAAAGCCGAAACGCGTGAGCTGCTCGGCGTAGAAGGTGCCCATCCGCGCTGCATAGAATGACAGCGTGCCGGCCTGGATAGCACGTGCGCGATCGGGATTGCCGGTCACATGAATCGTGCTCGGCGATTTGACCGCGACCGACCTGGGATCGCGTCCGGCGCTCGCCGCCATCGCGCGGAAGTCCGCAATCGATTCCTTGAGCCGCCCGAGCGGAATCATCACCGGCAGCCATCCATCGGCCTTATGCGCGGTGAACTCCACGCTCTTGCGATTAAGCGACGCGATATAGATCGGCACGTGCTTGCGCGGCGGTTCGAAGCGCAGCGTGAACCCGCGCTCGAGTTTAAAAAGCTTGCCCGCGTAATTGAGCGGCTGCCCGGCCATCAGCAGGTTGATGATTTCGACATACTCGCGCATCCGCGTGAGCGGCGGATTGAAGGCGACGCCGTGGAAATGCTCGATCACCTGCGGGCCGCTGGTGCCGAGCCCGATGATCATGCGGCCGCCGCTGAGTTCGTCGAGCGTCGCGAAATGCTGCGCCAGCGCGCCCGGCGTGCGCGAGTAGGTGTTGACGATCCCGGTCGCCAACGCGATCCGCTTTGTGTGCTCGGCAAGCAGCGTCAGACTGGTAAAGGCGTCGCGGCCCCACGCCTCGGCGACCCAAATCGAATGTGCGCCGGCGTCGTCGGCAGCTTTGGCTCGCTCGATCATTCCCTTGAAGTCCGGCTTGCCCTGCCAGTTAACGCCGAGCGCGATCTTGTAAGGCATTTCTTCTACCGACCCTCGGTGCGATTGCGGCTTCTTCTTAGTAGCGCCACGCCGGCGCAACTGTCGAGGGCGGATATGCGCGGGCGTGCCTGCCGAAAACACAAATGGTTCACGAAACCATAATCGTCAAGTAAACGGGCACGGATTTCCGCACTTTCCGCAGGCGGCCGGACCGGCTAAACTGAAGGTGCGGATGATGTGGGGCGGAGCGGCTAACAAGCCGCGTCTCACCGTAGGTTTTACGTGCCGGCCGACAACAAAGCTGAAAACAAGTCTGCGCCTGCGGACCAAGCCGCCCGAAACAGCGACAAACTAGCCGGGCGCAGAGTCGTCGTCGACTTCAGCCTGTTGCGTCGCTATGGCGGCCGCAACTTTCGCGACCTCGGGGGCCATCCCACCGCCGAAGGCAAACGCGTACGCAACAACCTGATCTTCCGCTCCGCGCATCTGGCCGAAGTCCCCGAGGAGAGTCCGATAAGGTCGGCGGGTCTTCGGACCGTGGTCACCCTGCAGAGCCGCACTGAGATTTCGATCCTCGGGCCGCCGCACGCCGACGTGCTGCGCGAGGTGCGATGGGAGCATATTCCGATCGGCGACCGATGGTTTCGCGAGCGCGAGCCGATTAGTTTGATTCCCGGCCGCGAACATCACTCGATTCTTCACGACTTCCGGGCGGACTGGCGGACGTTTTTCAATATCCTGGCCGAGCGCGACGTCTATCCGCTGTTGTTCCATTGCTCGGCAGGACGCGATCGGACTGGCGTGGGCGCCACGATGCTGCTCGAGTTGCTGGGCGTCAGCCGCGAACGAATCGTCGCCGACTTCCTCGAAAGCAATCTGGTGTTTCCCAAGATGCCGCTGGCGGCAGCGCAACTCGAACCGGTGTTCGAGCTGATCGACGAGTCCGGCGGTATCGAGACCTTCATGACCGAGGGCATCGGGCTGGAGCGCGGCGACCTGGCAGCGATCCGCGAAGACCTGCTTGAAGATCCGCTTGAAGGTCCGGCGGCGCGCGACGACTCTTCCGATCGCGACTAGTCTTCCAATATCGCCTAACGGATAAACGGGGTTCGAGGCGTCAGGGGCACACTCATTTGCCCTTCCATTGCGGCGCGCGTTTCTCGGCAAATGCGAGCGCGCCTTCGCGTGCGTCCTCGGTGCCTTGTAGCCATCGGTATAGCTCGTGCTCGAGCCTAAGCCCGTCCGCGAGCGGCAAGTCGAGTCCGCGCATGGCCGCCTGCTTGATTCGCTGGACCCCCAGCGGCGCACTCTTGCAGATCTCGGTGGCGATTTCCTCGCACTTCCCCATCAGGCGGCTCATCGGCACCACGTGGTCGACCAGTCCCAGCCGGAGCGCCTCTTCGGCGCGAATTCGGTTGCCGGTGTAAAGCATCTCGAGCGCGCGGCCGAGCGGAATCAGCCGCGGGAGGCGCTGCGTACCGCCACCTCCGGGAAGCCATCCGAGACGAACCTCGCCCAAGCCGAACTGGGCGTGCTCGGCGGCTACCCGGATATCGCAGCACAGTATCTGCTCCAGACCGCCGCCGTTGGCGTGGCCATTGATAGCCGCGATGATCGGTTTGGTCAGCTCGAACATCACCGGGTACGGCGCGTCGAGCAGTTCCTCATTGGGCCGCTCGACGTAGTTGGATTTGATGTCGCTGCCCGCGCAGAAAGCGCGCTCGCCCGTGCCGGTAAAGATCGCGACGCGCAGCGCAGGGTCTTCGCCGAACTCGCGCCAGATTTGCGAAAGCCGCCCGTAGGTCTCGAAATCGCAGGCGTTGAGCCGCTCGGGCCGATTGATCGTGACGTAGGCGATCGGCCCTCTCTTTTCGAACAGGACTTTCATCGCAGAATCTTCCATCGCAGAATCCTCCATCGCGGGATCCCCCCCTTCTCCTTTAGCACCAGTTGTGATTTTTGCGATGCCCCGGACTGCGTGAGGCGGCGCTGATGAACGGTTCACGAATGGCCGACACAAGAGATATTTGCGCCAAGCCAACAATTCGGCCGCGACAAACGGAGCGCGGGGTTGGTGCAAAACTAAGCGGGCAGGTAGCCGTCGCGCAGAAGTGACTTCGCGATGATCATGCGCTGCACCTCGCTGGTGCCCTCGCCGATTTCCGCCAGCTTCGCGTCGCGCATGAAGCGCTCGACCGGGAACTCCGCCATGTAGCCATAGCCGCCGTGGATTTGCACCGCTTTGATCGTCGTCCACATCGCGGTTTCCGAGGCGAACAGCTTGGCCATCGCGGCCTCGCGTCCAAACGGTTTGCCTTTGTCCCGGAGCTCCGCCGCGCGGCACATCAGCACCCACGACGCGTCGATTCGCGTCGCCATGTCGGCCAGCATCCATTGGATCGCCTGGAAATCCGCGATCCGTTTGCCGAACTGCTTGCGCTCCTTGGCGTAGGCGGTTGCCTCTTCGAACGCGCCGCGTGCGATGCCGGCGGCGAAGCCCGCGATTCCGATCCGGCCGCCTTCCAGCACCTTGAGTGTCTGGCTATAGCCCTCGCCCAATTCCCCGATCAGATTGCGTGCCGGCACGGTGACATTGTCGAAGATAACCTCGGCCGTGTCCGAAGCACGGAGCCCCAGCTTTTCGATGTGCCGCCCGTTGGAGAGTCCGGGTGTGCCGCGCTCGACAATGAACGCCGAGACGCCCGAGCGGCTCTTCGACGCGTCGGTCACCGCCATTACGACGTAAACGTCACCAACCGAGCCGTTGGTGATGAACATCTTGGCGCCGTTGATGACAAAGTTGTCGCCCTTGCGCACCGCGCGGGTCTGCATCGCGGCCGCATCGGAGCCCGCGCCGGGTTCGGTGAGACACCATGCGCCGAGCTTTTTCGCTGCGACCATGTCGGGCAGGTAATGCGCGCGATGCTCCTCGGCGGCGAACAAATTGATGTGGCCGCTTGAGAGTGACATGTGCGCCGCGCATGTCAGCCCGACCGACGCGTCGTAGCGGGAGAGTCCCTCGACCACCAACGCCTGGCTCAGCGTATCGGCGGCGCCGCCGCCGAAGCGCTCGGGAAAGGAGATCCCCAGGAAGCCCAGTTCGCCGAGATGACCAATCACCTCGCGCGGAAATATTTCCTCTTTGTCCCACCGGGCCGAGTTCGGTTTGATCTCGCGCTCGGCAAACTGGCGCAACGTCTCGCGAATCGTGCGCTGTTCGTCGCTAAGATCGAAGTTCATCGAAGACGTTCCACCGTAACTCGCGGCGCTCGCTTGTCATTCACGCGGCTGCACGCTCTCGCGCAGCCACTTGACGATGTCCTCGGTCGAAGCGCCGGGGGTAAAAACTTCCTTGACGCCCGCTTCGCGCAGTTTCTTGGCGTCGTCCTCGGGGATGATTCCTCCGCCGAAGACCGCGATATCGCCGGCGCCGCGCTCCTTTAAAAGGCGCATCACTTCGGGGAACAGCGTCATGTGCGCGCCCGACAGGATGCTCAATCCGACCGCGTCGACGTCTTCCTGCACCGCGGCCTCGGCGATCATCTCCGGGGTCTGATGCAGCCCGGTGTAGATCACCTCGAAACCGCCATCGCGCAACGCGCGCGCGATTATCTTCGCGCCGCGGTCGTGTCCGTCGAGCCCCGGTTTCGCCACCAGAATTCTGAGCCGTTTCTCTGCCACGTTAGATCCAACCTGGGTCAGTGTAGATGCCGAACTCGGCGCGGAACACGTCGCAAATCTCGCCCACCGTGCCGTCGCGCCGCACCGCTTCGCAAATCGGCTCCATCAGGTTCTCGCCCGAGCGGCAGGCCTCGGCGACGCGGGCTAGCGCTTCGCGCGTGGCCACCGAATTGCGCTCGCGCTTCATCTTGCGCACGCGCTGAATTTGCATCTCCTCCATCGCCGGGTCGATCTTCAGCGTTTCGATCTTTATCTCTTCGGGAATCGTGTACTTGTTGACCCCGACCACGGTCTTGATGCCTTGTTCGAGCTGGCGCTGGTAGGTAAATGCCGCCTCCGCGATCTCGCGCTGCGGATAGCCGGTTTCGATTGCCTTGACCATCCCGCCCATCTCGTCGATACGCCGGATATAGTCCATCGCGTCGCGCTCCATCCGATCGGTGAGCGCTTCGACCGCGTAGCTGCCGCCGAACGGGTCGATCGTGTTGGTGACGCCGGTCTCCTCGGCGATCAGCTGCTGCGTGCGCAACGCCACCATCACCGCGTTCTCGGTCGGGAGCGCCAGCGTCTCATCCATCGAGTTGGTGTGCAGCGACTGCACGCCGCCCAGCACACCGGCCAGCGCCTGGATCGCGACGCGCACGACGTTATTGACCGGCTGCTGCGCGGTGAGCGACACGCCCGCGGTCTGCGCGTGCGTGCGCAGCATCATCGAGCGCGGATTCTGCGCGCCGAAACGCTCGCGCATGATACGCGCCCACATGCGGCGCGCCGCGCGCAGCTTGGCGATTTCCTCAAGGAAGTCGTTGTGCAGGTCCCAGAAAAACGAGAGCCGCGGCGCGAAGTCGTCGACGTTGAGGCCGCGTTTGACTCCTTCTTCGACGTAGCAGATGCCGTCGGCGATAGTGAACGCGAGTTCCTGCACCGCGGTCGAGCCGGCCTCGCGGATGTGGTAGCCGGAGATCGACACCGGGTGCCATCGCGGAACTTTCCTGGCGCAGAATTCGATCATGTCGGTCACGATTCTGATCGACGGCCGCGGCGGACTGATCCATTCCTTCTGCGCGATGAACTCCTTGAGCATGTCGTTCTGGATCGTGCCGGCGACCTTGTGCCACGGGACGTTCTGGCGTTCGGCCACCACCAGATACATCGCCAGCAGCACCGAGGCCGAACAGTTTATCGTCATCGAGGTCGATACTTTGTCGAGCGGGATCCGATCGAACAGGCGCGCCATGTCGTGGACCGAGGATACCGAGACGCCCTCGCGTCCGACCTCGCCGCGCGCGCGTTCGTGATCGGCGTCGTAGCCCATCAGGCCGGGCATGTCGAACGCGGTCGAAAGGCCGTCCTGCCCCTGCGCGAGCAGAAAATGGAAACGGCGGTTGGTGTCCTCGGCGAGACCGAAGCCCGCGAACTGGCGCATCGTCCACAGCCGCCCGCGGTACATCGATTCGTACACGCCGCGCGTGTACGGGAACTCGCCCGGATTGCCGAGCGCGATCTCGTAATCGCCCTTTACGTCCTCGGGAGTATAGAGCGGCTCGATCTCCAGGTCGGAGACGGTCGAGAAGCGCACGGGCCGCTCCTGTCCCTTCTTATAAGTGCGGTCCAGCCATTGTTGCTTGGTGCTCACGCCTTCCTCACCGGTCCTCAAGTACGTGGCTCGAGATTATCAGCCGTTGAATCTCCGAAGTCCCTTCGTAAATCTCCGTGATCTTGGCGTCACGGAAGTATCGCTCGACCTTGAATTCCTTGGTGTAGCCGTAACCGCCGTGGACCTGGATCGCCTCGGTCGCCGCCTTCATCGCGGTCTCGGCCGCAAAAAGCTTTGCCATCGCCGACTGCGTCGTGCAAGGCAGGCCGGCGTCCTTGAGCGTGGCCGCGCGATGCGTCAGCAGGCGAGCCGCGTCGATCTCGACCGCCATGTCGGCGAGCTTCCACTGGATCGCCTGGTAGTTCGCGATCGGCTTGCCGAAGCTCTTGCGTTCCTGCGAATAACGCAACGACGCCTCCAGCGAGGCACGCGCGATTCCGATTGCCTGCGAGGCGATTCCGATCCGTCCGCCGTCGAGCGTCTTCATCGCGACCTTGAAGCCGTCGCCCTCTTTGCCGATCAGGTTGGTGGCCGGCACGCGCAAATCGCTGAACGCGAGTTGCGCGCTGTGCGAGCCGCGGATTCCCATCTTCTCTTCAATCCGCACGACCTGGTAGCCAGGGTCCGAGGTTTCGGCGATGAAGGCACTGATCCCGCGATGGCCCATTGCGGGGTCGGTGTTGGCGAACACGATCGCCACTCCGGCCTCGGGGCCGTTGGTGATGAAATTCTTGGTTCCGTTGATTACGTAGCTGTCGCCGTCGCGCACGGCGCGGGTCCGTTGGCCAGCCGCATCGGAACCGGCCTGCGGCTCGGTCAGCGCGAAGCATCCGATCCACTCGGCCGCCGCCATTTTCGGCAGATAGCGCTTGCGCTGATCCTCATTGCCCAGGCCGAGAATCGGCCATGACGCGAGCGAGGAATGGGCGGAAAGAATCACCGCGGTGGACGAGCACTCAACCCCCAACTCCTCGATCACCAGGGAATAGCTGACGTGATCGAGGCCGGCGCCGCCGTACTGCTCGGGAATGAAGATGCCCATCATGCCGAGCCGGCCCAATTCGGCGACCGCCTCGGCGGGAAAGCTATGGTTGCGGTCGACCTCGACCCCGACGGCGGTGAGACGCTCGCGTGCGAAACGGCGCGCCGTGTCACGCGCCGCGCGTTGAGCTTCGCTGAGTTCCAGGTCCATCATTCCAGTTCCAGGTCCATCACAGCCGCTTGCACAACCACTAGCAAAACCACTCGCAATACCCTTGCAAAACCACCCGCAAGTCACCCGCCGCCGTTGTCACGTCCAGACGCGCCGCGCGGCCATCGGCCGGCATCCTCCCCGTATCTTAGTAGACCGCGGGCAATGATAGAAACTCGCCGGGGGACCATCCGGCGCCTTCTTCCGGTCCTTTGCGGCCATTTGTGCGGCTACTTGTGCCCCCACTTGGGATCGCGCTTTTGCACGAAGGCGCGCGTGCCCTCGACCCGGTCCTCGCTGGCGAAGGTCAGCCCGAAGGCTTCCTGTTCGAAGCGCAACCCCGCGTCCTCCTCCATCGTGAACGACGCGCGCAACGCCGCCTTGGCCTGGCGCAGTGCGACGGCCGATTTCGAGGCCAGCCGCTCGGCCAGCTTCCGCGCCGTCGCCATCAGCTCGTCCGGCGCCACGACCTGGTTCACCAACCCGAGCGCGAGCGCCGTTTTAGCGTCGAACATGTCGCCCGTCAGCACGAATTCGCGGGCGCGGGCGTGGCCGATTCGATGCGGCAGGCGCTGGGTGCCGCCGAAGCCGGGAATCAGCGCTAGATTGATCTCGGGCTGGCCGAAGCGGGCTTTTTCGCTGGCGATTATCAAGTCACAGGCCATCGCAAGTTCCAGCCCTCCGCCAAGCGCGAAGCCGTTGACCGCGGCGATGACCGGGATCGGCAGGTCCTCCAAGCTTTGCATCACGCGATGGCCCATGCGCGAGAACTCCAGTCCCTCGCCCGCGGCCATCTCGGACATCGCGGCGATATCGGCACCGGCAACGAAGGCGCGGTCGCCCGCGCCGGTTACGATCAGGACGCGCACGGTGGGATCGCGACGCACCTCGATGAGCACCTGGGCGAGGTCTTCCAGCACGACGCGGCTGAGCGCGTTGAGCGCGGCGGGCCGATTGATTGTCAGCGTCGCAACGGCAGCCTTCTCGAATGTTACTTCTCTCAATTCCACTATGCTTCCTCCCCTAGCGGGCCGCCGGCGGGGCAACGCCGAGTTTCTCGCGCACCATCCAGAGCCGGTCGCCGCCCCAGAAAATTTCGCCGTCGACTACGTAGGTCGGCACGCCGAAAACGCCGATCTCCTCCGCCTGGCGTTGAATCCGATCGTGGGCGATACGGCCCTCGCCGTCGAGGAAATCAAAAAAGCCCGCGACCGGTGCTCCGGCCTCCGTGAGCACCGTGCGAATCGCCTCGCGATTTTCTATATCCAGCGCGCGCTTCCAGAAAAGATCGAAGACCAGATCGTTGTACTTGCGAAAGACGTCGTGGCGCTTGGCATAGAGCAACCCGATTGCGGCCAGCGACGAGTCGAAGATTTTCTGCGGGCCGCGCACGGTCAGCCCGCGCCGATTGGCCAACCGGCGCGCATCCATGTAGCTGTAGCGGACGCGCCGCCATTGATGCGCGTTGCGGCCCTCGACGGTGCCGAGATACAGCGGGATTTCGAGCGTGTAGGGCAACCAGTCCAGGCGCAGGTCGAACTCGCGCTCCAGTTCCCAAGCCGGGTCCTTCGCCAGGTAGGCATAGGGACTTTTGTAGTCGATATATAAGGTGACGGCGCGCGGGGCCATTCGCCGAGCTTAGGGCGGAACGCCGGGACGTGCAACGCGCGCCGCGATACTCGCGAAAGCGGGGCGTTAGTCTCCCGAACATCAAACCGCCCGAACGCGCGATCGCTCTCCGGGGGTATGCTTTTGAGATTACCTTGACCGAACTGGAAGCGATGTTTATTTATCTAGCCAACGAGGTACTCTGACCAACGAGGTACACTGGTCCGGCGCCCGAGGAGGCGCGGAATACCCATGTCTGCGGTGTGGATCGGTCCAGCATCTCAGCTGAGCTCTAGCCAAATCCTGGGGCTCTTGAGAGAAGAACGATGCGGGGTATGCGTAATCGAGATCAAGCTGCTCGAGAGCACCGGGCCTCTCAGTAGCGCGGTCGCGACATCGCGGCGCTTTGAAATTGACGGCAATTTCGCAAACGTGGCCGAAGAAATCTCAAGGTACGTCGCAGAAAGCGGTTGTCGCGAAGTAGCGGTGGTTGTGGACGTTAAAGAGCCTGGTTTCCCCTGAACGAGAAGGACTAAAAGATCAGGCCGGCTTGGGAGACCTAACCGTCAGTCCGACAAGGCTCTAATCAAGTCATCCATATCAGGCGGCTTGGGAAGATAGTGATCGAACCCAGCTTCTTCGAACGATTGCTTGTCGGCGGTCATGCCATAGCCGGTCACCGCGACTAACCGAGAAGCTCGAGTCTCAGGAGTCTCGCGTAGCTTGCGGGCCAGGTTGAACCCGTCCATATCAGGCAGCCCGATATCTATAACGCAAGCGTTGGGCTTGTGTGTGGCGATAAGTGTCAGCGCCTCAGTTGCATCGTGCGCCTCGACCACTTCATAACCCCGCATTCTGAGCAAGTCGGCCAGCAATTGAAGATGGTCAGGGTTATCGTCGACGACCAACACCCTTCTGGCTGACGAGAACGAACTTTCGTTAAGCAGGTCCTTGGCCATAGGGATAGTCACCGTGAACTCGGCGCCCTTACCCTCGCCCTCGCTATAAGCCTGAATTGTGCCGTCGTGCATGTCGACCAATAATTTAGCCAGTGCCAGCCCCACCCCAAGGCCGGTTTTGATCGGCTTTGAGGGTTCGTCTGTCTGGAAAAACATCGTAAACAGGTGGGGCAGCAGTTCGGGGTCGATCCCGACGCCGGTATCCTTCAAAGAAAAAACTGCCGCGCCAGCTTGCTCGGTCAACCCCAGGGTGATGGTTCCACCCCGAGGGGTAAATTTGACCGCATTCTGGAGCAGATTGATGAGCACCTGTGTGATGCGTGTCTCGTCGACCGAGGCATAAACCGGCTTGGGCGGAACGTGCACTTCAAGGTTTATGTGCTTTGCGGAAAAATCATTCTGGAAGGTTTCAACAGCACGCTGTATCGCCCCGCGCAAGTCAAAGATTCTGCGCTTAAGTTGAAGCCTGCCATAACGAAAGCGGCTGATATCCAGTAGATCGTCGATCAGTATCGATTGATGGCGTGCCTGACGCTCAATTCGTTCGACGACGGTCCTCATCCTCTGATCGGAGAGCTTTAAATCCTTCAGCAGCTGCACCCCAAGTAAAATAGGCGACACCTGATTGCGCAGTTCGTGAGAAAGCGTGGCCAGGAACCGATCGCGCTGGTCGTGCAGTTCCTTTGCTTCGCCTTGCGCAGAATTACGTTCTTCCTCCGCGGCCAGGGTGTACTGCAGGACCGAAGCATTCATGCTGCGGTCGACGATGTCGTCCAAGAGATCGCGCTTTTTCTCGACCTCCTGGTTACCTAGATCGGTTCCGACAATTTCCCTGACCATGAGAGTTAGAACGCGGCGAAAAATCTGCAGCTCGCGCAGAAGAACGACCACAGGATAACCGCGCTTCCGGCGCTGCAGACCATGGCTAGCTGCGTCCGCTTCCAGGTCGGTAACCGTCTCACCCCGAAGCAACTTTAAAATTTTTTCCGTAAGTGCCGGAAGATGATCCTTAAGTTCCTTATCATCGAGATGATGCACCGACGCAGCCTGGACTGGGTCTTTCCGAACCTCTTCTCGCCAACGATCGAGAATTTGACCCTTCAGCTGTTCGATTCGATCGGCGATATTGATTTCTCTCGCGGACATCGCTGAGGATGATCAAAGGAATAGGGATCATCAAAGCACTGTACTTTTACGTTACGCTCAACACGGAGACCGCGACAAGGGTAAAAAATCGTTCGGGCGCGCGGCGTCTAGTGCGCTGCGGCGTGCGCGAGTCCGGCGGGCGTGAACTCCATCACCATCAGGGCTGGAGCGCCGATGCCGTTCGAGCGCTGCGCCGGTGGTATGCCGAGTTTCTGCGGAAAGGGAAAATAGATCGCGTCCGAATCGGGCCCATACTGTGTGATTAGAGGCTGCACCGCCTCGTACGTGCCTTCCACACCAATTGCCACGCGGTCCGGATGCAAATGTCCGAGTGCCCATTGCACCTGGAAGATCCTGTTCGGGTTGAGCGTGGGAAACGCGGCGCCGCCAAACCATCGCGGCGTGGTGCTCACGATCTCTTTCTTATGCGCGTCGAGCGACAGCAGGTCGCCGCCGCGGGCCAGGTATTTCTGGGCCGCGCCGAGCAGCGCTTCAAACCGCGCCCGCACATAGCGCTGCTGCATCTCGAGTGCGGTGACTTTCAGATATGGTGCGAGCAGATCGGGAGCGAGCCGATAGAGCGTCACGCCGCCCGCCTCGAGCGGCTGCACCCCCAGCGTGGAAAGCAGCTCGCGAAGCGCCGCGCGATCCTGCTCGGAGGGCGGCGTACGCATCCATGTCGCGGCGGTGGGACGCCCGTTCACGCGGTCGCTCAGCCAGTATTTCTTCGGGCCCACGATAATTGCCGCGACCTGCTCGTGGGCCAAAAACGCCTTGAGTTGATCGCTCGCATCCGGGACGCCGGCGACGTCGTAAAGCGCGGCCAGGATGGGCCAACGGGCGTACTCGGGCGGAGCCAGCGGCGAGAGTCCGATATATCCGCCGGCCAGGCGAAAATACATGTCGGTAGCCAGTTGCCACTGCATACCGTCACCGTAGATCGGATTCGGAAGGGTCATCACGATCTCATCCGGCGCAAGGTATTGCCGATAGAGGCCGGTCGAAAAAAAACGCGGGATTTCGAAAGGAGCCTTCCAGAATTGCGCCGACAGATTGGGCAGCATGAACGGGACCAGCGCCAACCCGAGCACCCATTTGTGCGACCGGCGCACGTCGGGCGCGGCGATCCACATCGCCACGATTATCGCGAGCACCAGGAAGGCATATGCCATCAGGCGCACCGGCACTATCTTGTTGAGCAACGGAAATTGCAGCAACAGCATCCACGGCGCGGCGATCGTCTGATGGCCCGCGATCACGACGCGCGAACCCAGGGCCAGCACGCAAAGGATGATGAGCAGTTCGACAAGCAGCCGCCCCACCGGCTCGCGAAACCGCACTCGCGCGAACAAGCCCGCAATCGCGATCAACGGCAACGCGAGATAGGAACCAACCTCGGATAAGGTCGCCAAGTAGGTACGCGATATCACGCCGAACAGCGTTGGCCGCCCAAATTCATGTACGGAGGTAGGAATCACAAAACTCAGCAGGTCGGCGCCGAACAGCACCGGATCAAGAACCGATCCGCCCGCATGACCGAAAGCGAACATATAGTACAGGTATGGGGCAAGGATGATAGCGGTGATTGCGTAAGCCGCACCAATCGGCGGCCCAAGGCGCCATAATTGACCGCGGATATCATCGTTTGTAAACGCCATCCCAAGTGCGAAGGCGATCGCGCCCACGAGTGTCGCGCTTGCGGCGACCTCGGCGAAGAACAGGAACTGCGCGGTGATCAGAATAGCCAATAGTACGACGAACCGACGCGCTAGGATCTCTCCGTTTAGGCGGCGCAGAACCAACCACGCCGCGAGCGGCACCGGAAACACGAGGACGTCGTCGACGTGAGTGAGTGACGCAGAGAGGATGTAGGAGGAAAACCCAAATACCCATCCGCCAGCGATTGAAGGCCAATAACTATGAGTTGCCCATCGGCATAGGACAAACGCGGCCCACCCTGCCAGCGCCGGTGCGATCAGACAAAGAATATTGTAAGCGACAACCGGGCCGTTCGACCAGGTGATGGGCAGAACCGCCACTGCAGCCAACGGCATGATAGTCGCCCAAGCGAGACCGGTAGGCACCGGCGCGAATAGCAGTTTTGTAGCGAGAGGATTGACTCTATGTGAGATAGCGTATGCCCACCACGCGAGAAACCAGATCAATTGCGGAGAGTCGGGGCCGCGGCCAATATACCAAGTTGAAAAATGACCGATCAGTCCACGCCCGAAAAAGAAAACAGACAGCGCCAGATAAAGGACAAAGGCGCCAACAGCAGTAGGATCGAGCGCGCGAGAACTCGAACTTTTATCAGGCATCCGCCCTCGGACCGCGCGTATCGAGGAAAGCTCTTTTCTCCCGGATTAAGCTTTCCATTCCTCCGCCGCAGACCTCCTTTTTCAAACCAAACACCACAGAGAAACCGGGGCGCGCGATGGTTCGGTATACAGGAGACGACGCACGAGCGCCCCGCGGAGCCGCGTCAGGCGCAGCCCCTCAGTACTCGGGCTTGAAGTCGAAATGATGGTACGCCTCGATGTAGCGCACGGTGCGGGTTTTTGAGCGCATCATCACGCTGTTGGTGTGCGCGCCGCCGGAAAAAAACCGCACGCCCGACAAATAGTCGCCGGTCGTCACTCCGGTCGCGACGAACATCACGTTGTCGCCGGCCAGTTCCTCGAGTGGAAAGCGCCGCTTTAGATCCAGAATGCCGCAGCTCAGGCAGGCCTCAGCCTCCTGTTGATTGCGCGGCGCGAACCTTGCCTGCATCTCGCCGCCCGCCGAGCGGACCGCCGCCGCCGCAAGCACGCCCTGATGCGCCCCGCCGGTACCGATCAGCAAATCGATCTCGCTTTCCGGCCGCGTGGTGGCTACCGCCGCGGCCAGGTCGCCAGCCGAAAGCAGCTTGATTCCGGCGCCGGCGCGGCGGACCTCTGCTATCAGCTTCTCATGCCGCGGGCGGTCGAGGATCGCCACGCGCAAATCCTCGACGTACACGCTTTTGGCCTCGGCCAGAGCTTTCAGGTTCTCGGTCGGCGAGCGATCGATATCGATCACGCCACGTCCCAGCGGGCCGCAGGCGATTTTGTCCATATAGGTATCGGGGCAATTGAGTACTCGGCCGCGCTCCGCGAGTGCGATGCACGAGAGCGCGTTGGGACCGCCCGAGGCGGCGATGTGCGGTCCCTCGAGTGCGTCAAGTGCGACGTCGACTTCGGGGCCGGCTCCAGTCCCGACGATCTCGCCGATGTAAAGCTGGTCGGTCGAACCCTGTTCGCCTTCGCCGATTACCACTTTGCCGTCGAAGGCGATCGAGTTGAGCGCCTTGCGCATCGCGTCGCAGGCGGCGCGGTCGGCAGCCCGCTCGTCGCCTCTGCCGATAAAGCGCGCCACGGCCAGCGCCGCCGCTTCAGTGGCGCGAACAACTTCCAGGGCGAGATTTCGCTCCATCCTCGGACGGGCCTCCCGTCAACTTTGCCGCAACTTTGCCGCAGCGTCGGCCAACGCGCTAACGCGTCGCGAGCAACGACTCGATCAGGCGGTAACCATCGGTCACCGCGACGCCCGTACGAGCCGCCTCGGCTTCGGTGTAGCGCCGCGCGACGGCTCCTTTGCCGCTTGAAGCGCCGAGCATAGCAAAGGGAACCGGTTCGTTCGAGTGCGTTTTCAATTTGCAAGGCGTTGCATGATCGGGCATCAGCAGGAGCCGGAAGTCGCCGAGCGCCGGCAGGTCCCGCAACAGCGGACCGATGATAAGTTCATCGATACGTTCGATTGCCTCGCGCTTCAGATCCGCGCGCCCCATGTGACCCGCTTCGTCGGGCGCTTCGATATGCAGCAGCAGGAAGTCATGGCGCTCCAGCGACTTGAGTCCATAGCGCGCTTTGGCCGCATAATCCGTATCGAGGAAGCCGGTCGCGCCCGGCACTGTTATCCGCTCCAGGCCCGCGAGCCTTCCCAATCCGTTGACCAGGTCGACCGCCGAGATGACCGAGCCCTCGACGCCGAAGCGCTCCTTTAGCGTCGGCACCGCGGGACGTCGGCCTTGTCCCCAAAACCACACCGAGGTCGCCGCCGGCTTGCCCGCCGCGATCCGCGCGCGGTTGACCGGATGCTCGCGGAGGATCGCCGCCGCGCGATCCATGATGATGCGCAGGCGCTCGGCGCCCTCGCCCTGCGGCAGATGGGGGCCCGCGGGCTTGCCCGTGATGTCGTGCGGCGGCGTCAGATGCGCCGCGGCGGGTCCGCCGTGCCAGACCATCAAATGGCGGTAGCTGACGCCGTGATGAAATTCGATCCCGTCATCTGAAAGTTGCGCGCTCAAATCGGCGACGATCGCCGCCGCTTCCTCGGTCGTAATATGACCCGCGGTGAAGTCGTCCATCACCAGCGCGCCTTCCGCGCCCGGCTTGAGCGACACCAGGTTCATGCGGAACACGACGTCGTCGGGCGCCATCTCGATTCCCTGGCTGGCGGCTTCGATCGGCGC
>DATJID010000050.1:0-14748 GCA_035493515.1 Binataceae bacterium (SeqCode) | reverse complement strand
TGCCGTCGCGAGCTACTTTTTCCTGATAGATGAGCTTCACGACCGAACCCGACGGCAATTCATCGAGCGGATGATGTTCGCTGAAAGCGTTCTCCAGGGTGTAGACGATCGGCTCGGGGAGATTGTGCAGTTGCGCGGCGGTGCGGAAGCTGCGATCGACTTGGAACGCGACACTGACTCGCCGCACGTCGTACTGAATCAGATCGCGCGAGGTGCGCAAGACCCCGGCGCCCAAGGCGTGCTCGCGGATCGCGATGTTCGTGTTAAGGTCGTAGCGCAGGTCGCGCAGGTCGCCAGTCTCCGGATCCTTGTAAAGGACCAGCGCGTGGCCTTCCTTCATGGTCCCGGTGTTGGCGGCTTCCTGGAAATGATTGGCCCAGTTTTGCGCCTCGGCCGGGTCGAGCCCGGCGTTCTCGAGATAGCGCAGTACCGAGGCCGAACGGTCCAGGGTGAGTTGTATGATGATCGGATCGGGTGCGGGAGAGGCGGTTTCGGGCAGTTCGACGGGACCGTTGTCCAGATGGCCGGGTTGCAAATCCATCAGGGCTACGGACGGCGTCGGTGGCTCGCCGGCCTGAAAAAAGAGATGAACTGAGGCCAGCGTAGCCATGAAGGCTACCACCAAGGCCGTAGCCAAGCGTGGAAATATATGAGCCAGAGTCCCCCGAGCCATCGGGCCCAAAATAGGCCATCTGACTCACATTAGCAACACCTCATGAGCTCGGTATCAACAGCTTTTCTAATCTCGGCATCAAAAGCCTTTCTAATATTGAATATCAGCTAGGCTAAGATTGGCTATGACAATCGCGGGAATCGATTTTGGCCGAAAGAGAATAGGCTTAGCGGTCAGTGCCGGCCCTGCGGCCTATCCGGTGGCAACAATCGAACGCCGTTCGCTAAAATACGATCTGGAAGAGATTCGCGCGCAGCTAGTCGCTCGTGAGGTCTCGCTCGTCGTCGTTGGTCTGCCCTTGAACATGGACGGCAGTGAGGGGCCGAGCGCGCGCTCGGCGCGGGCTTTTGCCCAGCATCTGGGCGCCGCAATCGGCGTCGCGGTCGAAATGTTCGACGAGCGGCTTACGAGCGTCGAGGCCACGGAGCGGCTGCGCGAGACGTCGGCGTCACGGTCGGCCAAAAAGGTCTCGCGCGACGCCGTCGCGGCGGCGATAATTCTTGAGGGATGGCTTCGAAGCCGTCAGTCGCAGTGAGCCGACCCGGCAAAGCCGCGGCCGCCCTGCTGGCGCTCGGCGCCATCGCGGCGCTGGCGTGGGCTGCTTACGCCTGCCTTGTCCCGGTCGCGAAATTCAACGCGCCAAGGGTCGTAGTCGTCAACCCGGGCGACTCCCTCGGCGCGGTCGCGCGCCGCCTGGCCTCCGAAGGTGTTATCCGCAGCGCGCGTGCGATGATTGTCTACGCTGAACTGAGCGGGGGCGGACGGAATCTTAAACCTGGCGATTACGCTTTCAGCGGCGGCGAACGTTTGGACGAGGTGTTGCACCATCTGGTCGTCGGCGATTTCGTGGCAGTGACCGTGGCGATTCCGGAAGGCGCTACGCTTCATCAGATAGCGGAGTTGCTGGAGAATGCCGGTCTCGTATGCCCGGTGCAGTTCGAGGAAGCCGCGCGCTGGGGTCCGATGCCGGCCGCGCTCGGGCTCGAACCCTTGGGCGCTGAGGGCTATCTGTTTCCGGCGACCTACCGATTTTCGCCCCACGCCAGTATCGACCGGATACTCGCAACGATGCTGGGAAGGTTCTACAGCGCCCTGCCAGCTCCCACCGCACAGAGGCTGTTTGAGCTCAATCTGAGCCCGCACGAACTGGTGACCCTCGCCTCCATCATCGAGAAGGAGGCCAAGGTGGCGGGGGAGCGACCGACCATCGCGAGCGTCTTTTATAACCGCCTCAGGCTGGGGATGCCGCTTCAGTCCGATCCCACCGCTCAGTATAATCCGGATGGAGAAATTGAGCCTGCGGCGGCGGCGGTGCATACTGCGTCTGCCTATAATACGTACTCGTTCGCCGGACTCCCGCCGGGACCGATTGCAAATCCTGGAATGTCGTCGATAATGGCGGCGCTCTACCCGGCCCACACGGATTACCTGTATTTTATGGCGCGCAATGACGGAACTCATATTTTTTCGCGCACCCTGCGCGAACACGAACACGCTATCGAGATTGTGCGTAAGCTGAATGCCCAGAGAACCGCGGCGAAAGTACAAACACCCGCAGGGACGCCGCGGCCCAGCCCGCGGCCGCGAGGCGATGACACCCGCCATGATTAATCCCGTCGAGCAAATCGCGGCTGCGCGCCGCCGCCTCAAGCAGGTCGCCGCCCTGCGCGCGGGGCTGACGCTAGCCTTGCCCGCGCTCACTGCGCTGGTGCTGGCCGCGACCCTTGACGCGATCGGCGAGGCGACGTGGGAGCGCGCCGGCTACGCACTCACGCCCGCGAGGCTCGGCGGCCTGCGCACCGCGCTGGCGCTCGCCGGTGTCGTGGCGCTCGCCGGATGCGCCTTGATGGCCTGGCGGGCCTGGCGCGAAGCCGATGATTTCATCGAGGCCGCCGAACTGGTCGACGACGCAGTGGGCGGCCATCAGGAGATCGTCACGCTCGCGAGCCTGGCCGACCCCGCCGAGCCGCCCGCGCAACGCGAACTGCGCACCCCGTTGTTCCCGCTGCTATGGCGCCGCGCCTCCGGCTACCTAGAGCGCTTCGATCCTAATGGCGCGTTTGCCTTTGAAGTACGCCGCCCGCTTGTCCGTTCGCTGCCTATCGCGGCCGCGATGGTGGTACTGCTCGCGGCTGTCGCGCTCGCGCTGGTGCGGCCGCCGTCGGCCGAGCAAGTGCAGGCGCGCAAACTCCGCGCCGCCGCCCAGCAGCTGGCAAGCTCGCCCTCATCCGCCGACAAGGACCTTGCCGCCAAAATACTTGCCGCCGCCGACGCGCTGGAAAATCCCAAACTGCCGCCGCCGGAGAAGCTGGCGCGGTTGGCCGAGGCGATGAGCGAGCTGCAAAAGCACGAACAACAGGGATCGTCACCGCAACAATCGGCCAAGAACACGTCGGGCAGCGGCAACGGCAAGAACAATTCCGGCAAGGGCGCGGGACAAGGTAACGGTCAAAGCCAGGACAGTGGCAACGGCCAGGGCAAAAGTCAGGGCCAGGGACAAGGCGCGAACCAGGGCAACAATCCCAACGGCCCCAAGGGCAAGGAACAGATAGTCGAGTTGCAGAACGATCTCTCCAAAGCGCAGGCGCAAGTCGAAAGCGGGGCGGAAAGCAAAAACAACGCGCCCAAGCCAGGCCATGGCGACCAGGGCAACGCGCTCAAGCCCGGCAGCAATCCCAACAAAAGCGGCGGCGCGCAAAAGCCCGACGCGATGGCCCAGGGGAATATTCCCCTGCCCCGGCCGGACGCTTCCGCCAAGGGCCAGCTGCCGGCGGGCGGCACCAAGGGCGGCAAGAACGACAAGGGCGGCCACGGCGACACCCATCTTGGAGAATTCCCGGTGGCCGAAAATTTTCCCCGTTTCTATAAACCCGGCGAAGGACCCGCGATCGAAATTCACGACGCGCGCTACGTGCTCTTCCGCTTGCCAACCGAGGTCGTTTCCGCCAGCGGCGGCAAACTCGTCCCCGACACCAACCGGCCCACCGCGAGCGTTCCGTACGCCAACGTGCCGCTCAAAGCCGAGCGGCTTGACGCCACGCCCCAGGAACGTCAGCTTGTGCCGCCACGCTATCGCGATCTGATCCACTGAAGAGAGCGCGCGCGGCATCCATCGATTTGGAACAAGGAGAAGGCATGGGAGCGGCCCCGCAAATTACGCCAACTGAACGCGTCGCCGAATTCCGGCGCACCTTCGCGCGCGCCGAAGCCGAGGTCGGCAAGGTAATCGTCGGCCATCAGGATGTCATCCGCAAAACCTTGACCGCGCTTTTCGCGGGCGGCCACGTCCTGATTGAAGGCGTGCCCGGACTCGGCAAGACCCTGATGTGCAAGACCGCGAGCGACGCCCTGGGGCTCAGCTTCAAGCGGATTCAGTTCACGCCCGACCTGATGCCCTCGGATATCGTCGGCACCCAGGTCCTGACCGAGGCCGACGGACGGCGCGAGTTCCATTTCAAGCCCGGCCCGATCTTCGCCCACGTCGTGCTCGGCGACGAGATCAACCGGGCCACGCCCAAGACCCAGTCCGCCGTGCTTGAGGCGATGGAAGAGCGGCAGGTCACGGTCTTCGGCATGACCTATCCGCTCGAGCCGCCATTCATGGTGCTGGCGACGCAAAATCCGATCGAACTCGAGGGCACTTATCCGCTGCCCGAGGCCCAGATGGACCGTTTTCTGTTCAAGGTCGTGATGGGCTCGCCCAAGCCCGAGGAACTGCGCGAAATCTTGAACCGCACGACGGGCGCCACGACCCACACCGCGCAGCCGATATTTCCCGTGGCCAGCGCGCCCGTGGCGATCGAACAACTTAAGGCGTTGGTCCGCGAAGTGATGGTGGCCGAGCCGCTCGAGCGCTACGTCATCGGCATAATCGGCGCTTGCACTCCCAACGGCCCCGGCGCGATTCCCGAGGTCTCGCAATACCTGCGCTTCGGGCCGAGCCCGCGCGGCGCCCAGGCGCTCATTCTGTGCTCCAAGGTCAACGCCTTGCTCGACGGCCGCGTGAGCGTCAGCTACGACGACGTCGCCGACGCCGTGGTCCCCGCACTGCGCCATCGGTTGCTGCGCAATTTCCAGGCCGAGGCCGAAAACGTCAGCACCGATTCGATCCTCGACCAGGCGACGAAGCGGCTCAAGAAGCCGCGCGCGTAACTGTCGATGCTGGGATTGCCCGAGGAATTTACGCCGGACTTCCTGGCCCGGCTCGAACATCTAAGGATCAAAACTCGGCGCGAGTTCGAGGGGCTCGGCAAGGGCGCTCATCTCTCGCCCCGGCGCGGCTCCTCGCTTGAGTTCAGCGACTTCCGGCACTATGCGCTGGGCGATGATTTCCGCTTCATTGACTGGGGACTCTACGGCCGCACCGACAAGCTCTACATCAAACTGTTCAAGGAAGAGGAAGACCTCCTCACTTACATCTTTCTCGACGCCAGCGCCTCGATGGGTCTGCCCGAGGCCGACCGCAAATTTCCGATGGCGGTCGCGACCGCGCTCGCCTTCGCCTACGTCGCGCTGGCGCAAGGTGACCGCGTAATGGTGCGCGTGCTGGCGGGCGAGGGCAAAGCCGCGACGCCGGGCTTCGTCTATGGGCGCCATCGGATCGCCGAGCTGGCGCAGCGTCTGGGCGCAATCCGGCCCGCCGGCGAGCTTGACCTCGCCACCGCGCTCGCGCGCGAACTGGTCTCGGTGCGCCGGGCCGGCAAGGTCTTCGTCATCTCGGACTACCTGATGATGATAAACTCGGTCACGCGCGGGCTGGGCCTGTTCACCGCCGCCAACATGGACGTAACCGCGGTGCAGATTCTTGGCGGCAGCGAGATGGCGGGTGCGGGACTGGCGGGCGACGTCGAGCTGGTCGACGCGGAAAGCGGCGAACGCGTGACGGTGTCGATCGGGAACCGCGAGCGCGATCAATATCGGCAGACGCTCGCCCGCCTTGCGCGCGAGATCAAAACATTTTGCCTGCGTCGGGGACTGCACTACACGCTCTACACCACCGACCTGAATTTCCACGACTTCTTCCTGCGCGCGTCCGCCGACTTCGGCCTCAGAAGGCATTAGCGCCACGATGGGACTCCTGAATCCGGGCGCGCTTTACTACCTGCTCGCGCTGATTCCGGCGCTCGCACTCGCTTACCTCGTGCGCGAGCGTCCGCGCCGCGTAGTCGTTTCCAGCGTGCTGGCCTTCCGCGCGCTGCGTGCGCGGCGCGGGCGACGCTTCGGTGGGTGGCCCCGGCCGAACTGGATGTTTTTCGTCGAGATGCTCATCATTGCGCTCGCTGTGCTGGCGATTGCGAAACCCTATGTCACGCGAACTGGCAATCCGATCGCCGTGGTACTCGACGACTCGGCCGCGATGCAGGCCGCGGCGGGCTCCGGACGCAGCCGATTCGACATGGCGCGCGCGGCGCTTACCGATGCGCTGGGGCGCGAAGGCGCGGGCGAGGTCAATCTTTATCTTAGCGCCCCCCAGCCCCATCGCGCCGGTCCGCCATTCGCGAGCGCTGCTGAAGCGGCGGCGGCGCTCGCACAATTGCGTCCCGCCGACGCACCTTCGGACCAGGCCGCGCTGACCGCGCTCTTGAGCGAGCTTGCCTCCGACACGCGCCTTCGCCGGGTGATCTATGCCGGTGCGCGGCCGCTCACCGCGCCGGTGCCCGCGCGGGTCGAGGCCTTCGCGGCCGGCGATCCGCTGCCCAACTACGCGATCGGATCGTTCGTGTTGCGCCGCGAATCGCTGGGACAGGCCGCTCTGCACGCCCATCTGGCGGTCGCCAATTTCAGTCCGGCCGCGCAAACCCTTAAGCTCTCGATCATCGGCGACGGCAAGTCGGTCGGTCATGCCCAGGCGCATCTGGAGCCCGGCCAAATCGGCGCAATCGAGTTTCCTAATCTCGCGCCGGCCGCCGTCTATCGCGCCGAGCTTGCGCCCGCCGACGGCTTTGCCCTCGACAATGTGGCGTGGGCCACCGCCGGCGCGGTTAAATCAATTTCGATCCTGTTCGTGACGCCGAACCCCGCCGACGCCGCCGGCCTCGACGGTCTACCGGGGATTTCCGTCCGCGTCGCGTCGCCCTCGAGCTTCTCGCCCAAAGAACTTGCCGCCGCCGACCTCGCAATCTTCGAGTATGCGGTGCCCAAAGAGATGCCTCCGGTCAACACGCTGCTAGTGATGCCGCCCCCGGCCGATCCGATCTTCGGCTTCAACGTTCAGCCGACCGGCCAGGTCGAAATCACCGGATGGCCGCCGACCGGCGGGCTCACTGACTCGGTGAATTTTCGCCTGTTGAATTTGCACGGCGGCGAATACCTCGGCCAGCATCAGTGGCTCCAGGCGATTGTCACTGGCAGCGGCGGCGCGCTGATGCTCGCGGGCGAGCGCTCCGGCCATCGGATCGTCGCCTTGGGCTTCAACCCGTTTCCCTATCTCGGCCGGCAAAACTTGCCGATGTCGGTGCTGACGCTCAACTCGCTCAGCTACCTGGCCGGCTTCGGCGCCGAAACCGCCGGTTATCATACCGGCGATCCTTGGATCGTGCCGGCCGGCGTTGATGCGATCGTGCCGCCCGACGGGCGCAAAATCAAAGTGACCTCCGGGATGCTGTTCACCGGCGCCAATTCTCAGGGCCTCTACCGGCTAATTGCGGCCGACGGCGCAAAATCCGAGCGCGCGGTCAACCTGGCCAATCTGCGCGCTTCCGATCTCGAAAACACGCCGTCGATGAAGATCGAATCGGGCGGATCGGCCGCGATGGCGGAGGTCGCGCCGCGCCGCACTCCGATAACCGGCGACTTCATCCTGGCGATCGTCGCGCTGGTGATTCTTGAAGCACTGATCGCGTATCGCCGCCGCCGGTCCACGGCGGTCACGGTCTAGCGATGAACTTTGGAAGCCTCGGAAATCTCGGCGCGATGCTGGGCGGCATGAAACTCGCGAATCCGGGGGCGCTCTGGCTGTTGATCGCGGTCGGCGTGGTCTTCGCCTGGTCGCTGCTTGGGGTGGACACGCCGCGCAAGCTCTTCGCGCCGCTACTGCGTGCCGCGGTGCTGGCGCTGTGCGTGCTGGCGCTGGCCGACCCCCAGACCGTCACGCGCAGCGAGGGCACCACGCGGCCGGCGGTGGTTGACGCCTCGGGCAGTATCACCAAAGCGATGCGCACGTGGACGGCTAGGCTCCTGCGCGACGATCTTAAGTTGCGCGCCGGCGACCCGGCGGTAATCTTCGCCACCGCTGCCGAGCCGACCACGGTGGAAGGCGCGCTCTCGAAGCTCGACGCGGCCGCCGGATGCACGAGTTGCGCGCCGGCCGCGACCGACCTCGAAGCGGCGCTCGAAAAGGTTGCCGCTAATCCGGCCGCGCGTGACGGCACGGTAGTGCTGGTGACCGACGGATGGCAGAACCATGGCGATGCGGAACGCGCGCTCGGCGCGATTCGCTCGGCCGGCGTGCGTCTGTACATCTTCACGCCGCCCGGCGCCCGCGGCATCCCCAACGTCGCGATTACCGGCCTGACGATGCCGCCGGCGCTCGCCAAGTCGGAGCCGTTCGCGCTCAGCGTCACCGCCACCAACTACAATTCGACTCCGGTCGGCGGGACGATTTCGATTTTTCAAAACGGGCGCGCGACCGACACGCGCGCCGTCACTTTACAAAGCGGCCAACAGCGCTTCGACTTCCCGGTCCATGCGGAGGCCTCCGGGCTGACCTCGTACACCGCCTCGTTCAGGCCCGCCATCCCGTCGCAAGACGTCTATACCGAGGATGACTCGCTCACCGGATGGGTCGGAATCGGCGCGCAGCGCAAGGTGCTGATTCTGACCGGCTCGCCGCGCGATGCCGAGTACCTGGAATCTGTGGTGCATCGGATGGGCCTCGAACCGACCGTGGTCACGCCCAGCGGCTCCTGGAGCGGTAATCTGAAGGGCTACGACGCGGTGGTGATCAACAACGTGCCGCGAGCGCGGCTCTCACCCGCGGCCCAGGAGGCGCTGGTCCATTACGTCGAGGAAGGCGGCTCGCTCGCGATGGCCGGGGGCGACGAGAGCTTTGGCCTGGGCGGCTACCAGGATAGTCCACTCGCGCGCGCGCTGCCGGTCATTATGAAGCCACCGCAGCATCGCCAGCGCACGCGCGCGCTGGTCCTGATAATCGACAAGTCGGGCTCGATGGGCCGCGACCAAAAAATGGAGTACGCCAAGGCGGCAGCGCGCACGGTCACCAAGACGCTTGCCGACACCGATCTTATCGCGGTCGTCGGCTTCGATTCGCAACCCTTCGTGATCGTTCCGCTGACGCCGCTTAGCCAGAGCCGCCCCTACTTCGATGAGATGATCAACCGGCTGAAGGCGCACGGCACCACCTATTTGTTGCCGGCGATGCAGGAGGCCGAGCGGATGCTGGCCGGGAGCAACGCGTCGGTGAAACACGTCGTGGTCCTGACCGACGGCGAGACCGGCGGCACGGCCGCGATGTACTACGACCTCGTCTCCTCGATGCATCGCGAGGGCGGCGTTACGATCTCGACCATCGCGATTGGCCGCGAGGCCAACCTGGCGCTGCTCGAATCGATCAGCAAGTACGGCGGCGGCGGCTTCTACCAAACCGATAGCGCGTCCAACCTGCCGGAGATGTTTTTGCAGGACGTGAAATCGCATGGCGGAGAAGCCACGATGGTAGAAAAAGATTTCACGCCATACACCGTCAAACCCGATCCATTGCTCAAGGACCTTGCCGGCCGCCAGCTACCCGCGATAAAGGGCTTCGTCGCAACCGAGCTTAAACCGCGAGCCACGCTCGACGCTTTCATCAACCGCGCCAATACGCGTACACCGCTCATCGCGAGTTGGCGCTTCGCCGCCGGCAAAGCGGTCGCCGTGACAACCGACGCAAGCGGGCGATGGTCCTCACCGTGGGTGCAGGACGGAATCTTCGGCCAGGTCTGGAGCAAGGTGTTCGCCTGGATGACGCCCGAGACCGCCGCCACGGAACAGAAGTTCGACGTCGCGCTCGGCTATCGCGAAGGCCGCATCCATCTGCGGCTCACCAACTATAGCGACCGGCCGGCGCCCTCGTCCGCGATGGTCAGTGCAACCGTCACACGCCCCGACGGCAGCCGCGTGCAGAACCCGCTTTCCGAGGAAGTTCCGGGCGAGCTTTACGGCAGCTTCGACGCGCCGCGCGCCGGGACGTACAACATCACGCTCAAGGCGGCCACGGCCCAGGCGCTCGCCTTCCCGCCGCTCGCCTACACGGTCAGCCCTGCGATTAACGCCGAACTCCCGCGCCCGGAGCCCAACTACACGCTGCTCGAGCGTCTCGCCGCAGGCAGCGGCGGGCGCTTGAATCCCTCGCCCGCCGACGTCGGACTGACGCACCCGGAACATGAGATGCGGCAATCGATGGCGGCATGGCCGCTACTCGCGGCGATGATCTGCCTCATCGGTGAGGCGCTGGTCCGCCGCCTGACGTTCTAGTTTCGCTGCTCCTGCCGCTTTTATTGACGGTTGCGGTGTGACGCTTCGATCCGCCAAGCTTTCTCGCATGGCCGATAAGGATGATCGCGCGGTGGCGCCGCGCCACGAAATCCAGCATCAGTATCCCGCTAAAGTGCGCTTCTGCCCGCTGTGCGGCGCCGCGATGGAACTGCGGCCGGTGTTGCCCGACCGCAGGCATCATAAAGTGTGCGCGCGATGCGGTTATATCGATTTTCAAAGCCCCAAGCTGGTGGCGGGATGCCTGGTGATCGACGCTGGGCGCGTGCTGCTGCTGCGCCGCGCGATACCGCCGCGCCTGGGCTACTGGACGTTCCCCGGCGGCTACGTCGATTTCGGCGAGATGCCCGAGCCGGCGGCCCTTCGCGAGACGGCCGAAGAAGTCGGGATGAAGGTCGATATCGAACGCCTGCTCGGGGTTTATGCCGACCCGCAAAATCCGATCGCCGCCGTCGTCGTATATCTCGCCCGGCCCGGACAAGAGCGCCCCGGCCTTTCCGACGAAGCGAGCGAGGTGCGCTACTTCTCGCGCGCCGAAATTCCGTGGGAAGAGGTCGCGTTTCGCACGACCGAGGCTGCGCTCCGCGACTGGATCGCTTATGCCGGCGGCGCCGGACAGATAAGCTCATAGGATGGCTCGGCAGGAAAGCGCCAAGGCGCCCGACGACGGCTATGAGCTGGTAGCCGACAATCGCAAGGCCCGCCACGATTTCTTTATCGAGGAAGCGCTGGAGTGCGGGATGGCGCTTACCGGTACCGAGGTCAAATCACTGCGTGCGCACAAGGTCAACCTGCGCGACAGCTACGCGCGGATCAAAGACGGCGAAGCGTACCTGCACGGCGTGCATATCGGCGCCTACGCTCCCGCCGGCCAGTTCAGCCACAAGGAAATCCGCCCGCGCAAGCTTCTGATGCATCGGCGCGAGATCGATCGCTGGTGGGGACATGCGCGCGAGCAAGGCTATACGATCGTACCGCTCAAGATTTATTTCCGCCGTGGCCGCGCCAAGGTCGAACTCGGTCTTGCCAAGGGCAAGAAGCTCTACGACAAGCGCGAGGCAATCAAGCGCAAAACCGTCCGCCGCGAAGTCGAGCGCGAACTGCGCCATCGCAACCGCTGACACTGCTGCTGCGACCGCGCCAGGCCAGAGTCTTCGTTCGTGTATTATCCGCGCGGAGCCGGCGCCGCCGCGGCCCCATCGGGAGGCAGCGCTTCACCGCCGGTCTCGTTCAGCAGCGCGCGCAGCCTTTCGATACGCCGCCCGAGCGGCGGATGGGTCGAAAACAGGTTGGCGAGAAAACCCTCGTTGTCGTCGCGCGCACCCTGCAGCGGATTGACGATGAACATGTGCGCGGTGCCGCGCGAGGCGTTGCGCAGCGGCGATTCAGTCTGTGCGATACGCTCGAGCGCGCGCAGCAGCGCCCGCGGATTACGCGTGAACTCGACCGATGCGGCGTCTGCAAGATATTCGCGCTCGCGCGACACCGCCATCGCGAGCAGTTGCGCGAAAAACGGCGCCAGCACCGCCAGCACGATCACCAGGACGCCGATCAACGCGCCCGCGTTCCCGCTGTTGTTATCGTTATCGCGGCTACTGCTCCGCCTTTCACCGCCGCCAACTCCGCCCGTGTACCACATCGAGCGGTAAACGAAATCGGCCAGCATCGCGATCCCCGCAACCAGCACCGCGATCATCATCATGGTCCGGATATCGTAGTCGCGCACGTGCGCCATCTCGTGTCCCAGCACGCCCTGCACTTCTTCGCGATCCATCGTGTCGATCAGGCCCTGGGTGACGCAGACTACCGAATGATTCGGATCGCGGCCGGTCGCAAATGCGTTCGGGGACGGATCGTTCATCAGGTAGGCCTTAGGCACCGGCATCCGCGCCGCCAGCGCCATTTCGTGCACCACGTCGAGCACCATCTGATGCTGCGGCGTATCGGGCTCGAGTTCACGCGCCTGCACCGAAGCCAGCACCAGCGCGGTTCCGCCATAATATGAGAGCAGCGATTGGAAAATTCCAAAGCCGAGCGCGATCAGCGTCAGCATCGGAAAGCCGGTCAACGATCCTCCGACGATCGCGAGGTCGCCAAAGCGGAAATCTAGCCCGAAGCCGAGCGTGGTGAAGAGCGCGATGAAAACGAGGACCAGCAGGGCGGTTTCGCGCCGGTTGCGCCGTTCAAGCTCCCAGAAATCGGTATGCGCGGCCGCCATCCCGCTCTCAATCTCCCGCGCCGAGCCTCAGACGCGCGGTGGCGGGGGCGTCTGCGGCGCGCCGCCGCCCATCGAGAGATCGACCTTCGGCACCGCCTGGTCTTCGGGCGCGCCCTGGAAATATTCGGCCTGCTTGAAGCCGAAATTGTTGGCGATCAAGTTGGTCGGGAAGCTTTCTATGCGCGTGTTCAGCTGCATCACCGAGTCATTGTAGGCCTGACGCGAAAAGGCGATCTGGTTTTCGGTGGTGGTCAGTTCTTCCTGGAGCTTGAGCACGTTCTGGTCGGATTTGAGCTGCGGGTAATTCTCCATCACCGCGAGCAGCCGGCCCAATCCGCCGGTGATTTGGTTCTCGGCCGCCATGCGCGAGGCTTGGTCGGGAGCGCTGATCGCCTTGGCACGCGCCTCCACCACTTGGGTGAGGGTGTCGCGCTCGAACTGCATGTAGCCTTTGACGGCTTCGACCAGGTTGGGGATGAGATCGTGGCGGCGGCGCAGTTGGACGTCGATCTGACGCCAAGCGTTCTGCACCTGGTTACGCAGTCTCACCAGGCTGTTGTAGCCGAGCACGGCCCATCCAACGGCCACGATCACGATTATCAGGACGACCAGCAATCCGCTCATATTGAGACTTCCGTCTTCCGCCGGTGATCGTTGCGCCGGCCGCTGCGTTGCGCCGCCTTACGGGTTGAAGTGTATCAGAAAGAGAAGGCGCGCCGCGCGATTTGCGCGCGGCGCGCCAGCCAGGAACTTTACTGGTGCTAGTTCTCGACGTTGACCTTAATTCGGGTCGGCTTGGACTCGGGCTTCTTCGCCACCGTCACCTCGAGCACGCCGTCGCGGTAGGTCGCCTTGATTCCATCGGCGCTCGCATCGTCGGGCATCGTAAACGCACGCCGAATCGTGCCGTAGCTGCGCTCCGACAGATGAACCTGCACGTCTTTCGCCCGCTCGGGCTGCTTGCGTTCGGTCTCGATTACCAGGTTGCCGTCTTCGACCTGAACGCTGACCGAATCCGCCTTGATTCCGGGCATGTCGAAGTAGAAATGATATCCTTCGCCGTCCTCGACCACGTCAGCTCGCGGCGCCACGTGACCTTCCGGAGCCGTCCATCCGGCGTCGTTGAAGAGCCGGTTGATCCTGTTCATCCGATCGTACAACCATCCATTCGCGTATCCGTTTCCGAGTACCACTTCCATCGTATGATCCCTCCCGACCGCGTATTTTACTTGCCGGTCGATATTTTGATTTTCGCTGCGCGCGCCGGGCCGTGTTCCCTCCGCGCCTCGCTGAACAGAACTTAAGTACGAACCGCGCGCCGTCAAGCGGTGCCGCCACTGGACACGAGGCAACGAAACCCCGCCCGGACACCGTTTGGGACGTTTACCATCCCGCCAAAACGCCTCGCACGATTGAAATCTTCCGGCTTATTGCTGTTGCGGGTCCGCAGGCGCCTTGGCGCGTTTCATCTCGGCGGCAAACAGGCCCGCCATTTTTGGATGGCCCTGGCGCTCGGCAAGGTCGCGTCCCTCTTTGAGCACCTCGAGCGCACGCGCTACGTTGCCCTTGGCGAGATAGACGCCGGCCTTACGAAAGATTCGCGCATAGCGCTCGCCCTGGTCGCCGGAATTCATGAGTGAAGCAATCGCGGAGGAAACGCTCGACTCGATCCTAGGCGGCGCACTGCGTCTTTACCAGCCGCGCCGCGGCTACCGCTTCTCGGTCGAGGCGGTGCTGCTGGCCCGCTTCGCCGCGGCGCGTCCCGCCACGCGCGTGCTGGAGTTGGGCGCTGGATGCGGCGTGGTCGTGCTGATCTACGCGGCGCTCGTGCGGCCGCGCGAAGCGGTCGCGCTGGAAATTCAACCCGCGCTCGCCGCCTTAGCCGCACGTAACGCCGTGCTCAACGATCTCGCGATGGTGCGCGCAGTATGCGCCGACTTGCGCGCGCGCTGCGTGCCCGGGGCCGCGGCGGGCGGCTTCGACCTGGTGCTCGCCAACCCGCCGTTTCGCGCCCGCATGAGCGGGCGCGAAAGTCCGCTCGTCGGCCGTCGCCTCGCCCGCGCCGAGTCGGCGGCCCGGCTTGAGGATTTCGTGGCCGCCGCGGCGCGCTACGCGCGCCATGGCGGCCGCGCCGCCTTCATCTTCGCCGCCGCGCGCAGCGCCGAGCTCATCTCGGCGCTCCGCGCGCGGCGCCTGGAGCCCAAGCGCATCCGCTTCGTTCATCCCTACGCCGCCGCGAGCGCCTCGACCGTGCTGGTCGAGGCGCGCAAAGGCGGCGGGATCGAGGTCGAAGTCGAGCCGCCGCTGGTGATGTATGATGCGCCGGGTGTCTATAGTCCCGCGGCACGCGCGCTGTTGGAGCGCC
>DATJID010000049.1:0-12318 GCA_035493515.1 Binataceae bacterium (SeqCode) | reverse complement strand
TTTATCGATTCGATTCCGCGCCGCTGCGCCTCGAGCACGACCGAGTAGAGCGCGCGCTGCGCGGGACTGAAGCGCGTGCCAATCGGGAAGGTGCGGGTCACGTCGGAGGCGTAAAAATCGACCTCGCATCCCGCGTCGATCAGCAACAGGTCGCCGCTCATCATCTTGCGGTCGTTGTGGATGTAATGCAGCGTGGCGGCGTTGGGGCCAGACGCGATGATCGACGGATAACTGGGCCCGGCGGCGCCGCGCGAGCGAAACGTGTAGTCGACCAGCGCCTCGATTTCCCACTCCATCATGCCGCCCCGCGCCCGGCGCATCGCATCCTTGTGCGCCTCGCATGAAATCGCAACCGCGCGGCGCATCGCGTCGATTTCCTCGGGCCGCTTCTTGAGCCGCGCCTCATGGATCAGCTCGCGCGGGTCGAGCATCGCCACTGGTCCCGAGCCGGTCCGCGGCCGCATCGCCTGTGCCCCGCGTATCAGCTCGAGCAGGCGCGAATTCATCCGCTCATTGTTGCCTAGCGGGTAGTAGACGCGCTCGACGCCCGCTAAGTAGCGCGGCAGCACACGATCCAACTCGTCAATGACGTAAGCCTTGTCGGCACCATAGTCGAGCATCACGCCTTCCACCCCGGCGCGCCGCCCGGTCCAGGTCTCGCGCTCGCGGTCGCGCGGCCGCACGAACATCACGAACTCGCCGTCCTTGTGACCCGGCACAAACAGCGCCACCGACTCGGGTTCGTCAAACCCAGTCAGGTAATAAAAATCATTGTCCTGCCGATAGATGAATTCGACGTCGTTGGAGCGGACCGCGACCGGCGCGCTCGGCAAAATCGCCGCGGCAGCGCCGATCTCCGCCATGAAGCACGCTCGCCGCTCCTTGAAAATCTCCGCCCGGCCGTTGGGACTCGCTGCGCTCACGCCGCCACTTTGCCTCTGCAACAACGCTTAAGGAAAACCAGCGCCGGCAACGTCGACTTCCGTGGTCTCGATACGCGAGTTGCGTTTTGCGCGCAGGACGTCGGGGTCGATCGACTCGGAGGTGAGCAAAAAGAGCGTGCGGCGCGCGGGCCCCCCGAGCATGCACGCGATCGGCATCTGATCGCGCTTGATCCGCTCCGCCACCTGGCCGCCCTGCTTCACCCGTACCAGCTCATGCGTAAATGGCGACGCCACCCAGATCGCGCCTTCGGCGTCGAGCGCGATCCCGTCGGGCACCGCCTCGCCCAGCTCCGCCCACACGCGGCGGTTGCCCAATGCGCCGTCCGCGGCAATGTCGAAGGCGGTCAGCCGATGGCCCATCGTCTCGCCCACCACCAAGGTCTTGCCGTCGGCCGTAATCACGCTGCCGTTGGGAAACTCAAGGTCGCGCGCGGCCACCCGCGCTGTGCCGTCGGGCTCGACCATCACCAACTCGGCCGGTTTCTGCGGCGCCCCTGCGATGATGTCGTAACCGAAGTTGCCCACATAGGCGCGGCCGCGGCCGTCAACCACCATGTCGTTGCAGTGATACGACGCGAGACCGCTGAGGTCGGCATGGAGCTTGAGGCCGCCGGCCTCCTGGCGCAGCAGCTTGCGGTCGGTCATCGAGACCACCAGCATCCGCCCATCCGGAAGCCACCCCAGCCCCGAGGGCCACGCTGCGACTTCCGCAACCACCATATTACGGCCCTGCAGATCGACCGCGTTCACCGTGTGCGCGTGCATGTCGGAGTAATAGAGCTTGTCGTCATGCCATCGCGGCCCTTCACCGAAAGCCAGGTTGTCGAGCAAGGTTTTGAACTGTCTCATGGCCCCTCCGCAGCGATTCGCGCGCGCCTCGCGTCTCTTTATTGTAGTCGCTATTCCAACGCGCCGGCCGCGCGCAGCCGCGCGATCTCGTCCGCGTTATAGCCTAGCACTTGTGTAAGGACCTCGTCGGTATGCTGACCGATAAGCGGCGCCGGCGCGCGCACCCCGCCACCGGTGCGGCTCATCCGCCACGGGATGCCGCAATGCTGTTGCGCACCGACTTCCGGATGGTCGAGGTAAACCCAATAGCCCCGTTCTTTGAGATGCGGATCTTCCGAGACGAACTTGTTGGGCGCGCATATCGCGGCGGCGACGCCGGCCGCCTGGAGGACTTGTTCCGCCTCGGCGGCGCTGCGCTGCGAAGTCCACGCGGCGATCGCCGTCTCGAGTTCGTCTTCGTTTTGTTTGCGCGCGGCGGCGGTGGCGAAGCGCGGATCGCGCGCCAGCTCGGGCCTGCCGATCGCGCCCGCCAGGCGGCCGAATTCCGCGTCGTCGGCCGCCACTATCGAGACCCACATATCAATCATGACGCCGGTATTCTCGAATCGATCTTTGGACGGAAAGACGCCGTGGGGAGCGATCATCGGATCGCGATTTCCATCACGCTCGGGCTCGCGCCCGTTCATCGTGTAGTCCATGATGCCTTCGGGCAGCAGCCCCATCGCGCACTCCCACTGGCTCATGTCGATGTATTGGCCTTCGCCGGTTTTCTGGCGATGGTAGAGCGCGGCCAGCAGCGCGAACGCGCCGTGCACACCGGCGTTCGGATCGGCGTAGCTGAACCCGGCATGCATCGGCGGCCATCCCTTGTAACCGGTGAGCGACGAGAGCCCCGAGAGCGGCACCTGCGCCGGTCCGTAGGCGACGTATTCGTGATACGGCCCGGTGTCGCCATAGCCGGAAAGCGAGATCATGATGAGGTCGGGTTTGATCTTGCGCAGCGCCGCGTAGCCGAGTCCCATCTTGTCCATCACGCCGGCGGCGAAATTGTTGGTAACGACGTCGCTCGCCTCGACCAGCCGATGGGCAATTTCGAGCGCGCCGGGTTTCGCGTAGTTCAAGGTCACCGAGCGCTTGCCCTGGTTGTACTGGTTGAAGTAACCGGAGCGATTGATGCCGGGTTTACCTTCCGGCCACGGCGGCAGCAAGCGCGTGACGCACGGCCGCGTGCGGGTCTCGATCCGGATCACGTCGGCGCCGAGATGGGCGAGCTGAAGGGTGCAATACGGTCCCGCCCATACCCAGGTGAAGTCGGCGATTCTTACGCCTTCAAGTGGAAGCTTCGCCATCGTCAATAATTCCCGCTCAAATCACTCTCGTGCGCCGCAACTCTTCGATCCGCGCCGGCTTCAGACCGAGGCGCGCGCCGAAAATTTCCTCGTTGTGCTGTCCCAGCATCGGCGCCGGATGGCGAATCTCCCACGGCGTGCGATGGTACTTCAGCGGCGCGCCGGGATACGTGTGCGTGCCTGCCACGGGATGCGCTATCTCGACGAAGAAACCGCGTTTTTTCAGATGATCGGAACTGAGCAGGTCGCCCATGGTCGAGACCGGCGCGAAGGGGATGCGCCGGGCTTGCGCTTTCTTATAGAGATCCAGCGCGTCCTGCTGTTTAAGCCAGTCCTCCAGAAAAACCTTGAGCGCGTCCCAATTGACCCCGCGCTTCAATCGGTCGGCGAAAATTTCCTCCGCCGCCCATTCCGGATTACCCATCATCTCGACGAAATTTCGCCACTGATGCTCTTCGACGCAACAGACAAAAATATAGCCGTCGCGGCATTCCATCACCTCGAGCGGCTGAATCGGCTTCTGCCCCAGTCGCGAGGCGACCATGTTCATATACGGCCAGAACTCGAAGAAGAGCTCCATCTGGGCCGCCAGCGATTCGTAAATCGAGACCTCGACATGCTGCCCCTCGCCGTCGCGCACTTGCGCGAACACCGCGCCCATCGTAGCCACCGCCGCATGCACTCCGCCCTGAAAGCCGGATTGCTGGCCGAAGGCCTTGAGCGGAGGCATCTCGGGATGCTCGTGGCCGCCGCCGTTGATGTAGCAAATGCCGCTTGCGCTCCAGAGCGTCAAATCCTCGGCGCGCCACCCACGCTTGGGCCCGCTCAGTCCCCACGGCGAAATCGACGTCATCACGAGGCGCGGATTGCGAGCGCGCAGGCGCTCGAAGCCGAGCCCGATGCGGTCCATGTCGGAGGGTGCGACGTTGTGAATCAAAACATCGGCGTCCGCGGCGAGCCGTTCGAGCAACTCGAAGCCTTCGGGACGCGAGACGTCAAGCGTCACGCCGAGCTTGTTGGTGTTGAGATAAAGGAAGAGACCGCTTTTTTCGGGATGCGCCGTACCGCCGGGAAACGGGCCGCGCCCGCGGGCGCGATCGCCGGCGCCCGGACGCTCGATCTTGATAACCTCGGCGCCCATGTCAGCCATCAGCTTGGCCGCGTAAGGGGCCGAAACCATCTCGCCCAGCTCGACGATTTTAAGTCCTGAAAGCGCGCCTGCCATGCAGACCCACCGCCCCGCTATTCGGGCAATACCTTGCGAAACGGCCTGACCTCGACCCGCTCGAACACGCCGTCGCGGGCGTAAGGATCGTTGCGTGCGAACTCGAGCGCCGCCGCTTCGCTTTCCATGTCAACGATGATCAGGCTGCCGCTGCCGTCGGTGAACGGGCCGCCGATAAGCATCTTGCCGCTTTGGGCGACCGGGCCGACGTAAGCAAGGTGCCGCGGGCGAACCGTGGGCCGCAGCGTCGCGCCGTTGGGTCCGTCGTGGCCGATGATCACGAACAACATGCGTGCTCCTCCTGCTCCGGGCGAAGTTAGCACGCGCAGCGCAAGCTGCCCAAGCGCCCGGCGACAGCTCGGGTGAGCGTCACTTGGGCGAAATTGCGCCGTAGCCCGTATAGTAAATCATGAAGTACAGGGCGCCCAGCGCGAACAGCGCCACGGTCGCCGCAAGGTCGCTCGGCTCGACCGGGTAATCGATGAAACTCGTCGGCTGGCGACTCATCCCGAAGCCGCGCGCCTCCAGCGCCATCGCCATAGAATTAGCCTTGCGTAGCGCGCCCATGAACACCGGGATCAACACTGGGACGTATCGTTTGACCCGCTCCAGCGGGCCGCCGCGATTGAAATCGTAGCCGCGCAGGTTCTGCGCCTGCACCACGGTGAGCGCGGAATCGATGAAGAGCGGCACCAGGCGAAATGAAAGCGTGATCGCAAAACCGACGCGGTAGGGCACGCCCAGGCGCGCAAGCCCGGCCGTGAATTCCTCGACCTTGGTGGTCGATAGAAACAGCACCGAGGTCGCGAGCAACTCGGCCAGCTTCAGACCGCGCCCCAGTCCGAAAACGAGCGACGCGCGGCTCAGATGGATCAGCGGGAGATTTATCAGCGCCGGCCCCTGGCGATAGAAGACCATCCAGGCCAGCGTGGTGGTCAGGATCACGAGAATGAAGAGCCATCGCAGGCGATAGAAGTTCGGCCACGCGCCGGTGAATTCCGCCAGCGCCAGCATCATGAGCCCAAGCGGCAGCAGGGCCAGTGGATGGTCCACCCAATAGACCGACCAGAACATCACGAAAAGCGCAAAAACCTTGACCGTCGGATGGAGCCGATGGATGAAAGTGGCGCGCTCGATATAGAGAAAAATCGGCATCAGCGCTGCGCTCGAAGCCACCCCGCCAGTTCGTCGGGCCCGAGCGCGACCGTGCCGAAGCGGCGCGAAAGTTCGGTCGCCTCGGGGGCGCGAAAGGACGAGGAGGCCAGCAATTCGTCGCGGGTGAAAAATTCGCGCACGCCGCCATCAAAAAGCTTGCGCCCGCGGCGAATCAGCACCACGCGGCGCGCGTACTCGGCGACCAGCCAGGGCGTATGCGTGATCATCACGATTGCGATTCCTTCGCGGTTGAGCTCGGTCACCAGCGCCATCATGCGGCGCTGCTCGCGGTAATCCAGTCCGGTGGTCGGCTCGTCGAGGATCAACAGGCGTGGCCGCAGCGCGAGCACGCTGGCGACCGCCAGCCGCTGGCGCTCGCCCTTGCTGAGCAAAAAGGGATCGAGCGCGCGCGCATCCTGAAGTCCGACCGCGCGCAGCACCTCGTCGCAGCGCCGCTGAATCTCATCCGGCGCGAGGTTGAAGTTGCGCGGCCCGAAGGCGACCTCGTCTTCAACCGTCGCGGCGAAAATCTGATGGTCGGGGTTCTGGAAAACGTAGCCGACTTCCGCAGCGGTCTCGGCCGGAAGCATCGCGGTGCGGTCGCGCCCGTTTAGAACCACCGCGCCCGCGGTCGGATGCAGGAGGCCCACCAGATGCTTGGCGAGTGTGGTCTTGCCCGAGCCGTTCTGGCCGATGATAGCGACGAACTCGCCGGGCGCGATCCGCAGATCGATCGAATCGAGCACCGATGGCCCGTCCGTATAGTTGAAGCTGAGCGCCCGGACCTCGACCAACGGATTTGCGCCGTTGGCGGGTGCTGCGTCCCTGAACGGCTCATCGGTTGACGCGCTGGACGGACGAGCAGCGCCGAGATGCGGCAGGGCGCGGCGAATCAGCGCCTCGGCTTCATCGACGCTCGCGCCGTGGGCCGCGATTCCTGACTTGGCGAGCACCCGGTTCAGGTCGGGCGGATGAACGCCGCACTCCTCGAGCAGTTCGAGCCGGGTCATCAGATCGCGCGGCGCGCCTTCGGCGATTATCTCGCCCTCGCGCAGCAGCACCAGGCGGTCGGCGCCGCGCAGCACCTCGGCCTCGTGCTCGATCACGATCAGGCTGAATCCTTGCTCGCGCAGGCTGCGAATCAGCGCGAAGATCTCGGCCTTGCCCTCGGGATCGAGGTCGGTGGTCGGCTCGTCGAGCACGATAACCGACGGGCTAAGGGCGAGCACCGAGGCGATCGCGAGCCGCTGCTTTTCACCGCCGGAGAGCGAGGTCGGGTCGCGATGCTCGAAACCGGCAAGGCCGACCGCCTCGAGCGCGGGACCGATACGGCGCACCATCTCCCCGCGCTCCATCCCGATCTGCTCCATCGCGAACGCGACCTCGTGCGCCACGTTGGTGGAAAAAAGTTGCGCCTCGAAATCCTGAAAGACCATCCCGACTCGCGGCGCGACTTCGCATACGCGCGCGCCGTCGAGCGAGCGGCCGCCGATTCGCACCACGCCTGTGAATGCGCCGCCCTCGAACTCGGGCACGATCCGGTTGAGGCATTTCGCTAGCGTGGATTTGCCCGCGCCGGACGCGCCCATCACGCCGACCATTTCGCCCGCCGCAACCGTGAAGTTGATGCGGCCAAGCGCGGGGCGTTCTCCATCGGTGTAGGTGAAGCCTACCGCTTCGAGCGCGACATCGTGCGCCACGGCGGCGACCTTGTTGTCCGGTGGCGCCGCGCCAACGGCTCCAGGAGCCAAATTGCGGTCCTTCACATCAGCCCCACGCCCACGACGGCGAGCAGGATGAACGGGCTCACGACGATCGCGATTGCCTTGTCATAGGGTGCCTGGGCCATCGCGGCGGAGAGAAACGGCGGCGCCCAATAGCCAGTGGAGACAAGATTGCCCATCAGCCATGCACCGACCTCGCCCGTGACCAGTATCGCCAGACCGGCGGCGCGCACACCCCATCGACGCTCCTTGAACTCGGGCATCACGTCGGTGTACAGCATCCGCCCGCGCGCCACCCGCGGGTATACCGCAATCAGGATGAGCGGCGAGAGCACCAGGGCGGAGGCCATGTTGTTGAACACGATCACGTTGCCGAGGATGCTGAAGGGCCGCAGGCCAAGCAGATTGTCGCCCCATCCGACGATGTCGGCGCAGAGCACGCTGGCCGCCAGGCATGAGGCCACGTATTTGGCGATCGCGCCGGGCGAGCGTGTAATCGGGCTTTGGCGCCGTGCGATAACGTTCCACGCCTTATAAGGGATATAGCCATACAGGAGATTGGCGAAGAAGCCGAAGATGTCGCCGGGACCAACGCCGCCGAAGAAGTCGCCGATCATGTTGCCGATCGCCGACCCCCACGCCGCCGCCGGCCCGAACAGAAAGGAGCAGACGATGGGAATCGCATTGGCCGGGCGCAGTTCGGTGACGCCCGGGATGAGCGGCACCACCTTGAAGGGCACCAGAACGGCGGCGTAAAGCGCGGCCGAGATAGCGCACAGCACCACCATCCGGGTGTTGCGCCACATCGCACCCAGCTCTCTCATCGCGCGCCCTTTACGCTCGGCTTCATCTCGACGCCCAGCAGTATCCTGCCGCCGATCCGCTAATCAAGCGGGGACGGCGCAGATCGGTTTGCGCAAGCCCTGCGGCACTCTTGCCCCAGCCTCGCGGGGCACGGAAAATCGACGCATACGTCGCCCGGTGGAGTTGGCCTCGATGCCGATCTACGAATATCAGTGCGAGAAGTGCCGCAAACGCACGAGCGTGCTCACGTTGCGCGTCAGCGAGCGGGTTGAGGCGTTATGCAAACATTGCGGAAGCGCGCGGATGCGCCGTCTGATGTCGCGTTTCGCGACGCCGCGCAGCGAGGAGTCGCGGATGGACGCGCTCTCCAACCCGGCCGGTTTCTCCGACGTCGACGAGAACGATCCCAAGAGCGTTGCGCGCGCGCTCAGGAAGATGGGCAAAGAGATGGGCGACGAGATGGGCGGCCCTGAGTTCGATGAAGCGGTGGACCAGCTCGAGAGCGGCGGCGGCCTGGACGATGATGGCGGCGACGATGGCGGCAGCGGGGGCGGAGACGATTTCTAACCATCGCGCCTCGCAGAGGGCATATCAATGGCAAAATTCTTCGCGGCAGCCGACGCCGATCCCGCGTTACTCAACGGAAAGACGATCGCGGTTGTCGGCTACGGCAACCAGGGACGATCCCAGGCGATCAATCTGCGCCGCTCAGGCCATCAGGTGATCGTCGGCAACCAGGAGGACGAGAGCTGGCAACAGGCGCGCGCGGACGGCTTCGAGACATTCGCGATGGACGCGGCGGCGGCGCGAGCCGACGTCGTGATGCTGCTGTTGCCCGACGAGATAGCGCCGGCAACTTATCGCGAGCTCATCGCGCCGCATCTGGCGGGCGGCGGTAAAACACTGGTCTTTGCCAGCGGCTACAACATCACCTACAAGTTCATCGCGCCGCCGCGCGAAACCGACGTGGTGCTGGTCGCACCACGCATGATCGGACAAGGCGTGCTCGACCTGCCGGCGCGCGGCGAGGGTTTTCCGGTGCTCGTAGGTGTCAGCGAGGACGCCAGCGGCCACGCGCTCGCGTTCGCGCTGGCAATAACGCACGGCATCGGCGCCTTTTTGCCTCACGGCGCAGTAGTCGAGTCGAGCTTCGAGGAAGAGACGCTGGTGGACCTGTTCTCGGAGCATACCTGGGCGGGCGCGATGCTTTTTCTGCTCGATCGCGCATTCAAGTTGCTGGTCGAGGCGGGCGTGAGCAAGGAGGTCGCACTGCTCGAGCTGTACGCGTCGGGAGAGCTGGGCGAGATCGGCCGCGCGATGGCGACGCTCGGCGTATGGAAGCAGCTCAACCTGCATTCGCATACCAGCCAGTTCGGACAGCTCACGCATGGCGCGGAATTTATCGGGGCCGATTCGGAGGCCCTGATGCGCAAGGCGATCGACGAGATTCGCGACGGGACGTTCGCGCGGCGCTGGGCCGCCGAGCAGGCCGCCGGGTCGCCCGTCTTTCAACGCCTGTTGGACGAGCGGTTGTCGTCGCCGATCGCGACAGCCGAGAACGAGCTTTTCACCCGGCTGGGCCGCCGCTGACGCGACGGTCCCGGGTTGCACTGCTTCACTACTTCTTTTTCACGGCCTCGACGTCGATCTCGATGGAGACAGCGTCGCCGACCACTGCGCCGCCGGCTTCGATCATCTTGTTCCAGGTCAGTCCGAAGTCCTTGCGGCTGATTGTGGTCGTGGCGGACGCGCCGGCGCGCGTGTTGCCCCACGGATCCTTGATTGGCGGGCCCGCCACCTCGACCGCGAGCGTGACTTCCCTGGTAACCCCGTGCAGCGTGAGGTCGCCGACGACGTTAAACTTACCCGGGCCCGCCGCTTCGACCTTCTTCGACTTAAAGGTCATCGCCGGGTATTTCGTTACGTCGAGAAAGTTGGCGCTCTTGAGATCGGCGTCGCGGTCCGGGGATCGCGTGTCGATCGACGCCGTCTCGATGGTTGCTTCGATCACGGCTGAAGCGGGGTCGTTGCCCTTGGCGGTAATCGTGCCCGCGACCTTGTCGAACTGGCCTCGGACGCTCGAAATCGTCATGTGCCGCACGGTGAATCCGACCGTGGTGTGGCCCGGATCGATTTGCCAGGTATCCGCCGACGCGGCGAACGGGACGGCGATCACCAGCGCCGATGCGATCAGAATTCGCGACATCCAGTTTTTCATCTGCACTCTCCCCGGCCGACGCCGCCTGCGGCGTGCGGTTCTTCCTCGACCCGGTTACCCGGATAACATTTGCGGACTTACCTGTGGCACATAGCCCAAGGAGGCAGTAACAGACCTACCCGGCTTCCAGCAACACCACGGCGGCCGCCGACATCCCCTCGCCGCGTCCCAGCGCCCCGAGGCCCTCCGGACTCGAGGCCTTGACGTTGAGCAGCGCGGGCTCGGTGCCGAGCGCGCCGGCCAGCCGCTCGCGCATCGTGCCGACGTAAGGGGCGAGCCGCGGGCGCTGCGCGAAAATCGTCAAATCGGCGTTGACCAGGCGCCATCCGCGCCCACTGGCGAGCTTCCATACCTCGGCGAGCAGCATGAGACTGTCGGCGTTCCCGTAGCGCGGATCGCTGTCCGGGAAATGACGGCCGAGGTCGCCCTCGCCAAGCGCGCCGAGGATAGCGTTGGCCAGGGCGTGAGCGGCCACGTCAGCGTCGGAGTGCCCGTCGAGCCCCGCCTCATGGGGGACGTCCACGCCGCCGAGCTTGAGCGCGCGGCCCCGCCGCATCGGATGAAAATCGAAGCCCTGCCCCACCCTAAACTGCATCGCGCCCGTCCTCGTCGTTAGCCCGGCGTGCATTGCAGGTTACGGCTCCAAACGCGTTGACAACACGCCGGAGGGCGGCCAAGCTTTTATGCAGTCCATTGCTACGGGCGCCAGGAGGAGACGTGGCCGCACCGGCATTCGTCAAAAATCCGAAGTTCATTGGTGGCACGATCATCGTCCTGTGGGTCGCCTACGTCGTGTATTGGAACTATCGGCTCGAGCCGATCAACATCCAGCTCTTCCCGTTCATCAAGCCGGCGCAACTCAGCGTTTCTTCGGTGATCATCGGCGCCGCCCTCTTCGGATGCCTTGTCACCCTCGCGATTCAGTTCTTCTGGCGCAGGGGCGGCTCGAACAACGGTTCCCTCTCGTCCACCGCCTCCGCCGACAGCACCAAGACCGTCGCCTGAGCCCCGGCCTCGAGCACGGTCGCATCGGCCGGACCGACCAGCAGCGCGTCGGCGCGCGAAAGGGAGCTTAGGATTCCCGATCCCTGGTTGCCGGTTGGAGTGGCAAAAAGTTCGGCGCCCTCGCGCCGCAGGCGCACGCGCACGAACTCGGTCAGGTCCTTTGCAGTCTTGATAGCGACCGCGCATCGCACCGCGACTCGCGGCAGCCCGAGGTCGCGCCGCCCGCCCATCTTGAGCAGCGCGGGGCGCACGTACAGGTAGAAACACACCATCGTGGAGACCGGGTTCCCCGGGAGCCCGAAAATCGGACGGCCGCCGACGGTGCCGAACTTGAGCGGACGTCCGGGTCGCTGCGCGACGCCGTGAAAGATCTGGCGCATGCCTAATTCGTCGAGCGCGCCCTTGACGTGATCGAACTGGCCGACCGACACGCCGCCCGTCGAGAGCACCGCGTCGAAGGCGAACGCTTCGGTCAGGCGAGCGCGAATTTCCTCGGGACGATCGCGTGCGACTTTCAAGATGGTGGGTTCGCCGCCGGCCTCACGCACCGCGCCCGCGAGCGCGTAGGCGCTGGAGTTGACGACCTGGGCGCCGGCCGGAACCTGGTCGACGTCGACCAGTTCGTCGCCGGTGGCGACGATCGCGACCCGAGGGTTGCGGCAGACGTCGATCATCGATCGGTTGAGCGACGCGAGCGTCCCCAGGTCCGCCGCGCCGAGCCGCTTGCCCGGTTCCATCACCAGCTCGCCGGCGCGCAGGTCCTCGCCGCGCGGGCGGATGAAGGTTCGCGGCGCGGTGGCGGACAGGATTTCGACCGTGTTACCCTCGGCATGCGTCTGCTCGACCGGCACGATAGAGTCAGCGCCAAAAGCGATCGGCGCGCCGGTCATCGTGCGCATCGCCGTCCCCGCCTCGACCCGCGCCGCTGGCATCGCTCCCGCCGCGACGGTCCCCAGCACTCTAAGGCGAGCCGGGCGCGATTCGCTGGCATGGGCCACATCGGCGGCGCGGACGGCATAGCCGTCCATCGCCGAGTTGTCGAAGCCGGGGATGTCGCGTGGCGAGCGGATTTCTTCGGCGAGCACCCGGTCGAGCGCGGCCACCA
>DATJID010000048.1:0-22123 GCA_035493515.1 Binataceae bacterium (SeqCode) | reverse complement strand
CCGATCGTAAAGCTCAGAGGCTGGCGCGAGCAATGAAATGAAGTTGACCCCGGCCGCCGACCACTCTGCGATCTCCTCGCGATAGAGCAGGTGGTCGGGATCGGGCGCGGCGTAGAGCAGGCCCAGCGGCGGATGCGCCGCGGCGAGCGCACGCCGGATCATCGGGCGAATCGGCGCGATCCCAGTTCCCTCCGCGATGAACACGCACTCGTGCTCGGGGGCGCGGTCCATCGTGAATGCTCCAAACGGTCCGGTGAACTGGAGTTCGTCGCCAGCCTTGCGCTCGAACAGGTAGCGCACGCCGATTCCGCCCGGCACCTGGTTGAAACAAATCTCGATAGCGCCGGCCTCTTCGGGACTTGATGCGACGGTATATGGCCGCACGCGCGTCTCGCCTTCGAGCGCGAGCGAGATCGAGATGAACTGACCGGGCACCAAGGCCAAGCGACCGCCATCGATCAGACTTAAGAAGAGCGAACGCGTGTCGGCGTTGTGATCGCGTATCCGCTCAATACGCGCACGATAGACCGGCCGTCGCGGCGGCGAGTTGGCTTGCGGTCCGGCTTCAGCCATCCCGGTAAAGCTTCTGAGGCTGATCGTTAAGCGCGCTCATGGCTCAGGCTTGGGTCCGGCTCCACCTTCGCTTATCTGATTGATGGTGTAGCGGGGAATTACGACGACGATTTCGGCATCGGGATCGTCAATCACGGCCTGACAGGCCAGGCGCGAGGTCGGAGTCAGCCCGGGGGCCTTGTCGAGCAGGTCTTCCTCCTGCTCGGAGGATTCCGAGAGCTTGTTGAAGCCGGACTTGACGATTACATGGCAGGTCGTGCAGGCACAATTACCGCCGCAGGCATGTTCGAGGTGAATATGATTGCCTAACAAAATATCGAGAACCGAGCCGGGTTGGCCATCATGATGGAACGGCGCATCGGCAGGGTTGAACTCGATAATCCGCTCCGGTTCGCCGCTCTCGAAAATAACGCGAATTCTGGCCATCTCTTTCCAGTGGATCAGTTTTTGACGCCCGATGCGAGGGATCTATGGGGCACTTGCTGATTCGCCTGATTTTCGCCATCATGTTCTCGCCGCCAACGAAGGCTACGCTTGGAGGTTGATTGATGGCCACGCTGACCAAAAGGCAAAAACAGCTCGTCGATTACCTCGATAACTATATCACCGAGCACGGCTATGCACCGACCCTGAGCGAGGTTGGCCAATATTTCGGTCTTTCCTCGCTGGCCACGGTGCATAAGCATCTGCACAACCTCGAGCAAAAGGGTTTCATCAAACGGGTCCACAATCATAGCCGCGCGCTCGAAATCACGGTCGATCGCAAACAGCCCGCGGCGCACGAGCTACGGCTGGTCGGCACCGTCGCGGCAGGCGTGCCGATAGAGGCGGTTGAGAGCAACGATACGATTGCGGTACCTGAGGAGTTCGTGCGGCGCGACAACACTTTTTGCCTGCGGGTGAAGGGCGAGTCGATGATCGACGAAGGGATTCGCGACGGCGACTATATCATCGTCGAGGGGCGCGACGCGGCCACTGCGGGCGAGACTGTGGTCGCCTTGATTGGCGACGAAGCCACGGTCAAGAAATATTTTCCCGAGACCGGTGGTCAGGTCCGCTTGCAGCCCGCCAACGCTACCATGGACCCGATTTTCGTCAGCGAGGATGACCTGCGGATTCGCGGCGTGGTGATCGGCCTGATGCGCCACTACCGCTAGACACCCGAGTCCTCGCGAGCGCCACTCCGACCGCCAAGGGGCGCGGTCCCCCCGAGTGGCGCTCGACGAGGTTTCCTCGGATTCCCCCCTCGGCACGCTCCGTCCTCTCCCCCATCCTTCTCCTCCCGTCCTCCGCCTCGTACGCTCCGGCCTTCGCCCCCTTGCACGCTCCGTCCTTCTCTCCCCTTGCGCTCGATCCTTGACTGCCCTGCTCCGTCTCGGTCCTCGTGCTCAATCGCCTATTGGCGTTCGTCAGCAAGGAAGACCTTGCGATCCGAAAGATCGACAATTGAGGTCGGTCAGATAAACACGACCGGGCCCGCAGCGGTGCCAGCGGCTTTGCGCGGCGACGACGGCGGCGGCTGAATCGACGTGGGCGCATGAGAGTGCTTCCCTCGGCTGCTGCGACCGAATATTCCTTTGCCCACTTTTCCCGGGCCCGCCCCGACCAGGGAGGTCGGCGGGATGCGCACGACGAAGCGCGAGCCGCGGCCCGGGGTCGAGCTGACTTCGAGCTTGCCGCCGAGCGCCTGGACGTTGCGATGAACCACTGCAAGGCCCAGGCCCAGGCCGCGATACTTCCGCGCGCTGGTCCGCGAAAGTTGCGAGAACGGCTCCGCCGCATGCTTGATCAGCGCCGGACTCATCCCTAGCCCGGTATCCGTGACCTCGAGGACCACTCCCGGCTCAGCGCCGCGGGCGGGCGCGCTGCTGATGCGGACTGTCACGCTGCCGCGCTCGGTGAACTTGATCGCGTTGAGCACCAGGTTGGAGAGAATCGAGCGCAGCGGCCGGCGCGAAATATGAATCGATTGCGGCGCGTGCTCGAGATCGACCTTCAACGTCAATTCCTTGCCGGCCTTGGCCGCCTCAATGGCTGGCGCCAGGTCATTCACGAGATTGCTGACCAGCACGTCCTCTTCCACGCGGCCGGTGGCGCCGGCTTCCGACATCACGAACTCCATGATGTTGTCGACGGTCTGGGCAAGGTCGTGGGTGTTGCTGTTCATCCGCTCGATCATGGCACGCGGCTCGGGATCGAACTTTTCGACCCATTCGTCGCGCAGGATGTCGAGGTACCCGAGCAGCACCTGGAGCGGCGTGCGCAACTCGTGCGCGAGGTTGGCCAACGCTTCCATCCGCATGCCTTCGGTCCATTGGCGCAGCAGGCCCTTGGACTCAATCGCGAGTTCAGGCTTCGAGCCGGGATCGTCAGATGGAGGTCGATTTGCCATGAGCATCTCCTGTTTGCCCCTGCGACGCATCGAGCAGCGAGCCTTGGCGGCGAAGCATGAGCGAATTCATGCTTTGCAAAGTAGTTCACGCGGGACGGATGCCCAATCGGGAAACCGCCAAGAGACAGGAGAAAAAGTGCCTATTTTTTCGGGGAAAGGTGCCTAGACACGCGGGCGCCGAAACCGTTAGAAACTCAAATCAGCAGCAACGGTTAGGGCCCTGGCCACGACGCGCAAGCGTCCGCTTCACGATTCGCACGCGCTCGCCCCGGGAGACGGCGTCCGCCCCCATACGATTGAGGCGGCGCAGTTCTGCGGCCCACGGCAAAACGACGGCGCCGATCGCGCGGGCGATTCGCGTCATGCCCGCCCACAACGCAACGGCATGACGTTCTCGAGCGCCGGCCTGGACATTCATCGTAAGATCGATCGTAGTCCGAATCCGCCCGTTGGCCAATCCACGAATCCTCGCAGTTTTCCGATTTCTTCGCGATCATTATCTATTTCGCAGGGGCTGCTGGCGACGCGGGCGATCGGTTGCTATCAAGATAGATCATGAGTTCAGCGTTGCTTCGAATCGCGCTGGTGCAGATGAGCTGCGAGACCGAACCGCGGCGCAATCTCGAAAAGGCGCTTGCGCGAATCGAGGAGGCGGCCGCGCGCGGCGCCAAGGTTATCTGCCTCCAGGAATTATTCCGCTCGCGCTACTTCTGCCAGTCCGAGGAAGCGCGCAACTTCGACCTCGCCGAGCCGATTCCCGGACCGAGCAGCGAGGCCCTGAGTGCGGCCGCCGCCGCGCATAAGGTCGTCGTCGTCGGATCGCTCTTCGAGCGTCGCACCGAGGGCATCTATCACAACACGGCGGTGGTGTTGGACGCCGACGGACACCTGGCCGGCCGCTACCGCAAGATGCACATACCCGACGATCCGCACTACTACGAAAAATTCTATTTCACCCCGGGCGACCTTGACTTCACCGCGCATCGCACCGCCCATGCGACGGTCGGCGCGCTGATCTGCTGGGACCAATGGTTTCCCGAAGCAGCGCGGCTGGTGGCGCTGGCCGGCGCCCAGATGGTTTTCTACCCGACCGCGATCGGATGGGAGCGCGGCGAAGTCGAAACGGTGCGCCGCCGCCAACTTCAGGCCTGGGAGACGGTGCAGCGCGGCCACGCGATCGCCAACGGAATGTTCGTCGCGGTGGTCAATCGGGTGGGCTCCGAGGACAGTCTGGAGTTCTGGGGCAACTCGTTCGTGGCCGATCCGTTCGGCGAGGTTATCGCGCGCGCGGGCGCGAACGCGGAGGAAATTCTCATCGCCGATTGCGATCTTTCGCTTATCGAAGAGACCCGGCGCAACTGGCCGTTCCTACGTGACCGGCGAATCGATGCCTACGGCGATCTGCTCCGCCGTTTCCGTTCCTGACCTGCGAGCGTGAAACCCTCGAGCGTGAAAGGATGAGACCGCCCGCGGCCGCACCGCCCCGGCTTGCCGCGGGGTACCGGATGCCGCCCGAATGGGCGCCGCATCTGGCGACCTACCTGGTATGGCCGCACAACCGCGACACCTGGCCCGGCAAGTTCGAAGCGATCCCGCCGGTCTTCGCGCGGATGGCGGCAGCGATCGCGGAGTTCGAGCCGCTGCGCCTGCTGGTCGCGGACGAGGAGATGGCCGCGGCGGCGCGCGCGGCGATACGCGCGGCGGCGGGCGCGGCGGCGCGCCTGGATCGAATCGAGTTCACCACAGTTGCGACCAACGATTCATGGATTCGCGACCACGGCCCGATCTTCATCAACCGCGCCGCGCCCGGCGACGCTCCGGCTCAGGTCGCGCTCGATTTCGGCTTCAATTCGTGGGGCGAAAAATATGGCGCCTTCGACCTTGACGACGCGGTGCCGCGCCGGTTGGGCGAGCGATTCGGCTTCGAGGTCGTCGAACCGCCGATGGTGCTCGAGGGCGGCTCGATTGATGTCGACGGCGCGGGCACGCTGCTCACGACGGAATCATGCCTGCTCAATCCCAATCGCAACCCGGCGCTCGACCGCGCCGAGATTGAGCGGCAGCTCAAGTACTGGCTCGGGGTGAGCAGCGTGCTCTGGCTGGGCGAGGGAATCGCCGGCGACGATACCGACGGTCACGTCGACGACCTCGCGCGGTTCGTCGCTCCGGCGACGGTGGTGACGGTAATCGAAGATGATCGGCGCGACGAAAATTATCGCGTGCTCGCCGACAACCTGAAGCGGCTAAGGGCGATGCGCGACGCCGCGGGACGCGCACTCAAGGTCGAAACCCTGCCGATGCCGCCCGCGCTGTTCCATGAAGGGACGCGGGTGCCGGCGTCCTATGCGAACTTCTACATCTTAAACGGCGGCGTGATCGTGCCGACGTTCGGCTGCACGCAGGACGCATCCGCGATCGCTACGCTGGGCCGGCTCTTCCCCGGACGCCGTGTCGTCGGCATCCCCTCGAGCGATCTGGTCTGGGGCCTTGGAGCGATCCACTGCCTGACCCAGCAGCATCCCGCGCCACCCGCCGGCCACCTCCAAGCCGGATAGCGATGCGCGGAGGCCTCGCGTGGTCTTATGGAAAAAAACTCGGCGGCGCTTTGTCACGCAGCGTCGGGACTCCCTGGATGTGCGCGGCGGGAGAGTCGGCGCGCGCGAATAGCGCCGCGACCGGATCGCGGTAGAGCAGACGCCATCGGGTTTGCGTGGTCATGAAACGCGATATCGGCGAGTCGGAAGGCATCAGGACGTAGGCGGTCGGATAAGCGGCGAGCACCGCGGCGGCGGCGTTGTCGCCGCGGAAAAAATCAAGGTACTCGCGCTGGACCCGCGGTGGATAGACCATCTCGAAGCGGCTGTCGATGAAGACTCGCGAGCCCGCGGGCGTGTGCCAGATGAGATAGCCGCCCCAGCTGTATTCGCCGAGTACATTACCGCCAAGGTTGTGAGCGCCCATAAAGTCGACGGCGCCGACCGGAAACGGAATCCCCGCGCGCAGCTTGCCGGAGAACAAACCCTCGCCAAGCGCCATCATCAGGGCCGTAAACGCGACCGCCAACTGTAGCGTTCGCGGCATCCGAGACCTCGAGGAGAACGTGGGCGTGGCGGCGGCCGCGGACGCGTTGGCCAGCGCGTGAGCGCGACGGTCAACGCGTCTGACGGCCAGGTCGGCGTGATAGGCAAGCGGTACCGTCAGCGCGATGGCGGCGAGCGCGCTGTTGCGCGCGGCGGCAAAGGCCGCCGCGACCATCACCGCCGCGATCGCGAGCAACCCCACGTCATCGCCGCGCGGCGCAAGGAGGCAAGCGGCGGCCAGTGCCCCGAGCATCAGCAGCATCGTCATCAGCGGGAGCGTGGTCATGCCGGCGCGATGCAGCCCGCCCAGCACCTCGAGCAGCGGTTTGAATTCGCTTATCCGGCTCCGCGTGTATGGATTGCCGAGGCTGCGCACGACCGCGCTCCATTCGCCGATTCCCCAGGGATTGCATAGGGTCGCGACAGCGGCCGCCACGGTTATCGCGCCCGGACGCAGCGCGCGGCGGAGCCCGATGCTCCGCGCGACACCTTGCGCCGCGAGGGCCGCGGAATAGATTCCCAGCGCGGCCAGGCCGATGAAAAATCCGCCGTGGAGATTCGCCCACAGCGCGAGCATCGGCACCGCCAGCCATAGCGGCGCGCGCCGCCCGTGACTCTCGCGCGCCAGCATCGCCATCAGTGCGGCGAAGAAAACGTAGTCGAAAAGTTGCGGCCGGAATTGCATCTGTTGAATCAGCACGATCGCCGCCGCTCCGAGCGCGATGAATTGCGCCGCGATCGAAGCGCCGGTCTCGGCCAGGCCGACCGCGAGCAGGGTTACGATCGCGCCCGCGCTTAGAAACTTCAGCAGCTTGAGTCCGAGGACTCCGAGCGCGTTGTAAACCAGCGCCATCAGCACTTCGGCGAGCCATTCGTGGTCAATCCATTGCCGGCCCGCCACCGTATAGGAAAAAGGATCGGCGCGGATGAGATGGCCGGTGCTGAGGATCATCTCGCCATAGCGGATGTGGCCATAGAGGTCGGCGTCGGCGAATTGCATGGAGTCCGCCACGACGGCGAGGAGCAGCAAAAGCGCAGGAGCGTGGGTCAGCAGCGACGCTTGGCTGGGACGTTCGTTCATTACGCGACCCGTATCCGGCGCGCTCGCGAACCAGCTAGGGAAAAACGCTCGGCGGCGCCTCCCTGACGAGTTCAGGAACTGTGGGAATCCGCGCGGCAGGCGAGCCAGCGCGCCCAAACAACGACGACACCGGGTCGCGATAGATGAGCCGCCATCCGGCCTGCGCCATCATCAGGCGGTAGGCGGCCGACCCGGTTGGCATCAGGACGAAATCATTGGGATACGCGTCGAGCACGCGTGCCGCTCCGGACTCGGCGTAGTTGACCGCGGCGAAATCGCTTTGCAGCTGATGCGGGTAATAGGCTTCGAAGATGCTCTCGATGAAAATTCTGAAACGTGGCGCATCGCGAAAGAGCAGATAGTCGGCCCATCCGAACTCGCACAGCACGTTGCCACGGAGATCATGGTGCTCCATGAACGCCAGCGCGCCGGCTGGTTTGGCCTCGACCGCGGGCAGCGCATTCGTCAGCAATCCGCTGTGTAGCGCAATGCCGATCGCCAGCGCCGCGAATAGAACGTTCAATCCCGGCCAGCCTCGCTCCGGGCCGGCCGCGCCGGCAGTCCGAGCGATGCGCGGACGATCCAAAAGCAGATCGGCATGGCGACAAAGTGGAATGCAGCATGCGATCACGGCCAGGCCCGTGTTACGCACGGCGTAGAGCGCGCTCACAGTCATCAGCATTGCAACCGCGAACAGGGCGAGGTCGTCGCCGCGCGGCGTGAGCGCGAAGGTCACCAGGAGCCCAGCCATGATTGCGAGTGCGGACACGAAAGTAAAAAGCGGCCGATGGCTGTGGTAAAAGTCAGCCACCACCACCAGAAGCGGGCGGAATTCCGAGATATGGCTTAGCGTGAATGGATTGCGCAGCACGCCGGCGATCACGAGGTAGTCGTTCAGCCCGTATGGATTGAGCAACGCCGCCAGCGCCGCCGCCGAGGTCACCGCCGCGAGCCTAACCGTCGCGCGCGTCCCGTTACCCTGCGCGAGGTCTTGCGCGCCGCGGACTACGGTGTACAGACCCAGCGCCAGTATTCCGACGAAGAACCCTCCATGCAGATTGGCCCACAGCGCGAGCATCGGCACCGCGAGCCATAGCCGCGCGCGTCGGCCATAGCTCTCGCGCGCCAGCATCGCGATCAGCGCTGCGAGCAGGACATCGTCGGCGAGAAAGGTGCGAAGCTGCATGTGCGTTATGAGCGCGAAGGCCGCCGTGAGCAGCGTCAACGCTTGCACCATCAGCGCCGCGCCGGTCTCCGCCAGTCCCAGCGCCAGCAGCGCCATCACCGCCGCGACGCATCCGAACTTCGCAAGCTTCATCCCGACCACGCCGCCCACGTTGTATACCAACGCCATCAGCGCCTCGCCCAGCCAATCCACCAGGATCCAGGTCCGCGGGCCCGGCGGGCAAGCGTACGACGACGGCGCGTGGAAGAAGAGTTGATGCTGCGTGAGGACGATATTCCCGAAGTGGAGATGACCCCAAAGGTCGGTGTCCGCGCTGCGCATCGCGTCGGCGATCACGATCGCGAACAGGACGACACCGGGCGCCGAGCGAAGCAGCGAGCGGCCAACCGGCCGCGCCCCAATATCCGGCGACTCGCTCAAGATGGGGCGATGCGGGGAGAATCGATCAGCGCCCCGCACCACCTGCTTGAAACTCACCTGAGATGAATGAATAGCTCAGGAGTGCGGCGCGTTGGCCTTGTGCTCGGCGCGCCATTCGTTGTTGGTGGTGCGGTCGCCGGCGAGCCATTTGCGCAGGTCTTCATGCGCGCTGGCCGAGCGCTTGGCAGCAATTTTGTCCGCCGCCGGATGGTCGACCGTAAATTCGAGATTCAATCCGTTGGGATCGGTGACATAAAGCGACACGCAGTAACCATGGTCGATCACCATCGTCTCGTGGCCCGCTGCCTCCAGCCGCCGCTGCATCTCCTGCTGGCCGGGTGCATCGGCGATCTTCAATGCAAGGTGGACGAACGGCGAATGCGGTCCGTAGTGGGCGAATTTCTCATGCTGCTTGGGATTGGCGAAGTGAAAGAACGCCAGCGCGCCGCCGTCGGCGATCTGGAAGAACAGGTGGCAGTAATAAAGTTCGTCTTCGCCAAACACCTTATCGCACTCGCGCCAGGCCGCGACCATCGGCCAGCCCAGGATGTCCTCGTAAAACTTCCGCGTCTGCTCGAGGTCGCGGCACACGTAGGCCGCATGATGCAGCCGGGTCGGTATCGTCTCCGGTTTGACGCTCGCCAGCCTGGGTTTCGCAAGCTTCGCGTTCGAGTGACCGTTGGTTTGTGTCTTACTCATGCCGATTTTCCTCGTAACCCCTTCTAATCCTTGTATCGGGCCTCGCGCAATGACGTGCGGCGGCCAGCCGATGCCCCTTCACGACGGGCGAGCCCAGCGCCCTTGGTCGCATCGGCGTCCAGGTTACGCTCGATGAGGTCGAGTTGCTCGCGCAAAAGCGCAATTTGCTTCGCCGGTATTCCGGCCAATGCGACCTGATTTACTTCCATCGCGCAACGCAGCAGTACTTCGCGCAAGCGCTGACCCTTCTCTGTCAGGCGAATAGTGATCTTGCGCCGATCCTCGGAGTTGCGCGTGCGGCTAATGAGCCCGCGTCGCTCCATGCTCTCCAGCGCCGTCGCCGTGGTCGGCTCCATCATCTTCACTCGCCGGCTGAGCTCGCGCTGGGTCAACCCGTCCTCCTCCCACAAGGCGCGCAGAAAGTACCACATGCCGATACTCACGCCGTGACGGGAAACCCGCGCACTTAGCGCGCGGAGAAAAGCGCGATGAGCTTCGCGCACCAGGTAGCCGACGCTCTGGTCGGGCGGAAAATCCGCGCCTGAATTTCGAGCGGATGAAATCGCGGCCCTGGAAGCCGCCACCTTGGAGGCCGGCGCCTTGGTGGTCATGGTTCCTTGATTGCTCGCGATATGCCGTTTCGCTTCCACGTTCTGTTCGGCCATAGGGGAGCACCCCTCCCGCGGCCCGCATTGCCCGCAGCATAGCAGGCTCTCCGGCCCCGCGCCGCGCGGCGCTTTTTGCGGTGTTTTTACCGACTTGACGATAGCCGGAATGGGCGCTACTAAGAATACTTAGATATCTTTGTATTTAGGACCTGGCATTGGATACCTGGCATCCGATGCCCTTGCCTTGAAGCTGAGTCATCTGGCGCGCCGGCTCATCAACACGGAGCGATCACGTGGAAACAGCCACGCAAAAATCCCCGCAAAACTTTCGTCAATGGCCGTCCGAAGGCCTGGGGCGCGTCCCCTACTGGGTTTATACCGATCCCGAGGTTTACGCGCTCGAGCAGACGCGCATTTTTTCCGGCCCGTACTGGAACTACGTGGCGCTCGAGGCCGAAATTCCGAAGCCCGGCGATTTTGTGCGCAGCCACGTCGGCGAGCGCCCGGTGATCGTGGTACGCGACAAGAGCGGCGCGGTCAACGTGATGCTCAACCGTTGCGCCCATCGCGGGGTCCAGTTCTGCCGCACCAACTGGGGCAACACTCGCTCCTTCACCTGTCCGTACCATCAGTGGAGCTACGATCTGAAAGGCAATCTCACCGGGGTGCCTTTTCGCCGCGGCGTCAACGGCAATGGCGGGATGCCCGAGGATTTCGATCCGGCGCAAAACGGCCTGACGCGGCTTAAGGTCGCGGCGCGCCACGGTGTGATCTTCGCGAGCTTCGAGTCCGCCGCGCCGCCGTTCGAGGAATATCTCGGCCCCGCGATGCTGCCCTACTTCGATCGCGTCTTCGACGGACGCGAATTGCGCGTGCTTGGCTATTCGCGCCAGCGGATCCCGGCCAACTGGAAGCTGATGTTCGAGAACATCAAGGACCCGTATCACGCGAGCCTGCTGCACGTCTTCCTGGTCACTTTCGGCCTGTTCCGCGCCGACCAGCCCTCGGCCGTAAAGATGGACCAGGACGGGATGCATTGCGTGCTCATTTCGAGCAAGGGCGACCAAACGCTCAACGCGACCACCAAGGACATGAAAAACTTCCGCGCCGACTTCAAGCTCAGCGACCCGCGCCTGCTCGACCCGGTGCGCGAGTTTCCGGGCGCGGCCACGGTGGTGATGCAGACGCTGTGGCCCAACATCATTATCCAGCAGCAGTCAAACACGCTCGCGATGCGCCATCTGGTGCCCCGCGGTCCGGAACTCTTCGACCTGATGTGGACGTTTTTCGGTTACGCTGACGACACACCCGAAATGACCCAACGGCGCCTGCGTCAGGCAAACCTGATGGGGCCCGCCGGACTGGTCTCGATCGACGACGGCGAAGTGATGGAGTTCTCGCAGCAGGGCGTGCGCCAGCGTCCCGGCAGTGCGGGCCTGCTCGAGATGGACGGGCGCGGCACCGACGACAAAGAACACATGGTGACCGAGGCGGCGATCCGCGCCTTCTACAAGCATTACCGCGAGGTGATGGAGTTCTGAGTACGATGGCGCGGGCGCAACAGGACTTCGCTTTGCGGCTCGAAATCGAGGAGCTGTACACCGAGTACGCTCACGCGCTGGACAACTTCGAGCTGGAGCAGTGGCCGGAGTTTTTCACCGACGATTGTCTCTACCAGATCGTCTCGCGCGAGAATCGCGAACGCGGACTGCCGCTCGCGCTGATGCGATGCGAGAGCAAGGCGATGCTGACCGACCGCGTGGTCACCATCCGTCAGACCCAGATGTTCGCGCCGCGCGCGCTGCGCCATCTGGTAAGCTCGCTCCGGGTCGCGCCCGCGACCGCGGACGGCGTCGACGTGCAGGCCAACTACGCTGTGCTGCAAACTTTGGTCGACGATGAAACCCGCGTCCTGAGCGCCGGCCGCTACATCGATACGCTCGTGCGCGACGGCGACGTGCTCAAATTCAAATCGCGAACCTGCGTGTACGACACCGTGCTGGTGCCGAACTCGCTGATCTATCCGTTATGAATGACACCGCTATGAACCGCCGCCACGCGATGAGCGGTGAGGCACTCTGGATCACGGAGGCGGAAGTCGCCGCGCTGGTCGACATGCCCGATGCGATAGCAGCACTGGAGCGCGGGCTCTCGGCAGAGGCCGAGGGCGGCGCGGTCAACATGGCGAAGACCCATGCCACCTTCGGCCACGGCGACACTTTGCACGCGATCGGCGCAACGATGCTGGCCGAGGGAGTGGTCGGCACCAAGACCTGGGCTCATACCGAAGGCGGCGCGAATCCCCTGCTGATTCTGTTCGACGCCGCCAACGGCCAACTGATGGCGGTGATCGAGGCGTTCGCGCTCGGACAGTTGCGCACCGCCGCAATCAGCGGGCTCGCGACTCGATGGCTCGCCGCGCCGGACGCAGCCACGATGGCGCTGGTCGGTGCGGGCAAACAGGCACTCGCCCAGGTCGCGGCAGTCGCCGCGGTGTGCAGGCTCCGGCGCGTGCGCGTGGCCAGCCGTAATCCCGAAAACGCGGCCGCTTTCGCGAAACGTGCGAGCGCGGAGTTGAACCTGGAAATCGAACCCGCGGCGAGCATCGCCGCCGCGGTAAAGGACGCCGAAATCATAACCCTGGTCACGCGCGCGACCGCGCCTTTTCTGCAATCCGCGATGGTCGCGCGCGGAGCGCATATCAACGCGGTCGGCGCCGTCGTGCCGGAGCGCGCCGAATTCGAGCCCTCGATGCTTGGGCGATGCGCGGTGGTCGCGGCCGACACCGTTGCGGGGGTGCGCAATCTCTCGCGCGAATTTATCGAGTTTTACGGCGACGATGATCACGCCTGGAGTGGCGTGCTGCCATTGAGTCAGGTGATTGCAATGGGTAAGGACCGCCCGGCGGCGGCCGACCTGACTCTGTTCAAAGCGATGGGTATGGGAATTTCGGATCTCTCGATGGGCGTCGAGGTTCTCGGCCGCGCGCGCGCCAATGGCGTGGGGCGGCCACTGTCTCCGACGCTCCGGGCCAAGCCGCGTCTGGGGGGCAAAGACGCGTAGGGCCTCGCCAGCGTATCGAACCTGGCGGCGGCGCAATTCAATCGCGAGGCAATTTCAGTTCAGCAGGACAGAATTCAGCGAACAGCATCACGACAGAATTCAGAAGGCGGAATTCAGAAAGGACAGACCAATGAGCGCAACAAAACCCAGATTCGTCGATCGCAGCGGTTACGTTACTCCCAAGATCGATCTGTGGCCGTCAATCGTGATCACCAGGGAAGAGATCGAAGCCGAGGTTGATCGGCTCGCGAGTCTGCCGCCGCCGGCTAATGGACGGCGCCGCTCGCTCATCGTGCATCCCAACGAAAACGGCACCGGCCTCGCTCCCGGAATCCAGGTCGCACTCGACGTGCTCAAGCCGGGCGAGCGCACCAAGCCGATCCGCCACAACTCCTCGCAGGTCAACTTCTGCATCCGCGGCCGCGGACACGCGGTGGTCAACGGCCGGCAAATCAATTTCGGCCAGTACGACGTCTGGAACACACCCTCGTTGAACGTTTACCAGAACTTCAACGACAGCGATGACCTGCAGGTGCGGCTGACCTACAGCAACGCCGCGTTGCTGGAAAAAATGAACGCGCATATCGTCGAAGAGAATCCGCCGGCCGAAGAAATCAAGGGCGAGGCCCCGACCGGCGAAGTTGACGCGCGTCACGTCAACCCATACGGCACCTTTGCGCTTAACAGCGACGGCGCTTACCTGCTGCCCTACGAAAAACTGATAAGCCCGGACGTGATCGAATCGCCGGTGCTGTTCTGGCCATGGCGCCAGGTCAAGGAGCATCTCGACAAGCTGCAGGCGCTCGGCTCTTCCTACGTCGGCCGGCGTCTGTACCTGCTGTACAACCCGGCGACCGGACGCACCAACGGCACCACGCACAATTTTTTCGCAACCATGACCGTGCGCCCGCCGCACATCGTTGACAAACCGCATCGCCACGCCGCCGCCGCAATCAATTACTACTTCTCGGGGAGTGGCTATAGCACGGTGCAGGGCAAGGTGTTGCCGTGGAAGGCGGGCGACCTGATGCTGTCGGCGCCGGGATGGGCGGTGCACAATCACGCTTCCAACGACGAGCCGGTGTACGAACTGACTATCCAGGACAGCCCCCTCAACATCGCGATGGATTCGTTGATGTGGCAGGAGGACCTGAAGCATCCGGCGCGCTTGTTGGGCTCCAGCTACGGCTTCGACACCAACCGGGCCAAGGTCGCTTAGCCGGTGTTAGCGCTTAACCGCAATTTCCTGCGCGGCTCCTACCCTCCGCTGGTCACGCCATTTATCGCCGGCGCGGTGGATTACGACGCCTACGCGCGGATGGTCGAGCGCCAGGTGGCCGAAGGCTCGCATGGAGTGGTCGTCAACGGCACCACGGCGGAGCCGAGCACCCTGAGCATCGGGGAGCGCAACGAGTTGGTGCGGCTCGCGGTGCGGACCGCGCGCGGCCGCGTCCCCGTGGTCGCGGCTACCGGCTCACAATCGCATGCCGACACGATCGAGTTGACCGCCGCCGCGGAAAAAGCGGGCGCCGACGCGGTCCTGGTCGTGACTCCGTACTTTATCCGCCCACCGCAGCGCGGTCTGGTCGAATACTATGTTGATATCGGAGAACGTACGCGGCTGCCGATGCTTATCTACCACATACCCGGACGAGCGGCGGTCAATGTCGAGGCCGCGACCATCGAGCGCATTGCGGAGCGGACCCCCAACCTGGTCGGGATGAAGCACGCGGCCAACGACCTTGCGCTGGTGAGCCAGGTGCTCGCGCGGATGGGGAACGAGTTTCGCATCTTCGTCGGCTTGGAAGAGCTGAGTTTTCCGATGATGACGATCGGCGCGTGCGGCCTGATGAATGCCGCAGGCAATCTCAAACCCGCGGCGCTCGCCCAGATGTGCGAGGATGTGTTCGCCGAACGCCTCGCGCCGGCGCGCGCCGCGCACGACGCGCTGTTCGAACTCAATCAGGCGATCTTCTTCGACACCAATCCCACGCCGCTCAAATACATGATGAAGCGAATGGGGTTGCTCGAAACTGAAGAGCATCGGCTGCCCATGATGCCGGCGACGCCCGAACTGGCCGCGCGGCTGGACCGGGTGCTCGCGCGCGCCGGCCTGTTGGCCGCGGCCTGATTGAGAGTAGGTCACATATGAGCATGCACAAAAACGCGGACGACCCGCGACGCAAAACCAATCCGCTCTTCAATGACCGCAAGTTCAAGCTCGGGACCTTCTCCAGTAACCTGAGCCACGGATGCGCGATCACGACGATCGACGGCACTCTGCAAGCCAACTGGCAGAGCACGCTCACGCTCGCGCGGCTCGCGGACGAGATGGAGTTCGAGGCGCTGGTGCCGGTCGGCCGCTGGAAGGGCTTCGGCGGGATCACGAATTTCAACGGCGCCGGCTTCGAACCGTACACTTGGGCCGCCGCAATCGGCGCCGCGACCAAATACCCGGCGGTGTTCGCGACTTCGCACGTGCCGACCGTGCATCCAATCATGGCCGCCAAGCAGGCCACAACGATCGATCACGTTACCGGCGGACGCTTCGCGCTCAACATCGTCACCGGATGGTTCCTGCCCGAGATCGAGATGTTCGGCGCGCCGCAGATGGATCACGACCTCCGCTACGATTGCGCGATCGAATGGCTCGACATCATCAAGCGTCTGTGGACCGAGGACGAGGAATTCGACTACAGCGGCAAGTATTACCAAATCAAGAAAGGGATTCTGCGGCCCAAGCCGATCCAGGCGCCTTATCCGGTCGTGATGAATGCGGGCGGCTCCGAGGTGGGACGCCACTACGCGGCCAAGTATTGCGATGTCGCGTTCGTGATTTTCAATCCCGACGACGCCGCCGGGGCCAAGGCGCGGGTCAGCAGCTATCGCGAACTTGCCCGGCGCGAATACGGCCGCGACCTCCAGTTATGGACCGCGGCCTACGTGGTCCAGGGAGAGACTGAAAAAGAGGCCCGCGATTTTTTCGATTACTACGTCAATCAGAAGGGCGATTGGGTCGCGGTGGCCAACCTGGTCGAGACGATGGGTATCAACGCGCAAATTCTGCCGCCGGAGACCTTGCGCTCGATGAAAAGGCATTTCATCGCGGGATGGGGCGGCTATCCGCTGGTCGGCACCAACGAACAGATCGTCGAAGGGCTGGAAACGCTCTCGGAGATGGGCCTTGATGGCGCGGTGCTCTCGTGGCCGCGGTACATCGACGGCATGCGGCAGTTCAAACAGCAGATCATGCCGCTCGCCAGGCAGGCCGGGCTTCGTTAGCACGCGCGCAAGGAGAAATTTCGAGATGTCTGACGCAAGCCAACAAACAATCGATCAAAGAGAGCTGGTCGCCGCGATTCCGCGCGAACTCTACTATGCGGGCGGCTGGCACGCCGCCGCCGAGGGCGCTCGCACTGATGTCTGGAGCCCCTCGACCGGCCAATCGCTGGGCAAGGTCGCGTGGGCTGGTGCGGAAGACGTCGATCGCGCGGTGCGCGCCGCGCATACGGCATTTTTCCAGTGGCGCGACGTCAAACCGCTGGAGCGCGCGAAAATTCTGCGCGAGGTCGCGGCGCTGCTCCGCCGGCACGGACGCGAACTGGCGCTGATCGACGCCGCCGATTGCGGCAATCCGATCGCCGAGATGATCAATGACTCGGCGATCGGCGCCGCCAGCGTGGAATACTTCGCCGGCCTGGTCAGCGAGGTCAGAGGCAGCACCATCCCGATGGGCCCCGGCGTGTTGAACTACACGCTGCGCGAGCCGCTGGGCGTGATCGCGCGCATCAACGCGTTCAACCATCCGCTGTTGTTCGCCGCGATGCGCACCGGCGCGCCGCTCGCGACCGGCAACACGCTGATCGTCAAACCGCCCGAGCAGGCGCCGCTCTCATCGCTGCGCTTCGCCGAACTGGTCGGGCCGCTTTTTCCGCCCGGGGTGTTCTCCGTTCTGCCGGGCGGACGCGAGTGCGGTGCCGCACTGACGGCTCATCCGCTGGTCGCGAAGGTCGGGCTGATAGGATCGGTGCCGACGGGAAAAGCGATCATGCGAGCGTCGTCCGATTCGCTCAAGAAGGTCGCGCTCGAACTCGGTGGCAAGAACGCGCTGATTGCCTATCCCGACGCCAACCCCGACAAGGTGGCCGCCGGAATCATCCGCGGGATGAACTTCACCTGGTGCGGCCAGTCGTGCGGTTCGACCAGCCGCGCCTTTTTACATGAGGCGATCCACGACGCGGTGCTGGAGCGCGTGGCCGCGGCGGCGCGGGCGATAAAACCCGGCATCCCCACCGAGCAAAGCACCGCGGTGGGCAGCCTGATCAGCAAGGAACAATTCGACAAGGTCATGCGCTACATCGGCTACGGCGTCGAGGATGGCGCGCGGCTGGTCGCCGGCGGCAAAGCGCCGCAGGATGCGCATCTGAGCAAAGGATTCTTCGTCGAGCCGACGATTTTCGCCGACGTGACGCCGAAGATGCGGATCGCGCGCGAGGAAATATTCGGCCCGGTGCTCAGCGTGTTTCGATGGGCGGATGAAGCCGAGATGCTGCACGCGGTCAACGACGTCGAGTACGGCCTGACGGCTTCGATCTGGACTCGCGACTTGGCCGCCGCGCATCGCATCGCCGCGCGCGTCGAGGCGGGTTACGTATGGATCAATTCTTCGAGCGCGCATTACCTCGCCGCCCCGTTCGGCGGTTACAAGCAGTCGGGCGTGGGCCGGGAAGAGTCGATCGAAGAAATGATGGATGCAACGCAAATCAAGAACGTGCACGTCGAGTTCGATGCCTGAGACTGCGCGCGCGATCGACGAGCTGGTGGCGGCTAATCACATCCTGTTCGACCAGGGCGTGGTCGACGGATTCGGGCACGTCAGCGTTCGTCACCCTACGGAAAGCGGCCGCTTCCTCCTGGCGCGTAGTATCGCGCCGGCGCTGGTCACCCCCGCCGAAATCATGGAGTTCGATTTCGACGGCAATGCTCTCGACGCGAGTGGCCGCACTAGCTACCTCGAACGGTTCATCCATAGTGAAATTTACCGGGCGCGGCCGGACGCTGGCGCGGTGGTGCATAGCCATTCACCGGCGGTCGTGCCCTTCAGCGTGGCCAAGCACGTGCCGCTGCGCGCCGTCTGGCATCTCGGCGGGGTGCTCGGCGAGGGCTGTCCGGTCTTCGAAATCCGCACGGCCGCCGGGCCCGGCACTGACCTGCTGATTCGCGACCGCGCCCTGGGAGCCGCCCTGGCGAAATCGCTCGGCGCTGGATCGGTGGTGCTGATGCGCGGGCATGGCTGCACGGTGGTGGGATCGAGCGTGCGTCAGGCGGTGTTTAATGCGGTCTACACGGAGATCAGCGCGGCGCTGCAGTCCGAGGCGATGCGCTTGGGCACCGTGATTTACCTTACGCGCGAGGAAGCGGAAGCCGCCGCGGCCTGTAACGCCGCGCAGATCGATCGCTCATGGGAGTTGTGGAAACTGCGGGCGCAACGCCGGCGCCTTCAGCCCCAGACCTGACTCGCGTCTCCACGACCAAATCCACAAAGCGCCCGGCAGGTCCGGCTTGCGCTTCGCTGACGGAGGAACCGAAATTGAAAGTGGACAATGCGCTCTATCCGAGTGCGCAGACAATTCAAGCGCTGGCCGCCGATACTTCTGTTGGGCCTGTCGCGATGGTCAATCTGCTGAAATTTCGCAACCGGGCGGTTTACAAGGACGGCCGGTCGGATGAGGTCTCCGGCGTCGAGGCATACATGCGCTACGCCACCGAGATGCGAAAGATCGTCGAGCGCGCGGGTGGACGGTTTCTGTTCAGCGGCCGCGTCAATGGGCTGGTTATCGGCGAGGCCGAAGAACTGTGGGACGTGGTCGCGATCGTGGAATATCCGTCGCGAGTGGAGTTCCAGCGCCTGGTTACGTCATCCGAGGTGCAGGCGATCGGGGTTCATCGAGAAGCGGGTCTAGCCGGTCAACTGCTGATACTCACCAACAACATCGGCATCTAGCTTCGAATTCGCTTTCGACGAGCTTCAGCCCCAGACCTGACGCGCCGTCTCCACCACCAGTTCGAGCTTGCGCCTCTGATCATCCTCGGTAACCAGATTGCCGACAAACTCCGAAGCGAAGCCACACTGCGGACTGAGCGCCAGTTGTTCGAGCGCGACGTATCGGCCGGCTTCGTCGATTCGCCGCTTCAGATCGTCAATCGTTTCGAGTTGCGCCACCTTGGTGCTGACCAGGCCGAGCACGATGGTCTTGCCCTTGGGCACGAAGCGCAGCGGCGCGAAACCGCCGGCGCGCGGCGAGTCGTACTCCAGCAGGAAGCGGTCGTGGTTCAGTTCGCCGAACAGCATCTCGGCAATCGCGTCGTAGGCGCCCTCGCGATGCCACATGCTGCGCTGATTCCCGCGGCACAGATGGATTGCGAAGGTCACATCGCCGAAGCCGCTAATCAGATCGTTGTCGGCCTTGAGCGAACGCTTGAAGTTGGCGACGGGATCTTCGCCCCGCGAGCGCATCGCGTCGAGCGACGGGGCGTCGACGTAGGCGGTATAGCCGGGCGCGTCGATATGCACGTAACGGCATCCCGCGGCGACGAGGCTCGCGATCATCTCGCGCTCGACCTCGACCACGTCGGCCAGGAAGTCTTCCATCGCCGGATATACCTGCGCCGAGTTGGCAAGGTCGACGCGCTGCGAAATCCGATCGGGTCCGATGAGCGTAACCTTGACAGGTTTGCGCGCGGCCGCGGCCGCGTAACGATACTCCTCGAGCACCAGGTGGCGCCGAAGGCGCAGCCGCTCGACCACGCGTTGGCGCTGCACTACCGGCGTTCCCTTGCCGTGTTCGACGCCGACCGGAACGTCGAAGCGATGGAGCGGCTGGGCGCCAGCGGTGCGTTGATCGTAAAAATCCAGCGTCGCCTGCCCGCGGTCGTATCCTGAAACCGCCTCGCCGAAGCTGTCCTGGAAATTGAGCCGGCGAAACTCGCCGTCAGTGACGACGTCGAGTCCGACTTGCTCCTGCAGACGAATTGCGCGATCGACGGCTTCGTTTTCGGCCGCACGAAACTCGCGCTCGCCCATCTCGCCTCGCTCCAGGCGCAGACGGGCTTCAGCCAGCGCCGCGGGACGCAGCAGGCTGCCGACGACGTCGGTGCGGATGCGGTCGAGAGCTTTCATTTAGACCAATCGTTCAGTTAGCCGAAGTCTTCGAGTTAGCCGACGTACCGCGGCTAGATGAACGCCAGGCCCCCATCGCAGTTGATCGTCTGCCCGGTGATGAAACCGGCGTCGTCGGAGGCCAGGAACGCGGCCACGCCAACCAGGTCCGCCGGCGTTTCGTGATGCTTGAGGCATTGCATCTTGAGCATCGCCTCCTTCTGCTCCGGGGTGACGGTCGCGCGCGCGATCTCGGTATAGACCGGTCCCGGCGTGATCGCGTTGACGCGCACGTTGTACTCGCCCAGTTCACGCGCCATCGCGCGCGTGAGTCCGAGCACTCCGGCCTTGGAGGCCATATAGTGCGCGTAACCAGGACGCGCCAGCATGTAGGCCGCCGACGAGATGTTCACTATCGCCCCGCTTCTCTGCTCGCGCATCGGCGCGCTGCAGGCCTTGCCGGCGAGCCATACGCCCTTCAGATTGACCGCCATCAGGCCGTCCCATTCGGCGACGCTCATTTCCCAAAACGGCTTCATGGTGATGGTCGAAAAGATGGCCGCGTTGTTGATCAGCACGTCGACGTGGCCAAAGGCGCTTAGCGCTTCGTCCACCATTTGCTTGCACGACGCCTCGCTGGAGACGTCGGTGGTGCAGAAGATCGCGCTGGCGCCCGCGTCGGTGACTTCGGCGAGCACGCTGCGGCCCTTGTCCGCGTTGACGTCGGCCAGGACGACGTTGCATCCCTCGTCGCGGAAGCGGCGCGCGTATGCGCGGCCGATACCCTGGGCGGCGCCGGTGACGATCACGGTCTTGCCTGCCAATCCGTTTAGAGGCATGGGTCACACTTCCTTTGAGCGAAGGGTTGGTTCGCCCGCCTTACACCTGGAGTTTGACGATGCAATGAAGCCTTTCGAAAAACACTTAGCAATCTAAGTAATTCGCTTTTTACCACCCGTGCAACTTGAGCGTCAAGTCCTGTTGGCGCGGGCCGAGCCTTCGACGAGCGTATTGAGCCGCGGTGGCAGGGCACTGTGAAATTCCATAGGCGCGCCGGAAAACGGATGGCGAAAATTAAGCTCGCACGCGTGTAGCGCGAGCCGCCGAACGGGATCGCTCTTCGCGCCGTATTTGCGATCGCCGACGACCGGATGGCCAAACGCGGCCAGTTGGACGCGGATCTGGTTGCGGCGTCCGGTCTCGAGCGTACACTCGAGCAGCGACCTGTCCCCTTTCGTGCGCAACAAGCGATAGTAGGTGATCGCCAGGTCGCCGCCCTTTTCGACCCGCCGGACCATCAGTGACCTGGTTTCGCTAAGCCTATCCGTCAGGGTGCCCTGCGCATCCGCGGGAACGCCTTCGACGACCGCCAGGTATCTTTTGGTGACGCCCTTCCAGTTCCGCTGCAGCGCGGCCTGTGCCGACTCGGTCCTTGCGAAGAGCATCAGACCGGAGGTCTCGCGATCGAGCCGATGGACTATAAAGATCTGCTGCACCCGCGTTTTCATGGCCTCCTTTAGATGGGTGTTGAGGATTCGATACGCGGTCCTTTCTTTTTCGCGCTCCGAGCCCATCGAAAGCAGTCCCGCAGGTTTCTCGACCACGGCTACGGCGTCATCCAGATGCACGATTGCGAGTCCGTGGCGCTCGAGCGCCGCGGGGCGCGCGGGTTTGCGCGTGGCTGCAATAGTCACGACCTCGCCGGGCATCAATTCGGTATCGTGGCGGAGCGCCGGCTTGCCTTTCACCGTGACCGCGCGGAATCGCAGGAGATCCTTCACCTCCTTGCGCGACAATCCCAGCGGTAATCCGATGAGAAACAGCAGCAGCTCGCATTTGAATGCGACACGGAACTGATGGTC
>DATJID010000047.1:0-53827 GCA_035493515.1 Binataceae bacterium (SeqCode) | reverse complement strand
TCTCCGCCAGCCGCACACGTCGGCCGGTCGCGTCCCGACCGACCGCGCGTTTCGCCACTATGTCGACCACGTGATGTCGGTGCGGCATATCGGGTTTCAAGAGCGCTCGCAAATCGAGCTGTGTTATTCGGGTGGGCCGCGCGAGCTGGGCGAGGTGATGCGCGAGACCTCGCGCCTGCTGGCGCTGCTGACCGGGCAGGCGGCGCTGGTGATGGGGCCGCGGCTGGAGTCGATAAAGCTCGAGCGCGTGAGCTTCCTGCGTTTGCGCGAGCGAGAGGTGCTGGCGATTTTCGTCGCCGCCGCCGGTGGAGTACACAACCGCCTGGTGCAGACCGAAGGCGACCATGGCCAGGAAGAACTCGACCGCATGGCGCGTTACCTCAACGAGGCGCTGCACGGGCGCACGCTGGAGGAGGCGCGCGAATGGATCGAAGAGCGCCAGCGCGAGGATCGGGCCCGCTATGACCGGTTCAGGCGCGCGGCGCTGGCGCTAGGTGGCGCGCTGGCTGAGCGCGTCGGCTCATCCGAGGTCTACGTCGAAGGCAGCGCGAAAGTCGCCGACCAGCCGGAGTTCGCCGATCACAAGCGCCTGCGTGAGTTGCTTCATGCGCTCGAGGATCGGAGCGCCCTGCTCGATCTGCTGGAGCGCAGCGTCGCCCACAGCGGACTCACCGTGTCGATCGGCTCCGAAAATATCGACGCGCGCCTGGCGAGCCTCAGCGTGGTCGCCGCCTCCTACCAGAACGGCGCGATGGCGCTCGGGAGTGTGGCGATCGTCGGTCCGGTGCGGATGGACTACGAACGCGTCATCCCGTTGGTCGACTATACCGCCCGCACCCTTTCGCGCCTGCTCGAACACTAATCGCGTATCGCGGCCTGGAGTGCCAAAGCGCGGGGCGTGCGCGCGCTCCGCTCTTTTTATTTGACGTAGATCACGCCGAACTGGTTGTCGGTCACGTGGCCCGCCTCGTCCATCGTGAAGTTCGAGGTGATGTATCCGCTGGCGCCGGCAAACTGTCCGTCGCCGCCATCGACCCGCCACATCACGGCCCCCGACTTAAGTTTCGGCTCCGGACTGTCGCCGAGATGCCCCTGTCCGACGGTGCTGAAGCGCAGGCGATGATTGCCGTCACCGAAGCGGATGGTGCCCGACTCGACGAAGGAGGTTTCTCCCGTGATCGTGACCTCTGACTCAAACGACGCCTTGCCGCCGGCCGCCGACTGCACGCTGCCGTGCAGACCTTCGGAGCCTATAACGCTGCTGACCGTGGAACTCGGCGAGCTGGTCGCCGCCTTGAGCACGTTCGGCGATGCGCCCGGTCCGCCCTGTCCCTTGAACTGCATGGCATAGATGATTTGCTTCATCGTTCGGTCTCCTGGGGTATATCTTCCGCGCCTCTTGGGTCAATAACTGCAAACGGGCTGAAAACGCAAATTGATTCGTGCGGTCCGCTTCCGCTCGATACTTTGGCCGATGTCTTTCCGGCGTTCGCCCGATCTTCGATTACCCCCTTTTTTCTTCGATTACCCCTTTTATAGATAGCGACGAAAGAGTACTCAGAGGGTCTGCGAGAAACCCTCGCGCGTCTAGGGCCACATGCCACTTGGTTTGGTTTTTGCAGAACATCTCCCCCGACATGGTTATTGGAAACGCTGTATGTTTCTTAGATAGGCTTTAGCAGCGTATGTTCTCAAAAGGCGGAGGAAACGCGATGAATCGACCCATAAATGTTGCGGTTGCGCTACGGCGGATTGCACGCAGGTCCTCCGGCCAGACGTTCTTGCTGGTGAGTATCGCTCTAGTCGTACTCCTTGGTATGGCGGCCCTGGCGGTGGATGTCGGAGATTTATGGACCACCAGGCGCCTGATGCAGAGCGCGGCGGATGCCGGGGCGGTGGCCGGAGCCGACGAGATCGCGATCGGCGGCAGCAGCACCGACATAACCACAGCAGCTAAGGATGCAGCGTCGCACAACGGATTTGCCGATGGTGGAACCCGTCCGGGCGCCACTCACACAATAACCGTAGCGGTCCATAATCCTCCAACCTCGGGGCCCTATGCGGCCAATTCCAACGCAGTCCAGGTGGACGTTTCGCAGACCCAGCCGACCTATTTTATGAAGGTTCTCGGATGGTCGGCCGTTCCGGTTTCGACCAGCGCGGTCGCCGTGACGCTGGGATCGGGTTCATGCGTTTACTCCCTGGATCCCTCGGCGTCGGGAGCGACGACAGTAGGCGGTACTGCCAGCGTCACTTCCGCGTGTGGCTTGTACGATAACTCGACCAGTAGCTCGGCGCTCACCGTGAGTGGGGGCGGAACGATTACGGCGCCACTGGTGGGCGTTGTGGGCGGAACCAACGTCAACGGTGGCGGCAGCACGCCTCCCACGACGGGGATTGCGCAATTCGGCGATCCGCTGTCCTACATTGCGGCTCCTACTATCGGCGCTAATCCGTGCCCTAGCGGGTTTCACACCCAAAATATCAGTGGATCGATCACCGCCCCGCAAACATACTGCGGGGGCATCCATATCAACGCCGGTAATACGGTCACTTTCGGTTCCGGCCTCTATATCATCGACGGTGGCGGAATCACGATCGATGGTGGAGCTACGGTATCCGGCTCCGGAGTGACCTTCTATTTGACGGGCGGTAACGGCAGCGGTAACAACGCGACAAATTACTCTGGTATCACCATCAACAGCACTGCGACCGTGAATCTGGGCTCGCCGTGCGACGGAGCGGCCAGCGGCATTCCAGGCATGCTGTTTTTTCAGGACCGCTCCATTACCAATGGTCACGGGAGCACAATCAACGGCGCCGCCGGCTCGACCTTCAACGGCGCCATCTATTTCCCTACGACTCCTCTCAGCTACGCGGGGACCTCCGCCGTCAATGGATTCACCTTGATCGTGGCAGACACGCTCACCTTCGTCGGCACTTCCAACGTGGGCAACAACGTTACATCGTGTCTCGCCAACGGTTCGCTGATCAAAGACGCGGCCCTGGTTCAATAGGGAGGAGATTCCGGTCATGAAATTGCGAAAGTTTTTGCGAGGACAAGGCGCGGTCGAACTGGCTCTGGGGCTGCCGTTTCTTGTCATCCTGCTATTTGTTATCTGTCAGTTCGCACGGGTGTTTTACGTGGCGATGGGCGTGGCCAGCGCGGCGCGGGCCGGGGTTCAGTACGGCGCGCAGAGTTACGTGAAAGCGGTTGACAACACCGGAATGACCGCCGCCGCGAGCAACGACGGCAAAAATATCGCCGGGCTCTCGGTCGTCCCCACTCACTTCTGTATGTGCGACGGCGCCCAATGCAGTCCCTCACAGTCTTCCGCCTGTGTGGTCTCGTGCGGCGCGCCACCATCCACCTGCACCGAGCCGAAGGTGTTCGTTAAGGTAACCACCAGCGCAACCTTTCGCACCGGCCTGAGCTGGGGCCTCCCCAACACCATCCCGCTAAGCTCGGTGGCGGTGCTGCAGGCCCAGAAGGGAACATCATGAAGTCGCAAAAGCGCATGAACGTCACACGTCACTCACGCAGATGGTCTCGCGGGCAGACCTACGCCGAATTCATGATGGTGGTGCTGCCGACGCTATCACTCATTTTCGGCGTGGTCAGCTTCGGGATGGTCATTTATACCTATAGCTTCCTTTCCAATGCCGCCCGTGACGCCGTGCGCTACGCGATTGTCCATGGCTCCAAGAGCACGTCACCGGCCACCTCGGACAGTATCCAGACATTCGTGCGCAGTGAGGCAAAGGGCATTGATCCCGGTTCGATAACTGTCACCTCCTGCTGGAATCCCCAGGCGCCGCCAAACCAATGTCCGAGCCCAACCGGGAACAACGCGCCGGGCAAGGTGGTGAGCGTGAGCGTGGCGTACAACTATCATCCGTTTTATCCCTTCAACAACGTGACCCTGCCGTTGTCGAGTTCAGCGCAGATGGTAATCAGCTATTAACCGGATTGCGGCCGGCCATTGAGTCCCCGAAAGCGGCGACGCTCTCGGGGGCTTTTCTTTTTGCGGACTTTTCTGCAACAAACTTGATTTGACACTTCGCCGTCGGTACGGTTCGCCGGGCAAGGTGCGGCGAATCGCCTGCGGCCGACGACGTAATCCATCTAGGAGAAGATGATGCCATGGCGGAATATATCGACGTAGAACGGGCGCGCGCGATGACCGGCCTGCGCCTCGTGCTGACGCCCGGCGTGCCGGGGCCATGGAGCGAGGCGGCCAAGAGCATCCTCTATGTCAAAAAGCTCCCCTACGTAAAAGTGCGCCAGGAGCTGGGCGGCGCCAATCGCGAGTTGCTCGATTGGACCTCGCAGGCGAGCGCCCCAGTGATGGTCTGGAATGAGGAATGGCCGCGCAGCCTCTGGAACGACCAACTCTACCTGGCCGAGCGGCTCCAGCCCAGTCCGCCGTTGGTTCCGGCCAACCTCGAGGACCGTGTGCTGATGCTCGGCTATGCCAATGAAATATGCGGGGCGAACGGGTTCGGATGGACCAAGCGGCTGTTGATCATCCGCCAGGGCCTCGCCAACCCCGACGAGGCCGGGCGCCAGCTCTTTACCTACCTTGCCAACAAGTACGGCTATGACAAGGCGGCCGCGGAGGCCGCGCCGGTGCGCCTGGTGGGAATCCTACAGGCGCTCACCGCCCGTCTCGAACTGCAGCGCAAACGCGGCAGCCGGTTCTTCATCGGCGACGCACTTACCGCGCTCGACATCTATTGGGCGACCTTTGCGGCGATGAACAATCCCCTGCCCGACGAGTTATGCCCGCTATCGCCGGCATTCAGGCGGGTGTACACCAACACCGATCCGGCGATTAAAAGCGCCACCGCACCCATCCTGCTCGAGCATCGCGACTTCATCTATCACAGCTACCTGGAATTACCGCTAGACTTTTGAACGGCGGGCGGCGCTTGCGAGGGTTGTGACCTTAGCGCCGCCAGCGCGTCCCGCACGCGTACACTCTCGGCGCGGAGCTGACTGAAAATCGCCGAAGCTTCCGCGTGCGGACCGTGGCGGCCGATCTCTTCAAGCATCGAGCACAACTCGTCAAGGCGATCGGCGCCGAAATTAGCCGCCCCGCCGCGCAGCGCATGAGCCTGCAGGGCGAGGGCGGAAAGGTCATCGTGCTCGATGGCTTTTGCGATAGCGCTCAGGCGCTTGGGCAGGTCGGCGGCGAAGAGATCAATCAATTCATCGATCAGAGATTCCTTGCCGCGCATCGAATCGCGCAGGCGATCGATCCGGGCGAAGCTCACCGGCCCCCGGTTCTCTGGCGCGACCTCGCGCATGTCGCCCCTCGCCGCATCGCCGGCGCAGCGTGACTCAGCGACCGGACCTCGGAGCGCGCCGCTCACGCCCGGGTGCGAGTTATTGCTGTTCGGCGGCCTCATGGGGATGCCGCTCGCCGAAACGTTCGTTGCCCAGCCGGCGCATGAAGCGATAGAGCGTCGCACGCCCGATACCCAGGCTGCGCGCGGCCTCGGCCCGATTGCCCTTGGCCTTGGCCAGTGCCCGGGCGATTCGCTCGCCCGCGGCCTTGTCGAGATATTCGCTGAGCCCGACGTCGCCGCTTTCTTCCAGCGCCGCGGCGCGATGCGCCCGTATCTCCGCCTCGTTCGTCGGGGGCAGGAGAGCCAGATCCTCGCTGGTGGGTGCGATTGCCGGCGGGGCCGGTAACGCAGCTCTAACGCGATCGAGCATCAGGTCAGAGGCGGTGATTACGTCGGTGCGAGTGAGAACCACGGCCCGTTCCATCGCGTTTTCAAGTTCGCGCACGTTGCCCGGCCACGAGTGCAGAAGCAGCATCTCCGCAGCCGCCGGGTCGAGCGTCATATGGCGCCCGGTCTTGGCCGCCATCTGGGACAGGAAATTGCGCGCCAGCGCCAGGATGTCCTCGCGCCGCTCGCGCAGCGGCAGGAGCTGGATGGGTATCACGTTGAGCCGGAAATAGAGGTCCTCGCGAAACTGGCCGGCTGCGACCTTGTCCTTGAGCGAGCTGTTGGTGGCGGCAACGATACGCACGTTAATTCGCCGAGGTTCCGAACCACCGACCCGCAGCACCTCGCTCTCCTGCAACACGCGCAGTAGCTTGGCCTGGAACTCGGGGCTGATGTCGCCGATCTCGTCAAGCAGCAGCGTGCCGCCCGTAGCACGCTCGAAGCATCCCTGACGCGCCGCCAACGCGCCGGTGAAAGCGCCCTTCTCATGACCGAACAGTTCGCTCTCGAGCACGCTCTCGGCGAAGGCCTTGCAATTGACCGCAACAAACGGATGTCCGACCCGGTCGCTCCAGTAATGCACCAGCCGCGCGATCAGCTCCTTGCCGGTGCCGCTCTCGCCCTGGATCAGAACCGTGGAGTGGCTGGCCGCGATCCGTCGCACCATTTCCATCAGTTTGCGGCTCTCGATACTTTCGGAGACCACCGAGTCCGGGCCGAACCGCCCGGAAAGCTCCTGGCGCAGAGTGTCATTCTCGTGCTGAAGCTGCTCCAGTTCGAGCGCGCGTTTCACTCGCGTCTGCAGCTCGAAGACCTCCACCGGCTTGGTAACGTAATCAAATGCGCCGGCATGCATCGCCGCCACCGCGGCCGAGATACTGCCGAAACGGGTGACCAGGATGATCGGCAGGCCGGGGACCCGCCGATGCAGCTCGGTGAGCAGTTCGTTGCCCTCCATGTTGGGCATCATGATGTCCGAGATAACCAGGTCCGCGGCGCGGCGCTCAAAGGCGGCCAGCGCCTCACTTCCGTCATTGCAGATTTCGATTTCGCGCGTCGGGTCGCTCAAGGCCTGCTCGAACAGGCGCTGATCAACCGGATTGTCTTCGACGATTAGTATTCGATGCATATAGAAGTTCCGTCCCTGTCTCACAACAGGAGCAACTTCCAGACCGCTATCGGGACCGAAGTGCCAAACCTGGGAAACTCAATGCGCAAACCGGTTTTGAGCGCTAGGAGGTGCGTGAGCTCGTCCAGGAGACGGATTTTTGCCGCCCCACAGCCAAAAGCTTGACGGATTCGCGTCGCCTGACAGCGCCTGCTCTGGCGTCGGGCGAGACGGAGAGCATGATGCCTGCCGTGCTAGCGCATCGCCTTGATGATCTCGCGCGAGAAAACCTGCAGCGTCGTGCGATTGTCCACGATTGGCTGGATTGCAACCTGGCGGATGCCCGACTTCTTCATCGCGCGGATTGAATCGATGACTTCCTCACGCGTGCCGGTAAGCGTGGTGGCGCGAATCATACGCTCTGTCACCAGCTCCTCGTGCTCCTTGCGGAAGCCCCGCAGATAGCCCGCGTAGAGCTCGAGATGGCGCGTCTCCGCGGGCGCGTTTTCGACCTTGTAGGCGGCGGCGAATTTGGTGATGTCGTCGCGCAGGTCCGCGGGCAGGGCGCTCCGGTCGGGCGCGGCCAGCGCGAAGATGTTCGAGGACGAGGCGACGAATGGCCCCACGGCGCGCCGCACCTGGGTCGATTCAAGTTTCTGGCCCGGCCGGGTCAAGTGAAAGGCGGTCATGCACAGGGTGTAGATGCTCGAGAGCTTGCGCCCCGCGCGCTCGGCGCCCGCGCGCACACTGTCCATCGCGAACTTGATCAGGCTGGGCCCGACGGCGCCGAACAGGATCACGCCGTCGGCGACTTCCCCGGCCATCTCCAGGCTGCGCACTCCGCTGGCAGCGACATAAATCGGCACCCGCTTGCGGATGTTGATATAGCCGCCGCGGGGATTGAGAAACCGGATCATCCGATGACGCTCGCCTTCCTGGTACGGAACGGTCTCGCCCTTCAGCAGGCCGCGGCAGGTTTCGATATGCTCGCGCAACTGGTCAACCCGCGCCGCCGGCATCCCGAGCGTGCGCCGCGCCGTATTGCCGGTGCCGATTCCGAGCACCGCGCGGCCTGGCGCCAACGCGTTGATCGTGGCCATCGCGCAGGCGGTGACCGGCGCAATTCGCGACAGCGGATTGGTTACGCCGGGGCCGATGATCAGCCTGCGCGTATTTACTGCGCATAAGGCGAGCGCCGCGTAAACATCGCTGCCGAGCATCTGCGAGTCGTAAAGCCAGCCGTGCGAGAAACCCATTTTCTCGGCCAGCGCGGTGTCCTTATATGCGTCCGGGCTCGCGAAGAAGACACATCCGAAATCCATTTTGTACCTCGCTGATGTGCGTCAAGGTCTAGATTCGAAACAACCCGGCCGCCAGGTTTTAAACCCGCCTAGAGTCCCGCGAGATGCGGCCGGACCTCGCTGGCGAACATCTCCAGCGCACGGCGCGACTTGGACGGATCCATCCCGGGCAACGGCGTCGCCATGATGAAATGGGTGCAGGCGTACTGGCGGCTGAACGCCTTGAACTTCGCGATACATTCCGCCGGTGTCCCAACCATCATGTGCTCGGCATAGGGCGAGGTGCGCAGGTCTTCGGGGCGTTTCAACTCCCACACCGCCTTGTCGCCGGCCACGTCGTTGGCCTCGCCCAGCCACTGCGCGTATTCGCCCATCATGTAGTTCAGATGATCCTGGATGTCGTGCCAGGCACGGTCGGCCGATTCGGCGACATACACGACGCGCAGCTGAGCGATCGAAAATTTCGCCGGATCGCGCCCCAGCAGCTTCAGTTCGTCGCGGTACGGGATCGCGGGGTCGGGCCCGATGGTGGCCAGCAGGTGGTGGCCCAGGCGGGCGGCGCGGCGGGCCGCCTTGTCGGTCCGCGCGCCGATCCAGATCGGCGGATGCGGCTGCTGCACCGGCTTGGGATGGAGTGACATCGCCTCGACCTGATTGAACTTGCCCTCGAAGGTGACCTGCTCGTCAGTCCACAGCCGCCGAATAAGCTCGACCCCTTCGGCCAGGCGCGCCGAGCGCTCGGGGCGCGGAAGTTTCAGCGCCGCGAACTCCTCGGCGCGGTAGCCCTGACCGATACCGAGATCGAAGCGCCCGTTGGAGAGGATATCGACGCAGGCGGCGTCCTCGGCGACCCGGACCGGGTTATGGAACGGAAGCAACAGCACGAAGGTGCCGATGCGAATTTTTTTGGTGCGCATCGCGATCGCGGCGGCGGTCGGCAGCACGGAGGGGTTGTAGCCGTCGTCGACGAAATGATGCTCGGTCAGCCACACGTTGTCGTAGCCAAGCTCGTCGAGCATCGCGGCCTGATCGATCATTGCGGCGTACAACTCCGGATACGGACGCCGCCACTGTTTGGGATTGCGAAAGTCATACATCACGCCGAACTTCATCGCTCAAACCTCCGTCGCTGTTCAGGTGCCGCGTCGGTCACGCAGCTTCATCCCGCAGGTGCCGCGTCCTGTCCCGTACCGCATCTTGTCTAGACTTAATTGCGCGAGGAGGCAAAGGCTTTTTCATTCGGCCGCTTGCGCACCGCCGCGCAGTGGAGCATAAAACATCCTCAGGTACGAACGTGGCAATCGTCATCCCGCTCCAGCGCCGGCGAACAGAGGGCGCGCCGGTCAACCCGCATTCGGCGGAGGCCTATTGGCGCAATTCGATGGTCCCGGTGTCGATCGGGATGGGCGTCATAATCGTGGCCGCCGTCGCGACGCTGCTGGTCGGCGTGAAGATGGGATGGCTCGGCCACGACTCCTCAAGATGGGTACTGGTGGGGGCGTTGGTATCGGTCATCGGGCTGACCAAGATCGTGCTCGCCAACATGTTTTTCTTTCTCCTGATGCAGGACGAGGCGCGGCTGGATCCGCCTCCCGCGCCGCCTCCGCCAACGCCCGGAACGCGCATCGAACGCCAGACTCGTCCGCTAAAGCAGCCCAAGCGGGCGATCTACCCGGCTCGGGCGCGGCGCCGCCCCGACCGCCGCAAGCGGTCCGCGAGCCTATAGGCCGGTTAGCGCCGCCCGAGGGCGCGGGCGCTGCCGCCGGATTTTCCCTCACGATGACCACCGACCTCCGAGCCGAGGAACTTGAGCTTGCGCGTTACGTCAAGCCGGGCGACACCGTGGTTTGGGCGCAGGGCGCGGCCGAGCCGCTGACCCTGTCGGAGGCGCTGGTCACGCAGCGCCACGCGATCGGTCCTATCACGCTTTTTCTCGGCCCGGGATATTCGGAGACCCTCCAGCCGGAGCATTCCGACCGCCTGACGTTTCTCGGCATGAGCGCGATTGGGACGCGGCGCCGTCTTATCGATGCCGGCGTGCTGCGCCTCATCCCGCTTCAGCTCTCCGACGTCGAGTCGCTATTCGATAGTGGCATCCTTAAGGCCGACGTGGTGTTTCTCCATCTGAGCCCGCCCGCCGCCGCCGGCGGCGAGTACAGCATGGGGCTCGTGAATGATTATCTGAAAATAGCGATGCGCCGCGCGCGCACCGTGATCGCCCAGGTCAACGATCAGCTGCCGTGGACCTATTCCGACGAGCCGCTCGACATGTCGCGAGTTGACTATATCGTGCGCAGCTCGCGTCCGCCGCTGGAGCATTCGACACGCGAACCCAGCGCGGTTGACAAGAAGATCGCGCGCCAGGTCGCGGAGCTGGTGCCCGAGGGCGCGGTAATCCAGATGGGAATCGGCGCGATGCCGTGTGCGATCCTGGACGCCCTCCACGGGCATCGCCGGCTCGGGCTGCATTCGGGCATGGTCAGCGACGCGGTGGTGGATCTGATCAAGTCGGGCGCGGTGACCAACGAGACCAAGCCGTTCGACCGCGACGCGAGCGTCACCGGAACGCTGCTGGGCACGCGCAAGCTCTACGACTTCGCCCATCGCAACCCGGCGCTCCGCCTGGTGCCGCTCAGCAAAACCCATAACGTCGAGCTGCTCGCGCGAATCAACGCCTTCGTGTCGCTCAACTCCGCGATCGAGGTTGACTTAAGCGGTCAGGTCAACGCCGAAGTCGCCGGCGGAACCTATATCGGCGCGGTCGGCGGACAGGTGGATTACGTGCGCGCGGCGCGGCGCTCGCGCGGCGGGAAATCGATTATCGCGCTGCCGGCAACGGCGCGCGGCGGCAAGGTCAGCCGCATAGTCGCCGCGCTGAACGATCCGATCGTGACCACGGCGCGCTCCGACGTGGATATCGTGGCCACTGAGTTCGGCGCGGCGCATCTGCGCGGCATCAGCCTGGAGGAACGCGCGCGGCGGCTGATCGCGATCGCGCATCCGGACTTTCGCCAGCCGCTCGAGCGTCACGCGCGCTCAGCGTTTGGCCGGATTTACTAAGTCAATCGAGACGACGAATCCGCGGCGAGGTACCCGCTCATGAAATTCGGCACCTTCATCACCAGGCAGCGCGGCGAGGTGATCGCCGCCGACGTGCGCGCGGCCGAGCGGCTGGGCTTCGAATCGGCGTGGATCGCCGAACATCTGATCATGCCCGTCAATCAGACCTCGGCCTATCCCTACACCGCCGATGGCCGGTTCCTGGTGCCGCCCGACGCGCCCTTTCTCGATCCGCTGCTGACGCTCGCCTACGTCGGCGCGCTGACCACAAAGATTCGCCTCGCCACCGGCATCTTCGTGCTGCCGCTGCGCAACGCCTTCGCCACCGCCAAGGCGATCGCCACGCTCGACCAACTGAGCCAGGGCCGCGTCATCTTCGGCGTCGGAATCGGCTGGCTCAAGGAGGAGTTCGAGGCGGTCGGGATGAAGTTCGAGGATCGGGCGCTGCGGACTCGCGAGTACCTGGAATTGATGATCGAGCTGTGGAGCAAGAGCGACCCGCTCTACCAAGGCAAGACGGTTTCAACTCAGGGCATGAAGTTCATGCCCAAGACCGTTCAGCAGCCGCATCCGCCGATCGTCTTCGGCGGCACCAGCGAGCCCGCGCTCAAGCGCACGGTCAGGCTGGGCGACGGATGGTATGGGATCGCGCATAGCCTGGACGAGGCGCGAGCACAGATTGCGCAGCTTCGCGAATACGCCCGCGCGGCCGAGCGCACGCGTCCGATCGAAATCACCCTGAGCCTCCGCACCGGCAAGCCGCTCACTGCCGACGACGTGCGCCGGATGGCAGAGTTGGGTGTCGATCGCACGCTCGCCGGGCTTCCGATCAAGGCGCTGGAGGGCGCCGAGCTCGAGCGCTTCCGCAGCGAAGTCATGGACAAGATGTAGCAGCCAAGGATTACGCGATTGTCCTCCACCAATCAGAAATTGTGGGAGCCGTCCGCCGAGCGAATCGCCGGTTCCCGGATGACCGCGTTCATGCGCGCGGTCGAGGCCGCGCATTCGGTGTCGATCCCCGACTACGGGGCGCTCTGGAGATGGTCGGTCGAAAACCGCGAGCCGTTCTGGCGCATGGTGTGGAGTTTCTGCGGCGCGATCGGCGATCAGGGCGGCACCACGGTCGCCGACGGCGAGCGGATGCCGGGTGCGCGATGGTTTCCCGCAGGACGGCTCAACTTCGCCGAGAATTGTCTGCGGACGCGAGGCGCCGACGATGCAATAGTTTTCTGGGGCGAGGACAAGGTGCGCCGCCGGCTTAGCCGCGACCAACTCTACGCAGATGTTTCGCGTACGGTACAGGCCTTGCGCGCCGCCGGCGTCAAAGAGGGCGATCGTGTCGGGGGGTATCTGCCCAATATGCCCGAAGCGGTGATTGGCGCGCTGGCCGCGGCCGCGATCGGCGCGATCTGGTCGTCATGCTCGCCCGACTTCGGCGTCGAGGGCGTGGTCGATCGCTTCGGGCAGATTGAACCCAAGGTCGTGTTCGTCGCCGACGGTTATTTCTATGGCGGCAAGACCTTCGACACGCTCGACAAGGTCGGTGAATTGCGCGCGCGGATAAAGGGCGTCGAACGGATGGTGGTCGTGCCCTACGTCAACGCGCCCGCCGAACTTCGCGCGCCGGCCGATGTCATCACGCTGGATGATTTTCTCGCCCCCTTCGCACCCGGGGAAATAGAATTCGCTCGCCTTCCGTTCGGCCATCCGCTTTACATCCTCTATTCCTCGGGCACCACCGGCGTACCCAAATGTATCGTGCATGGCGCGGGCGGCGTCCTGCTGCAGCATCTCAAGGAGCATCAGCTCCATACCGACGTGCGGCCGGGCGACCGGATTTTCTATTTCACCACCTGCGGTTGGATGATGTGGAACTGGCTGGTCTCGGGACTCGCCTCGGGCGCGACGTTGCTGCTCTACGATGGTTCGCCGTTCCATCCGCATCCGGGAATCCTGTTCGACTACGCCGAGACCGAGGGGATGACGGTGTTTGGCACCTCGGCCAAGTATATCGATGCGATCCGCAAGGCGGGACTCGAGCCCGCACGGACGCATCGGCTCGATGCGCTGCGCACGATGTGCTCGACCGGGTCGCCGCTCGCGCCCGAGGGCTTCGACTACGTTTACGCGTCGGTCAAGAAGGACTTGTGTCTCGCGTCGATCTCGGGCGGCACCGATCTTGTCTCGTGCTTCGCGCTGGGCAATCCGATCGCGCCGGTATGGCGCGGCGAGCTCCAGTGCCGCGGCCTCGGGATGCGGGTGGAGGTGTGGAACGAGCAGGGCGAGCCGGTGCGGGAGACCAAGGGCGAGCTGGTATGCATCGCGCCATTCGTCACGATGCCGCTGTTTTTCTGGAATGATCCTGATGGCGCGAAATACCACTCCGCCTACTTCGAGCGCTTCCCGGGCGTGTGGTGTCATGGTGATTGGGCCGAGCTGACCGGGCACGACGGAATGATCATCTATGGGCGCTCGGACGCGACGCTCAATCCGGGCGGCGTGCGAATCGGCACGGCCGAGATTTATCGCCAGGCCGAGCAGCTCGATGAAGTGGCGGAGTGCATGGCGGTCAGCCAGGAATGGGATAACGACGTTCGGATCGTGCTGTTCGTGAGGCTGCGCGACGGGCTCACGCTGGACGACGCGCTGCGCGACAAAATCCGCGAGACGATTCGCCGCAATCTCACGCCGCGCCATGTCCCGGCCAAAGTGATCCAGGTTCCCGATATCCCGCGCACGCGCAACGGCAAGCTGATGGAGTTGGCGGTGCGTAACCTGATCCACGGGGTCGCGGTCGAAAATCGCGAGGCGGCGGCAAATCCCGAGGCGCTGGATTTCTTCGCCAATATTCCCGAGCTGAAGAAAAAGCCGCCAAGGCGCACCGCCGCGCGCACCCGCCGTCCATCCCGCCGCGTGTGACAAGGCGCTGAACCGTTTTAGTGACCGTCCGCGGCTGGTTGCGGGCCCGCGGCTGGACTATGATTCGGGGCGCCCACGCCCCGCGGGCACGGGCCAAAAATTTCGCGCAGCTTGCGTTGGGAGCTTTGACGATGGGCAAGTATTTCGAAGAATTCAAAGTCGGCGAGACCTTTAAGCATCAGCCCGGCCGCACGGTCACCGAGACCGATAACCTGCTGATCACGACGCTCACGATGAACGTGCAGCCGCTGCATCTGGACGCCGAGTTCGGCAAAAAGGCCGAGTTCGGCAAGATCCTGGTCAATTCGATCTTCACCTTGGGCCTGACGGTCGGTCTGTCGGTCGGCGATCTCACGCTCGGCACCACGGTCGGCAACCTGGGGTTCGAGAAAGTGGAATTTCCCAAACCCGTGTTCATCGGCGACACGCTCTATGCCGAGAGCGAGGTGCTGGAGGTGCGGCCGTCGAAATCGCGTCCCAACTGGGGCATCGTGATTCTCGAGCATCGCGCGCGCAATCAGCGCGATGAGACCGTGATGCGCTGCAAGCGGGCGGCGATGATGTTGCGCAAGCCCAACAAGTAGCCGCTACCCGAAAACCGATATCTGGAGTTGTCTTTATGGAGACGTTGCGCCGCGCCGTGCATTTCGTGCCCGGCGCCAATGACAAGATGCTCGGCAAGTCGATCGATCTCCCGGCCGACGCGCTGGTGCTCGACCTCGAGGACTCGGTCACGCCCGACAACAAGGCCTCCGCGCGCAAGACGGTCACCGAGTGGCTGCGGAAGGTCGATTTCAAGGGGCGCGAGCGGATGGTGCGGATGAACCCGCTGGAGACTCCGTGGGGCGTCGCCGACCTGGAGGCCACGATGGCCGGGCGGCCGGATTCCTACATGGTTCCCAAGGTGCGGACCTTCGCCGACGTGGAAAAGATCGATTCGATCCTGGGCGGGCTCGAAAAGCAGTACGGTTACCCCGAGCGCAGCGTCAAGTTGCTGTTGCTCGCGACCGAAACGCCGCAGGGCTTGCTCAACATCAAGGACCTCGGGCTGCATCCGCGCGTCGACAGCATGTCATGGGGCGCCGAGGACCTGTCGGCGGCGATTGGCGCGCGGCGCAATCGCGACGAGCGCGGTGAGTTTCTGGAAGTGTTCCGCTACGCACGAATCATGACGCTGCTCGCGGCCACCGCGGCGAGCGTTCAGCCGATCGATACCGTTTTCGTCAACATCAAGGACCCCGACGGATGCCGCCGCGACTGTGTCGAGGGCGCCTGGATGGGCTTCACCGGCAAGATCACAATCCATCCGACCCAGATCGAAATCGTCAACGAGGTTTTCTCGCCCAGCAAGCAGGAGATCGCCGACGCCGAGGAGTTGCTCGCGGCGTTCGAGGAAAACAGCAAGGCCGGGCGGATGGCGTTCACGTTTCGCGGCGAGATGGTCGACGTGCCGCACCTGACGCGCGCGCGCCGCGTGCTGGAGGTCGCCCGCCGCACCGCCGGCCGCTGAGGCCCATAGGTCTCGATAATTCCTAACCCTGTCGCACCTGCTGTGTTCAAAGGACGGATTGGGGATCGGCGCGGTGCGCGATGGCCTTCAATATCCCGCGAAGCCCATGTCCGTGGTCGCCTGCGCTTCCGGATCGGTACAGACATTGACCAGCGCGGGCTTGCCGCTCTTGAACGCGCGCTCGATCGCGCCGCGGATGTCGTCGGGCTTCTCTACGAACTCGCCATAGCCGCCGAGCGCCTCGACCATCTTGTCGTAGCGCTGCCATCCAAGCTCCCGACCGACCGTGCCGCCGGTTTTGCGCGAGGTGAAGCCGGCATTGTTCGACATCACCACCACGATCGGCAGTTGATGGCGAATTGCCGTGTCCATCTCCATCCCGTTCCATCCGAATGCGCCGTCGCCCGAGAGCACGACCACCGGGGCTTCGGGCCGCGCGACCTTGGCGCCGATTCCGAACGGCACTCCGACGCCCATGCATCCGTGCGGCCCCGCGTTGAGGCTGCAGCCGGCCTGGTAGATCGGAATCGACTGGCGGGCAAAGTTCAAAATCTCGTGGCCGTCGACGATCAGGATAGTATCGCGCGAGATCACATCGCGTACCTCGCGGCACAGGCGCAGCGGATGGATCGGCACGGCGCCGGAGTGGAGCAGCGGCGTCGAGCGTTCCTGGTTGGAGCGATGTTTGGCGCTGAGTTGCGCGACCCACGCGCTCTCGCGATGCGCCTCGAAGCGGCCGTCGGCCTCCTCGGTCAACTGGCGCAGCACCAGCTTGGCGTCGCCAATGATGCCGACCTCGACCGCGCGATTGTGCCCGATTTCGCGGCCATCGAGGTTGACACTGATAAAGCGGGCTTCGGGCGAAAACCGCGGCGCGCGCAGAAACGAGAGCATCGAGTTCGCCCGCGCGCCCACTACCAGCACCACATCGGCTTCGCGAAACGCCATCGATCGCGCGCCCGGAAACGACCGCTGATGGTCTTCGGGAATCACGCCGCGGCCCTGCGGCGTGGTGTAAAACGGGAGTCCGGTGCTTTCGATGAAATCGCGCAGCTCGGCGGAGGCACCCGACCACAGCACGCCGCTGCCGGTGACGACGATCGGTCGTTCGGCCCCGGCGAGCAATTCGATCGCGCGTTCCACTTGCACCGGGTCGCCGGCCGGCCGGCTCTCGACGCGGTAGTTAGCGGGGAACAGGAGTTTTTCGCCGTCGACCTTGTGATTGAGAATGTCGCCAGGCAGGTCGAGATAGACCGGGCCCTTCTTGCCGTCCAGCGCCTCGCGAAACGCGACGCTGATGTATTCGGGGATACGGCTCGCCATGTCCACCCGGTAGGCCGCCTTCACCACTGGCTTCATGATCGCTACCTGGTCCATCTCCTGGAATGCGTCGAGGGTGGTCGCCCGCATCGGTGCCGAACCGCCAATCGCGATTATCGGGGTGGCGTCGGCCCACGCGTTGGCGAGACCGGTAAGCGCGTTGGCTGTGCCTGGACCCGACGGTGTGATGCAGATGCCCGGTTTACCGGTGACGCGCGCATAAGCGTGCGCCATCATCGCCGCTGCCTGCTCGTGGCGGACGTAGATACCTTTCATCCCAAGCTCGAGACACGCGCCCGCGGTGCCGCTGGTCGGGCCGCCCATCATGAAAAAGATCGTGTCGACGCTTTCGTTTTTGAAGCAGCGCGCGATTAGCTGCTCGCCCCTTACGATTGCCATATAGATTGAGCGCTCCCGATCCGATTTGTCAGTTGGAATTGTTGGACCAACACCGGACCCGCCATGTCAAGGGTACCGCGCGAAGTTGAAGGTCGCGTGCGTTTACACCCTCACTGGAACTTGTCCTTGACACCGGGGCGCAGGTGCAATAATTGCTGGGATGTCAGAACATATTGCGCGGTGGTGAACTCAAAGGGGGCGGAGGAGTAGCCACGATGGAGAAGCACGTAGCAATCAGGATGCTGCCGGGCAGCCGCGTCGTCTTTAGAGGCAGGCTTCACGAGGTGGTCAGCCTGAAGTCGGGCGGCGGGATGGACGCCCCGTACTTTCGCCTGCGCAATGTTGAAGAGGGCACGCCGACAGCTCTCGTCAGCTATAAACTGCTGGAGCATCCGCAACTGCGGGAAGATTCGGTTAAAACGCTGCGGCCAGAGTGATCGCGAAAGGCCGCGCGCTCGACCCTACAGGCGAGTCAGCGAAACCACTTGCCCCGCCAGGACCCCTCACTTGTCTGGCAGGACGAAGTCATTTGTCTGCCAGGACAAGGACGCTGTCTTCAACCCATCGCGCGAACAGCCGATTGATAAGCGCGACCGGCGCGATGAAATTGCCCTCGGCAGCGCTCGCAACCGAATCGCAGATCGATGCGAAAGGTGCTCCGGCGTTCGCCAATTCAAGTGCCATCCGCTCAGGATGTTCCAGCGCGCGATAATCGACCTGCGAATTATGCCGCCACACCAGGATGCTGATCGGAGCATGCGCGGGCGCGTCAAAAGTTAGTTTGCTTTCTACCGTTGCTGCCGCGCTGGCCTCGATTTGGCGCAATAGCTCATCAACGCGCCACTCGCAATCGACGATCGCCAGCGCCGGATGCGTCCGCATCATGAGCGCCGGCCAATCCGCGGGTGCGACCGAACGCATCGTCTCGGCGTTTAGCGGCTCGGCCTCCGCGGCATGGAAAACCTCGGAAATCGTCCGCTCCAGGCGCGCCAGCTCCGCGATAAACGGCCATCGTTCGCTCACTGGATGGTGGCGTAGAAACTCACTCATGTAGCGGCCAGCGTACGCAATCGAAGGTTCGGTCGGCGGATACTCAATCAGGTAGCCGGTGACCAGATTATGGAAGTTGTCGGCGCCAAGCGTCGCGAGCGTCGCCGGAAAATCCTCCTTCAGGCAGTCCAGAATGCGGAAGAAGTAGGCGTTGGCATAAATCTCAAGCCGCTCCGCCGCGGAAAGACGGTCGTCGCCTTCAATCAGCTGATTCAGATCGTCGCGCGTAGTCTGCCCGGAGGCGCGCTCGGCCGCCAGGCCGGCGGCAACCCCCTCGGGCGCCGTTATCAGCCGGTAGAGCAGGGCCTGCAGGTTCTCGAGACTCGGGTTTGTGACATTTTGGCCCACCGGCATATCATCGGAGGATTCCCAGGGTGCGCGCAAGGAGTCTTTCATGGGTGCAAGGAGTCTTTCATGGGAATGATGGTCGACGGCCAATGGCATCGCGATGACCTTCGCTCGGCGGGGGCTGATTTCGTCCGTCCGCAGACCGTGTTCAGGAACTGGGTGACGGCTGACGGCCGTCCTGGACCGAGCGGCGAGGGCGGCTTCAAGGCCGAACGCGGGCGCTATCACTTGTACGTATCGCTCGCCTGCCCGTGGGCTCATCGCACACTCATCGTGCGCGCGCTCAAGAAGCTGGACGACGCAATCACCGTGTCGGTGGTCGATCCGTTCATGGGCGACGACGGATGGTCTTTTAGCGCGCCCGACGGCTCGCTCACGCCCGGCGCGACACGCGACAACCTCTTTGGCGCGGGCCACCTGCATGAGATTTACACCAGGGCCCGGCGCGACTATAGCGGGCGCGTCACGGTCCCGGTGCTGTGGGACCGCGAGACCAAAACCATCGTCAGCAACGAGTCCTCCGAGATAATCCGGATGTTCAACTCGGCCTTCAACGCGTTGGGAGCGTCCGGCGACGACCTCTATCCACCGGCGGAACGCGCGGAGATCGACGAACTTAACCCCGTCATCTACGACACCTTTAACAACGGCGTTTATAAATGCGGCTTCGCCAAATCGCAGGAGGCTTACGAGGCGGCCTTCGATCCGCTATTCGCAACCCTGGACCGGCTCGAGCAGCGCCTGGCGCGCCGGCGCTACCTCATCGGCGGGCGGCCGACTGAAGCCGATTGGCGGACTTTCCCCACGCTCGTGCGCTTCGACGCGGTTTACTATAGCCACTTCAAGTGCAACTTGCGGCGTATCATTGACTACCCGAACCTGTGGGGCTATACGCGCGATCTCTACCAGGTTCCCGGCGTTGCCGGGACGGTCAGCCTCGCGCATATCAAGCGCCACTATTACGCGAGCCATGCGATGATCAACCCGACCCGGATCGTACCCAAGGGTCCGGCGATCGATCTCGCCGCGCCGCACGATCGCGCACGGCTCGCCGGCTAGGCCGGAGAATCGCGTGACGGCTGGGCGAGGGCGTGGAAGGCGCCGCGGGCGGGGCTTCCGTGTTTGGGTTATCGCCGCCACGCTCGCCATCTATCCGTTCCTGGGCGGCTTCGACCTTAGCCATCACATCGTGCCTCCCGACCAGATTCGCGACGGTGGCCCCGCCAAGGACGCGATTCCGGCCGTGCTCGAGCCCCAATTCGTCAGGGCCGACCGTGCGACGTTTCTCGAGTCCAACGATAAGGTGATCGGCGTGGTCGTCCAGGGGCGGGCGCGCGCCTACCCAATCAAGATTCTCAACTGGCATGAGGTGGTTGACGATTCGATCGCGGGGGCGCCGCTCGCGGTGACCTTCTGCCCGCTGGTTCAGGGCGCCGCGGTTTACCGCCGCGAAGCCGGGGGTAAAACCGTCGTCCTCGGTGTATCGGGCAAGCTCTATCAGAGCAACCTGGTGCTCTACGATGCGGGCACGCAAAGCCTGTGGTCTCAGCTTGAGGGTCAGGCGCTGACCGGGCCGATGGCCGGGCAGAAGCTTACGGCGATACCCAACACGGTCGTGACTTGGGAGGCCTGGCGCAAAAAGCATCCGACGACCGACGTACTTAGTATCAATACTGGCTATACACGCGATTATGGAGTCGATCCGTACTGGGGATACGAGCACGGTGACGAGATGGTATCGCCGGTTACGCACCTCGACGAGCGGCTGTCCGCTCACGAAATCGTCCTGGGGGTTTCGGCGGGCGGCCAGGAAGAAGCATTCCCTTTGGCAAAGCTGGGCGGTGCGGCGATGCCGGTTCGGACCCGGCTGGGCGGTGCGGATCTGACTATCAGCTACGACGCGGACTCCGGAGCGGCTACTGCGAGCGTGTCGGGCGAGCGCATCCCGATCTATAACGGCTACTGGTTCGCATGGGCGGCGTTCCATCCGAAGACCGCTATTTGGAGTGCGGCCCCAACTGCCGCCAAAGCCGCAACCAAGACCGCTCCCGCCGTCAGCCAGTAGCAACCGACGTCTGAGTTAATACGATGGAGGTGTCTCGATGCGGTTCAAAGACCAGGTGGCGCTGATTACCGGCGCCGGACGGGGAATCGGCAAGGCCATCGCGCTCGCCTTCGCTAAAGAGGGCGCGGACATCGCCCTGGCCGAAATCGATACTGACTCCGCGCGTGCGACTGCGGACGAAATCATCGCGCTTGGCCGCCGGGCCGCTTTTCGTCAGGTCGATATCGGTGATTGTGTCGAGGCGCAGCGCTGGGTCGCCGACGCGGCGCGCGAACTGGGCCGGCTCGACATCCTGGTCAATAACGCCGGAGTGGCGAAGAGCGAACCCTTCCTGGAGGTCAGCCGCGAGAATTGGGAAAGCCATCTGCGGGTGCATCTGTCGGGAGCGTTCTATTGTTCGCAGGCCGCGGCGCGCGAGATGGCGCGGCGCAAGTACGGCCGCATCGTCTCGATGGCGTCGGTGGCGGGCCTTATGGGACCGCTCGACCTTGCGCCCTATGGGGTGGCCAAATCCGGCATCATCGCGCTCACCCGTGCGATGGCCTTTGAGCTCGCGGATCATGGAATAACAGCCAATGCGATTGCGCCCGGACCGATCGACACCGAGATGGTGCGTGCGGCATGGCCAAGGGAGGCCTACGAGGAGCGCGCCAATCACAGTCCGATCAATCGCTTTGGACGAGTCGAAGAAGTCGCGCGCGCGGCCGCGTTCCTGGCCGCGCCCGATTCATCGTACATTTCGGGCGCGGTGCTGGTGATCGACGGAGGGGCGGTAGCCGCGGGCGCCTACATGGTGGAGAAGTACCGTCGGCGCAAGGCCGCCGCCAAGCCCTAGCCGGCGGCAGCCTTTACGCAGCGGTGCGCGGCCGTGCGATATCAGCGATGCATCTCCTCCAATTTGCTGATGTCGTAAAGCTGGGTGACGTTGGCGGGCACCGCGTTGGGATAACCGCTGCCGAAACCGGAGAATATCGTGGCCCGATCGTTTTGCAGGTCGACCACATCCTCTCCGATCAGCATGGTCGAATCGACCCCGTGATTAATCTCGGCGAAGCTTTTGAAGTCCTCGCTCCAGCGGTTCTCGAGCTCCCAAAGCTTCCATAGTTTGCCGTCGCGGTTGAACGCGAGCGCCATCCACGGATGCCAGTTCTCGGCGTCCCAGAACATGACGACGCTGCTGTAGGGATGATGGCTTTCGACCGGAGTGCGTTCGACCACCGCGAAGCGCCGCAGCGACCAGCGGTCGTTAGGAATTTCGCCGTTAGGGCCGAACAGGTAGGCGTAATCGTCGCGCGCATCCAGCACCGCCAGCACGTCCTTCCAGCCGAGGAACTTCCAGTGCCAGTGCAGTTCGCGGCCCGAGAAGGTGTAGAAGTCCTCCTGGGTAGTGTCGGTGCCTTCGACCGAATCGGATTTTACCTCGACCGAGACGCGGCGGACGCGGCGCGACTGTGGATCGTAGGCCCAGGCGTCGTCGGCGCGATGCGGGTCGGCGTAACGGTAGGTGATGAATACCTGCCCGCGGACGTCATAGGGTGAGAAGAAGCCGCTGAATTCCTTCCACAGGAATTCCGCCGAGTCGGGAGTGCCCAACAACCCGTGGGCGTCCGCGCGTTGGGCGAGATGGCTGAAATAAACCCGCCGATAGAAGCTGCTCAGGGTGCGGGCAAAGGTGCCGCCGCCGCCGAAGAACTTGGTCGCATCGGTAGGCAGCTTGCTGTGATACTCGACGCCCCCGACCCAATTTGAAGGCGGCGATTCGATCATTTTCGGCGCGTCGCCATCGTGATTGCCGCCGAAATGAGCCACGATGAACAGATAGTTGAGGGAGAACTGGCCGTAGTTCTGCCATCGATAGTCGAAATTCCATGCCGCCTTGATTCCGGAAAGCGCATCCGTTGGGCTGAGCGAGGCGTTGGGAAACGGCTGCCCGCAAATGTAGTTAGCCAGGGAGCCGTCAGGGTTGAGCTTGACCTGCGCCTGATATTTCTCGGTGCATTCCTGGTAATCCTTGCGCGGGGTATGGCTGCGCGCGGCCATGATCTCCATCTTGAATTCCGGAAAATTCAGCTGCTCGAACCATCCCGGCGGCACGAACGGCCTGATTCGCTCCAGGTCGTGGCTTCCCAGCAGGTCCCCCGGCTTGAAGTCGGGCTTGGCGTCGGCGTACTTGCTCATCCATTGATCGAGCGTTGCCCGGGTATAGGTCTTGACGTTCTGCGCCGCGGCGCGCGAGGCCCCCAGCGCGATAGCTGCGACAATTGCAGCGAACATCGACGAAAGCAGTATCAATCGCTCCCACCGAGAGCGTCGGAAACTCGTCCCCACTTGTTTTTTCCTCCGATTGGCCCCGCCCCCACGTTGCCATCCGGCCATCTTGCAATAGGCCTGTTGCCGCGTGCAACCGCGACAGACTGTGCGCGGAGGCCTGTGCCGAGCGCGAGGTCTCCGTCAGTTTCGTCGAAGAAAAGAGCGAAAAAACTCAACGATGGCGGGCAAATTAAGGTGTAAAACAATCGCAAACGTGAGCTAACAGACCACGATTGAAGCTTCGGCAGGTCCCAGCTACGCTCATTCCGAAATTGGATGGAATTGACGTAGACTGCATCCATGGCGAGTCAAACAGAGCCCTCTCAGGCGCTCCGGGCGCTTTCACTGGAACCGTCGACAGCGCGTGACGCGAGCCCTGCACCCGCGGCAGGCATCGACGTGGCCAACGGCGCGGGCACGGTCGCGGAGATCCGCAGCGTCAATGGCGCAACTCCGGCAACAGTCCGTATCGACCCCGATCTTAAAGCGCCCGAGCTGTTTCTCAATCGCGAACTCACCTGGCTCGCTTTCAACCGGCGCGTCTTCGCCGAGGCGCTCGATGAGGCCAACCCGCTGCTCGAGCGGGTGAAGTTCCTCGCCATCACGGCGTCGAACCTCGACGAATTTTTCATGAAGCGGATCGGCGGCCTCAAGCAGCAGGCGATCGCCGGGATGCAGGAGTTGACCGACGACGGGCGCACGCCACAGCAGCAGATTGCGGAATGCCTGGTCGAGATTCGCGCGTTCGAGGCCGAGCAGCGCGCCCTCCTGCCCGTGCTGCTCAAGCGGCTCGCCGACGCCGAGATCCATGTACTCGCCTTCGACCAGCTGAGTCCGGCCGAGCAGGCCGCTATCCGCGAGTACTACCTGCGCAATATTTTTCCGCTGGTGACGCCGCAGGCGATGGATCCGGCGCATCCGTTCCCGTTCATCTCCAATCTGTCGCTGAATATCCTGGTCACGCTACGCGCTCCCGACGATGTCGAGCCGTCCCTGGCGCGGGTGAAGGTGCCGGTCGGGCTGGGCATCCCGCGCTTTCTGCGGGTCGAGGGCACCCGGCGCTTCGTCCCGCTCGAGGACGTGATCGCTCATACCCTCGACCTGCTCTTTCCCGAGGTCAGCGTCGACGGCTACGAGTTCTTCCGCGTCACGCGCAACGCCAATACCGAACGCGACGAGGACGAGGCCGACGATCTGCTGGCGCTGATCGAATCCGAGCTGCGCGATCGCCGGTTCGCGCCGATCGTGCGGATGGAAGCCGTGCGGGGCATGAAACCCGTGCATCGCGGAATGCTCGCGGCGGAACTGGGCCTTGACGAGCACGACGACGTGTTCGAGATCGACGACGGGATGCTGGCGCTGCGCGATCTGATGGAGCTGGCGGCGGTCGACAATCCCGCGCTGCACGATCCGCCGCACCATCCGGCCGACCACGCGCGCCTGACGCCTTCGCGCAACATTTTCCACGTGGTTCGCGAGGCCGGTTCGATCCTGCTGATGCATCCGTATGAATCGTTTCCGACCTCGGTCGGGCGGCTGCTGCGCGAGGCCAGCGAAGACCCCAAGGTGCGGGCGATCAAGATGACGCTCTACCGCACCTCGAGCGATTCCGAAGTGATCGGGTATCTCTGCGACGCCGCGCGCAATGGCAAGCAGGTCGCCGTGGTGGTCGAACTCAAGGCCCGTTTCGACGAAGCCGCCAACATCCAGTTCGCCGAGCAGCTCGAGGAATACGGCATCCACGTCACCTACGGCGTGGTGGGGCTCAAGACCCACTGCAAGGTGATCCTGGTGGTGCGCCAGGATTACAACGGACTGCGCCGTTACGCGCATATCGGCACCGGCAACTATCACGCGGGCACCGCGCGCCTGTATGCCGATTTTGGGCTGCTGACCAACGACGAGGCGATCGGCGCCGATCTGACGCAGCTATTCAATTTCCTCACCACCGGCTATCGGGCCGGACGCACGTTCAAAAAGATTCTGCCGGCGCCGGCTCTGCTCAAGCGGGCCCTGCTCGAGAAGATCGGCCGCGAAGCCGAACTCCAGCGCTCCGGTTCGGCGGGCTTGATCCAGATGAAGATGAACGCGCTCGAGGACGTCGACATTACGCGCGCCCTCTATCGCGCCGCACAGGGCGGAGTGAAGATCGATCTGATCGTGCGCGACACCTGCCGTCTGCGCCCGGGAATCCCGGGCCTCTCGGAGAGCGTGCGCGTGGTCAGTGTCGTCGGGCGCTTCCTCGAGCACGGACGCATCTACTACTTCCGCAACGGCGGCGCCGAGGAATATTTCATCGGTTCGGCCGATTGCATGAAACGCAACCTGGAGAGCCGGGTCGAGGCGGTCGCGCCGGTCGAGGACCCAACGCTGCGCAAGGAGCTGCGGGCGGTGTTCGACGCGCAGCTCAAGCCCAATCACGCGGCGTGGGAGATGCGCTCCGACGGCAGCTACGTGCGGCTGCCCGGAGAGGCGAAGAATAATTGCCAGCTCGCGATGATCGACATCGTCGAGCGGCGCGAGAAGGAAGAAGAGAAGACGCGGCGGCGGCGCCGAGGCTTCGCCCGGCGCGTAATGAAGTAGCCGCGGGAACATAAAGCGGAAATTCGAGAGGAAAAAACATGAAACGCGCGCTCCTCGTCATCGACGTACAAAATGAGTATTTCACCGGCAAAATGCCGGTCAGCTATCCGCCGGGCTCGCTCGATAACATCCTGCACGCGATGGATTCGGCGCGCGCGCATGGCGTCCCGGTAGTCGTCGTGCGCCATGCCGCCAAGGGCGACCGCGGAGTATTCAAGGAGGGCACCGAGGGTTGGAACCTGCACAAGGATGTCGCCGCGCGGCCCGCCGATTTGCTGGTGGACAAGAACCTGCCCTCGAGCTTCGCCGGGACCAATCTCGAGAAGTGGCTGCGCGAGAACCAGATCGACACCTTGACCGTGAGCGGATATATGACGCAGATGTGCTGCGACAGCACCGCGCGCGAAGGCTTCCATCGCGGCTACAAAGTGGAGTTTCTCTCCGATGCAACCGGGACCCTGACGGTCGGCAACGATTCGGGCAAGGTTGCCGACAAGGACTTGCACAACTCCGTGCTGGTCACACAAGCGTCCATGTTCGCCAAGGTGATGGGCACTGCCGACTGGATAAAGAAGCTGGATGAGAAGTGATCCCGGATTCAGCCGCCCTTGAGACGGGCGTAGTGGCGATGCGCCTTGGCGCGATTTCCGCACGCCGACATCGAGCACCAGCGGCGCGTGCCATTCTTGCTCTCATCCAGGAATAGCCACAGGCATTTGTCATTCGCGCACTCGCGCACCCGGCCCAATTGCGGTCCGGCCAGCAAATCACCCGCCGACCATAACACCGGGGCGAGCAGCGCCGGCGCGGTCGGCGGCCGTCTCGCCTCGATCCGCCAGCCGAAGCCCGCGCCGATCCGCTGAAGGGCGCTTCGCGCTGGAGTTTCCTGCAACGCTCGATTTAGCTCCAACAAATCGTCGTCGCCCGGCACGCCGCCACTCGCGACTGCGTGAAAGATGCGGTAAATCGTCTCCCGAGTCGCGATCGTGCGGAGAAAAATCGCCGCCGCCTCCGCCGGATGGCGCTCCGCCCAGGCCGCGCTTCCCCAGGCCCCGTTGGCGTCGATCGCGCCCGCCAACAGACTGCCCGAGGATGCGGCCCACTGCATTAGATCCGGCAATCCGTGAAGGGTTTCGCTCGGCGCGCTGCCGCGCCACCCCAGCGTGTTCGCTAAATCCAGGCAAAGATCGCGGCGGGGCGCGAGAACCAGTGCGCCGACGCGCGCGATGCGTTCAGGCTTCGTCATCTCCGTCTAACATACTAACCGCCATGAGGGTTGACAATCGCCGGTCGATCGTTTATCTAACCATCATGCTGGTTGATTCAACTGGTCAGCCAGTTAGAATAGCCGGAAGCAGAAAACGCTCCGGTCAAACCAAAAACGGCAAAGGAGCATGGTCATGATTCATCACGTATCGATTGGGGTGAGCGACGTCGCCCGGGCGAAGCGGTTCTACGATGCGGCGCTGGCGCCGCTTGGCGCCAAGTGCCTCAGCGAAGATGCTAGCGCGCTTGGCTATGGCGGCGGCGATGGTCCGCGCCTGTGGCTGCTCGCGGCCAACGCGAAGGTGCCGCGCGACATCGCGGGCCTGCACATCTGTCTGGAAGCCGGCCGGCGCGCCGCGGTGGACGCTTTTCACGCAGCCGCGATCCATTCGGGTGGCGGCGACAACGGCAAGCCCGGACTGCGCGCCGACTACGGTGAAAACTATTACGCTGCTTTCGTAACCGATCCTGACGGCAATCGGATCGAAGCGTACTGTGGCCGTAAGGAATGACGTGCGTGGAGCCGCGCCGCGGTGTCCGCGGCGCGGCTCCCGTTCCAAAGCGGGCGCTGCGTTCGAGGACTTAGGCGGCGGGCCGGCGCAGCATCGCCGGGTCGATTCGCCGCGGCACCAGTTGCCCCTGATCCAGACTTCCCGCGAGCTTGCCGTTTTCGACGATTACCTGGCCCCGCAGGATGGTGACCACCGGCCATCCTTTCACCGTCCATCCTTCCCAAGGGCTGTAGTCGCTCACGTGAAAGTCCGCGCGGGTGAGTTTGCGATCGATCGTCGGATCGATCAGCACCACGTCGGCGTCGCTGCCCGGCGCGATTACGCCCTTGCGTGGATAGAGCCCGAGGATTTTTGCGGCGTTGGTCGCGGTCACCTGCGCGAAGCGTTCCAGGGTCATCCCACGTTTGACGACGCCCTCGGTATAGACGATTCCCATCCGGGCTTCGGCGCCGAGATTGCCGCCGGTGACGTCTTCGATCGTTTTTCCGTCAAGTTTGACCGCGAGCGAGGTCGGGAATTCGTCGGTGGCCACGGTCGACACGCCGTCGCCGACCAGTCCGTCCCACAACGCCCTCTGATCGTCCGGGTACTTGAGCGAGGGGTACGTGTGATAGCAGAAGCCGCGTGGCGAACGGTAGTCGTGAGCTGAGAAGCAGGCATAGTGATGCAGCGTCTCGGCGTAGACCGCCAGGCCGTCAGCGCGCGCTTCGGCCACCGCCTCCACCCCTTCGCGTGCCGAGGTATGGACGAAGTAGATGCCGGCGCCGGTGGCCGCGCCAAGGGCAATCGTGCGCCGAAACGCAAGCTGCTCGGAGAGCTTGCCGTGGACGTGATGCAGGTTCCATCCCGCGGTAAGCTGCGCGGCTTTGAAGCGCTCGTAGTTGAACTGCACCAGGTCGTGGTCCTCGGCATGCACCACCATGATTCCGTCGTGCGGCGCGACCTTCTCCATCGCAAGCTGGATGCGGCCGAAGTCGAGTCTGAAGCCCGGCCGCTTGGAATTCGGGGGCAGAAACTCGGTGGTGAAAACCTTGAAACTCGGAAAACCCTGCTGGATCGCTTCCGGCAACTGGTCGAAAGTCGCAAGCGGCAGCGCGCCGCCGATCGCGACGTGAAACGTATAGTCAACGTACGAGTTGCCTTTCCATCGTTGCAGACGCCGCTCGATTGCGCGCTGCACGCTGGTCTTCGGATGCACCCACGCGAAATCGATATGCGTGGTGGTCCCGCCGAAGGCCATCCCGCGGGTATCTTCTTCGGGACCGAGCGCGTAGAGCCCCGCCTCGGGGCGCATCGTGAGGCGATCGCCGAGATGGGTGTGCGGCTCGATTCCGCCGGGCACGGCGATTTTGTCGGTGGCGTCGATCACGCGGGTGGCCTGGACACGTTGGTCGGGGAGCGCGACGAACGCGATTTTTTCTCCAACGACGCCGATGTCCCATTTACCGGCGCCGCCGGGCGTCACGACCTCTGCACCACGGATGATTAGGTCGAGCACGATTCTCCTCGCCGCCGCCGCGGCCGGCGGCAGGATGAAATAAATACTACGTTTGCGATCTCACGGAAAACCAAATGCCGGGCGGCGCGGGCCGAAGCTGGAAGAAATCAGCGCGTCCCGCAGATGCCGTCCAATCCGCCGCCGCCGCAGACGCTTTCCTGCGGGCGTGTTAGCGCGCCCAATAGCTGGTCAGCTTTCGCGCCAATTCGTCCCCGACGTTGTAGGTTTCAATCAGTTCACGGCAGTCTCTGGCGAACCTTTGCGCGTGCCATTTTTGGGCGAGACGATAGAGCACCGAAAAACCGGCATAGTCCATGACGATCAAGCCGAGCAGCGTGGTGTCGGGCAGGCGAAACACGGCGGCGAAGCCGAGCAGGCCAACCATGAAAAAGAATCGAAAGATGAAGCTCATCCGCTACCCCGGACAGTGGGGCTCCGATGCTTCATTCCATCACCTTGCCGTTGGCCGATTTGGGCAGCAAGGCCAACCTGATCTCCTCGACTGACGGCGTAGTCTCTTCAGATTCGTCATCGATGCCATCTTTTGCGCCAAAGATAGCCGAAGTGCCTTTGTTGCCCACCTGACGCCGCGGCTCGGACTTGCCGCGTTTGGCCGCCTCCCGCTGTGCATCGCGGATTCTGCTCTTCAGGCTCACGCTCGAATTGTCCTTATTTCGCTACCTACTCGAATGCTCCGACAGCGCACACTTATATAGGCATGAGCCATGCCAATCGGGGCTCTTGATGCATGGAACGGCTATTTTATGCCTTGTCTTGCACGATCGGGCGCGGGAAGGATGGACCATGCGAAATCGCCGTCGCGCGATCGCAACGTTGCGCGATGCTTGGCGGGCGGTTTCGTGGCGGCGGACGGCGACCGTTGAAACGGCCGCCGTCCGCCGGGCGGGCTTTCGTGGGGGAGTCGCGGCTCGCGTTTCGCGCCTCAGAGCGTATTAAGGAAATTCACCACATCCATCTGTTGTTGCGCGCTCAGCGCCCCAAAGGCCTGTGCCGCCGCTTTGCCTTGCCCATCGTGCAATTTGATCGCGGTCGGGATATCGCCCGCGCGGCCGTCGTGGAGCAGCTGCGACTTTGCGCGAATGCCCCACAGCGGCACAGTGCGCATCAAAGTCGGCCCCGCGGTGCCCGAGGTGATGCCATCGCCGAGTGAGCCCATGTCGTGCAGCAGAAAATCCGAATAGGGGTGAAACGTCCGGTTGGCCAGCGCCGAATTGAGCGTCGGACTGATCGATCCGCCTCCGGTGGCCGTGGCGATGAACGACGCCGGGTTGGCGGCCGTAGTGATGCTCTGAGTATGGCACCCGACGCATCCGATGTTGGCGAAAAGTTTCGACCCGTTTTGAGCCGAAGCGCTTTGTGGCAGCGTCGGCGGCGGTGCGAGCCCCCGCATGAAGTCATCGAAGCGATCGATATCGGCGCGCCCGTCGGCGTCGGTGGTGTCCTCGAGTACATCGTCCTGGAGCGGTAATCCATAATCCTTCTGATGGGCGGCGCATTGGCTAATTTCGTTCGGATTGTCGGGGTTGGTGATTCCCATTTCGTTGAGATAAGCGTCGCCGGAAAATCCGCGCAGCGATGAGTGGTCGTCTTTCCATCCGAAGCGTCCGACATGCGCGGTTTTGGCGAAATTCTCGGTCACCATTTTAATCTTCCCCTGAATCGCGGGGGGCTCGCTCTCGGCGATTTGTTCGAAGGTTTGATCCGACACGGCTTCGATCAGTCCATCGCCGAACGTGGCCAGCGCTGCGCGTCCACAGACACAATTGCCGCCGCCAAGGAAGTCGGCACTCGTCGGATCGCAGACCGGGAGGTTGGTATTGAAAGTGGTTCTCGCGGCCTCCTCCTCCTGGCACTTCGAGAGTTGACAACCGGGTGCGGTTATCTGGCATCCCAGCGGCTCCGCCTCCACACCCTGCGGGAAAATCGTTTGCTTACCCTGGGTTTGCGGTCCGTTGCGCAGGAAATTGTCCACCGCGAAAATATGCACCGGACCCGGCTGGGTGTTGTCGCGCACGCGGATTTCATTGATGAACAACCCGCCCCCGCCAATCGCCGGCTGCGAATGACATCCGGCACAAGACACGCCGTTCATGAGCGGGCCAATCTGCGGCAGGGTCTCGACTTCCTTGAAATTCATTTGCCCGGAGGCGAAATCGGCCAAATCCGATGCATTGCCCGTCACGCCGGGTAGCGGCGCTCCGAAACCGTTCAGATTGATCGGCACGTTGGGCGGGTTGCCGGTGGCGACGGCTCTTCGATTTGCCGGTCCCGCATGTGCGACCTGCGCCGAAATGGCCAGGATACATATTAACAACGGAATTATTCGCGACTTCATATCGATCCTCTTTGCGCATCTTCGAAGTGGTTTTAATCGACGCCGGCGGGCATTCACGGCGAGCTTCAACCGTTCCACTATTTATGGGTGGTCAGGATTAGAAGCCGCTGCCGCGAATGGATATTGAACGGAGTGGCGGCAAAGCCCTCCGGTCAATATCACCGGCTAGCGTCGTAAAGTTATGATTTGCGCAGCGTCGGGAAGCCCATTATCGAAGGGCGATTCCTGAAGCGCGCAAGGGCCGGCGCCGCCTCAAGCGGCGCCTGACCGTTCCTTGCCGGGAACGCAGGCGAGAGTGTTAGAACGACGGCGAGCCGCGCCCGCCGAAGGTATGCACGTTAATGAAGTCTGTCGTGTGACTGCCCGTCCGGGGCTCAGGATAGTTCACGCCTTCGCAATTGGACCGATCGGACCAATTACGCGGATAGCCTCCGTACTTATGCTGATTCCGCATTCGCAGCTCCCCTCCCGCTGCATTGGCGCAGCGCCTCTTCCGGCGCGCTTCGCACGACATCCTGCACGCTCGCAGGTCCGATTGCAAGAGAGAATCGCGAAGACCAAGAGCACAGAATAAAATTGCGCGAGAAATGATTTCGGGCACACGCCGGCGCACTGATGCGGCGTTATCGCAGCGCACGGCTTGTTGAGTTACGCCGGTTCAGTTCACTCGACTCGCGTTGGTCACGCTATCATCCTTCAGGCGCGCAGGCGCGCAAGATGAGAACTTGGTCAGCGAATGGCGACGGATTCGAAACGCGGAGGCCGCGCACGGGTGTCGGTGGCGGCACTCCAGATACTTCTGGCGCTCGGCCTGCTCGCCGCGACCCAGGGGCCGGCGTTCGGCCAGCAATCCGTCGGCGCGGTCGCCGACCTTGAAGGGACCGCCAGGCTTTCGCGCGGGACGCAGGAATTCGAGGTCGCACTCAAAATGGCGGTGATCGCACGCGACCGGATACAGCCCATGTCCAAATCCCATCTCACCGTGACGCTGGACGGCGGAAGCCAGCTCATGTTGGAGGAGTCGAGTACCATGGTAATCGATGATGTGGTGGCTAGCGCGCTCTCTAATTCATCGATCAGCCTGAAGTTGGGCCATCTCAGAGCGGTAGTGTATCCCACCTTGAGCGCCACTCCCAATTTTGAAGTACATACGCCCAACGCCGTAGTGGGAGTGCGCGGAACCGAATTCGAAACCGCTTATATCGAAGGCAAGCCGTGCCCGGGATTTCCCACCTGTTTGCGCTACAGGAGGTCGGCGTTCACAAGGGCGTGGTCGAAGTCCGCAATCCAGCTAAGCCCAAGGCGCCGCCGGTGCGTGTCGCGCAGGGCTATGAAACCACAGTGCCGTGCGAGATGGCGCCGAGTGCAGCCGCTCCGTTGGGAATGAGCGAACTCAGCGCGCCGGGCTATCGTTAGGCGCTTGCGGCCGCCGACGATGTATCCGCGTCGCCTGCATGCCTCATCCGGCCGCCTCTGGTTGGCGGTTGCGCTCGTCGCGACCCTAGCGCTGGCGGCCGTCGGGAGGTCAACTTCCGCGCGCGCCGATTCGGGTTTGTTCGACCTGACAAACCCCCGAAGTCTCAGCGTGGCATTATTCGCCAGTGGTTACGGCAGCGACAAGTATGGAACCACTCACGAAGGCTTCGAGTTGGAACAGAGCGTGACCCGTAAGCTAAGCCTCGTCGCACGAGCGACCGCATACCAGGTGTACCACGGAACCGGATTCGACAGTCCGCTTCTCCCGGCTTCCAGAAGCAGCCCGCGTAATTTCGTGCGCTTCCAGGGCGGGATCGATATCACGCCGATGCCCGGCGTTTCGCTGGTGGTGCTTGGCGGCGAAGATCTCGGTGACAGTCACGCTCCAGTGGTGGAAGGAAACTTATCTAGTTGGTTGTGGCCGCACAGTTATCATCCGGTAAATTTGTCGTTCAGCGGGAGCCATTATTACGAGAATGAGGCAACCAGCGGCCGAGTCGATTTGCGCGCAATCGTGCTCTCGACGGCCGACGTGATGCTTTTAGGCGGTGTGGGCGGAGCGATCTGGGGCGGCGGCTCGGTCGGCAACGCCAAGGGACAAGGTGGACCGGATCTCGGCATTTTCATCAGACGATGGCATGCGAACATCGATCTGCAGATCGGCTATGGTAGCTCGCACACCTATGGGATGCTGAATTTCTCCCGCCAGTTCCATTGGGACGAGTAGATAGCGAGGTCGAGAAAATTTGTGATGAGCGCGTGCCGCTATGTTCTGGATAATCGGCACGCGCGCTCCCGGTGACGCAATGCGTTTCGCGATCGATTTTCCAACCTCCGGCCAATTCTGCGATCCGCGCCTTCTCGCGGAACTCGCGCACGTCGCTGAAGACTCCGGCTGGGACGGATGCTTCCTCTGGGACCACATACAGCACGAGCATGCGCAGCCCGTCGCCGATCCATGGATCGCGCTGGCAGCAATCGCGTTGACCACGACGCGAATACGCGTCGGAACCCTGGTCACCCCGCTGTTCCGCCGAAACCCATGGAAACTCGCCCGCGAGACCGTCACTCTCGATCATCTGTCAAAGGGACGGCTCATATTGGGCGTTGGTTCTGGCAGCGACGTTTTCGGAGAAATCAGCACCTTTGACGGTCCACGGGACGACCGGATTCGAGCGCAGATGCTCGATGAAAGCCTTAGCGTTTTAGCTGGCCTGTGGACGGGAGAGCCATTTTCATTCGTTGGCAAGTACTTTCGCGTGAACCAGGCGCTGTTCAGACCAGCAGCTCTACAGACTCCCCGAATTCCTGTTTGGGTCGCTGGAACGTGGCCAAAAAAAGCTCCGTTCCGGCGAGCCGCTCGCTACGACGGCATCGTTCCGGTGGTGGGCGATTTTACGCATTCAATTAGTCCAGCGCAGCTTCGAGAAATAGTCGAATATATAAAGCCATTGAGGACGACGGAATCGATTTTCGACGTCGTTCATCTGGAAAATACCGCGCGCTCGAATGAGTCGCTCGAAACAGTGGCCGCCTATTCCGCCGCAGGAGCGACCTGGTGGGTCGACACGTTCGGTCCCGAGCAATTTCCTCTGGACGTGCTGCGGCGCCGTATTCGCGCCGGCCCGCCAAGAAGTTAAGTCGCGCTCTCACGCAGTTTTCCTTATAAAGCGATCAGGGATCATCATAAAGCGATCAGGGATCATCCGCTGACCAGAGCAACGGAAACTTGCAGACGGCGCCCGTCGTCGGAGATGTTTTGATCGTCTGCTGATCGCCATCACATACCGGCGTTGTCGGCCACCGCATCTGACCATGGTTGTCGCACGGGCCGCGTCGTCAATTACAATTGGAGTAAAAGCAAAGAATGGCTTCAAGAGCTCGGTCCGGCACCGCCAACCTTCGCGCAGACATCAGCGCCGCAGCGGTCCGGAAATTTGCGAAATCATTAGCTAGAAACGTCATCGTCCCGGGCGATAGCCACTATGGAAAGGCACGCCGCGTCTGGAATTGTGCTGTCAATCGACGGCCTGCTCTTATAGTCCGATGTTCGAATGAGGCGGACGTGATTTGCGCGGTTGAATTCGCACGCCAACACGAACTGCTGACAGCGGTGCGCTCCGGAGGCCATAGCTTTGCGGGATTTGGAGTATGCGACGGCGGCATGATGATTGACCTGTCGGCCATGAAACGCGCGGACGTCGACCCGGTCCATCGCCGAGTCACGATCGAGCCGGGCGTGGTGGCAGCGGAACTCGACTGTCTCACTCAGGCATTCAGGATGGCGGTTCCGCTAGGTTCTTGTCCGACAGTTGGAGTGGCAGGATATGCGCTTGGAGGAGGCGAAAGTTCGTTAACCACCAAATTCGGCTACGCCTGTGACAACATCGTCCGGGCGAGAATAGTAACCGCGGATGGACGAACCTTCACAGTCGGGGAAGGCGAACATGAGGATTTGTTCTGGGCGATAAGAGGGGCGGGGGCGAATTTCGGGGTTGTGACATCGATCGAATTCAATCTTCATCCGATCGAGAGCGTCCTATCAGGCCATCTAAGGTATCCGATTCGACGCGCTCCAAAAATTTTGCAGTATCTCGACGAATTCGCGCAAACAATTCCGTACGATCTTTTCCTTCTGGCCGCGGTGCTGCCGTATCCCGGCGAGCGGATGCTCGATATTGCGGTCGTCTGGACCGGCGACAGGAAAAAGGGCGAGCGCATACTCCGTCCGTTGCGGACATATCTGAAGCCTTTCGAAGACAACATCAAACCAAAGGCCTATCTAGACGAACAAAGAGCGTCATCTGATGTTCCCACAGGTGACTACTCCAGCCATCGGAGGTCCGGTCACTTCAAGCGGCTCAACCCGGAAATCATCGACGCCATTGCGGAGTATGCGGCAAATGCCCCGAGCGAATCGAGCGGCATCACGATGATGTATTGGCACGGACCCTGGTGCTCCAAACCTCGTGACAACGCCTTCGGTTTCCGTCGTACCGGGTACGAATTCTGGGTTCACTCTTACTGGCAGAAGGCTGAAGAGCGCAAAAAGTCGTGGACATGGGTGGAAGACTTCTTTATGGCGCTAAGGCCCTTCTCGACGGGGGCGGTGTATGTCAACGGGCTCGAAAATGAAGGCGCCGAGCGCGTCAGAGCGGCCTACGGAGATAAGTACGAGCGGCTAGCCCAAATTAAAGCAAAATATGACCCGAGCAATTTCTTTCGCATGAACCAAAACATTAAACCCGCTTTGCCGTAAGGTCTAATTACTCAAGCGCCGATGTTGCGGTGGCTGGTTCTGGAATGGCCAGGGCACAGAATTGGCCACGATCTCATCCAGTCCCTACGCACACACACTCAAGTAAGGTCTTGATCTTAATTGGTGGAGCTGACGCGGATCGAACGCGCGACCTCCTGAATGCCATTCAGGCGCTCTCCCAAACTGAGCTACAGCCCCACCGCGGAGAGGTGACTCATCAGTTAATCGGAAGCTGTCGGCCGGGTCAACCTGAAGCTTCCTGAGCTCGCTTAAGCAACGGTCGCGCTCGAGCTTTCGATCCTCCCGATTGCTTCTTTTCCGCCAGTCGGCCAATTTGATTTTCACTTTTGTAAGCGCGTCGATGAGGTCCGAGGTGGAAAGTGCGCGGCTGCTTGGTCCCGACGAACCGCCGGTATTTCAGATCGTTCGCGCAGATGGGCGCTCGAGGTACTTCCTCACGTGCGACCATGGCGGAAATCTGCTGCCGCGCACGCTGGGTACCCTGGGACTCAGCCCGCTGGATTTGGAGCGCCATATCGCGTGGGACATCGGAGCGGCAGGACTGGCGAGAAGGCTCGCCGATGAACTCGATGCTTTTCTTATAGTTCAAACCTACTCGCGGCTCGCGATCGACTGTAATCGTACGCCCCTCTCATCGACTTCCATCGCGCCGCTGAGCGAGTCGACTCCGATCCCCGGCAACCAAAATGTCAGCGCGGCAGAAGCGGATCTGCGCCGGCGCCAGATTTTCCAGCCGTACCACGACCGTATCGGCGTCGAACTCGACGCCCGCAAGGTCGCCGGGCGGCAGACGATCCTCGTCGCGGTGCACAGCTTCACCCCGGTGTTCCACGGCGAAAACCGGCCCTGGCAGATCGGCGTCCTGTACAACCGGGACACACGGCTCGCCCAAAAACTGCTCGCGCTGTTTCGCGCCGAGAGCGGGACGGTCGTGGGCGACAATCAACCCTACGCGGTCAGTGACGAGAGCGACTACACTATTCCGGTCCACGGGGAGCAGCGCTCGATTCCGCATGTCGAGATCGAGATACGCCAGGATCTGCTGGCTGACGAGGCCGGCCAGACGAGGTGGGCTCAACGCCTGGCGGGCGCGCTTCGCCAGGCTGAATTTTTGCTCAGTGCGGCTCCGTCATCTCGTCCGTGAAAACTTTGAAGCTGACCAGCGTATTGGGACCGAACGTGTGACTGATAGCGACATCGGCGGCGTCGCGGCCGCGGGCAATGAGCACCCGACCGATGCGTGGAATGTTGTTGCGCGGATCGAAGGTGTACCATCGGCCGCCGAGGTACGCCTCGAACCAGCCCGCGAAGTCCATCGGTCCGTATGGCGGCGGTATGCCAATGTCGCCGAGATAGCCGGCGCAGTAGCGCGCCGGAATGTTCATGCAACGGCAAAATGCGATCGCCAGATGGGCGAAGTCACGGCAGACACCCCGGCCTTCCTGGAAGGCCTGCGCGGCCGTTTTACTGGGACGCGCGTGCTCGTAACCGAAAGCGATATGCTTATGGACGAAATCGCAAATCGCCTGAACCCGCTGCCACCCGGGTGGAAATCGAGCGAACAGGTCCCAGGCGATCTGGGACAGATGGTCGGTTTCGCAATATCGGCTACCCAGAAGAAAAACCAGCGACTCTTCGGGCAGGTCCTGGACCAGATGCTGACTGGCGCTGGGGGCGACTTCGTCGGGCTCGCCGGAGTCTCGAACGACTCCGGTGCTGGCGATTCGGATGCGGCCTTGGGGAGCCACGATCCTGGTGCACCAGTTTCCGAAGCCGTCGCGATATGCGGTAATCGGCACGCTTGGATCGGTAGTCATAAAATCTGGAATGACTATATCCGATGCGCGAGAGTAGTGGACATTCAAGTTCAGAATCATCGGAGTGGGTTGAGGACATTCGTAAATCAACTCGTAACCGACTCGGATTTGCATACTCAGGCCCTCTATTGTCCCAGCCCCGCGAGAGCCGGATCCGTTGAACGAAATTCCTGAAACTGCTGCTGCGATGCTTGCGTCGAAGAAGCCGAAGAAGGGGTCTCGTCGAGAACGTTTACGGCGACCTCCATGCTCAGGAAAGCCCCCTTCCTGCCGATGAACGTGCCCCACAGCGGAAGGACCTGCGCCCGCTCCCATCCCACGGCGACGCGAATCAGATTGCGGTTGCCTATGATGTTATTGGTTGGGTCGAAATCGACCCAACCCATACCGGGAAGGTAAACTTGCAGCCACGCGTGGGTCGAGCCGCGCCCGGCAGCCAAATTCGGATCAGCCTCCGGTAAAAAGATGTAGCCGCTTACGAAGCGGGCAGCGAAGCCAAGCGCGCGCACCCCCTCCATCATCAGGACGGCGAAATCGCGGCAGCTCCCATGCCCGCGCTGGAGCGTCTCGCTCGGAGTCTGCACGCCGCGCTCGACGCGGCGCCGGTAGTCGAATTGCTGGTTGATGCCGACGGTCATGGATCGCAGGAGGGATATCGTGTCCGTGGGTCCGCACGCGACCAGAAACCGAGTCGCCCACTGCCGCACGTCTTCGGTGGGATAGCGTCGCTTCAGGCCGGGCGCGAGATGGGCCCTCTCGTCCCTGGAATAGTCAAACGGGTAGGTTTGCGCTTTGGGCTCGAGCCGGTATTCCGGGACGGCCGCTTCGAGATGTTCAAGCGTGACGACGCTCTCGAATCGGAGCTCGGAAGTTTGTCCGCTAAACGTCGCCACCGCGATCGAGTTATCGAAGACGTCGTGGACCCAATGCAGACCCTTGGGTTCGGGCGCGATCGCAAGGCTGGTCCCGATGAGCCGCAAATCATGGCTCGCCCGTGGCCGGAGCATTATCCGATGCTCGCCCAAGCCGACCGGTTCCGAATAGTGGTACACGGTGACGTGTCGCACGGTAAAACGGCGCATGCAGGTTGCCTCGGTGATCGGAGCGGTTGAGGTACGACGCGGAAGAGGCACGTGTCAGTAAATCGGAAGCCGGCGGGCGGGTCAATCTGAGTTCGGCGAAGTCCCTCTACTTTCCGCTAAACCTTTGATGCAATCGGGGAGGCGCGTCACCTCAGGCACGCGCGCGGTCGATTAGCTCGCGCGCGGCGCGGCGGAACTTGTCGGTCACTTCGGCGCCGCCGAGCATCCGGGCGACCTCTTCGATTCGTTCAGCCTGCGCCAGCGCGCTCACACGGCTGCGGGTCGCCCCGCGGCGCTCCTCTTTTTCGATCAGGAAGTGAGTATCGGCGAATGCGGCGACCTGTGGCAGATGGGTCACGCACAGCACCTGGTGAAAGCGCGCGAGCTCCTTGAGCTTACGCCCGACGACCTGGGCGACCGCACCGCCCACGCCCGCGTCGACCTCGTCGAAGATCATCGTGGCGACGCCGCGACGCTGGGCTTCCAGGCGCTTGAGCGCGAGCATCACGCGCGAGAGCTCGCCGCCGGAGGCGATGCGCGCGAGCGCCATCGGCGGCTGTCCCAGGTTGGGCGAGAGCATGAATTCAACTGCGTCAGCGCCCGCCGGCCCGAGCGTCATCCGGTTGTGCTCGAACGCGTTCTCCGACTTCTCCAGCGGGGCGAAGCGCGCCTCGAACACCGGCGCGCGCATTCCCAGCGTCTTGAGTTCGGTTTCCATCCGGCGCTTGAGCTCGGCCGCCGCGCTCTGGCGCCGCGCGCTGAGCACGGCGCCCATCCGCGCGAGATTGTCGAGTGCGTCGCCGAGCTCCGCTTCGGCCGCGGCTCGCGAGTCGGAAACGCGCTCGAGTTCGGCGATTTCCGCGCGCGAGCGTTCCAGCGTTTCCAGGACGCTGGTGAGCGAGCCTCCATACTTGCGCTTGAGCCGAGTGAGCTCAGCCATCCGGGTTTCGATCTCTTCCAGGCGGGCCGGGTCGGCCTCCAGCCGCGCGGCGTAGTCGCGCAGCGTGTGCGCCGCCTCCTCCAGCCCAAGGCGCGCCGAGCGGATTAGTTCGAGCGCGTCTTTGAGCTTGGGATCGATCGCTGCGGCCTCGCCGACGCGCGCCTCGGCGCGCGCGACGGTATCGAGTGCCGCGGCGCTCTCGCCCGCGAGCATTTGCTCCGCTTCGACGGCGGCGGCGCCGAGCCGGGCCGCGTTGGCGAGCACCGTGCGCTCGGCTGCGAGCTGTTCGTCTTCGCCGGGCGCCAGCCCGGCGCGTTCGAGCTCGGCGACGCGGAAGCGCGCGAGCTCGAGTTGCTCGGCGCGGGTGCGCTCGCGCTCGCGCAGCTCGCCCGCCCGCCTGTGCGCAGCGGCGGTGGCGCGGTACGCCATCTCATACTCCTCAAGCGTCGCGTCGAGCGCAGCATGGCGGTCCAGCAGCTGGAGATGGCTCTCGGAGCGGAGCAGCGTCTGATGCTCGTGCTGGCCGTAAACCTGCACCAGCCCCTGACCCATCCGGGAGAGCGTCTGCACCGTGGCTATCTCGCCGTTGATGTAGGCGCGCGAGCGGCCGCCGTCGGCGGCAAGCGTGCGGCGGATAACCAATTCGCGCTGGCTGGATTCGGCGAACTCTCGAGTGCCCTCGGGGAGCGGCGCTTCGCCCTCCAGCTCGAACATCCCTTCGACGACGGCTTCGTTCTGCCCGGCCCGAATCATGTCGGGCGAGGCGCGGCTGCCGAGCAGCAGGCCCAGCGCGGTCATGATGATGGTCTTGCCGGCGCCGGTCTCGCCCGAGAGCACGTTGAAGCCGGGGCCGAAGTACAGCGCCGCGCCTTCGATGATGGCGAAATTGCGGATGCGTAGTTCGACTAGCATCGCCGTTGCCCCGCGCTCAGCCCCAGCGCAGCTTGTTGCGCCAGATCTCGAAGTAGGTGTGCGACGATCGCACCAGCACCACAGGGCTTTTGCCGCGCCGCACGCGCAGCGTGTCATTGCTGGCGATGCGCGCGGTCTGTTGGCCGTCCACCGTCAGCATCGCGCCGCTGTCGTCGGTCTTGACCCGCACCTCTATCTCGAACGAATCAGGCAGCACCACCGGCCGGTTGCTCAGCGTGTGCGGGCAGATCGGCGCGAGCACCACGACGTCGAGCGAGGGAAAAACGATGGGCCCGCCGGCGCTGAGCGCGTATGCGGTCGAGCCCGTAGGCGTTGCGATGATCAGGCCGTCGGCGCGGTAGGAGCAAAACCGCTCGCCGCTTGCGACCACGTTGAGCTCGAGCATGCGGCCGAGCGCGCGCTTGTTGATCACGACGTCGTTGAGCGCGCGGAAGCTCTCGCGATCGGCGGCGACCGCGCCAGCGACATGCGACTCGACGGTCGCCTCCAGCGTGATGCGGCGGTCGACCTCGTAATCGCCGGCCACCACGCGCGCAAGCGCCGCCTGCGCCTCCTCGGTGGTGATCTCGGTCAGGAAGCCGAGGCCGCCGAGATTGATGCCGAGGATCGGAGTTTCACGCTCGCCCACCAGCCGCGCGATACTGAGCAGCGTGCCGTCGCCGCCGAGCACCACGATCAGGTCCGCGCGCGATGCCAGCTGCTCGCGCTCGACCGCCTCGGCGCCGAGCTGAGCGGCGACCTCGGGTTCGGCGAGCGTGGTCAGATGGCGCCCGTGCAGCCAGGTAGTGAGTTCATGCGCAATCGCGACCGCTCGCGGGCGCTCGCGCCGCAAAACCATCCCCACGGTCTTGAGCGCGCGCCGGGTTTTCGGGCTCACGCGATTCATGCTTGCGCGCGCGCCAGTCGTGGCGTCGCGGTCGCGCGGAGTCCGCGCGCGCGTGACCGTGCCTCGAATACGATGACTGATCTGCGCGGCGAGGATGAAGTTACGTTCAAGCGCGTCAAACCGCTGTCCCTCAGTCGCCCGGCCTCAAAGGTGCCGCCCTCAAAATTGTCTGCCGGCCATGCGGCTTCAGGACCCGGGCCCAAGGTTAGCTAGGGCGACGCGCCCGGATCAACCGTGATGGTCTTGGGCACCGCCGGACCCTCGGGCGTAACCGTGATGGTCTTGGGCACGGGCGACGGGTCGACGGGCGGCTTGGGAGTGCCGACTACCAGCGCGACCGCCTCGACGTGGTCCACATTTACGCCCTCGACGCGCGCCTTGCCCATGCTTTTAATCAGTACCGCGTTAGCGCCGGCCTCGCACGCTTTGCGTCGGAGCAGCGAGAGGATGTCTTCGTGCTGTGCGGGCGCGCCGTCGACTTCGAGCGTTGCGACCTCGCGGGTCTTTCCTTTGGGCTTGTCGTGCAGGATGTCAACCTCGCATTTGGCGGGCGGCGCCGAGCCCTCGGAGCCGTCGTCTTTGCCGATGCGGGTCGTGATGACGCCGATCGCTTTTCCGACGCGCAGTTGCGGGCGCGACGGCGTCGCAGGCGGGCTGTCGGCGGAGGGGATGCCGCCGAAGCGGTCGGGCGTTCGATGAAATTCGGTCGTCGGCGTCGCGATCGCGGAGGGTTTAACCATTACTTGTTCGCCGGGCGAAGGCGCCACCGAGGAAGGCTCTGACGATGAAGGCTCCGCCGGCGCTGGAAATGGATCCTCGTCAGCGGGAGCTTTTGGCGGCCCCGGTGGCGCTTCAGGATCCGTCGACCGGAGGGTCTGTGCAGACTCAGCCGAGGTTGTCAGTGCGGGTTCGGTCAAAGGTGCGGCTGAGGATTGCGCTTCCGCTAGAGGAGCGTATCCGCCCAGCACGCAACATAAGATGATCAACTCCGCCGTCCGCCGCACAAGATTCAGTATCCGCGTCTGCTGAGCGCGGGCAAGCCTCGCTTTCGCGGACGGTTCGTATAAAATCGCAGCGAATCGCAATGACTCCAGGGAAGGAAAAACAGCCGCTGCTTGGCGCGCACGTATCGATCGCGGGCGGGGTCAGCCAATCGCTGGCGCGCGGCCGGCAAATAGGCTGCGACTGCATCCAGATTTTCACCAAGGGCTCGCGCCAATGGGCCTCCAAGCCATACTCAGGTGAGGAAATCGAGGCCTTCAAGAGCGCGCAGGCCGAGACCGGAATAAAAATGGTGGTCGCGCACGACTCCTACCTGCTCAACCTTGGCGCGCCCGATGACAAGCTGCGCAAGCGCTCGGTCGAGGGTCTTATCGACGAGTTGGAGCGATGCGAGTCGCTCGCCGTGCCGTTTTTGATCGCGCATCCGGGCGCTCACGTCGGTTCGGGCGAGGACGCCGGCATCACCACCGTCGCGCGCTCGATCGACGAGGCGCACAAATCATGCGCCGGTTTAAAAACCAGGGTCGCGCTGGAGATCACGGCCGGGCAGGGCAGCAATCTCGGCTATTCGTTCGCGCAGATGGAGCGCATTTTTGACGCGGTCAAGGAAAACGACCGGCTACGGCTCTGCTTCGATACCGAGCACGCCTTTGCCGCGGGCTACGACCTGCGTAGCGTCGAGGGTTACGAGCGCACGTTCACGGAGCTCGATGAGCATGTCGGAATCAAGCGTGTGGTCGCCTTCCATCTCAACGATTCGCTCAAGCCCTTTCACTCGCGCGTCGATCGCCATCAGCATATTGGCAAAGGCTACCTCGGAGTCGAGCCGTTCGACCGGCTGCTCCACGACCCGCGCTTCATCGGCATCCCGATGTGCCTGGAGACCGAGCCCGGCCCCGACATGAAGGACATCGCCGAGGACCTGGTCACGCTGCGCAAGCTGGTGGAAGCGCAAGACGGACCGTAAGCAAGACGGATCCAACGACTGACACGATGGAGAAAAGAATCCTGACCGGCGACCGCCCGACCGGCCCGCTGCATCTCGGACACTACGTCGGGTCTTTGCAAAACCGCGTCCGACTGCAGCACGACTACGACACCTACATCCTGATTGCCGACATCCAGGCGCTGACCGACAACTTCGAGCATCCGGAAAAACTCGAGGCCAACGTCTTCGAGGTCGCGCTCGACTATCTCGCGGTGGGCCTCGATCCGGAGCGAGTCAAAATCGTCGTGCAATCGATGGTCCCGGAGTTGAGCGAGCTTACGACCTACTTCATGAACCTGGTGACGGTGGCGACGCTCGAGCGCAATCCCACGGTCAAGGATGAGATCAAGCAGCGCAACTTCAAGCGCGGCGTACCGGTGGGCTTCTGGTCGTATCCGATTTCGCAGGCCGCCGACATCACGATCTTCAAGGCCGAGCTGGTGCCGGTTGGCGAGGACCAGCTGCCGATGATCGAGCAGGCGCGCGAGATCGTGCGGCGCTTCAACGCGCTCTATGCGAAAGTTCTGGTCGAGCCGCGCGCGATGCTGGGCCAGATGGCGCGGCTCCCGGGCACGGACGGCGGAGCGAAGATGTCGAAGTCGCTCGGCAACTGTATCTACCTAGGCGACCGGTCCGAGGCCGTGCGCAAGCGCGTGATGTCGATGTTCACCGACCCGACGCGGATTCATTCGACAGACCCGGGCCACGTCGAGGGCAATCCGGTCTTCACGTACCATGACGTGTTCAATTCGGATAAGGCCGAGGTCGACGAGCTCAAGGAGCGCTATCGCAAGGGCACGGTGGGCGACGTCGAGGTGAAACAAAAGCTGTTCAACGCGCTCGACGCGTTCCTCGGGCCGATTCGTGAGCGGCGCACCGAGTTTGCGGCGAAGCCCGAACGAGTGCGCGAGATCATCATGGAGGGCACGCGGAAGGGACGCATGGTCGCGCAGGCCACGATGGATGAGGTGCGCGCCGCGATGAAGCTCAACTACAAGTTGAGCTGATGCCCGATAGCAAGGCGATTTCAGCCGGTCCGGCAATACATGGCGAGGCCGGTTTCGTCAGCGGCTTGTTGAACCTCGCGACCCTGTTCCGCGGCGTCCTACGTGGCTTTCTTGACGGCTGAGCGTGCCGCGGCCCGCGTGACGCCTTAACAAATCCCCTCCGCCAGTTCACGATTAGATGGCTGTGTTCCGCGATGAGCCGGTCCCGGCTGATTCGCGGAGCGCAAGGACGTGGCCACCATTGGAAAGCCCGAGTATCACCGCGAGTGCAGTGTTTGAAGGGAATCCGTCCCGTGCGCAGGTTCGCTATCCTCGCCTGATCGAATTCTTCGTGCTCCTGGCGATCGGCATGTTGGGATGGTTTCTCTGTTCGCCGGTGCTTCCGATTCCGCCCGACAAGCATCTACGCGCGATTTCGATTGCGCTTGCCGAGATGTTGTTCCTCGTAGGATTGGGATGCCTCGCGGCACGGCGGCCGGGCTTCAGTCCCAGCGCGTTTGGGCGCCGGTTCGCCGCCGCTGGTTCGGCCGCTCGCGTGGCTGAGATGATCTATGCCGCGGCTGGCGCGGCCGCGGTGTCGATCTCCGGCACGCGCCTCGTGCAGATGATCGTGGTCAAGGCGCTATGGGCGCCTGCGCTCGCCGCCAATACTCCACCTGCCATACAGCAAGCCGGGCGCAAAGCTTTCGAGCTTTTCAAGGCTCATCCCGCGGCGATTGGCGTGGGATTCCCGATCATCGAGGAGATACATTTCCGCCTGTTCCTGATGACCGTGCTGGTATGGCTGATAACGAAATTGCTGCGCGCACCGGCGGGCCGGCTTGGCGCCACCGGATGGTGGACGGCGATCGTCATCCAGGGCCTGCTGTTCGGCGCGATCCACGCGGCGACGGGCGAGGGCACGCTCTGGTGGGAGCCGCGCGCAATTCAGATGCTGCTCGAGCCGCGCATCGTTGCGGGAATCGTGCTGGGCTACGTTTACTGGCGCTGGGGCCTGGAAACCTCGATTCTCGCGCACGTCTTTGCCGACTTGAGCGTGCTCGGCTATCTGACGCTCTTCGCGCACGGCGGCTGAGCCCGCCGCCTCATCCGGCAGCGACGGCGCTTAGCGGTCGCCGTGACCCAGCACTCCAGCCTTCTCCAGTTCGCCGATGCTCTCCGCTGAATAGCCGAGACGGCCGAGAATTTCGGCGTTGTGCTCGCCCAAAAACGGAGCTTGCAAATCAAGCTCGGTTGGAAACTCGGAGAAGCGCAGCGGCACGCCCGGAATGTCGTACTCGCCAATTATGCGGTCGCGGATTTTCCGCACCGTCCGGCGCTCGCGCAAATGCGGATGGTTAACGGCTTCCTCGACCGACAAAATCGGCGCGACTGGAATCCGGTTCGCCTCGAGCTTGCGCAGGATGGTGGCGTCGTCAGGCTGCGAGTCGAGCCATGCCTGAATGATGCCGGTGATCTCGGCGAGGTTGGCGGCGCGCGCGACTACGGTCGTGAAGCGGGGGTCGGCCGCCAACTCCGGCCGTTCCATCGCGCGGCACAGGGCCGCGAATTGATGGTCCACCGGCGCCATGATGAACAGATAGCTCTCGGGCGCACGGCCCCTGAAAATTCCGATGATCGGAACAGCAGGGTGATTCGAACCGGCGCGCTTGGGCTTCACTTTGCCGCCGCTCGCGCTGTACATCTGCACGTTCAGCTCGTGGCAATGGAAGTAGCTATCCAGCAGCGAGACGTCCAGGTGCTGGCCGCGTCCGGTCTTATCACGATAGAGCAGCGCGCAGGCGATCGCGGCGAGCGCGTGAACGCCGGTCGATACGTCGCCCAACCCGAGCATCGGGAACGACGGCGGCCCGTTGGGATCGCCGATCATATAAGTCACGGCGGCATAGCTCATCCCGATGTAATCGTAGCCGGGGCGATTGGCGAGCGGCCCGGTCTGTCCGAATCCCGAGACCGAGCACATGATCAGCCGCGGATTGATCTTGCTGACTTCCTCCCATCCAAGACCCATCCGCGCGATCGCTCCCGGCGAGTAGTTTTCCAGCAGAATATCCATCGTGGGCAACAGTTTCCTGATAACCGCTAGCCCTTCGGGTTTCTTGGGATCGAGGCAGAGGCTTTTTTTGCCGCGGTTCTGCTGCACGAAATACGCGCTTCGCCCGTCCTTCAGAAACGGAAAGCTGCGCGAGAAATCTCCCTTGGGCGGGATCTCCACTTTGATGACATCGGCGCCGAGTTCGGCCATTAGGCGGGTCACGGTCGGGCCGGCGAGCGCTTGGGTGAAGTCGAGAACCTTGTAACCGTCAAGGACGTGGGCGGGCTTGGATGTTGGCATGTCGAATGTCCCTCTCTTAAACTTACCTTGTAGGTTCGACGCGAGCGGCCCACGCATGGGCGGCATCGCTCACGCGATAGTACAGAGAACTAAAAAAAATCGTCAGTACGCCTTGGCGAAAAAGGCGCGCTCGTGCGCCGGTTCGCCGCAGACCAGGCATTGCCCGGCGGCGCCGCTTTGTCCTAGCGCAATCGCGCGGCAGGTCGCGCGTGTCTCCTCGCGAATCCGGGTCTCGCACGCGGCGCTTCCGCACCAATAGATATCGGCCATCCCGCCGCCGCCTTCGCCTTCCATCTGCGCGCGAAATTTCGCGTAGTCGTCGAACTCGCGCGTGTTGGCGCGCATCGCGTCGCGCGCCTGCGTGTAGAGGCTCCTCTGCACCTCGTCGAGCAGCGCGCGGACGTGCGCCGCCAGGCCGTCGAGCGACGCGACGGCTTTCCCCTCCTTGCCCGAACGGTCGCGGCGCGCCAGTACGGCGTTGCGCGCGGCGACGTCGCGCGGGCCAATCTCGATTCTCACCGGCACCCCGCGCATCTCCCAGTCATTGAATTTGAAGCCGGGCGTCAGACCGTCGCGATCGTCCAGCCGCACGCGGATACCGGCCGCTTCCAGCACGTCGCGCGCCGTGCGCGCCGCGGCCAGCACCGGCTCGCTTTCCTCCGCCTTGCGCCAGATCGGCACCACCACGGCCTGGAACGGCGCGACCGCCGGCGGCAGGCGCAATCCCTGGTCATCGCCATGGCTCATGATGATCGCGCCGAGCAGCCGTGTCGAAACGCCCCAGCTGGTCTGATGCGGATACACGAGCTGGTTTTGCGTATCGAGGAAGCGAATCTCGAAGGCGCGCGCGAAGTTGTCACCGAGATAGTGCGAGGTGCCGCATTGCAGCGCCCGCCCGTCGCCCATCAGCGATTCGATCGAGTAGGTTTCCTCGGCCCCCGGGAAACGCTCGGCCGCACTCTTGCGCCCGGTCACCAGCGGCACCGCGAGATAGTCCTCGACGAAGCTGCGGTAGACCTCCAGCATCGTGAGCGCCTCGCGTTCGGCCTCCTCTTTGGTCGCGTGCGCGGTATGGCCCTCCTGCCAGAGAAACTCGGTGGTGCGCAAAAACGGCCGCGTGCGCATTTCCCAGCGCACCACGTTGCACCACTGGTTGATCATCAGCGGCAGATCGCGATGCGAATGGATCCACTGCGCGAACATATAATTGATGATGGTCTCGGAGGTCGGCCGGACGATCAGCGGCTCCTCGAGCTCCTTGCCGCCGCCATGAGTGACCACGGCAACCTCGGGCGCAAAACCCTCGACGTGCTGCGCCTCCTTTTGCAGGAAACTCTGCGGGATGAAGAGCGGGAAGTAGGCGTTGCGCGCGCCGGTTTTTTTGATCCGGCGATCGAGTTCGTCGCGCAGCGCCTCCCAGATAGCGAATCCGTCGGGGCGGAACACGATACATCCGCGCACCGGCGAATGGTCGGCGAGTTCGGCGCGCGCGATTATCTCGTTGTACCAGGCGGCGAAGTCGACGCTTCGCGGGGTGACTTTTTTTTCGTCCTGTTTGTCGGCCATGCGATCTTTTCCAACTCAAAACAATACACTGCGCCGCCCGCCAAAGCATCGGCGCGCCACTCGCGCAAGCGGCGCGCCGCCTCTTCGCGTCTATCGCGCCTCGGTGGCCTTGCCTTTCGCCGCAGGCTCCTCAACTATTGCGCTGTGGCAATCCATTGGCCCGCAGCTTAGGTGGCGGCCTGCGGCCTTGGCAACAGTCCCGATGCGGCGTGGTACGCGCGAGGAGGGAGGTGCGGATGAAAAAATTGCTTCACATCTCGGAGCCCGGTAAACGGGCGCGATTGGCCGGCAGTGTTCGACGCCCAAGCGATCTGTTTGCGCTGGTGGCGGCCGTTGCGATCGCTTTGGCCGTGACGCCGGCGCGCGCGCCAGCTGCGGGCCCGATGAATCCCGCGCCGCTCGCCGCCCCGGCGCCGCAGGACGCGCGCACTATCGAAGTCACCGGCACTGGCGAGGCCCACGTGGCTCCGGACGTCGCCACGCTTAACCTCGCGATCGAAACTCATGCCGCGACCGCACAGCAGAGCGCGGGCCAGAACGCCGCGCTTGCGCAAAAGGTGGTCGACGCGCTGAACACCAAACTCCAGGGTAAGGGCAAAGTATGGACCGGCGGCTACTCGCTCTATCCCGAGTACAACGAGCCGCGGCCCAACGAAAAGCCGGCCGTCACTGGCTATCGCTCCGAGAACTCGATCACGGTGGAGACGGGCGAGATCGGAATGCTCGGCGGTTTGATCGACACCGCGATCGAAGCCGGCGCCAACCGGATCAACTTTCTCAATTTCACCCTGCGCGACGAGAGCCAGGCCCGCAGCCAGGCGATAACACTGGCCGCCAAGGACGCGCAGACGCAGGCGGACGCGCTCGCCAAGTCGCTGGGGGTCAAACTCGGGCCGGTGGTAAAGGCCACTACTGAAGCGGAAAATCGGCCGATGCCGATGATGCGCGCGTCAGCGATGGCGATGAGCGCGTCGGCCGGCGCGCCGACGCCGGTGCAGCCCAACGAAGTTACGGTTCCCGCAGCCGTTTCGATTACCTATCAGATCGAGTAGTCCGGCCCCGTTGGCGACGCAGCGCTGACCACAAAAGCACGAGCTATGCACCAAAGCGGGCTACCAGCCTGCCAATTTGCGGCAGTCCGGCCCTGCGGTGTTCATCATATTAGCCGCGCCGAAGTGCTTTGCGCGCGCAATATCCAGGCCGGCAGGATAGTCTCCATTCAGAGATGTCAGTTCCAGTCGAATTGGCGGCCACGGGCCGGCCCGAAGCGTCCGTGTTGGAAATTCAGGCCGGGCGTATCGCGGCTCTGCCGGTCGCCTCTGCCGCCGAGCTCCGGCCGTCGCCGCTCGCCGGTCGGCCACTACGCACTATTGACGTCATCGGGGTCGGCGAATGGCGGGTGGCTCCGGATCACGCCGTGCTCAACCTCACGATCGAAACCTATGCGCTTTCCGCCCATCAGAGTGCTGCGCAAAACGCTGCGCTCGCCCGCAGAGTGGGCGAAGTACTGATGGAGGAACTCAGTGGCAAGGGCCGGCTGCGGTCCGGCGGCTGTTCGCTCTATCCGGAATACCAACAGCCGCGCGGACACGAGAAACCGGTGGTGACTGGCTACCGGGCTGAGAATTCGATCACTGTTGACACCGGCGCGATCGCGATTATCGGGGCCTTGATTGACGCCGCGTTCGGCGCCGGTGCGAGCCGTATCAACTATCTCGACTTCTCGCTCGACGATGAGACCGAAGCGCGCAGCGAGGCGATTGCGCGCGCCGCGCTGGACGCCCAGGCGCAAGCGGTCTCGCTTGCCCGCTCGCTCGGCGTCAGGCTGGCGCGCGTGGTCAAGGTCGTCAGCGAGGGCCAGACGCGGGCGGCGCCGGCGCCGGAGTTCGCGTCATCCCCCGCACGGCCGGGCGAAGTAATGTTCCCCGCGACCGTTTCGATCACCTACCAGATCGAGTAGCCTTAATCTCCGCACCCGGTGTGCGGAGATGCTGAAACCTGGGGACACTGCGCCGCCATTCGATCTGCCCGCCGCGGCCGGTGAACGCGCCGGACGGCTGCGTCTTTCCCAGCTTGATTCAGAGCTGGTCGTGCTGTTCTTCTATCCGCACGACTTCTCCTTTATCTGTCCGACCGAGGTCGTTGGCTTCCACAAGGCGCGCGAGGCGTTTGCCGCCGAGCACACCAGTATCGTCGCGGTCAGTGTCGACGATGTCGAGACCCATCTGCGTTGGGCGCACGAGCTGGGCGGAATCAGCTATCCGTTGTTGGCCGACAAGGACGGCGCGCTCGCGCGGACCTATGGCGTATTCGACGAGAGCGCGGGCAAGGCGATGCGCGCGACCTTCATACTCGATTCCAAACGGACCATCGTCTACTGCGTCGCGTGCCCGGTGAACGTTGGCCGCAGCGTGGGTGAGACTCTGCGCGTGGTGCGCGCGCTACGCTCGGGCCGGATGTGTCCGGCGGATTGGGAACCGGCTGGCAATCCGGCGCCGCCGATTCCCCCTGGCTCCGGTTAAGCGCGCGTGGCGGCCCTCGACCCAACCGAAAAGAAACGGCTCATCGAGCGTCTCTCCAGCATCCGCGAAATCGTCTTCGGGACGCAGGACGGAATTCTTACCACGGCCGGCGTGCTCGCGGGATTGAGCGGCGCCGTCGCGGTACATCGCCAGGTAATCCTCGCCGCGCTTGCCTCGACCGCCGCGGGCGCGCTCTCCATGGGTGCGGGAGCGTATCTTGGCACGCGAGCCGAAACCGAAGTGCTGAGCAGCGAACTCGAGCGCGCGCGCGCGGAGGCCGCCGCCGAGCCCTACGTGCTCAAGGAGCGCTTGCTCCATGAGCTCGAGCATGAAGGGCTAAGCCGCGAGGCCTCCTACCGTATCGTCCAACTCCTGAGCGCGGCACCGCAGGCGTTGCTTTCGACCGCCGAGATCAAGATGTATGGGCTGAGCCGCCAGGCGCTCGGCAGTGCCGCAATCGACGGCATCACGATGGGCGTGGCCTTCCTGGTCGGCGCGATGGTGCCGCTGCTGCCGTTCATCCTGATTCCGTCCGCCGGGCCCGGCGACTACCGCGGGCTCGTCGCGGCTATGGCGACCACGGCGTTGGCGCTGTTCGCGGTCGGCTACTTCCAGGGATGGCTCGCGCAACGAAAGTCGCGATGGCTCTCCGGGCTGCGTTTTCTGGCGGTCGCGATGGGCGCGGCGGTGGCCGGCTACCTGATCGGCTTGGCGATCGCGCCGCTCGGCGGCGGCGCCCCGCTTCCGACCGCGCCATGACGCCCGAGGCCTACACTTCGCTGGTCGCCTTTCTCGCCCATTGGCAGGTGCTCAGGCACGCGAGCGCCGGCGCGCTGGCCGCCGACGAGCTTGCCCGCAGCGCCGAGATGGAGAAAATTATCGCGGTCCTGCGGCCCGAGGAGCGCGCCGCCCTGGAAGCCGCGAACCCGGAGGCGACGGCGAATACAGATGACAGGTCCGCGGACGGTGGCGCCCTGCGACGCCATCGCGAACGCGCCAAACTCAGGCTCGCGCGCGAGCTTTGCACCCGCGGGATGCTCGCGATTTAGAAGCATAACTGCAGAGCGCGACGACGCCGCGGCTGGCGGAGCGTCTTGGATACCGGAGCATGAGAAATGATTGCGTACATCATACGGCGAATCGTCTACGGCGCGGCGGTTCTGCTCGGCACCTCGATCATCACTTTCACTATCGCCTTCGTAATTCCGGCGGACCCTGCGGTCGCGATGGCGGGTGCCAAGGCCGACCCTCAAACTCTCGCCACCATCCGCCATCAACTCGGCCTGGACCAACCGGTCTATCTCCAATACGCGCACTATCTTAACCGCGCGCTGCACGGCGACCTCGGCCGCTCATACATTCGGCGCGCTAGTGTGACACGACTTATCTTGAGCCGCTTTCCCGCCACCGCCATCCTGGCGCTGTGCGCGATGGCGCTGTCGCTCGCGCTCGGGATTCCGATGGGAATGGTCGCGGCGGCGTGGCGCGGGCGCGCAGTGGATAACCTCCTTCTAATCGTCTCGCTCGCACTCATTTCGGTGCCGGTCTTCTGGCTCGGCACGATGCTGCTGATCGCGGGCGGGCTTTACCTGCGCTCGTTCCCGCTCGGCGGTTTTGATGGGCTGAAGAGCCTGGTGCTGCCGACTATCGCGCTCGCCCTGGGATCGGCCGGCTACTACTCGCGGATCCTGCACACAAACCTGGTCGAAGCGCTGGAGCAGGACTATATCCGCACCGCGCGCGGCAAGGGGCTCTCGGCCGGGCAGGCGCTGGTCCGTCATGCGATGGCCAATGCGACGCTGCCGCTGGTGACGCTCGCGGGACTCGATCTGGCGGGCCTGCTCTCCGGCGTGGTGCTCACGGAGACCGTGTTCAACTGGCCGGGAATCGGGCGGCTCGCTTACGAAGCGGTATTCAATCTCGACATCCCGCTTATCATGGGGACAGTCCTTTTCTCGGCCTTTTTGGTGGTCGTCGCCAACCTCGGGGTGGATCTGCTTTACGCGTGGATCGATCCGCGAATCCGCCTAAGTGAGGCGGCATGACGCGGCGGCTCAATGCGATGGAGCTGGTGGGCGCGGCGATGGTGCTGAGCCTGGTGTTGACCGCGACATTCGCGCCCCGTCTTGCGCCCTACGATCCGACCCGCGCGGTCGCGACGACATACGGCGATCCCGGGCGGCCCTCGGCCGCATTTCCACTGGGCACCGATGAGCTCGGGCGCGACGTGCTCTCACGCATTATCTGGGGGGCGCGCGTCTCGCTCATCGTCGGTGTGGCCGCGATGGTAATCACGATGACGATCGGAGTCGCGATCGGTGTGATCTCCGGTTTCTTTGGCGGCGCGGCCGATTTCGCTCTGATGCGCTTCACCGATGTAATGCTCACGCTACCGGCGCTGCTGCTCGCGATGGCGTTCGTCGCCGTGCTGCATCCCAGCCTGCTCAATGTGCTGCTGGTAATCGGCCTGGTCTCGTGGACGCAGATCGCGCGCGTGGTGCGGGCCGAGACGCTGTCGATGGCCGAGCGCGACTTCGTGACCGCGGCGCGCGCGCTGGGCGGCTCGCCGGCGCGGCTGATCGCGCTTCACGTGCTGCCCAACGTGATGCCGATTATCGTCGTGATGGCGGTGCTCGGAACCTCGGGCAC
>DATJID010000046.1:0-38031 GCA_035493515.1 Binataceae bacterium (SeqCode) | reverse complement strand
GCGCGCTCGGCGCGGCTGCGCTGTGGCTCGCCGCGGCATCCGGCGCCGCCGTGGGCGGCGCCGGATGCCGCGGCGGGGCGGGCGCCCCGGGCATGCCGCGCTTTGCCCCCGGCGCGCAGGTGCTCCATCTCGCCGTGCAGGACGACGTGCCGACGCTCGACCCCGCCGCCGGCTACGACACCGCCTCGTGGACTTTCGAGCAGATGATCTTCGATACCCTGGTGCGTTACAGCGACGCCGGCGTCGACCTGGTGCCCGAGATTGCGACCCGCTGGGAAGCCTCCCCCGACGCACGCGTTTTCACCTTTCATCTGCGCCGCGACGCTCGCTTCACCAACGGCCGCGCGGTGACCGCCGCCGACTTCAAGTACGAAATCCAGCGCGTGCTCGACCCGGCCACGCGCTCCAAAGGGATGGAATATTTTCGCGAGATAGCCGGGGCCACGGAATTTCAGGCCGGGCGGGCGCATCAGGTAAACGGCATAGTTACGCCGGACCCGTGGACAATCGTGTTTCATCTCAACGGCGCCGATCCGATCTTCGTGCAGAAGCTCGCGATGCCGTTTGCGGCGGCGGTGCCCCGCGAGGAGGTTGCGCGATGGGGTGAGGATTTTTCCAGCCATGCGGTCGGCAGCGGCCCGTTCAAGCTCGCGCAATGGATTGGCGGCCAACGCCTGGTGATGGTCAAAAACCCTGACTATTTCGTCAAGGGCATTCCGCGCCTCGACGCTGTGGTCGAGGAAATCGGCGCCAGCGACGATTTGCAGTGGCTCAAGTTCGAGGCGGGAGCGATCGACGTGTCGCGAATTCCGTCGGCCGAGTTTCTATATGTGATGAAAGCGCCGAAGCTTCGCGCGCTCACTATCCATATTGTGGACATCGCCACCGAATATCTCGGGATGAACTGCGGGATGAAGCCGTTCGACGACGTCCGAGTGCGGCGGGCCTTCAACTACGCGGTCGATAAACGAAAGATAATTGCGCTGCTGAACGGACGCGGCGTGGTCGCGGAGGGCGTCCTGCCGCCCGGCCTGCCGGGATTCAACCCGAACCTGAAGGGCTACCCTTACGATCCCGCGAAAGCGCGGCGGCTGCTCGAGGAGGCGGAAGTAGGGAAAGGGTTTTCGCCGACGCTCTGGATGCGCGCCGATCGGACAGAAATGATGATCGGCCAATCGATCCAGCAGGACCTCGCGCTGGTCGGCGTCAATGTCCAACTCAAGCCGGTGGCGTGGGCTCCCTTGCTCGAGGCGATTCGCCAACCCGAAACCGTTGCTCTCGTCGACCTCGGATGGGAAGCCGATTTTTCCGATCCGCAGAATTTTCTCGAAGTGCTTTTCTCGCGCCGGCAATGGGGTGGCAACAACGACACTTTTTACTATAACCCCGAAGTCGACAAGCTGCTGACCGAAGCCGCTCCGCTGACCGACCGCGCCGCGCGCTACGCGCTGTACCATCGGGCTGAGGAACTGGTGATGGCCGACGCGCCCTGGGTTTTTCTCTACCATCCGGTCGCCTACATGATTCGCCAGCCCTGGGTGAACGGTTATGTGCTCAATCCGATGCGGCCGACACGCCTGGAGCAAGTGTGGCTGTCCCCGCACGGCCACCGGCGGGGTTAGATTGCGCCGTCACACCTGTGGATATTAGCTACTGGGCGACATAGCCGCCGTCGACCGGGAAAATACCGCCGACTACAAAGACCGCTTCGTCCGAGCACAGCCACGCTACCGCCTGGGCAATCTCTTCAGGGCTCGCCATCCGGCCGATCGGCAGCCGGCTATTGATCGCGTCGATGATGCCGGGTGTGTCTTCGATCACGGCTTGCGCCAGCGGAGTCAAGGTTGGTCCGGGGCAGACGGCGTTCACTCGAATTCCGCGTGCTGCGACCTCGATCGCCGCGGTTTTGGTCAGGCCCACGACGCCATGTTTGCTCGCCGAGTAAGCGGGCATCTGCGGGGAGCCCACCAATCCGAAGTTCGAAGCGATGTTCACGATTGCGCCGCTGCCGCGCCGGAGCATCTCCTGAAGTTCATACTTCATGCACAGAAAAACGCCTTTCAGATTGGTATCGACGATGCGATCCCAGTTCTGCTCGCTGCACTCGGCCGTGGAAGCCAACTCGCCCTGGATTCCGGCGTTATTCACCGCGCAATCGAGTCGGCCGAAGGTTCGCGTGGCAAACGCGACAAGCTCCTGGACCTCGTCGGTCTTGGAAACGTCGGTCCGCCGCCATGCCGCTTCGGCGCCCGATTTTTTAAGCTCAGCGCAGGTTCGGGCGCCGGCATCCTCATTGAAGTCCGCGACAATCACCTTCGCGCCCGCTGCCGCGAGCCTTACGGCTACTGCCCGGCCGATACCGGAACCCGCGCCGGTCACCAAGGCCACCTTGTCAGTCAGGTTCATGGCGCCTTTCCGCGATCAGGGAGTAATCTCGCGCGCCACTACGAAGCGCTCCGGATCGCAGCCCCCGGTGACTCTCGGCTCATGGAACAGTTCCACCGCGATCGTGACTTCCGCCAATGACAAAGAGAGAAAGAGAAGCCGCTGCGCGTCCTGCGGCATCTCCTGCAGGGAGAATTGGTCCAGGTACGCCAGTATCTCTTCGAGCCTCGGCCGCATCGCGTTGTAGAACGCATTAATCGCGTCCATCGAGCTTGCGCGGCGCTTGCGATTGCGATCGGTGCTGGTCGGGAGCGCCCACTCGGCAAATTGCTCGAGATCCGAAAAGCCATTTGGCAATAGAGTGTTCATTTCAGCCTGAGCTCGGCCGCGTCGCGGTTATTGCCGATCGCCGCCGCGCCGTTTTCTTCGCCAAAGATGTGCCGGCGCACCTCCTTGTGGAAATGCCTGATTTGAATTTCCTCGTCCTGCAGCTGAAAGTGACTCAGCGCTCCCGACATCAGGCTCGCCTGGATCGCTTCATGATTGCTGGCGTCTTCCTGCAGGAGATCGCGGAGCAGACAGCGGCTGTACTCCTGCGCAAACCGCTCGCTCGGTTTCTCGGTCGCCGGGTGATACATGCTGACTTCCCAGATGCTGCGGTCCACCGCGAGGGGCCAGATGTTGTAGGTGACGTAGGTTCCGGCCAGGAACAACATGCAGAAATTCGGGAACACGGTATAGAAGTCAAACCATCCGATCATCGACGGATGGACTTGTCCGCCGCGCGGATTCGCGTTTATGGCTATCGACTCAACCGGCTTCATCTTATGATCGGTGTTCAATTCGACTGAGTAAACGGTATGGCGCCCGAATCGGGTGAACTTCTGAATGCGGCTGAACTTGTGCTCGTTCATGGGGCAGAAATCGGGATAGGTGATATGCAGAAACGGAAGATGGTAAACCTCATTTTGCGCGTCCAGGATTACCTTCCAGTTGGCCCTTTCCTCGACCCGATAACGGCACAGTAGCCGTTGCTGGGCGAATGGGTACCCGTGGATCTGCTGAACCATCCCCGCCATGTACTCGGCCAGGGTCTCGGAGGGATTGGGGTCAAGGTTGATGAAAATGAAGCCCTCCCATATATCGGCTGCGATCGGTTTTAAGCCCAGGACGCCCTTGTCGAGGTCGTAAAAGTTGGCTTCGTCGGATACCCAGGTGAGCTGGCCCGACGTGTCATAAGCCCAGCTGTGAAAGCGGCAAACGAAGCGACCCTTGCAAACTCCCTTCTCGCCGTCGACCAGCCGATTGCCCCGATGCACACAGATATTGTGGAAGGCCCTGACCTTGCGGTCCTTGCCACGGACCAGCAGCACCGAGGCGTTCGCCACCGCGAGCTCCCGGACCACGTAGCTGCCCGGCTCCGGAAGGTCTTCCTCGCGGCCCAGGTTGAGCCAGGTGCGGCGGAAGATGCGCTCGCGTTCGAGCTCGAAAAGTTCGGGCGAGGTGCAAGTATCGGTAGGCACCGGCCCGGTCCCAAGGTCAGGATGCTCTTTGATCCAGCGTCTGTCAGCCATCACTGTTTTCATGGAGTTGAACCTCTACCGGAACGCGCGGTCTCGGGAGATTGCACAATCGGGTCTGCCATCTCCGCTCATTATCTTCGGGTCGAAGCAAGTTGCAAGCTTACGAGGTTTGGACTGCTTGCGAATCCCGAGGACCTTCGGGAACGTCGCGGGCCGGACAATTCGCGGCTGCGGCGGCGATTGATGTGCGGTCCGCCTTCTCGGCTATAATCCGCGCGCGATGGCGAGCAAGCGAGTCTCCTATGCGCGCGAGGCGATGACGCATCTGCGCGGCGCCGATCCGGTGCTGGCGCGGGTGATCGACGCGGTCGGGCCGATCGAGATCGAGTTGCGGCGCGAGCGCTTCCAGGCGCTCAGCCGCGCGATCATCTTTCAGCAACTCGCCGGCGCCGCCGCCCATACCATCTATACGCGCTTCGTCGCGCTCTTCCCCGGCCGGCGGTTTCCCACCGCACGCCAGGTGCTCGACGCCTCGCCTGAAGACCTGCGCCGGGTCGGGCTCTCGCGCCAGAAAAGCCTCTACCTCAAGGACCTTGCGGCGCACGTCGAAAACGGCACGCTCAACTTCCATCGCTTTGCCAGGATGGCGGACGAGGAGATCATCGTAGACCTGACCCGCGTACACGGGGTGGGACGATGGACCGCGGAGATGTTCCTGATGTTCAATCTCGGGCGGCCCGACGTCTTGCCGGTCGACGACCTGGGTGTTCGCAACGCGGCGCGGCGGCTCTATCGGATGCGCAAGATGCCTGACGCCAAGCGGCTGCGCGCGCTGGCCGAACGATGGCGTCCCTACCGGTCGGCCGCCTCCTGGTATTTGTGGCGCAGTGGCGGCATCGTGCTGCCCGGCGACCTCCCGCCCGCGCGCAAGGTGCGACGCTAACGTTTTGGCCGATTCTTAATCCGCCTTCATGCTAAGTGGCTTTTTGAGGCGCTCTCATGAACCGAGGGCGTTACAAAAGCGCCGGTCGGGTTGTTATTAGCGATTTAATCTTACGAATAAACTGTAAAAAGAACGTAAGGAAGTTAAATTTTCTCATTGACTTATTAGAGGAACATTAATATATATTAGACCGTTAAAGAGAGTCAAAGGCGGTCTGGCGGAGATGGATCGGATCCGCAGATAGAGAAATCGAAGAAAGCTTCTGATGCTGTCCGTTCGACCGACGAAACTAACCGGGTCGCATCATATGGGACAGGCGCCAGGTACTGCGCAGGAAGGGGCTTCGGGTCCGGCAGTAGGGTGGCGCGTGCTGGCCCTCCTCCAGTTCCTCGCTGCCGGTTCGCTGGTCTTAGCGCTGGCCACACGCGTTTTTTTCCCCCACGGTTTCAGGAACCCGTTCGTACAAAGCGCCACCGGTCGCGCCACGTTAGGAGTGCATCGGGTAGTTTGCGTCGGATATCAATGGCCGGGCGGCCACAGTCACGGCTCGAAAACTCGACCATTGGCCGTATTCAGGCCGCCGACTTTCGAAGCCAGATTTTCACGCCAAGCGCGCTCGCCAGTCTTTTTCTCATATAGCCCGGCGCCAGATGCGCGCGCCCCTCCCGGCTGAACCTTTCACTTCAGGTAGCTCAGAAGTCTCCGCCGAGCGATTTCGATCGCGCGGCCCCCGACGAGCGTCTCGCGACGCTGACACAAGCCCAGCGTGGGAGGAACTATGGCACGCACGCCTTTATCTGAATGTTTGAGATTTTCTTACGTACTCGCAGCCGTCGCGGTTCTCGCGATGTCGTTAGATGCGGCGCCCGCGTCCGCTGCTAAAAATTGTTTGCAGGACGTCTCCAGCAAACATCTTACCTGTACCGCAAATGACGTCAGTATCGCGAAAGCGGTAAACCCGCGGAATCTGGACGGTTCGGCTATAAATACCTGCTTTGCGGGGACTACATTTTCCTTCATCGCTGACTTCCAGGTGGTAACAACTGCGACCTCGCGGCAGAACATCGGCTTTTACATGGCAACCGGGGGCCAGGCTAACGCTCTAACTGGGACGTGTGTCGATAACATCGTTTCGCCTCTACATGCGCCGGGGTCAAACACGCCGCCGGGAGGTGATATTAATCAATGCGCCCAGAGCGGCCAAGGAGGAACTGCGCTATGTTTAGGGAGCACCCTCTATCATGAGAACGATACCTCCCTAACCGGGGATAATTGCGGCGACACCACCAGCGCCGACGGCACGAACCAGTTCATCACCGTTGAGCTGGACAACATCAAGTGTCCGGCCGTGGGCACGACTTTCATGCTGCCCAACTGCACGAGCTGGCAGCAGCCAGGCGGGGCTATTCTATGTGCCAGTTCGCCGCCAAGTACGGGTTGGCCGTGGGTCCCGGCGGCGACTCCGGGGTCGCCATCCAAATGTAACTGCGGAAGTGTATCGATTCCGATTACGCCAATTTCCTACAGCATGACCGCCACGAAGGTCCCGAGCCCGGCCTCGACGCCAGAGCCAGGCGGCAATTTCACGTACACGGTGGGAGTGGACAATACGACCTCTGCCACCTTCGGAACCACCGGAAGTGAGATCATCACTCAAGTCTGTGACAACAGGTATGGCAATATCGCTACCTCGGGTGCCTGCTCGGGGGGCAGCAATAACGGCAATTCCTGCACCAGCGACGCGAATTGTTCAGGTGGTACTTGCGTGCTTCCGAACGCATGTCCTGCCGGAAGCTTGTGTACGTCTCCTAACAATGTCGCCGGCAGCACCTGTGCCACCAACATCTCATGCACGCTGCCGCAGACCGTTGGGGTAGGACAAACCGTCTCGCTTTGCAGTTTTGCGGGAAGTTTCACCGGATCGGAAGGATCGATGACCGATACTGTGACCGTGAATGGGTTCGGCAATACTGGTACTTCTTCGCCACCTGCGGTTAGTGCCACGGCCAACGCAACTGTCACTATCAGCGAAGGGCCGGCCACCGCTCAGGTCTCCAAGTCGCTCGACCCACTCCGCGAATGTGCCACCGTCAGGTACAAGGTGGAAGTCGACAACACGAGTGGCGCTTCAACTGACGAGAGCGAGGTGTTGTCCATGCTCAACGACAACCCTGGCTACGGCGATGTTACTAAGTTAGGTGGTACCGGCGCCGCCACGATTCTAGGCACAACCTGCGGAGTAGCGGTTGGCGTGCATGGCCAGGGAACACTTTCGGGGTCCACCGGTGCGGGCACACTGCCTGTCACGATCGCTCCGGGCGGCAGCTATACCTGCGAGTTCGACGGTCAGTTCTGCGGCGGATTAGCCACCCTCGACAATTGCGCGAGTGGCCTGGAGCAGACCGACACGATTAATGCGACGCTGACCGACGATGATAGTGAAGGGCATGCGGTGACGGGCTCCACCTCCGATACCCTCAAGGTGGATGTATGCTTCAGCTCGAGTCACCCATGAGCAGTTGATGACGCTCGCGCACTGATAGTTAGGACATCGGAGCCGCCCGCTACTAGCGGGCGGCTCCGAATCCGCCGCTGACGCGGCGAGATCTTTAGATTTATCGGAGCCGTTTTCCCGGAAACGCGGAATCACTCAACTGTGAAGTCAGTTGTGGCACTGGAAGAGCTTCCCTTGATCGTTCCGGAAGCTCGCGCAACATAGTTGCCGATCGGGTCGCTCGTCTTGAGCCTGAGCTTGTAAACTGCGATTCCGTTCTTGCCGCTGGTCGCCGATCCGCCGACTACCGTTCCGTTAGCTTTCGTGATGGTAAAGCTCACCGAGACGTTGGCGAGCGGCGAGCCCCCATAAGTTACAGTGGCCGTGGCGGAGACGGTCTGGCCCGGACTATAGCTGGTCTGGTTGGTCGCGACCGTCATCGCTCCGGCGAATTGAACGTCCACTGCGGCCTGGACAGGCGACACCCAAGCCGTCGTGATCGTCACGCCCGCTGCCGGGTCCCTGAAGGTTTGACCCGCCGCGAGAGAAGGGTCGAACCACCAGGCGTACGTTTGAGTCGCTGGTGTCATGTCCAACAGCTCACTGGTGCTGCCGTCGTTGTCGGTTCCGCTGTGGATCAGGACGCCGTTGGTTACCGTCTGGTCCCAACATGGCTCGCAAGTGCCATTAGTCAGAAACGCGTCGAAGCCGATTGGCTGTCGAGCCTCTATGTAATACCAGGTTTTGGTTCCCGTGGCCGGGTCCGTGGACTTCAGAATCTTCAGTGCATTCGGTCCGGAGCCTGCGATCTCGTAGGCGTTGATCACATACGTGCCGCCGCTTTGTACGGTGCTTATCGAAGGCGACGCCCCATAATTCAACCAGCCCAGCCGCTCTTTTTGAAAGCCGTTGTAGTGTGGCGACGCGGGCTGGTACGCCCCCATAGTATCGATGATATCGCCATACTCATTGACGGTACAGTTCGAGCCTATGGTGGCGCTGGAGCCGCAGTCGAGTAGGTGCGAATGCCAGAGACCGAAGGCATGACCCAGTTCGTGATCGATGACGTGTACGTCCAGGGTATCGCCGTTAATCCAGCTCTGCGAAGGGTTCCCGCCCACGTTGGACGCGCCAGCGAAGCCGCAGGCGGCGTTCCACGGAAACACGTAAACGTACCGAGTATAGTTCGAGAGATTCACGCCCGCCGCGGCCGCGGCATTCTGAGCATCCGCGGCGATCTGGGCGATGTTACAACTGGTTACACTATCGGGGATAGTGTACCAGCCATATACATTTCCGGTGATTGAGGCTTGTCCGTAAGAGTTTTCCAGAACATATCCATTTACCTCGCCGAAGAACATGCTCTGCGCATCAGCGATCGTATACGGCTGAACGGTGTCGTCCGCAAAATTTACCAGGACGACCAGGACGGATTGCGCGCCTAACGTATGCGGAAGCGGCGCCGACGCTGGAGGCGGAGGCAATTTCGACGCGCCGGTCACGCCTGTCCCACCCGATGCAAACAACAGGCTTCCATCCGGTTGAGATGTGCCGCGAACCCGTACGTGCGCGCCGGTGAGAAAACGCGTCGGACCATTTTTGCGAAAGTGAAGCGGAACCAATCCCTGCTCGGTTTTCAGATAGTAAACGTAACGTCCCGAGTCCTTGAAGTCTTGATGTATGACCTGAAGCTCACCGTCGATCTCCTTCTGCGCGGTAGCTGGCGCGGGAGTCGCGTTTCCCCGCGTTTGCGCTCCACTCGGTCCGGCGACGGCCAGTTGTATACAAATGGCGGCGCACAACAATTCCAGTACCGATGAACTTTTGTTTCTCCGGCTCCAGCTAGCCATCCACATCCTCCGCCCGCCGCGCCGGCGGCAAGAGAGGATTCAGCAAGGAGGGTGCCGGAAAGTCCTTACTGGAGTGTGAAGCTATGTGTAGCTATGAGTTCCGGGGTCACTTGAGGCGTTGCTGAAATGCAACGTCCGGTGTCTGGTCCGACACGGCGTTCGTTACTCGTACGTCTCTCGGAACATACGTTGCGGGAGTGATTTTGCGGTTGTGAGCCTTGACCTCCCGAGCCGTCGCGCCGGTATCGGGAACTATCGCGGCGCCATCGCCTCCAGCGCCCGTTCGTCGGGGCGATGACCGCCCGCGGAACTGAGCGCCGAGATAACGACGTGATTCGCGCCCGCCTCAAGATGAGCGTCGAGGCATAGCCGCAGCCGCCGCTCGTCGCCCCATGCCACCAGCGCGTCGACCAGCCGATCGCTGCCGTCGCCGGCGAGGTCGGCGTCGGTGAAACCAAGCGCGCGCAAATGGGTATGGTAAGTCGGCGAACCCAGGTAGAAGTGGAGAAACTTTCGCGCGGCGGCGCGCGCCCGCGCCGCGTCGGTTTCGAGCATCACAACCTGCTGAGCGCAAATCCACTTGCCCGTACCGATTGTCGCGCGCATCGTGGCGATCGCCTCGGGCGGCATCAGCGCGGTGATCGTGCCCCTCGTCTCGCCCACCGCCAACTCGAGCATCCGCGGCCGCAACGCCGCGAGAACCATCGGCGGATCGGCAGCGGGGCGGGGACCATAGTACGGAGCCTCGCGCATCCGGGTGAGGTACTCGCGCATATAGCTGAGCGGTTTCTGATAGTTAAGCCCATGGCGTTTCATAAAGGGGCCGCCACTCACCCCCATCCCGAGGATGAATCGATCGGGGAACATCTCGCCGAGCGTGCGCGCCGCCCCGGCCATCGCCGCTGCCTCGCGCTTCCATACGACCGCGACCGCCGCGCCCGCGACGAGCCGCTCGGTGTTGCCGAGCACGTACGCGGCGCTGACGAATGGGTCGCGGCCGAAGGTTTCCGGAAACCACAAGGCGCTGTAGCCCAGGTGCTCCAGCTTGCGCGCGAAGCCGGTGATTTCGCCGGCGCCCAGCGTGTCGAGGTATGAAAAAACGCCGAATTTTCCGAGTTCCATGCGCACTCCTGCCGCTGCCGCAAGCTACCGCGAAACCGTGCCGCGCTCCAAGCGGTTCCCGGCCCGGCGCATACGTTGTGACGGACAAATCGCTTGTGAAATGATGAGGCCGCGATGGATTATTTCTCCGAGCGGTTGCTCGAGGCGCAAGGGCGCAAACGTAGCGTCGCGATGCTTGGGGTCGATCCGCAGATGGACGCACCCGGATCGCCCGGCCTGCCAGAGGGTTTCACGCTCGCGCGTTTTTGCTGCGAGGTCGTCGAGGCGTGCGCCGATTCGATTTGCGCGATCAAGCCGCAACTGGCGTTTTTCGAGGCCCGCGGGACGGACGGGATGCACGCGCTCGCCGAAGTCATCGCGCTTGCGCGCCGGCTGGGATTGCTGACGGTCGCCGACGCCAAGCGCGGCGATATCGGGTCGACCTCGGCCGCCTACGCCGAGGCCTTCCTTGGTGACGGCGACTTTGGCTGCGACGCCGTGACGGTGAATCCTTACCTGGGAAGCGATGCGATCGCGCCGTTTGTAACCCGCGTGGGCGAGGGCCGCGGCCTGTTCGTGCTGGTCAAGACTTCAAATCCGTCCTCGGGCGAATTCCAGGACCGGATTGCCGACGGTGCGCCGGTATGGGAATGGGTGGCGCGCAGGGTCGAAGGGTGGGGCGGCGACTTCGTGGGGCCAAGCGGTCTGAGCCCGGTGGGCGCGGTGGTCGGTGCGACCTATCCGCAGCATGCGGTTCGCGCGCGCGAGCTGATGCCGCATGCGACGGTGTTGGTCCCCGGTTACGGTGCGCAAGGCGCGAGTGCGGCCGACGCGGTGCGCGGCGCGCGCGCCGACGGCACTGGCGTAGTGGTCAACGCGAGCCGGACCCTGATGTACGCGTATCTGAAGCGTCCCGAACTGACGCCGGCCAGAGCGGCGGCGGTAGCGGCTGAGGTGATGAAAACGGAGCTCAACGCCGCCCTGAACTCGCGCGGCGTCATCTAATGCCTCAGGGGAAGGTCGAGAACGGCGGTGCCGGTGCGACTCGCCGGCTCAGGTGCGCATCAACTCGACTTCGTCGGCGGCCAGCGTCGCGTAGACCTCGCGCTCGATCGAGCGGTAGCGGTCGAGCGCCTCGTCGGCCTTGGCTTCGGAGCCGTCCTCCTTGGCAATCTCGCGCATCTTCTTTTCGATCCACGACAGATGCCAGGTTTCGTCCTCGGTGACCGCCTTAAGTACTTCGCGAGTCTCTTCATCAACGTTGGGCAATGCGGCGTGCGCCATGTAGCGGCTCTGCGCGCGCTCCTCGACGACCACCGTCAGCGCCAGCAGCTCGACCACGGTCTTGGGGACGCCGAGACGCAGGCCGAGACGGCGCTGATAGCCGTCCGCCAGCATCAGGGGCGTGCCGCCGAGGTCGGCGATACGCCGGGTCCACAGCCACGCATGACGGGTTTCGTCGGCCAGATGCTTGGCCATCTTGAGCTGCGAGTCACCGTCCTTCATGTGGCCGATCAGGTTGAACAACAGGCGCGCTCCACGCAATTCGGCGTCCCGATAGACGCTGAAAATCAGAATCTGCTTATCGACGGCCGTCATCCGGCCGTTTTCCGTCACCTGACTTGCATCCATTACTTTATTGCTCCTCCGCCCACGCCCTTTGCCTCTCCGCCCGCGCTACCGCCGCGAAAGCGACAAGATTCAACATCTTTTAACAAGCGAACAGCACTGCGGGCGGCAAACAAAGCGGTTCGCTTTTAACTATTTCATTGGACGCGCCCGGTCAAGCTGGAGAGTGGGCGGCCGGCCATATCGCGATGGCCCCGATTTGCTACTTGGGTTACAACTTACACCGAGCGGAGCCACGAGTTTTATCGCTTTTGACCACTGGGCGGCTGCGCTGGGGCGCTATGTCCGCGACGTCCGACGCTTATTGGCTCGCCCTGCGACGTGTTCACGGCGCGGGACCGCGCACCTGTCGCCTGCTGCTGGAGCGGTTCGGCTCCGCCGAGCGAATTTTCAAAGCCGGTGAGCAGGAGATCGCGGCAGCGGGCGCCGGACGTAACGTCGCCCGCGCCATCGCCGCCTTCAACGATTTCGCGCCGCTGGAAAAGGAACTGTGCGAGCTGCCGCGGCTCGGCGCCCATCTGGTGCGCTGGACCGATGCCGACTACCCGCTAAACTTGAAGCAGATCGCCGATCCGCCTCCCTATTTGATTGCGCGCGGCCCGCTCGAGCCCAACGACGCCGCCTGCGTGGCGGTGGTCGGCGCGCGCGCGGCCAGCGAAGGGGGATTGCGGATGGCCCAGCGGCTGGGCTTTGAGCTCGCCGCCCACGGCTTCGTGGTGGTCAGCGGATTGGCCCGCGGAATCGACGGCGCGGCCCATCGCGGCGCGCTCGAAGCCGGCGGCCGCACAATCGCGGTGCTGGGATGCGGAATTGACGTTACCTATCCGCCGGAGCATCGCGGGCTCGCCGACGCGATCGTCGAGGGTGGCGGCGCCATCCTGAGCGAGCTCCCGCTGGGCACCGCTCCGTTGCCCGAGAATTTCCCCAGCCGCAACCGCGTCCTGTCCGGTCTCTCGCTCGGCGTGGTGATCGTCGAGGCGGCGGAGAAAAGCGGCTCGCTGATAACCGCACGAATGGCGCTGGAGCAGGATCGCCAGGTCTTCGCCGTGCCCGGCAGCCCGTTGAGCGGCAAGACTCGCGGCAGCAATCGTCTGCTGCGCGAAGGCGCCGTGCTGGTGGAGTGCGTCGAGGATGTCATCGAGGACCTCGCGCCCCAGATGGCCGGTAAAGTGTCAAAGCCCAAGCTGTCAACGGCGGCGGAGCGCACAGCGCCGATGGCCTCGCAGACGACCCTCGTGGAGGCGGCGGCCGTGGAGGGCCCGATCCCGGAAGTCTCGAACGTCCGAGCCGTGAATGCTCGGGCGCCGGCGACTTCGCCGCAACCTGTGTCGGAAGCCGTTGGCACCGGAGAGGGCCAGCCAAGTGCCGGAGATCGCGCGGTCGAATTAGCCGAAGAGGTGACTAGACAGACAAAAGCAATCTTAGACTGCTTAACGGATGCTGAAAAGCTTCACGTTGATGCGATGATTGAAACATGCGAGCTTCCACCACAAATTGTGCTTAACTTATTGCTGGAGCTTGAGTTGAGGGGGCTGGTCGTGCAGCATCCCGGCAAGCTCTTCACACTGCCTTAGGGCCCGACCTTTAGCTGCCGGGCGGCTCCGAGGCAGGTTTCCGGAGGCTGGAGGCAGGGGTGGCAAAAAACCTCGTCATAGTAGAATCGCCGGCCAAGGCGAAAACCATCAAGCGCTATTTGGGCTCCGACTTTCAGGTCATCCCGTCGGTCGGCCACGTGATGGATCTGCCCAAGAGCACTCTTGGAGTCGCTGTCGACGACGATTTCAAGCCCGAGTACCACGTCATCGCGGGCAAGGCGAAGGTGCTCAAGGAAATCCAGACCCAGGCCAAGAAGGCCGATCATATATATCTTGCGACCGACCCGGACCGCGAGGGCGAGGCGATCGCGTGGCACATCGCGGACCAGCTCGGAAAGGTCAAGGGCACCGTTCGCCGCGTGCTGCTCCATGAGATAACGCAGGGCGCGGTGCGCGACGCGGTGGCCAATCCGGAGGAGCTCAATCACGACCTCTTCGACGCCCAGCAGGCGCGTCGCGTGCTCGACCGGTTAGTTGGTTACCAGATAAGTCCGCTGCTGTGGGACAAGGTCAAGCGCGGAATCAGCGCCGGACGGGTCCAGTCGGTGGCGCTGCGGATAATCGTCGAGCGCGAGAAGGAACGTGAGGCGTTTCGGGCCGAAGAATACTGGACGCTCGACGCGCGTCTGGAGGCCGGCAATCCGCCCCCGTTCAAGGCCCGCCTCTACAGCCATCGCGACCAGCGTATAGATAACAAGGCCTACAAGCTGCCCGAGGCCCAGGCGCGCGAGATCATCGCCGCCTGCGAGCAGAAGCCTTTCGTCATCCGCAAGGTCGAGCGCAAGGAGGTGCGGCGCACGCCGACGCCGCCGTTCATCACCTCGCGCCTGCAGCAGGAGGCCTCCCGCAAGCTCTATTTCTCGCCCTCGCGCACGATGAAGATCGCGCAACGCCTGTATGAGGGCGTCGAACTGGGAGACCAGGGCGCGGTCGGCCTTATCACATATATGCGCACCGACTCCGCGCGCGTCTCCGACCAGGCGCTCAACTCCGTACGCGAGTACATCGTCAATCGCTACGGCGCCAACTATATCCCCGAGCGGGCCATTCTCTACCGCTCCTCCAAGTCCGCCCAGGACGCCCATGAGGCGATTCGCCCGACCGCGGTCGAGCGCGATCCGGAATCGATGGCACGGTACCTGAGTAAGGACGAACTGGCGCTTTACACGCTCATCTTCAACCGCTTCGTATCGAGCCAGATGAACCCGGCGGTCTACGATCGCACTACCGTCGATATCGAGGCCACCGAGGCGGTTTTCCGCGCCACCGGCCAGGTGGTCAAGTTCGACGGCTTCATGCGCGTCTACACCGAGGGCCAGGATGACGCTTCCACGGATGACGACGAGGCCGCGACGCTACCGGCGATGAACGAGGGCGAGACGCTGAAGCTGTTGGGTTTCGAGCCCGAGCAGCATTTCACCCAGCCGCCGCCGCGATTCAGCCAGGCGACGCTCATCAAGGAGCTTGAGGACAAGGGCATCGGGCGCCCGTCGACCTACGCCGCCATCATGACCTCGATCCTGAACCGCGAGTACGTCGAGGAAGACCCGAGCAAGCGTTTGCGACCGACTTCGCTCGGCCGCGTGGTCGCCGAACTTTTGATCGCGGCCTTCCCCGACATCCTGGAGGTCAGTTTCACCGCGCAACTCGAGGAGGAACTCGACGAGGTCGAGAACGGCAAGGAGAACTGGGTCAAAACGCTGCGACGGTTTTACGGGCCGTTCAAGAAATCCTTGGGCGAAGCCAAGAAGAAGATGCCCACCGTCAAGCGCAAGGGCCTGCCGACCGGGCTCAAGTGCGAGCTGGACGACGGTGAAATGGTGATCAAGTGGGGGCGCAACGGCGAGTTTCTCGCCTGCTCCAACTATCCCAAGTGCACCAACACCAAGGAGTTCATCCGCGACGACCAGGGCAATATCGTGCCGCAGGAGCGCCAGGCGCTCTCGACCGAACCGACCGATGAGGTTTGCGAGAAATGTGGCAAATCGATGGTGCGGCGGCGTTCGCGCTTCGGCGAATTCCTTGGATGCTCGGGCTATCCCGACTGCGACGGCATCAAGCGTCTCAAGTCGGACCCGGTCAGCACCGGCGTAAGTTGCCCCGATTGCAAGGAGGGCGACGTGCTGGAACGGCGAAGCCGCCGCGGCAAGCTGTTCTTCGGATGCTCGCGCTATCCCAAGTGCAAGTTCGCGAGCTGGGACAAGGTCGTGGCCCATCCCTGCCCGCAATGCGGCTCGGCCTATCTGGTCGAGAAGGTGACCAAGCGCGAGGGCGCGCGCTGGCAATGTCCCAATAAAGAATGCGAGTACCGCGCACCGGTCCCGGCCGCCGCGGCGCCCGACGGCAGCGCGCCCGCCCCGGCGCCCGCAAGCCCGTAAGGCGAATCTCGGATACGTCGCTGAGCCGGATGTTTCTGGCCTGCGGCGCTTACTCGTTCCGATCGGCTGCGGCTTGCCTTGCCGTCGCTTAGGCGGAAAGGCTAGCCTTTTTCCGGATACCGCAAGTGACTATTCAAAGCGTCAACGTAATCGGCGCTGGGCTCGCCGGCAGCGAAGCGGCCTGGCAACTCGCGCGCCGCGGCGTGCGCGTGCGGCTGTTCGAGATGCGTCCGGCGCGGATGACCGAAGCGCATCGGACCGCGCTCTTCGGCGAACTGGTGTGTTCGAATTCGCTGCGCAGCGATTCGATGGACGCCGCGGTCGGCGTGCTCAAGGAAGAGATGCGCCGGCTGGGCTCGCTAATCATCGCCGCCGCCGATCGCACGCGGGTTCCGGCTGGCTCGGCCCTCGCGGTGGACCGCGACGAATTCGCCCGCTCCCTGACCGACGCGCTCACCGGCCATCCGATGGTCGAGGTCGTGCGTGAAGAAGTCCGTGCGATTCCTGAGGGCGTGTGCATTCTCGCCAGCGGCCCGCTCACCAGCCCCGCGCTGGAAGCCGACTTGAACCGTCTGGTCGGCGCGCGGCATCTCTACTTTTACGACGCGATCGCGCCCATTGTCAGCGCCGAATCGATCGACATGGAAATTGCCTTCCGGGCCTCGCGCTGGGGCCGCGGCGGCGACGATTACATCAACTGCCCGATGACTCAGGCCGAGTACGACACCTTCGTCGCCGCGCTGCTCGCGGCCGGCAAGGTCGCGGCGCATCCTTTCGAGCGTCCGGTCTACTTCGAGGGCTGCATGCCGATCGAGGAGATGGCGCGGCGTGGGCCCCAGACGCTCGCGTTCGGCCCGATGCGCCCGGTGGGCCTTGACGATCCTCGCGCGGCGCATCGTCCGTTCGCGGTGGTCCAATTGCGCCAGGACGATCGCGCGGCGCGCCTGTACAACATGGTCGGCTTTCAGACCAAGATGACTTACCCCGAGCAGCGCCGCGTGCTGCGGATGATTCCGGGACTCGCGCGCGCCGAGTTCGTACGGCTGGGCTCGCTCCATCGCAATACCTTTATCGATTCGCCGCGACTGCTGCGCCCCACGCTTCAATTGATCGGACGCGACGACTTGTTCGTGGCGGGCCAGATGATCGGTGTCGAGGGCTACGTCGAATCGGCGGCCGCCGGTCTGCTCGCGGCCCTCAATGCGGCCAACCGGCTGTGCGGCCGGCCGCTTACCGTGCCGCCGCCGACCACCGCACTGGGCTCGCTTGTCGCCTATATTACCGACCCCGGCCGGCGTGATTTCCAGCCGATAAATGCCAACTATGGCCTGATGCCGGAGCTTGGAACGCGCGCGCGCGGCAAACAGAAGAAGATAGACATGGCGGCGCGCGCGCTTGCCGCGATCGATCAATTTGCCGCCACCAATACGCTCGTCGATACCGCCGCTGCTCCCTTGCTGCAGGATACTCCATGAAGATTGGCGCGCTCGACGTTGGCACCAACACGGTCCTGATGCTGGTTGCCGAGACCGCGGCGGACGGCGGCGCGCGCCGCGTCATCGATCTTGCGCGCATCACGCGCCTGGGCCAGGGTGTCGACCACAACCATCGCCTCGATCCATCAGCCGCGCTGCGCACGCTCGAAACGATCGCCGAGTTCGTCGAGCGCGCACGGGCCGCGGGCGCCGAGAAAATCGTGTCCGCCGGCACCGCGACGTTGCGCGACGCCGCCGACGGCGAAACCTTTATTCGCCGCGTGCGCGAGCGCACCGGCGTGGAACTGGAGATCGTTTCAGGCGAAACCGAGGCGTGGCTCTCCTACCTCGCGGTCGTGCATGGCCTGCGCCTGGACCCGGCCCAGCGCCTGCTCATCATCGACATCGGCGGCGGATCGACCGAGTTCATCAATGCACGGCCTGCCGACAAGCTCCAGGTGGCGAGCCTGCAGATCGGATCGGTGCGCCTGACCGAGCGACTCATTCATCACGATCCGCCCACTGCGCGAGAGGCCGCCGACCTTCGTCTCTCGATCGACGCCGAACTCACTGGGCTCGGATGGAGTCTTGAAACCGACCAGCTGGTCGGAATCGCCGGCACCGTGACCACGGTCTGCGCGGTCGCGCTCGGGTTGGAAACTTACGACACCGATCGCGTGCACGGCCACGTGCTTTCGCGCAGCGAGGTCGAGCGGGTGCTGAAGTCGTTCGGCTCGCTGCCGCTCGCGCAACGCCGCGAGCTCAAGGGTCTCGATCCCGCGCGAGCCGACGTGATCTTCGCCGGCGTCGCAATCCTCGAACGCGTCATGTGCGAGGCCGGGGTGGACCGCGTCACGGTGAGCGACCAGGGCGTCCGATGGGGCCTGGTATGGCGTGAGCTCGGCGCGGCCGGCGCACCGCCGCCGCCAAAGCCATCCTGAGCGGCAGGCGCTCCACCCGGCGCAGCTTTGTTGCTTTCTTGCGTTCTTGATGCGGCGTGCGCGCGCGGTATAACGGCAGTGATACGGTGGCAGCGGGGAGGCACCAATCCATGACCAAAGCCGAACTGATCGAGACCGTCGCGCGCGCAACACATCTGGAGAAAAAAACCGCGGCCCGTGCGATCGAGCTTACCTTCGACCATATCGCGCGGGCGATTCGCAAGGACAAGCGCTTCTGGGTGCCCGGCTTCGGCACTTTCTCCGTGCGCCGGCGCCGCCCACGCGCCGGTTACAACCCGCGCACGCTGAGTCCGATGACGATTCCGGCCGCGCGCACCGTTGGGTTCCGCCCCGCGCCGAAACTCAAAAAAGGGCTGTAGCAGATAGATCGTTCGCCGGGCCGCCGGCGCACCATTCGTCACTGCACTGCCGTCCGATTCGTGACCGCCGATTCTCAAAGCAGCGCGTGCACTCGGCCGCGAGCGTTCGTCATGACGATAGTCGCGGTCGCGCTGGCGCTCGGCGCGTGGCTTCGCTTTGCGGCGATCGGCGTGCGCGAAATGTCGGCCGACGAGGGCGCGTCGTGGGCCGCCGCCGCCGCGCCGACTCCGGCCGAGGTGGTGCGCGTCCAGGCCACGCTCAACCCCGGCAAGCTCGCCGTTTATGAAATGCTGTTGCACGCCTGGATAAATCTTTTCGGCGACGGACTTGCCGCGATGCGGGCGCTCTCGGCGATGCTCGACACGTTCAGCATCGTCGTGGTGTTTGCGCTCGTGCGCGAACTGCTCGGCGTGCGGTCCTTGACGCTGCAAAGTGAAGGCCCCGAATCCGGCGGCATCCCACGCCAAGAGTCTGAAGCGGTCGCAGCCCTTGCCGCGCTCCTCTTTGCCGTCAACCTGGTGACGATCAAATATGCGCGCGAGCTTCGGATGTATCCGTTGGCGCTGATGCTCGTGTTGCTTCAGGTCTGGGTTTTCACTCGCGCGGTGCGGCGCGGCGGCAATCCCCTGGAGCTCACGTTGCTCGGCGTGCTGACTGCGCTCGCGGTCGCTACTCATTTCAGCGCCGCCTTCATATTCGTGGCCGAAGCGCTCTGGCTCGTCGCCTGGCCGCTGGTGCCCTGGCGGCGCGGGCAGCATCGGCCAGCCTCGATGCTGCCGATAGCCGCCGCGTTCGCCGCCAGCGCCGCGATATTTTTGGTCGTCGCCGCGCCGGCCTTGCGTGCGGGAGCGGGCGCTTTTGCCAATGGCGCGACGGCATGGATCGAGCCGCCCCGATGGTGGGCGCCGCTCGCGCTGTTCAACAAGGGTGTCGGCAGCTTCGCCTTTCCAGTGATGGCCGCACTTGCGGGATGGGGCGCGTGGTGCGGATGGGCTCGCGCGCGCGAGGCAACTGCGTTCGCGCTCGCCTGGATGTGGCTGCCGCCGCTGCTGATGCTCATCGTTTCGTATGGTTTCTCGCCGATGTTCGTTGAGCGCTATGCACTTTGGTGTTTCGTGCCTTTTTTCATGCTGACCGCGCTCGGTGCGTGGGAACTCCCGCGCGGGTCGCTACCCGCGGTTGCGATCGGACTTGCAGTGTTCCTGGCACTGGGGCATCTCCATACTTACCGGCGTCGTCCCCATGATACCCAGTGGCGCGAGGCGGCGCGCGTGGCCGCCGTCGCGCTCGGGCCCGGCTTGAAAATCGCGGTGGCGCCGCCATACGCGGTCAATGCGATGCGCTATTATCTGCGCGATACACAGGCCGCTGAATCCGCGGTTCCGGCCGCCGCCGCCGATACGGCTAACCCTCATATCAGAATCCTGGTGATCGGCGACCAGTGGAACGCGCGCGGCAAAGCTGCGAAACTGCTCGCGCAGTTTCCGCGCGCGCTGGCCGCCTTTCGTGGCGTGCGCGTCTGCGGCCGCGGCGCGCCGACTGCACGGTGAGATGCGAAGAGTCAGAGCGTTGGACAGGAGATAATGCCGTGAGCGATCAAGACCAGTCAGTCAAACAACTCAAGCAGCAGCAGCGGATCGATTGGGATGCCGCGGCTGCCGGATGGAAGCAATGGTGGAGCAGGTTCGAGCGCGCCGCGCAGCACGTCAGCGACCGCCTGGTTGAACTCGCGGGAGTGCGCCCGGGCCATCGCGTGGCTGATCTCGCCACCGGAATCGGCGAGCCCGCGATTACGGCCGCGCGCCGCGTCGGTGCGGCCGGCCACGTGGTCGCGGTCGACCAATCGCCCGGAATGCTCGCGGTTGCTCGCGATCGCGCATCGGCACTCGGGCTCGACAACCTGGAATTTCGCGTCGGCGATATCGAATTCCTGGAGGCGGACGAGCGCAGCTTGGACGCCGCGATCTGCCGCTGGGGGCTGATGTTTGTGCCCGATCTCGATTCGGCGGCGCGTGGAATTCGCCGCGCACTCAAGCCCGGCGCTCGCTTTGCCACCGCCGTCTGGTCGACGCCCGAGAAGGCGCCGATGATAAGTCTCGGAAGCGAGGCCGTCCGCAAGATCGCCGGCCTGCCGCCGCGCCAGCCGGGTGCGCTCGATCCCTTTCGGCTGGCGGACGTATCGATCCTGACCCGCGCGCTCGAAGGCGCCGGTTTCAGCGAGATCCACAGTGAGCCACTCGAGGTGGTGTTCGAGTTCGCTTCGGTTGAGGAATTCACACGCTTTCGCGCCGGCGTGAACGCTCCGATGCGGACCGTGCTCGAGCGCTGCACGCCCGAGGATCGCGCGCAGATCCTGGCCGCCACCGCCGAGGCGGCTGCGCCGTATCTCCGCGCCGACGGTTCGCTTCGATTGCCCAACGTTACGTTCTGCGTAAGCGCACGCGCCTGACACGCCGTCCTCGCGGTCCACGGCCGGAACATCGGATGATGACGACGCCAAGCGCCGAAGAGCCGGCAGCCCCGCCGCGGCGTGCGCGCAATTCGCTCCTGCGCTACTCGCCCGCGGTGGTTCTGCTGGCGATTCTGGTCGCCGACTCCAGCCGCCACACCGATCCCGATCTCTGGGGCCACATCCGGTTCGGCCAGGCGTTTATCGCTGATCGCCATCTAATCGACCGCGATCCGTATTCCTACTCCGCCGCCAACCATCTTTGGCGCGATCACGAGTGGCTTGCCGAGGTCGTGATGGCGGCGGTGTACAACGCCGCGGGCGTGGTGGGACTCAAGCTCTGGAAACTCATCTTCACCGCACTGACCGTGTTGTTCATTGCTGACTCCGAAGCTTCAACCGGCGCGCCGCCTTCGGTTCAGCTGCCCGTGCTATTGGTGGCTTCGGTCGGCCTGATACTGCAGACGGAGTTCCGGCCGCAGATGTTCACGCTGGTCTGCCTAAGCGCGCTTATCGCATTGCTTGCGCGCGACAATTACCGGCGCGGCCCAACCATCTGGCTGGTCGTGCCCCTGATGGCGTTTTGGGCCAACCCGCACGGCGGCTTTGTTGCGGGAATCTTAACGCTCGCGCTCTATAGCGGCGTCGCGGCGTTGTACGATCTCGCTGCGGGCGAAGGCTGGCGCCGCGCGATCCGGCTCGCCCTGGTGACGCTCGCGGCGCTTGCGGCCACGCTCGTCAATCCTTATGGCATCGGAATGTGGAAGGCGGTGCTTTACGCGCTGAGCAATCCATACACGCGTGGCATCGTCAACGACTGGCAGCCGCTCGCTCACGCGTTGGCCCTGCAGTGGCATCAGGGGTTCTTCGGGGCGCTGATCTATGTTGCGGCGATCGGATTGATCGCGGCGCTGACGCTCGCGTTCGTGATCTCGCCGCGCGCGGGGGATCTGCCCCTCGTCGCGATCGCCGCGTTCATGTCGATCGCGGCGTTCCAGTCCGTGCGCAACATGGCGCTCGCGGTTATCGCGGTGAGCGGTCCGCTCGCGCGGCATCTTGCGGTGCTGAGCGAGCGTCGCCACCGCGGCGCACCTGCGCCTGCTTGGCGGTCCGTAAATCAGATGCTGATACTGGCCGCATGCGTTGTCCTGATCGTTCAAGGTGGACTTTTCTCCAGCCGGCTCGCGCAGGACGAACCCTATCCCGCGGGCGCCGTCAGCTTCATGCGCGCGCACGGGCTGCATGGCAACCTGTTTTGCGATTTCGGGTGGGGCGAGTATCTAATCTGGCACACTTTTCCTTCTGACAGGGTATTTATCGATGGCCGCAACGACACTGTGTATCCGCCCGAGGTGGTCCGCGACTACCTACTATTCCGTTTCAACCTGGCGGGCGGGGCGCAAGTCCTGGATGCTTATCCGCACGACTTCGTGCTTATTCCCACTATAGCTCCGGCGCGCCATCTAATGGAGCAACGTCATGACTGGAGGCTGCTTTATCGCGACCGCGACGCGCTTCTTTACGCACGTGCGAGCGCACCTATCGCAAGCCTGAAGGACTTGCCCGTGACCGGTGCCGCGCCTGCGGGCGCATTTCCATAGCCGAAGCTTTGCGTCGTCGCCCGCGGCCTGTAGCGTGAAGGCTGTGAGCGAGTGCATGGCAGTATCCGGCGCAACGTCACACCAAGCTTTGTCTCATGCATCTCCCGAAGATCGGCCCGAAGTATCGACTGGCGCCGGCGCGGCGCGCGTCCCGCTTAAGGCGCCTGCCGTCTCGCTCGCGCGCTACGCTCCGGCCGCGGTGCTAATCGCAATCCTGCTTGCCGATTCCAATCGTCACACCGATCCTGACCTGTGGGGCCATCTGCGTTTCGGTCAGGCATTTATCGTCGGACGCCATCTGCTACAACACGACACATATTCCTACTCGGCGGCTGGCCATCGATGGCGCGATCACGAATGGCTGGCCGAAGTCATGATGGCGTTAATTTACAATACCGGTGGGATGATTGGACTGAAGCTCTGGAAGTTTGCATGCACGGCTACGGCCTTACTGTTTGTCGCCGACACCGAGGCCTCGGCCGGTACGCCACCCGCCATTCAGCTTGCCGTTCTGTTCGGGGCGGCGTGTGGATTGCTGCTGCAGGCGCAGTTGCGGCCGCAAATGTTCAGCTTCGTTTTGCTTGGCGCGCTGCTCGCCCTGCTGGCGCGCGACAATTACCATCGCGAGACGCGGCTGTGGCTGGCGGTTCCGCTGATGGCGCTGTGGGCGAACCTGCACGGCGGCTTCTTCATCGGCCTCGCCGCACTTGCGCTCTATTCGGCCGTGGCGTTGCTCCAGGCCCTGGCCGCGGGCGCAGGCTGGCGCCGTGGGGCGAGACTGTCTTGTCTGACGGCCGCCGCCGCCGCGGCTACGCTGTTGAATCCCTATGGCGCCGGGATGTGGCAGACGGTGGCGCATGCCCTTGGCAACCCATATACGCGCAACGCCGTCAGGGACTGGCAGCCGCTTTGGTGGGCGATGCTGGCGCAGTGGCATTCGGCGCCCTCGGGCGTCGTGCCCTATGTTGTCGTGGTCGCGATGGCAGCTGTCCTGATGGTCGCCCTGGCGGCGGTGCCGCGCGCGGACGATCTGCCGTTGGTCGCGGTAGCGGCGATGATGACGCTTGCGGCATTTCTCTCGGTGCGCAACATGGCGCTGGCCGCAATAGCGATCAGCGGACCGCTGGCGCATCGCATCGCGGTTTTTCGCGCACCGGGCGCCGACGGTCGCCGGGCTGTGGCGGCGTGGCGTCCCGCGAGCCATCTCGCGATGCTCGCGCTCGCCGGCGCAATGGCGCTCGGCGGCGGAATGTTTTCGCGGAGCCTCGCATTGGATCGCGCCTATCCGTCGGCGGCGCTGGCTTTTATGGATGCGCATCGCCTGCATGGCAACGTGCTGAGCGAGTTCGGATGGGGCGAGTATCTCATCTGGCACACCGCGCCCGAGGACAAAGTCTTTATCGACGGCCGGTACGACACCGTCTATCCGTTCAAGGTCATCGGCGACTACCTGGAATTTTATTTCGACCAGCCGGGCGCGAGTGCCGTGCTCGAGTCATATCCGCACGATTTCGTGTTGATCGGGCTGGATGCCCCCGCGCACCGCCTGATGAAACGGCGTGGAGACTGGAAGCTTATCTATCGTGACGGCAACGCGCTCCTTTACGCACGCGCAAGCGCCCCGGCGGCGGATTTGCCCGGATTGCCGATTACGGCTGACGCGCCGCCTGGCGGATTCCCATGACGCCGCTGCGGCGCGCAGGGGGGCTTTCGCTGGTGCGTTACTCACCGGCATTTCTTGCCTTCATAATCGTGATCGCCGACGCCGGCCGCTGGGCCGATCCTGACCTTTGGGGTCACCTTACGTTCGGACGGCTTATTCTCGCGCGCGGCCATCTGCCGGCGCGCGACATCTATTCCTACAGCGCCAACGGCCTTCCCTGGCACGACCACGAATGGCTCGCGGAAGTCGTGCTGGCTTTCTGCTGGCGCGGCCTGGGCGTGGTCGGACTCAAGCTGATGAAGTTTGCGGCTACCGCCGCGACCATCTCGCTGCTGGCTATGGGCGCGGCCGAGACCGGCGCGCCAATCGCGCTCCAAATGGTGGTGCTGACGACGGGTGCCCTGGCGATCGCGCCGATGATGCAGTTTCGGCCGCAGCTTTTCGACTTCATCGCATTGAGCGCGATGTTGCTGCTGCTCGCCCGCGACAGTTACCGGCGAGCGGGGCGGCTCTGGCTCGCGATTCCGATCTTTGTGCTGTGGGCTAACCTGCATGGCGGCTTCTTTGTCGGTCTTGCGGCGCTCGCGGTCTATACCGCTGCGGCCGCAATCGAGGATTTGGCGGCCGGCGAGGGCCTTGGCCGCACGAGGCACGTGGGTGGCGTGACCGCGGCCTGCGTCCTCGCGACGCTGCTTAATCCGGACGGAATCGGCAACTGGTTTACGGTGATGCACACGCTGGGCAATCCGCTCACACGCGCGATGGTCAGCGAGTGGCAGCCATTGCTGTTCAAGATCGCGGAGGAGTGGCGCAAGTCGCCGAAGACCGCGATCAACTTCGCCCTCGTGATCGTGCCGTTCGCCGCACTGGCCGTATGCTTCGTGCTCAAGCCGCGCGGCCGCGACCTCGGGCTGGTCGTGATCGCGGCGATGATGGGCGCCGCCGCGTACCTGGCGGTACGCAACATGGCGCTTGCGGTAATCGCCTTGACGACTCCGCTCTGCCGTCATGCCGCACTCGCGTTGGCTGCCACGCGATTCGGAAATCCGGCGCCGCCTGCGCTGCGCAAGCGATCCCGCGAAGCGCTGGTCGGCGGACTCGCCCTCGTGATCGCACTTGCGACCGGGCTCTTCTCGCCCAACCTGCCCGACGGCTACCCGCAGCCCCGGGGCGCGATCGAATTCATGCGAGCCAAGCGACTGCATGGCAACGTGCTCGACGAATTCGGATGGGGCGAGTTTCTAATCTTTCAGCTTGGGTCCGAATCGAAAGTTTTCATCGACAGCCGCTATGACATGGTCTATCCGCAGGCGGTGATTGCCGATTACCTGGACTTCCTGCTCGTGCGCCCGCGCGCCGCTGCGGTCCTCGGCGCCTATCCGCACGACATCGTGCTGTTGAGAACTGCGTCGCCCGGCTGCCGCTTCATGATGGCGCAGTCGGGATGGCGGGTTATTTATCAGGACAAAGTCGCGGCGCTGTTCGCCCGCGCGGACTCCCCCGCCGCACGGCTGCACGGCGTGCCGCTATCCACGGTTCGGTAATGGCATCGCTTCCATAGCCGGCGACGGCTGCATCCGGTTCTCCCGTCCCCTCGAACCAATGCTTTCCGTCGCCAGCCACCAGGCAGCGAGAAATCCTAGCAGGAGAGCCACCGAAGACCCTTCGGCCAGATACTTGATCCCATGCTCCCACCAGGTTGCGCCAACCACTACCTCTCGCAGCCCGCGCGTTATCCCTATAAGCACGTAACTAGCTATCGCCGCCCAGATCGCTCGTGGATGGCAATTGTGTTGTTCTGCGGCACTGGCTATCTCCACAAATGGAATAATTAAGAGAACCATATAGTGAATCCACGAGAGCGGCGACAACACTATTGCCGCGGCCACCCACAAGCCGAAGGTGCGTCGATCTAAACCCGCTTGCCTCCGACGTTGATAAGTCGGCCATGCGGTAAGAGCTACAATTACGATTTGCCCAGTTGTTATAGTGACAAATCGGAGTACCTCGAAGCGACCGTCTGGCGGGAGACCGTCAAGGTAAAAGAAAACACGAAAACAAAACGCACGTAAAGCCACGTCTGTCGGGTCGCGCCACACCAGCATCGCGGATTGCATACCATCCACGTAACTCGCACATAGTGGTACCCCTAACGTGGCAACAGTGATCGCGCCTACAATCACCAGGCCTAGGCCCATAAAAATAAGTGGGCGCCATTGACGCCGGATAATAAAATAGCCTGCGATTAGAATCGGGAAAACCCGGTATGCCACCGCCAGGCCGAGCAGCAGCCCTGCGGCGCCTTCGCGCTCTCTATCCAGTGCTCGCATTGTGAGTACCAGCAGCAGCAGAACCAACGGCTGGCGCTGACTAAACAGAAAGTTCTCGGTTGTTGGCGCATACAGCAGGGCAAGCGCGCCAATGACAAGCGCCATCCGGATATCCAGTCCACTATATTGTGGCGCGATAAGTATTATCAACGAAACCATCAACGCTGCCGCGTTCATTGCGATCCAAATGGAATGCGAGTTTGGCAGCGTGGCCATAGAAAAGGGCTGGAAGAAGAGCAACGCGGCTGGAGTATCGGTACTGTGGCGGAGCGCTCCGATATAGACTCCCAGGCGCTGGCCGATTGGCGCGAGGTCGGCCGTGTAGGGATTGAGACCGTCGTGGAGCGCAATTGCTGAGGTATAGAATACACTGAAATCGTGAGTATAAGCGCGCTGTGGAAGGTTCATCAGGGCGGCCGTGCGGAAGATTGCCAGGCCGCAGAGCATCAGAAGGACCGGGCACCGGGTAATTCCATCCGCCAGCCGCCGGCCGGAAATCGCGCTCGATCGCAATTTATACCCTAGGCGGGCGTGCCTGCGCGCGCCAGGTCAAACGGTCGGGGGCTGGCGACAGACTCGCGACGGTTAGAGCGGCGCAGGATTGCCGTCATCAGAACCATGATCGCAATTGGGGCGATTGGGATTTTGGCGGTCACGGCAATGGGTAACGAGATGCGGGGCAAGATCCATGAAACGGCAAGCACAGCCTTCTCATATGGGAGAAATCCTTGCCCGAAACCCATCATTGCCAGCCATGCTATCGGCAGTGCGAGCAACACCAGGTCGTACTGCAGCAGGTACGGCGAGACCATCAGGCATCCAGCGGTGAGCGTCGCAGCCTTGAGCGCGAAGTCGCGCTCGCTTCGCCAAACCCAAACCACGGCAGCCGCAGCATACATCGCCACTAGGATTTGAAACATATATGCGAGCTCAATACTGCCACCCCACATCCGCACTGCGCCAAAGATGCTTTGCAAAGTAGGAAACTGAATCCCACCCTGGTCAAGGACAATTTTCTGTGTAATCGCGAAATTGCCAAAGAATGCGTGCCAGGTCGATGGACCAAAGGCGGCGAGCGAAGCTGCCGCGAATACAGTCGCGCCGATAGCGCTGGCAATTAGTGCGCGCCACTTGTGAGCCACGATCAGTGCCAACGGTATCAGTATTGCCAAGTGTGGCTTGTAAGCCATCAGACCGAATAGAAAACCGGCCAGCAGCGGCCATTGATCGAGAAGCAGCAACCCTCCCCCGATAAGCGCAGTGGTCAGAAAGCCGTTTTGTCCGCACATGAAGTTGATGATGACTGCCGGAAATGTGATCGCCAGCCAGAATCCGAGAGGAATCGGCGCAATACGCCGGAGCACGACTAGATATCCAGCAAGCGTCGCAGTTTCGAACGCGACCCACGATAGGATGAACGGCAGTAGCGAAAGCGGCAAAACCATCAAGAGGTATGTCGGCGGATAAGAAAACACCAGCACCCCAAAGTCTCTGCCCCCCATCACAGCGGCCATCTGTATGTGTTGGCGATGAACGTCGTAAACAGAGGCGGGAGCGCCTTTGAGCGCCGAAATCGAAGCGGCGTAGGAATCGACGAAATCTCCACCCACGCACAAACCGCTTTCAAATATCAGATTATGAGAATGTAGTAGTTGGCCGATCGCGGCAACCAGGTAGGCAAGCAGCAGCACTCCCGAATAAAACCCCACGCGCTGAGATGTCAGCCAGGAAAAATCGCGAAGCCAACCGGTTAAAAAGTGCGCCGGCCGCGAAAAGTGACCCTCCATCGAAGGAGGAGTCGTTACCGGAGCGGATTGGGTGACCGTATGAACGTTCGTGTGGCTATCCATCAGCGACTAAACTGGAAGTGAAAATCGCGTATCGTGAATCGAAAGTTCGACATTGGAATCACATACCCCCCGTTGCGCATACAACATACCATTGACTCGGATGGCATAACATCCCACATTTTGCGGCAAAATCAGGAAGCTGCCACACGTAGGCTGCGGCGCGGAGCCGAATGCTCGCGCGGCTATCATGGGTGACGCGACTGTTCTTAGGACGGCTGCGGCGAGGCGGCTTGCGAGATCAAGGTACGCTCGGCACTTAAGTGCCGGCGAACGCCTGTGGCAGACGGGCGGAGGCAAATGGCATACTGACTTCCGCACGCGGAGAGGTGGCCGAGCCCGGTTTAAGGCGCACGCCTGGAGAGCGTGTAAACTCGAAAGGGTTTCGGGGGTTCAAATCCCCCCCTCTCCGCCAAGCAGTCCCTATCTCCACGTTCTCTCTACAGGCAACAACGAAGAAGCGCGCCTTTGCGGGCCAATATTGAGATTAACGGGCACCAGAGATAGCAATCGAGTCGCTTTGTCCGGCTGAAAACTGCGCGCTGTTCTCCGTTCGGAAATGGCGCGGTGCCCTTTCGATATTGGAGCACCCCGCCTCGGCCATTCACCAGACAAGCGAACGTATGGCGATGCGTTCGGCATCTCAGCTCCGACCCATGCCGGGCAAAGAATCGCCTGATTGCCGCATCCAGGACTGGCTTCAGCTTGAGAAGAGAGCGATGTGTGTGACTGCCCGCGTTGGAGGACGGGCAGTCATGAAGCGTCATATCTCTGAAATTGATCATGAGAGACTCACCGCCGAAATCGCCAACCTCGCTGGCCTCGGCAACAACGAGTTGAAGGCGCGCTGGAAGGCGGCATACGGGACCGCAGCGCCACCGCGCATGAAGCGGGACTTGCTGAGATACGCGGTTGCATACCGTATGCAGGAGCGCGCGCGCAGCGGTCTCAAACCTGCTATCTGCCGCCTGCTCGATCGCATAGCCGATGATGCTGCTGCGCGCCGCCCGATGAAAGCGCCGCCGTCGGCGCGCAAACTGACGGCCGGAGCCGTGCTGGTTCGCCAATGGGGCGGCGTCGACCATGAGGTCAGGGTACTGGAGGAGGGTGTGCTGTTTCGCGGAAGGCGGCATCGTTCACTCTCCGAAGTCGCGCGTGTGATCACCGGCAGCCGCTGGTCGGGACCGCTCTTCTTCGGCCTCAAGGCGCCGGCGAAGGAGGTGTCTGCCAATGGAGGATGTTAAGCCATCGGTCCGGCGCTGCGCGGTCTACACCCGGAAATCCTCTGAAGAGGGTCTCGAACAGGACTTCAACTCGCTGCATGCCCAACGCGAGGCGTGTGAAGCATTCATCAAAAGCCAGGCTGGTGAAAGCTGGCGGCTGGTTAGGACCGCCTATGATGATGGGGGCCTTTCCGGCGGGACGATGGATCGGCCAGCCCTGACGCGGCTGCTCGATGACATTCGCCATGGGCTGATCGATGTAATCGTCGTCTACAAGGTCGACCGGCTGACCCGATCGCTAGCGGACTTCGCCAAGATGGTCGAGATCTTCGATGCCCAGGGCGTCTCGTTTGTGGCAGTGACCCAGCAGTTCAACACTACCACCTCGATGGGGCGTCTGACCCTGAATGTGCTGTTGTCGTTCGCGCAGTTCGAGCGCGAGGTGACCGGGGAGCGCATCCGCGACAAGTTCGCCGCTTCCAAGCGCAAGGGTATGTGGATGGGAGGTGTACCGCCGCTGGGTTACGATGTCAGCGAACGCCGTCTCATTGTCAACGAGACGGAAGCGGTCAAGGTCAGGGAGATCTTCGAGCGGTATCTGGTTTTGGGCTCGATACGTCTGTTGCGCAACGATCTCGAACGCCGGGGTATCGTATCGAAGGTTCGAGTCTCACGCACAGGTGTCAAGACGGGCGGAGGGAGCTTTTCGCGCGGCGCGCTCTACGAACTCTTTTCGAATCCGATCTACATCGGTGAGGTTCGCCATAAGCAGGAACGCCATCCCGGGCAGCACGAGGCGATTCTCGAGCGTGAACTCTGGGAGAGGGCGCAACATCACTTGCGCGAGCAGGCGGCGCAACATCGTAAGCGCCCGACCAAAGCTTCACCGAGTCCCCTGGCAGGAAAGTTGTTCGACGAGAATGGTGCGCCATTATACGCGCAGGGAGCAATGAAGGACGGGCGGCGCTATCGCTACTACGTGTCGCGGGAGTTGGTCGGAGGTTCGGGAGAGCAGGCTCGAGCTGGATGGCGTCTGCCCGCGCCGGAACTCGAGCGGGCCGTTGTCGGTGCGGCGCGAAGCATACTCGATGACAAGCAGACGGTTCTTGCCGAGCTCCAGGAGTCCGGAATCGGACTGTCGGAGGTCAGCCGGATATTCGAAATGACTTCCGCCTGCAGCGGACGTTTGCTGGCCGAGACGGAATCCGCTGCGGCCCTGGTCGAAGTGATCGAAAAGGTACAACTGACCGCGGAGGGTTTTCGCGTCGTCCTCAAGGTATCCGTTCCCTGCGGCCAGATGGCTGGTCAGGCGGGTTCAAAGATTCTCCGTTTATCGCGCTTCGTACCGATGAAACTGAAGCGGCGTGGCGTCGAGGTGCGAATCATTCTCGACGGCAAAGACGAGATTCGCCGTAAGGTTGATCCAGCGCTGCTCAAGGCCATCGCACGAGCCAGGCGATGGTTCGAAGAAGTGGCATCAGGCCGCGTTCCATCGCTGACCGCGCTCGCCAGACGGGAAGGCTTGGCGAAACGCTATGTTGCACGCCTGACCAAACTGGCGTTTATAGCGCCGTCAATTGTGGAGGCCATAGTCGAGGGGCGGGCTCCGGCCGCTCTTAGCCTACAAATGCTGATGGATAACCGCGTCTCGCTGCCGTTGGGTTGGAAAGATCAGGAGCGGCTGCTCGAGCTCCAACAATAGCCTGCCGCATCGCAGCCCGCGCAGAATCTGCTCCTCGTTATAACCCTTCTTTGGTATTGTGCTGTGCTTAGTCAAAACCTAAATTCTGACTCTTCAGAACGCGATGCAACTGCGCTTCGTCGAATACCACCAGGTGGTCGAAACGTTCGCGCCGGATAGATCCGACGAGGCGCTCGACCTGACCGTTCTGCCACGGTGAGCGCGGCGGAGTCGGAGGTCGCGGATCCTCATTGCCCGATGTTTCACATGATTCGGAACAAGCGTAGTTCTCTTTCAGGTCAGGCCGCGATACCCTTCAGCGACTCGATCGAAAAACTCGCGGAAGCCGCTAAAAGCTGTCGCGCCTGCGACATTTGGAGTCGCGCTACGCAGACCGTATTTGGCGAAGGGAGAGCGCATGCCGAGGTGATGTTCGTCGGCGAACAGCCGGGTAACCAGGAAGACGTGGCCGGGCATCCGTTCGTCGGGCCCGCCGGAAAACTGCTCGACAAGGCTCTGCTCGCTGCCGGAATCGCGCGCGACAAGGTCTATATCACCAACGTGGTCAAGCATTTCAATTCGACCCAGCGCGGTAAGTGGAGAATTCACAAAAAGCCCAACGCGGAGGAAATCACTGCATGCCGTCCATGGCTCGATGCTGAAATCGCGATAATTCGTCCCACAGTTGTGGTCTGTTTGGGCGCGAGCGCAGCGCAGGCTCTGATCAGCCGCGACTACCGTGTTACTCGACAACGGGGAGTGCTTCAGAAATCGTCTTTCGGTCCGATGATTACTGCCACGGTACATCCGTCCTCAGTACTTAGGGCGCCCGACAAGGAGGCTCGGCTTGTTCAGATGCGAGAGTTTGTTGCGGACCTTAAGAAAATCTCGCGGGCTTTGCCGGAGTCGGCTTTGATTAAACGGCCCGGTTAGTGCTTGCTTCGCCGGTTAGTTTCTCACTTCCTAGTCAACCCAGTCATTTTGGATGAGTGGAGGTGATCAAAGGCGCTTTTTGGTTCATTTTTTCTCCAGAGTTTTTCCAGGCCGGCCTTCATCATCTGAGGGCGGTCGGAAAACGATCAGTTTAGGATCTGAGGCCGGAGCGCGCTGCACCGCGTCGGCCAGTTCCGGTTCTGCCGCTGGCCAAGCGGTGCGAGCGATGGCCGAGCTCATCTGGTGCTTTGCCGCGAATTCCTCCGGGGTCAGGTTGCCTAGGCTCGAATGGGGAGGTTCGCGATTGTACTTGACACGCCACCCTTCGATCTTGTTGCGCGCATCGTCGAGTGAGACGAAGACGTGCTCGTTCAAGCATTCCTCGCGCAGCCGCGCATTGAAGCTCTCGATGTGCGCGTTCTGGATCGGCTTGCCTGCTCGATGGAACTGCAGCCTCACGCCGGAATCATAGGCCCACTGGTCGAGCGCTCGGCCTCGGTTCCGGACCATTGTCAGCCTGAATCATGCTCGACAGACCCCGCACCGCGCGCAAGCTCGCGCCGCTCGCATGCCGGCCCCTGCCCGCTCGACAGCCGCGTCGCTGGATCGCATACGTCTTGCGCATTCTATCGCGTGAAAAACGCTCAGGCGTCGAGAAGCCTTACGTCGCCGCTTTTGGAGGGTCTGTTCGCAATTCGCGCGCTTGCATTCAGAGAAGCAGCGCCTGGTCCGGCGTCGCGAGAGGGAAATCGAGCGCGTCGCACACGCTCTAGGACAAGAAGCGGCTCAGCAGAGGCGAGCTCGGCACCCTTCTGGCCGAGGCTGCGCAGGTGGTATTCTTTGGCGCTCGGGAGGATCGTCTAATGAAGCTCGACAACAGGGCACGCGAGGCCTTCGAGATCATCACGCGAACCTTCGACCAGGTAGAATCGGATCTCGAAGACGCTCGCAAGCTTGGTGAGATGGACGAAAGGGAATACTCAATGTCACGCGCTGTCGCGCTGAAAGAGCGCATCGAGCGGTTGTGCGATGAAGTTCCCGGCTTTCGAGAGGAGCTCGACCGTCTTCTGCGAGGTGTCTGACCCTGAGGTTGACTGCCTACATCGGCGACGACGACGCCATTTACATTCGCGCACTCTCCGAAGTTAGGAACGACCAGGATGGCCATCCGTCTAGCGAGAGCCTCGACCGCGTCGGTCCGGGCGAGGAGTTTGCGGGGCGGACTTTCGACGAATGGCATCAATTCCTTAAGGCACGCGGCGGCGTGGCGCTCCTGAAGGTCTAGCGTATGAACTTGCAGCGGCCGGAGCTTCGAGGTTTGGTTGGCTTTCCTATGGGCGCGCGGCGGGTCGGCCACGTTCGGGTTTGACGGCTCGGGCGGGCATCGTCGAGTATAATCCGCCGGGCTAGCTCTTGCAGACCAGATGCAGACCGTGGAATAACCGGGCCCATGCCCGGTACACCTGCGACCGCGAATCTGCCCGCTGGAACCCACGCACCCCATACGGGGATCTATGTGGTGTCCCATCGCAATCCACCTCACGCACTGCCTCATGAGGTGGCAATCGTAGTCCCCCTGATCCTTCCGAAATGCAGGCTCTGTGACGATGTGCGGTTCAGCCTGAAAGGCCTCTTAGCGCAGCCAATCGGCGAGAACGAGTTTTTTCGTACTTGAGGCTCGGCTAATTTAGTTTCCTAATTTCGTTTGTTGATCATCGCGAATCAGACCGCCGCGCTGACTTGGACCTTTTCAGGAGGCACAGGGTCCGCGGCAGGAAGCATGAGGTGGGTGAAGACGCGTCCCTCCGGGTGAATTGCGAGAGGCGCGTCATTACCGTCTCGAGACCAAGCTCGCTTAGCGCCTTGATGGCTGGCGCTCTAAAGCAGGCTATTTTCTTAGTTCGGCGTGGGCGTGCCGAACAGGCCGTCAACCTCTCCGTTCAGACCGTGGTGAAGTAAAGCACCTGCGGGGTGGCCTTCTCGCCGAAGGTCAGGGTCCACAAACCGTCATTACGATCGGATGGCCACTGTCGTTCCACAACCAAGCATATCGTCAATATTGCGTCGCAATTCCCCATCTCGCGAAATGGTATCCATGGTCGCGAAAAAGCCATAGCATCCTTACAGTTTAGAAACCCATATCTCGCACCATCCAGTCAGCCAGATATTGGCTTCTTCGGAGAATCAATCTAAATCGGCGCGCGTGCGCGCGATGTCTCCGGGTTGGTAACCAGCCGTTTTCCACTTGGCGCTTCCAGGTCGGCTCCGCGTCTCTCGCGTCATTCTTGTTTCGGCTTCACTTCGGATTTGTGCACCGGTTTCAGCGATGATGGCGAACCGGTCAGACCGGCACTCTGATATGAGCGAGCCCATGAGGGCTCAGGACTGACGAGGTGAAAAGTACCAGGATTCCATTTCGTTCTCCTTCGACCGTCCTTGCGGCGTCCGCTCACAGCATCCGACGTTCGACTGAACGTCCACGTCCCAATGTGAAGAACACCGAGGTGGATGGCGGAATGCCACCGCTTTGCAAATATTGGACAACTGTTAATTACGCAGGGACAATTCATGCCTTGAGGTACGTTTTGCGCGTCAGTCAGGCATTAACTACTTCTCCACCGTTCGGATGCAACACCTGTCCGGTGAAGTAGGAACCGTCAGAGGAAGCAAGAAACACATAACTGGGAGCGACTTCCGCAGGCTCTCCCGGCCGGCCTAAGGTTGTCTCCTTCCCAAAGCGCTCGACCTTTTCCGGTGGAAACGTCGAAGGAATCAGGGGCGTCCATATTGGCCCGGGCGCCACGGCATTAACCCGAATGCCTCGTTCAGCCAGAGCTTTGGCGAGCGATCGGGTGAACGCAACGATCGCCCCTTTGGTCGCCGAGTAATCGAGTAGATCGGGACTGCCTCGGTATGCGGTCACCGACGTGGTATTGATGATGGAGCTTCCCTCGTGAAGATGTTGGAGCGACGCTTTCGTCATGTAGAAGAACGAATAAATGTTAGTACGAAAAGTCCGTTCGAGCTGCGCCGCACTTATATCTTCGATTTTCCTTTGAGGGTGCTGTTCGGCAGCATTATTGATCAAGATATCCAGGCGGCCAAATTGTCGGATAGTTTTGTCAACAGCGTCCTTACAAAATTGTTCGTCGCCCACATCTCCAGCCACGGCTAAACAGCGGCGCTGCTCGTTCGCTACTAGCCGCTCCGTTTCCTTGGCGTCCTCATGCTCATTCAGATAGACAATAGTTACGTCCGCTCCTTCCTGGGCAAAGGCCACAGCGATCGCGCGGCCGATTCCACTGTCGCCTCCTGTGATGAGCGCTACCTTGTCTTCAAGCTTTCGCGAACCGTGTCGCTCGCAATCTTGTACGCGTGGCCGAGGCTGCATTTCGGATTCGAGCCCCGGCTGGCGATTCTGCTGTTGCCTGGGACGAGACGATTGTTCTTTTTGCTCGGACACTTTTGTTTATGCTCCCAATGCATCGCTATTTGTGGATCGCAGCAAACCTCATGCCTACATCGATGTCACGTCATGTTCAGACGCTGAACCGACGTTCGGCTCATACTTAACTCGGGTGCGCGGATTAACCAAGGTCATATGACCGTCCTGCTGAAGAGTGTGACAAGGGCATTTCGGCGCATTGACCGGCAGACGCGTGAAATTCGGACCTCCCAACCGTTTAAGCTGGGTGTCCAGGTAGGAAAAATTACGCCCCTACGGGTCATCACTGAAATCAACGCCGGCACTATATTCTGCGTACAAAATGCAACCTGTTCCGTCTCCGCAAAGAAATTGTCGACGCAGCGGTCGAGCACCAGCCTTCCCACTCGCCTTATGGGAATCTGCTCCTCCGGAATGATCTTGGTCGCATCCAGAACGTCGAACGCGAAATTGTCAGCGAATTGTTCATCGAACAGCTGCAGGCCAAGCTCCCATTCAGGACAATTGCCCGATTGGATCGCGCTCCATAGGTCTCGCCGGTGAAAATCGGGATCGACACCATTAATTTTGACCGCCTGATTCCATACGACCGATTGCAGGCCGAGCTTTGGCTTCCAATGAAATTTTACGAAGGTGGATTTGCCGCTTGCGTTAACCAGGCGGAATGAGTGGACTCCAAAGCCCTCCATAAAACGAAATGATCGAGGTATCGCGCGATCTGACATGATCCACATCGCCATATGCATACTTTCTGGAGTGAGCGATATGAAGTCCCAAAAATTGTCGTGCGCGGTCTGAGCCTGTGGGAATCCGCGGTCAGGTTCTTCTTTGGCGGCATGGATCAAATCGGGAAACTTGATCGCATCCTGGATGAAAAACACCGCGATGTTGTTTCCAACAATGTCCCAGTTGCTTTCCTTGGTATATAGCTTTACGGCAAAGCCCCGAACATCGCGTGCAAAATCGGCAGAGTCTTTGTTTCCCGCTACGGTAGGAAACCGCACAAACGCGGGAGTCCTCTCGCCTGCGCTGAAATAGTTCCGCTCGCGTAATACGGATAACGATTCATAGTTTTCGAAATAGCCATGTGCCCCGAAGCCGCGGGCGTGAACGACTCGCTCCGGAATTCGTTCGTGATCGAGGTGGAAAATCTTTTCGCGAAGATGAAAGTCCTCGAGAGCTGCTGGACCGCGACTTCCTATTTTCAGAAAATCCTGATCGTCCGCTACAGGTACGCCCTGTTGGGTAGTCAACTGCGAGACGCCATTCTCGGCGACCTGATGAATCTCGCCACCGGACCCTCTCTGGTCATCTTTTGGTCCATTAATCGGGCGCTTTGCGACGATTATCAGCCTTTTTGGTCACTAACGTATTCTCCTGATACCTTGGTCGCTGCTAAAGACGAACCGCCCGAATGTCCGCGATTTGACGCATTCCTGCGAGCGGACAAATGGTGAGGGGATCCTGCTTGGGTGATAAGCCGCTACGCTCGCTTTCACCTGAATGTGCGTCTGCCTCTTGAGCTTTGAGGATGACCACCCACGAGGCTTCCCCCTGCGTTCGTCACCACCATTACTCTGTACCAACCTCGAATTCCGAAAGAGTTGGAGGTGGGTCGGGAAGCACCCCACCTCCACTCTAGCTACTTTAATGACAGACCTCGGCCGTTTTTTGATCTCTAGGAACAGAGGCCTCACCAGTGTAGGAAATATCCTCTGCGCCGCCTGTCTCGAGGATTTTCTTTGCACGATCGCGCTCTGTGCTGTCTTCGGTGTGAACAGAGAGCAGGATGTTTCCATCTTTGACCTTGCCCTCATAGCGTTTCGCCTCGTACTCTGGAATACCCATGCCGACGAGTGCTCCCGTAAGTCCTCCGGCCGCCGCGCCGCCAGCCGCGCCTGCCAAGGCCGCCATGATAGGACCGGCGGCGATAAACACCCCGAGCCCCGGAATTGCCAACGCTCCGATACCCACCATCCAGCCCAACGCTCCGCCCAGGACTGCACCAGTGCCGGCGCCAGTGGCGGCGCCCTCAGGAGCCTTGGTGTGTTGCTCGTGGGCGAAATCCTTGGTGCCTCGCTTGTCCGGAAAGAGCACCGAGACGTCGTTCTCGGTGAAGCCAACAGCTTTCAAATTATCGGCTATCGTGATGGCCTGAGCTTCA
>DATJID010000045.1:0-25946 GCA_035493515.1 Binataceae bacterium (SeqCode) | reverse complement strand
GGCGAGCGCCGGGAGCGCTTCACCACCAGCTCCGGCATCGAGATCGAGCGCGAGTACGACCCTAACGATCTTAACGGCTTCGACTACCTGCGCGACCTCGGGTTCGCGGGCGAGTACCCGTTCACCCGCGGCGTGCAGCCGACGATGTATCGGGGTCGGCTGTGGACGATGCGCCAGTACGCGGGCTTCGGCAACGCCGAGGAGTCCAATCGACGCTATCGCTATCTGTTCGAGCATGGGCAGACCGGGCTCTCGGTCGCGTTCGATCTGCCGACCCAGATGGGCCGTGATGCCGACCATCCGCTGGCTCGCGGCGAAGTTGGCCGCGTCGGCGTTTCGATCTGCGCGCTGAACGACATGGAGACGCTGCTCGATCAGCTCCCGCTGGACAAGATTTCCACCTCGATGACGATCAACGCGACCGCGTCAATCCTGCTTGCGCTCTACCTGGTGGCGGCCGAGCGGCGCGGCGTGGCGTGGGACAAGCTCAATGGCACGATCCAGAACGACGTGCTCAAGGAGTACGTCGCGCGCGGGACCTACATCTATCCGCCGCGCGGTTCGATGCGGATCATCACGGACATTTTCGCTTTCGCGACCAATGAAGTTCCCAATTGGAACACGATCTCGATCTCCGGCTATCACATCCGCGAAGCCGGCTCGACCGCGGCGCAGGAGCTGGCCTTCACGCTCGCCGACGGTATCGCCTACGTCGAGGCGGCGCTCAAGGCCGGGCTCAAGATCGACGCTTTCGCAAGCCGCCTCTCGTTTTTTTTCAACGTGCACAACAACTTCTTCGAAGAGATCGCCAAATTTCGCGTGGCGCGCCGGCTATGGGCGCGAATCATGAAACACCGCTTCGGCGCCGCTGACGAACGCTCGATGATGCTGCGCTTCCATGCCCAGACCGCGGGCTCGACGCTTACCGCGCAGCAGGTCGACAATAACGTCGTGCGCGTCACGCTGCAGGCGTTGGCCGCCGTACTGGGCGGCGCGCAGTCGCTCCATACCAACTCGCGCGACGAGGCGCTGGCGCTCCCCACCGAGCAGTCGGCGCTGCTCGCGCTCCGCACTCAGCAGATAATCGCCAACGAGTCCGATGTTGCCGACACGGTCGATCCGCTCGGCGGTTCGTACTATGTCGAGAGCCTCACACGCGAACTGGAGAAGAAGACAGTTGAGTACCTAGGCAAGATCGACGACCTCGGCGGCGCCGTGGCTGCGATCGAACGCGGCTATATGCAGCGCGAAATACAGTCGGCCGCTTACCTCTACCAGCGCGAAATCGAATCCAAGCAACGGACTATCGTCGGGCTTAACCAGTTTACCACTGGCGAGCAGCCGCCAATCGACCTCCTGCGCGTCAATCCCGAGATTGAGCACAAGCAGTGTGAGCGCCTGGCCCGCCTGCGCGCTGAGCGCAACGCAGCGGCCGCGGACGCCTCGCTCGGCCGCGTCGAGGCGGCGGCGCGCGACGGCGGTAACCTGATGCCGGCAATTGTCGACGCGGTGCGCAACTGGGCGACGCTCGGCGAGATTTCGGACGCGATGCGCCGTGCGTTTGGCGAGTATCAGCCGGTCAACGTAGTCTAGAGGTGACGTCCGCCGCCCCTTGTGTATCGCTCGCCCGCTTGCTGCTACCCTTGATTTAGTGATCTCTACACCGGCGGGCCGGTTGGGGCTAAAAGGGAGAGCGTAGATGGGGCCTTTTCCGAAGGGGGTGTTTCTGACCAAGGGAGTCGGCAAACATCGCGAGAAACTCAACTCCTTCGAGCTCGCCCTGCGTTCGTCCAGTATCGCGGAGTACAACCTGGTTCGGGTCCAGTCAATCTTTCCGCCCTATTGCAAACTGATTACGCCGCAAGAGGGGCTAAAGCGCCTCACTCCTGGGCAGATCGTCTTCGCGGTGGTGAGCGACAACGCCACCGACGAGCCACATCGCCTTATCGCGGCGTCGGTGGGCGTGGCGATTCCGGCCAATCCGGGCCAGTACGGCTATCTCTCCGAGCATCACAGCTTCGGTGAGACCGATCAGAAGGCTGGCGACTACGCCGAAGACCTTGCCGCGATGATGCTGGCGACGATCCTTGGCGTCGATTTCGATCCCAACTCAAGCTACGACGAGCGCAAAGACGTCTGGCGCGTCTCGGACAAAATCGTAACCACCCGCAACGTCACGCAGTCGGCGATCGGCGATCGCGACGGATTATGGACCTCGGTGGTGGCGGCGGCGGTATTCGTCGACCTGCCCGAGAGCAAGTAATAATTGGAGTAACATGGCGACTGAAATTCTCTACTGCGCGGCTTGAGGCTATAAGCCTCGCGCGGCCAGTTTGGCTGCGTCGCTCCACAAGCGCTTCGGCGAGAGCGTCGAAATCAAGCCCGGTAAGACCGGTCAGTTCGACGTGCTGGTCGACGGCCAGTTGATTTTCTCGAAGGCCAACGCCGGCCGCTTTCCCATCGAAGGCGAGGTCGAGGACCTCTTCGCCGCGCTAAAGCCCACCGTCAAGGCATCCACCGCCAAAGCGACAGCCGGCGAGTCGGGCACAGATCAAAGCGGAGGTGGCGGTCGAGCGGGGATGCTCCGGCGCCTGTCCGACAAGTTTCGCAACTGACAGATTTTGTCAGGCCGGCCGCGGCGTCTCAGCGAACGGGCGGATTCGGCACCAGCAGCGTAACAGTTGCCCTCGCGATCAAACGGGACTCATCGTCGGTGACGCGAACGTCCGCAACCATCGTACTCTTGCCACGATGGACCAGTTCGGCGTCGGCAGTAAGCGCGCCGCGGCCGGTGTTGCGGATGAGATTGGTCGAAACCTGGATCGAGAGCGGGAAAAGCTCCGGCCGGAACTCGTTGTCAGGATTTACCTCCCACATCGCTGCCGCCGTCGCCGTGGTATCGGCGAGCCCCATAATCACTCCCGCATGAAACAGGCCGGTGAGTTGCCGCATCTGAGGTTTGAACTCGATGCGCCCGCGCGCGCGCCCATCGCCCGCATGAAGCATCTCTATGTCCTGCATCGCGGTGCCGGCGTACAAACTGTTCAGGCGTTGCGCGAACTCCTGCGGTGTCATCCTGATCCCCCCGCTAGCCTTGGACGCGGTCCAACGTCGCCCCCCTTGCGCATACAACCCCGGCCGGCGGCGGGCGTGAAATCGTTAAACGTGGAAGCGTGGCGCTCAGGCGATGGTGTGACCGAAGATGCGCCTTTGCAAATCGTCGGCGCCGAGCCGGATTGCAACGATGAACGGGCCGAATTCGGCGTACCGCGCGCTCGATTCGTCAAAGCGCATCTCGTAGACCAGTTTCTTGAAGACCAGCGGATCGTCGGCGAAAAGATCGACGCCCCATTCCCAGTCGTCGAAGCCGACCGAGCCTGAGATTATCTGCGTGACCTGGCCCGCGTAGCGCCTGCCAATCATCCCGTGCTCATGCATCAGGCGGCGGCGCTCATCGATCGGAAGCCGGTACCAGTTGTCGGCGCCGGCGCGCCGTTTGTTCATCGGGTAGAAACAAAGGTAGCGTCGCGCAGGAATCCTGGGCCACAGGCGCGTGGCCATCTTGTCTCGCTGCGCGGCAAGTTCTTCTTCGACCGCCCGTTTCCATTGCGTCGAATGTGGGCGCAAGCCTTCCTCCATCAGCCGTGCGTTTAGAGCCACGGTCGCCTCGTACAACCCGATCTCGACCATCGAAACGTACGACCCGGACTGTTCAATAAACGCGTTCAGTTCCAACGCCGCGACATCCGCCTGCGCGCGCTCGAGTTCCTCGAAGCCGCGGCGGAAATGCACCGCGAGCAAATCGCCCTTGTGGCCCAGGATGGAAAAGAGCGCGCTCTCGCCGTCTTCGCGCCGCTCCATCGCGGAGATTGCTCCGGCTGCCTGCCGCAGGATTCGTTCGCGCCGCGCCGCATCGAGAGCCCCGAGCGCTTCGCGCTGCAATCTGAATACCTGATGCAGCACGCTCCAGCCCTCAAGCGTGTTCGGCGCCTCGTGCTCGAGCCCCTGCGTCTTCGCTGAAGGATCGTCGCTCATGGAATCAATTCTAGGTTTTCGCGCGGCAGATGTCTTGGGGGCAAACGCCGGACCATCCAAGCCCCGCTATCTTTTCAGCCGAGCCCGGCTATTTTTCGGAGCATCGGCAGATCGACGCTATCCGCAACCGCTGAGGCGAGGCGATCGTATTCCGCCTCGCGCGAGGCCACGGGCCGCGTTTCACCGTGCGCGACGAGCCCTTTACGCCGGCGCAACGCGCCGAGAAAGGCTGCCCGTAACGCGTCGTTTTCGAAAATTCCGTGAAGCATGGTACCGGCGATAGAGCCGTCGCGGTTTATCGCGCCGTCCAGCGCATCGGCCGTTGCGCCATTACGCGAGACGATTCTGAACGGTGCTGAACTTCCAGCGGTGCGTTCGACGTTTCCCATATGAATTTCGTAGGCGGAGATTTCATCCGCGACCATATCCGCTCCGCTTAATATCGAACAAGATTTAACGCGCACGCGCACTTGCGCGGTAAGCTTGGTCTTCCCGAAACGCGTGACTATCGGCAACAGACCGAGACCACGCGCCGAAGCCTCGTCCGACTCGACTCGATGCGGGTCGTCGATTCCCTCACCCAACATCTGGCATCCGCCGCAAATTCCAGCAATCAGGCCCCCCTCGCGTGCACGGTCCACGATCGCCACCGCGAACCCGCTTTCGTGAAGCCATCTGAGATCGGCAATGGTGCTTTTCGATCCCGGAATAATCGCGAGGTCGGCCCCGACTAAATCGCGAGGTGCCTCAACGAAGCGCACGGTCACGCCGTCTTCGTGCTCGAGCGCGAGAAAGTCGTCATAGTTCGAGATGCGTGGGAGTTTTATCACCGCGATATCGATTTGACCGAGTCCGGTCGCGCGCCGATTACGGCGGTCCTCCAGCGCCACGGAATCTTCGTCGGCGATGCGGAGGCGCTCGAGGTACGGGATCACCCCGAGCACGGGAACTTTGAAACGCTCGCGCAGGAATTCCAGTCCGGGGGTCAACAGCGCCAAGTCGCCGCGAAATTTGTTGATCAGAAAGCCGGCGACGCGCTTGCGATCGGCTGGCGCCAGCAACTCCATCGTGCCCACGAGATGCGCGAACACCCCGCCGCGGTCGATATCGCCGACCAGCAGCACCGGCGCTTCGGCCTCGGCTGCGACATGCATATTCACCAGGTCCTGCCCGGCGAGGTTGATCTCCGCGGGCGAGCCTGCGCCCTCGATTATGATCAGATCGTGCTTCGCGCGGAGGCTATGCAGCGAGTCAGCGACTATCCGGACGAACTCGAGTCTGCGTTGCTGGTACTCGGACCAGGTCATCCGGCCAAGCGGCTTGCCGAGCACGACCACCTGCGAGCGCATCCCGCCCTCGGGCTTCAGCAGAATCGGATTCATCTCGACGCGAGGTTCAATGCCAGCAGCCTCTGCTTGCACGGCCTGGGCTCGCCCAATCTCGCCGCCGTCAGATGTGACAAATGAGTTGAGCGCCATGTTCTGCGCCTTGAACGGCGCGACGCTCAACCCTGTGCGATGAAATACTCGACAGAGTGCGGCGACGATCAGGGTCTTGCCGACCGACGACGCGGTGCCCTGCACCATTAATGTGCGCGCCGGCGTGTTCATGGCTGCAGGCGCAGTCGTGAAAGCGGATGACGCCTCACCGGCGATGGCTCTCGCGCCAGGCGGCGCACGAGTTCACTAATCCTTCGGACGCTGTGGGATTGGAGGCCCAATGAATATGCACATAGGAGGCGAGCACGCTGCCCGAACGATAGCCCTCGACCGAGGGCTCACCCCATCGCGGACGCAGCGCGTACACGCGCTCCATCCGCTCGGGCGCTGGCATGAGCGTTGAGTAGCGGAATTGATGGCCCCGCATCCGCATCCCCGCTGGACCGAGAATCGATTCCCTCGTCGTTTCGATCTCAACGTAGCCGAGTGCCTGCAAACGTTCGGACATCACCGCTTCTCCGGCGATGAGCCCAACCATCGGCCACGACCGTCCCTCCAGGGTGCGGATTCCTTCGCTCAGATACATCAGGCCGCCGCACTCGGCGTAAATCGGCGCTGCGCTTCGAGCGAAATCACGGACCGCGGTGATCATCGCGTGATTGCCGGAAAGCTCGGCTGCGTGCGCTTCGGGATAGCCACCGCCGAAGTAAAGTCCATCGACCTCTGGCAGCCGAGTCTCACGCGTTGGGGCAAAACGCACCAGTTCAGCGCCCGCCGCCTCCAGGCGGCGCAGATTGTCTTCGTAATAAAAATGGAAAGCGTCATCCCAGGCCACGCCTATACGGCATCGCGGAGCCACCGCGCCGTTTAGCGGCCATAACTCCGCGGCCTCGAGCCCGCTCAGAGGCGGAGCGCTCCGTGCTATCGCCAAGATCGCGTCGAGATCGAGCCATTGCTCCGCCAAATCCGCCCACCCCTGGAACAGCGGCTGCGCAACGCTGGTGTTATCGGCGCTGAGCAATCCGAGATGACGCTCCGGAAAGGCAAAACGCGCCTCGCTCGGAAATCCGCCGAGCACCGGAACTTCCGCCGACGCCGCGCGCAACAACTCGAGATGGCCGCGGCTGCCGACGCGGTTGCAGACCAGGCCAGCCAGTTTGAGCCGCGGATCGAAATGGCTGAATCCGTGCGCGACCGCCGCTACCGTTCGCGCCATTCCGGACGCATCGACCACCAGCAACACCGGTGCAGCGAGCCACTTCGCGATTTCTGCCGAGGAGCCCTCGTCGCTGGTCGGCATGGCGCCGTCGAACAATCCCATCATCCCTTCGATGACCGCGATGTCCGCGCCTTCGGCCGCACGCGCGAAAGTCACGAGTACCGAGGCGCGATTCATCATCCAGCCATCCAGATTGTGTGAGGAAACGCCCGCAGCGCGCCGATGATACGTCGGGTCGAGATAATCGGGGCCGCATTTGAAAGCGGCGACCCGCATGCCACGCGCGCGCAACGCGCCCATCAGTGCGATCGCCGCCGTGGTTTTGCCGGCGCCGCTGCCGGTCGCGGAAATCAGCAGGCGGGGTATGGTTTGCGGATTCATAGGACGCGTTTTGAACTAAAGCAGCAAACGAGCGTTTTGCGTGCGCACCCCGTCGAGCAATGAGGGCACCGGGGAACCACCGCGCAGCGTTACCTCGCAGGGTGACGATCCGCGTGCGCGAAGCCATCCGGCGGCTACGCCGGTCTCCGAGAGCGGCGCGACGAATTGCAGTTCATGTTCATGCGGGCCGCAGACGAAACGAAAGCCGGCCGCGCCGAGATCGTCGCGCCGGCACTCCTCGCCGCGTGCCTCGAGCACGCGCTCGTAAAACGTGCGCGCCGCGCTTGCATCCTCGACCGCCACGGTGAGCGTGCGAATGCCGGCGGCACCGTTCCTATGAAGACGCTCAAGCGGGACGCGCCCATCGCGCGGCGTAGTGTCGCGGATAAGGAATGGAACAGCCCCGGCCGAAGGCGGCTCCGCCACCGCGAGCATCCATTTCAACCTGTAACCGTCCGGCCGCTCACGTTCCATCGCGAATGGCTCGCCGATCGTAGCGCCGGCGCTCCTTAATGAAGCGGTATCGGCGTCGAGATCACTGGTCCGCATGCAAAAGTCGGTCAATCCGCCGCCTGCGTTCATGGCCGTGAACCACCGATGCGACGAGGTCGGTACGAGGAAGGCGATGAGTTCCAGATAGGCGCCATCGGTGAAAGCGATCAGCGCGTTATGGGTGCCGAGACCGGGATGGCGGCCGCCACGGATCACGGTGAATCCCAAGGCCTCGAAGCTGGCGATCGCGCGATCCAGGTCGGCTACGGCGATCACTACGTGATCAATTCCCTCGAGCATCGGGGTGTCCGCGGTGCCTGGTTGATACGCGATCAGCGTTGTTCGGTCGCGCCTCTGAAATAGATCGTCCCGCCAGGTTTGTCGGCGCCTTGCGAAGGCTGGAGGGTGATTTCACCGGCGACTACGTGCGCGGCTGCCGGCGGGGTGGTTGCGGTGGCGATCGCCGCGCCATGCGGGTCAAGATTAAGGGTTGCGGCTCTAATCGCTTCGCCCTGCGGGCCGATCCACCATAGCTCGTAACTTTCGCCCGACGGCGCGGGCGGCAGCCCACTGACGAGCAGTACGGCCTCATTTTTGATCGCGCTTTCGGCGACTACCGCGTTCGCGTTGGGCAGGGCGCCAAGGGGAGCAAGATGGATGATTCGCGAATCGGGCGCGAGCGCAGCACGCACGCTCGCACCGCTTACTTCCAGTTGTTGGCGCAGCGAGGCGACCTGCTTACGGGCGTCGACGACATCATGTTCGAGACTGGTTATCCGATCGCCCAGCGCGGCGCGCGCGGCGGAGTCGGCGATCGATTCGTATCGTAAGGCCGCAACGTACTTGCTGGCCACAAGCGCCAGCACCAGGGTGGCCGCCAGGCCCACCAGGGTCAATCCGCGCCATAGCGGCGACACTCCCTGCGGAGGCACCTCTGCCGATCCTATGGTTTCGGGCGGGTCCACTTCGTCTCTCTCTCAGTATATGTTTAAGCGATGGCAAATTCACAATCCGCCGAAACCTCACCGCCGGCACAGAATTGGAAGGCCGAGAGCTACGCGCAGCATGCCCATTTCGTTCCGGCGCTCGGACAGCCAGTGCTCGATCTGCTCAAGCCCGAGGCGGGCGAGCGTATTCTCGACCTCGGATGCGGCGACGGCGTACTGACGGAGAAAATCGTTGCCAGCGGCGCTGTCGTGGTCGGCGTCGATGGCTCCGCTGACATGGTCGCGGCGGCGCGCAAGCGCGGGCTGGACGCGCGCGTGGCTGACGGCGCGCGGCTCGGGTTCTCGCGCGAGTTCGATGCGGTTTTTTCCAATGCCGCGCTGCACTGGATGAAGGACGACCCCGACGCGGTGATCGGGGGAGTCGCGCGCGCTCTCAAGCCGGGCGGCCGCTTTGCGGGCGAGATGGGTGGCCATGGATGCGTCGCGGCGATTACGGTCGCGCTAATCGCGGTGCTCGAGCGTCACGGCGCCGACGGCAAATCGGTGAGTCCCTGGTATTTCCCCACCGTGGACGACTATCGCGCACGGCTGGAGCACGGCGGTTTCAGCGTCGAATACATCGAATTGATTCCTCGGCCCACGCCGCTGCCGACCGACATGGCGGGATGGCTCGACACGTTCGCCGCGCCTTTTCTCGGGCGGCTGCCGGCGGCCGAGCGCTCGGGCGCGCGCGACGAGGCGATCGCGATGCTGGCGCCGGTGCTGCGCGATGAAAAAGGCCGCTGGACGGCAGATTACATGCGGCTGCGTTTCCTTGCGCGCCGCGCCCGCTAGAGCCTTTTTGCGCCGCGGCTAGTAGGGACGGGCGGACTTGCCGATAACCTCGCGTGCCACCAGGGTCTTCATTATCTGCGCGGTGCCGTCGCCGATTTCGAGCCCGATAACGTCGCGCAGACGCTGCTGATGCGGCAGGTCCAGGCTGAAGCCGAGATGGCCGTGCAGAAGCAGGCATTGATGGATCACCTGGACCGCCAGTTCCGGCGCCCACCATTTGCATCCCGCTGCGAGCCATCCGTGCGGCTTGCCCTGGTCGCGCAACCACAACGCCTCGTAACAGAGTAAGCGCGCGGCGCGCAGCTTGACCGCGGCCTCGGCCAGCGGGAAAGACACGCCCTCAAAGCGGGCCAGTGCGGCCCCGAACGCCTGGCGTTCGGTCACGTACTTGACGGTTTCGTCCACGCTTTGCTGCGCCGCCCCGATACACATCAGGCCGATCAGCGAGCGGCTGAAATCGAAGCCCTGCATCACCTGGACGAAGCCGGCACCCTCGGCGCCGATGCGCGCGGCTGCCGGCACCCGAACCTCGTCGAAGAAAAGCTGGCCGCGGCCGATCGCGCGCGTGCCGAGATCGCGAAAGCGCGCGCGGCTCACGCCCGGCGCTCGCAGGTCGACGTAAAAGGCGCTTACCCCGTGCGCGCCCTGCTCGAGCGTCCCCGTACGCGCCATCACCAGCGCCGTGTCCGCCCATGAGCCGAGCGAGATCGAAGTTTTCTCGCCGCTCAGCAAATAGCTATCGCCGTCGCGCCGCGCCTGCAGGCGGACGTGTGCGGCATCCGAGCCGCCGCCGGGCTCGGTGACGGCGAGCGCGGTTACCGTGTCGCCGCGGCAAATCGGCGGAAGATATTCGGCGCGCTGGCGATCGTCTCCGCGAGCGCTGACGATCGCGCCGACCAGCCCCGAGAGCAGCAGCACGTAGGCCGCGTTGAAGTCCGCGCGGCCGATTTCCTCGTGCGCGATGCCCAGCGAGACATAGTCCAGGCCCTGGCCGCCGTGGCGCTCTTCGGTCATCGGCGCGAGCAGTCCCAATTCGCCCAACTTGAACACGAGCGATCGCGGCAGGTCCTCATCCTGGTCGCGGCTCGCGTACGCCGGGGCAAGCTCGCGCGCGGCAAAGTCGGCGAGCGTGCGGCGAAGCATCTCCTGGTCAGGGTTGAACGCGAACTCCATCGTGGGCCTGTGTCCTCAGATTTTGCGGTTCGACGCGATTGCGCACCGCGTTGTTATTGCTCGGGCGGCGCGGGTTGCTGCGCTGCAGGGGCGCCATTGGCATTGAGATAAGACGGCAGACCCTGCAGGCCCGCGCCCGGCGGGGCGAGCTCGACGTGTTTGGACGCTGGGCCGTCGTCGTCTTGTTCCGAGTAGTGGTCATCGATCGCCTGCTGCACATCGTCGTGCGATACGCTCGGCCGGATGCCCTCGCCACGTTCGAACTTCGCACGTTGGTCAGGGGTCATCTGCAGCCACAGCTGGCTCGCCTGCGCCGAGTTGCCGATCTTGAGCGCGTTGAAGTACTCCTGCTGTGGCGGTGTGCGATTAAACGGCCAGCATCCGCTAAAAGCGATCGTGCAGGCGACGAGCGGTGCGATCGCGATTAGTCCGCCGGGCCAGTGCCGCCCTCGCCGCGCCGCGATTCCTCGCCGCTCGCCTTTCATCACGGGTCAGCTCCGCTTGGCCGCTGCAACATCGCCCAGCGCCTCACCGTCGGGCGCCGATCGCGCGAGTTGCAAAAGCATCGGGTCGAGTTCGACGCCAAAGGCGTCGGCGGCGCGATCCATGAAATTGAACAGGCATGCGATCACGACGATGTCATAGACCTGCTCTTCGGAAAAATGCCGGCGCAAACCGTCGAGATCCGCGCGCGTCAGCGCCGACGGCGTGCGGGTGAGTTTCTCCGCGTACTCCAGCATCGCGCGGTCGGCTTCGCCAAGCGGCGCGCTCCGCCAATCGCTTTTGATCGCACCGACCAGCGCATGGTCGCCGCCGGATTCGACGCGGAGCACCTCCGCGTGAGCGTTGGTTCAATAATGGCATCGATTAACCGACGAGACCGCGGCCGCGATCATTTCCTCCTGCACGCGGCTCAGCTGCGAACCGCCAAAGGTCGCGGCGCTCGAGAGCCGAGTAACCGCCGCGGCTATTTCAGGCCGCAGGCTGAAGGCCTTGATCACGTTGGGCACCAGGCCAAAGTGCGGATTTTGCCGCAGCCGGGCGTAAAGCTCTGCCAGCGGTCCCGCCGCCTCCTGCTCGGAGATCGTATGAATCCAGGCCATCACCGCCTCCTTACCACGGCGCGCCGGTGGCGCTCCCACGAAACTATACCCCGCCCCGCCCGCAAGTCCATGCGAGTATCCGACAAGCCTCCGGCTGGTATCCACCGGCCTGGCGATGGTTCTCTTGGAGACGGGGATTGCCACGGTTACCACGCTGATAGATAGTTGCCGCTATGAAAAGCGGCCTGGTGGGCGTGGTTGGGGCGATAATGCTGGCGGCGGGTATGCTGGTGCTCGGACGTGCAAAGCTGCCGGCGGGGAGTTTCGCCGGGATGCCGGCGCAGGCATCTTCCTCGAGCAGTCCGGGCGTTATTCACACTGCCGCAGGTGCGGCGGACGCGGCGGACGACTCCAGCGAAGACGCGCGGCCTTCAGATGAGGATATCGTGCGGCGCCGTCGTGAATACGCCAGCGCCTTCGTGATTTGCGCGGGCATCTTGCTGATCGCGATCATTGGCGCTTTCGTCTTGCGGCGGCGCGCGGCGGCGGCGGCCGGAATTGCCGCGCTCGCCGCGCTCGGAATGGGTGCGCTGCTGCAATTCATGGCATCCAAGGGGTTGCCAATGTTCTTGTGGCCGCCGCCGCACCTTTGGTTGGGCACCTTCGCCGCCGACTTCATGCTGGCGGTTATGTTCGCCGGGGTGGGTGGAACGATGCTGCGGCCTGGGACGCGACGGGTGATGGGATCGATCGTGATCGCCGAGATAGCATGGTGGGGAATTCCCGCATTGGCCGGCGCGGTCGGCCTTACGCTTAGCATCGCGCGCCCGCGGATGGAGGTGAACTGGCTGGTTTTTCTGGGAACGGCGGTCGGAGCAGTTGCGGCGCCGGCCGCTGGGTGGGCCACGGCTTCATTGGCCTCGGCGATCGCCGAACGGATGACTCCGCGGCGCGCTTGAGCCCGGCACGGGCCGTGCCGCTCGCACGTGGCGCCCTCAGCGCGCCGAATCGATCGCGCTCAGAACGTTACCACCGTGCGAATCGATTCGCCGCGATGCATCAGGTCGAACGCCTCGTTGATGCGGTCAAGCGGCATCGTGTGCGTGATTAGATCGTCGATGTTGATTTTGCCGGCCATGTACCAGTCAACGATCTTCGGGACGTCGCGCCGCCCCCTGGCGCCCCCGAACGCGGTACCCTTCCAGGTGCGCCCGGTAACCAGTTGAAACGGCCGCGTCGAGATCTCCTCGCCCGCGCCCGCAACCCCGATTATCACGCAAGTGCCCCATCCGCGATGGCAGCACTCCAGCGCCTGGCGCATCAGCTTGACGTTGCCGATGCACTCGAACGCGAAGTCGGCACCGCCGCCGGTCAGATCGACCAGGTAGGGCACCAGATCGCCGCGAACCTCCGCCGGATTGACGAAATGCGTGAGGCCGAATTTCTCGGCGATCGTGCGCCGCGCCGGGTTGAGGTCCACGCCTGCGATCATGCGCGCACCCGCGATCCGCGCGCCTTGCACCACGTTGAGCCCGATTCCGCCCAGCCCGAAGACCACCACTGTGTCGCCGACCTGGACCTTCGCGGTGTTAATCACCGCACCGACGCCGGTGGTGACGCCGCATCCGATGTAACAAATGCGGTCGAAGGGCGCGTCCTCACGCACCTTGGCCAGCGCGATCTCCGGCACCACCGTGAAATTGGCGAAGGTCGAGGTGCCCATGTAGTGATGGAGCATCCGGCCGCCGGCTGAGAAACGGCTTTTCCCATCAGGCATCACGCCGCGCCCCTGGGTCTCGCGGATCGCGGTGCAGAGATTGGTCTTGCCGGAGAGACAGGCCGGGCATTGACGGCACTCCGGGATGTAAAGCGGAATGACGTGGTCGCCGGGACGCAGCGACGTCACGCCCGCGCCAGTTCCGACCACCACGCCCGCGCCCTCGTGGCCGAGGATCGCGGGGAACAGCCCTTCGGGGTCCTTGCCCGAAAGCGTGTAGGCGTCGGTATGGCATATGCCGGTCGCCTTGATCTCAACCAGCACCTCGCCCTGTCGGGGACCATCGAGATCGACAGTTTCGATCTCGAGCGGAGCGCCGGCCTTATGTGCGACAGCGGCTTTGACCTTCATCCGAATGCTCCCTTTGCTCAGTATTATCTTGAGGGCGCCGCTGGAGAATCCAGCGAGCTTTGCGATCTCCGAACTACTCGCCGAGCAGGACCATCCCGTCGCGAATCGCGCGGCTGCCGTCGGCGTTGAGCACGTCGAAGGATACCGCGTCGCCGCCGTTTGCGGACGCGCGCGAATTGATTCGCACGGTGACCATCGACGGCATCAACACCATCGCGGCGAAGCGTCCATGGATGCGCCGCACGCGCTCGGGATTGTAACTTGCCTCGGCGGCGACGACCTTCGAGACCGCCATCGCCATCGTGGCGGTGCCGTGGAGGATGATCGCGGGCAAGCCCGCGGCGGCGGCGACCGCGCTATCGGTATGCACCGGGTTCCAGATGCGCGCGCATTCGGTATAGACGTGTGCGGCGCCGGTCGAAATCGCGAGCGGAATCTCCGCGCGCGCCGTGTCACCGGCTTTGGGAGCCGTCACCAGCGCCGGCGCATCGGCGGCGGGGCGGTCGGGGCCGGCAACCTCGACTCCGCGATAGATCGTTCCGTACCAGGTCGTGCACACCGGCCGGCCCTGCGCATCGACAGTGTCGAACCGCATCAACTCGTACGCGCCGGGCTTCAGCCGCTCGACCGCAGCGAGGGTCAGCGTGGTCGTCAGCCGCTCGGGCGGCCGAATTGCGCGATGCAACGTGACGTCGTAGGTCGCATGGACGCCGCGCGCCGCCTCGCTCTGGGCGAGTTTGGATTCGCGCATCCTGTCGTGCAAAGCGATCGCGGCCGGCCATTCGATACAGACCGGGAAAACCGGATGCGTGACGATTCCGTCGGCGCGCCGTGTGTCGAGATAGCAGGGGAGGTAGTCCTCGAGCGCTGCCGCGTAAGCCATCGCCCAACGCGCGTCGACTTCGGTGGTGGCGGGGCCGATTTTGGTTCCAACCAGCGATGATTCAAGTGGCATGGGATATTTCTACAGAGCTTGGGTGCTGAATGTCCATCGCGCAGTGAGGCGGTGCGCCTCTCAGCCACGCAACACCACGAAGCCGTCGCGAATCGCCCGCCCGCCGTCGGTGCTCAGCACTTCGAAAAAGATCGTCTTGCCTTCGGGGTTCCTTTGGCGCCCGGAAATCCGCACTTCAACCTCGGACGGCATCAGCACCATCGCGCCGAAGCGCGCATGGATCCGTGCGACGCGCGCCGGATCGCCGGCGGCCTCCGCCGCAATCACGCGCGAGGCTGCCATCGCGAGCGTGGCCGTGCCGTGCAGGATGGTGCCTGGCAGTCCAGCCTTCTTCGCGGTGGCTATGTCGGTATGGATGTTGACCGGGTTGCCGAGTCGCGCGCAGGCCCCATAGATGTGCGCGGCGAGCGGCGAAATCGGAATCGCGAAGCTCGCATGCGTCGGCGCCGCGCCGCTCGACGGCGCCAGCGTCGCAGGCGCATCGGGTGGCGGACGGTCCTGGCCAGAGACCTCGACCCCGCGATAGAGATTGCCGTACCAGGTGGTGCAGACCGGCGCGCCTTTTTCATCAACCGTATCGAAGCGCGTTAGCTGGTAGGCGCCGGCCCTTCGCCGTTCAATTCCGGCGAGCGTGGCGCGGGTGAACAGCCGCTCGGGCGGGCGGATCGGACGATGCACGATCACGTCGTCGGTGGCATGCACGCGGCGGAGCATTTCGGCGCGCGGAAAGCCGGCCTCGCTCAGCACCTGGATTATCTGGATCATCGCGCGCCATTCGATCGCCACCGAGAACATCGGATGGGCGACGATGCCGCGCTCGCGCGTGGTGTCGAGGTAACAGGGCATCGCGTCGCCGAGGCCCGCCGCATAGGCCATGGTCCAGGCCACGTCGACGTCGGCAGGGACCAGCTCCGAGGTAGTTCCAACCAGCGATGAATCGAGCGGCATGAGCCGATCTTTACGCCTGCGCCTCGCCGAATGTCCACCGCCGGCAGCAGCTCGCCCTACTCCTCGGCGTCCGCGCTATTCCTCCACGTCCGGGTCCACAACCGCCCCATTCGCGCCCTTGGACGGGCCTCCGTTCTCGTCATCTTCGGGCTCGGCCAAACCCGCAACTGCGCGCACGTGCTCGCCCGGATCGAGCTTCACCAGCCGCACGCCCTGCGCGTTGCGTCCGGTGATTCGCACGGTGCTTACGTCGAGCCGGATCACCTTGCCGCCGTCGGTTATCAGGACTACCTGGTCGTCGGTGCCGACCTGGCGCACGCTGATTACTTTGCCGGTCTTTTCGGTGACGTTCATCGTGATGACGCCCTTGCCGCCCCGATGGGTCAGGCGGTATTCGGCGGCGCCCGTGCGTTTGCCAAATCCCAGCTCGGAGACGGTGAGCAAAGTCTCGTCCTCGCGCGAGGTCGCGATCGAGACGATTTCGTCCTTGACCAGGATGACGTTCTTGCCTTCCTTGACGCTGGAGGATTCGAGTTCCATCCCGGTCACGCCGAAGGTCGCGCGACCCATCGAGCGCACCTCTTCTTCCTTGAAGCGAATCGCCTGGCCCTCGCGCGTCGAAAGCACGATTTGCTGGTTGCCGTCGGTGATGCGTACGCCGACCAGTTCGTCGCCTTCTTCGAGATTGATCGAGATGAGCCCGTTGGAGCGGACGTTGGAGTATTCGTCGAGCGCGGTCTTTTTGACCATCCCCCGCCGGGTCGTAAAGAAGAGGTATTTGCCGGCAGTTTCCTTGGGCGCCGGGATGAACGCTTCCATCCGTTCGTCGGCGGCGAGATTCAACAGGTTGGCTATCGAGCGGCCCTTGGCCGCGCGTCCGCCCTCGGGGACTTCGTAGGCCTTGAGTTCGTAAACTTTGCCTTTGCTGGTGAAGAACATCAGGCGGTCATGGGTGCCGACTGACACCAGGTGCTCCACGAAGTCGGCCTCGCTGGTGGTGGCGCCGATTTTGCCGCGCCCGCCGCGGCGCTGGGTGCGATAGAGCGAGAGCGGGGTGCGCTTGATATAGCCGCCGTGAGTGACGGTGACCAGCACGTCTTCATCGACGATCAGGTCTTCGACCGAAAAATCGCCTTCGGCCTCGACGATCTGGGTGCGGCGCGCGTCACCGAATTCCTTTTTGATGTCTTCGATTTCAGAGGCGATAAGCGCGCTCATCTCGCGTTCGTCGTTGAGCAGCCTGGTGAGCCTCGCGATGGTGTCCTGGGTTTCCTTGTGCTCGGCCAGAATCTTGTCGCGCTCGAGCGAGGTCAGACGGCGGAGCGTGAGATCGAGGATCGCCTGGGCCTGGAGCTGGGTGAGCGAGAACTGGCTCATCAGACCGCTGCGGGCGGTCTCGGCATCTTTCGACGCGCGAATCAGCTTGATCACCGCGTCGAGGTTCTTGAGCGCGATGAGCAGGCCGTCCAGGATGTGCAGGCGCGCCTCGGCCTGGCGCTTTTCGTACTGCGCGCGCCGCGTCAGCACCTGGCGCCGATAGAGCAGGAAGGCGTGGAGCATCTCGAGCATGTTGAGCTCGCGCGGGCGGCCCTCATGAATCGAGAGCATGATCAGCCCGTAGCTCTGCTGCATCTGGCTCAGCTTGTAGAGCTGGTTGAGCACGATTTTCGGCTCGGCGTCGCGCTTGAGCTCGATCACGATGCGCATCCCGTCGCGGTCGGATTCGTCGCGCAGGTCGCTGATCCCATCGATGCGCTTTTCGTTGACCAGCTCGGCGATGCGTTCGATAAGCCGGGTCTTGTTCACCTGATAAGGAATCTCGCGCACGATTATCGAGCCGCGGCCGGTGCGCTTGTCGGTTTCGATCACCGCGAGCGCGCGGATCGTCAGCGACCCGCGCTTGGCCAGGTAAGCCTGGCGAATCGATTGGCGTCCGAGCAGCAGCCCGCCGGTCGGAAAATCGGGGCCCGGGATGATGTCGAGCACCTGCTCGAGGGTCATCGCGGGATTTTCGATCAACTTCAGCAGTGCGTCGCAGACCTCGGTCAGATTATGCGGGGGGATGTTGGTGGCCATCCCGACCGCGATTCCGTCGGCGCCATTAATCAGCAGGTTCGGAAGCTGGGCCGGCAGGACCTCGGGCTCCTGCTGCGATCCGTCGAAGTTGTCGACAAAATCGACCGTCTCCTTCTCGATATCGGCGAGCATCCGCTCGGCCATCCGGGTGAGCCGGCACTCGGTGTAGCGGTAGGCGGCGGGCGGGTCGCCATCGATCGAGCCGAAGTTGCCCTGGCCATCGATCAGCGGGTAGCGCATGCTGAACGACTGCGCCATCCGCACCAGCGCGTCGTACACGGCCATGTCGCCGTGCGGATGGTAGCGCTTGAGCACTTCGCCGACGACGCCGGCGCATTTGGAGTAGCGCCGCGTGCTGAGCAGCCCTTCCCGGAACATCGCGTAGAGAATCCTGCGATGGACGGGCTTGAGCCCGTCGCGCAGATCGGGCAGCGCGCGCCCGATATTTACCGACATCGCGTAGTCCAGGTAGGACTGCCGCATGTCGTCTTCAATATTCAGCCGGGCCGGTTCGTTGCGATGCGGTTCGTTGCCGTTGGGAGTCTCAGCCATTTATTCGCGGGCCTCTTAAGCGGATGTTTCGCATACGGCGCGCGCCGGGCGCGGCGCGGAATCTTGCGGACGATGGTTCAGATGTCGAGATTGCGGACGTTGAGCGCGTTTTCCTCGATGAACTGGCGGCGCGGCTCCACCTGATCGCCCATCAGCTTCTGGAACATCTCCTCGGCGTCCTCTTGCGAGCCGATCTGCACGCGCAGCATGGTGCGGGTCTCGGGATTCATCGTGGTCTCCCACAACTGCTCCGGATTCATCTCGCCGAGCCCCTTGTAGCGCTGGACCTCGACCCCCTTGTGCCCTGCCTCCAGCACCGCGTCGGCGACCGCCTTGAGCGATTCCACCGTGCGTTCCCCATCACCGCCCTTGAGCTTGAAGGGGGTCTTGAGCGTTTCGAGGTCCGTGTCGAGGCGGCGGATTTCGCGCAGCTCACCCGTGCGCACAAGCGTAAGATCGACCACAGTCGGAGCGGTGGCGCCGTTTTGCGCGTGAGTGAAGATGGCGCGGAAAGCTCCGTCGCTCTCCGGCTCGATTCGATAGACCAGATTACCCCTCAGTTCCTTGACGATCGTCTCGGCCAGCTCCTTGAGCGCCTTGTCGGAGCGAAAGCTCTCGTCGCTCGCCCGCTTGTCGGCGATCAGATGGGCCAGCGCCTCGACGATCGGGCGCTCCTTGGAGCGCCGCGCGAGCCCCTCGTACATCCGCTCGCGCTGGAGCGCCTTGCGCACCATGGTTTTGAGCGGTGCGCCATGGAGCTCGCGCGCATCCTTGCCCTTGCCGGCCTGGAAGGTCAGAGCCTCGGCGCCGAGGTCGGTCAGATAGTCCTCCAGCGCGATTTCGTCCTTGAGATAGCGCTCTTGCTTGCCCTTTTTGGCGCGAAACAGCGGCGGCTGCGCGATGTAGAGGAAACCGCCCTCGATGATTTCGATGAACTGGCGGAAAAATAGCGTGAGCAGCAGGGTGCGGATATGCGAGCCGTCGACGTCAGCGTCGGTCATGATGACGACGGTGTGATAGCGCAGCTTGCTCACGTCCTTTTCGTCCGCCACGCCCATTCCGAGCGCCATGATCAGCGTGCGCAACTCCTGCGAGGAGAGCATCTTTTCGATCCGCACGCGTTCGACGTTAAGGATTTTGCCGCGCAGCGGAAGGATCGCCTGGACCCGTCGGTCGCGTCCCTGTTTGGCCGAGCCGCCGGCCGAGTCGCCCTCCACGATGAACAATTCGCTGCGTGCGGGGTCGCGTTCCTGGCAATCGGCGAGCTTGCCCGGCAGCGAGCCGGAATCGAGCGCGCCCTTGCGCCGCACCAGGTCCTTGGCCTTGCGCGCCGCCTCGCGGGCGGTGGCGGCTTCGATTGCACGATTGATGATCTTGCGCGCGTCGGAGGGATTTTCTTCGAGGTACTCGCCAAGCTTCTCATTGACCAGCGCCGCGACCATCCCCTCGACTTCGGAGTTGCCGAGCTTGGTTTTGGTCTGGCCCTCGAACTGCGGCTCGGGCAGCTTGACGCTGATTATCGAAACCAGGCCCTCGCGGGCGTCCTCGCCCTCCAGGCGCATCTCTTTATTTTTGAACAGGTTGTTCTTCTGCGCGTAGAAATTAATGGTGCGGGTCAGCGCGGACCTGAGTCCCGACAGATGAGTGCCACCCTCGACGGTGTGGATGTTGTTGGCGTAGGTGAACATCACCTCATGAAAGGCGCTGGTCCATTGCAGCGCCACTTCGATATCCACCCCCTCGCGCACGCCTTTGAAAAAGATCACGTCGCTCAGCTGATCGTTGCCGGCCGTCAGCGATTCGACGAACTCCGCGATTCCGCCCTCGTAATGAAATTCCTCGGCCTTGCCGGTGCGTTCGTCCTTGATGCGAATCCTCAGCCCGGCGTTGAGATAGGCCATGTCGCGGATGTAGCGCGAGATAGTCTCGTACTTGAATTTAATTTCGGGGAAAATCTTGGGGTCGGGAGAGAAAGTCGTCTTAGTGCCGCTCAGCTTGGCCGCGCCGCGCTCCTCGACCTTGTTCTCGGGCACGCCGCGTTCGTAACGCTGGTAGTAAAGCTTGCCGTCGCGCCGGACTTCGACCTCAAACTCCTCGCTGAGGGCATTGACCACCGAGGCGCCGACCCCGTGCAGGCCGCCGGAGACCTTGTACACGCCGCGATCGAATTTGCCGCCGGCGTGCAAAACTGTATGTACGACCTCGAGCGCCGATCGCTTCTCCGTGGGATGCATATCGACGGGGATGCCGCGGCCGTTGTCCTCGACCGAGATCTGATTGTCACTCAGGATGACGACGCTGATCTCGTCGCAGTAGCCAGCCAGCGCCTCGTCAACCGAGTTGTCGACGATCTCGTTCACCAGGTGATGAAGTCCGCGCTCGGCGGTGTCGCCGATATACATTCCCGGGCGCTTGCGCACCGCCTCGAGACCTTCAAGGACTCTGATCGATTGAGCGCTGTAACTGTCTTGCGATTGTTTGTTTGCCATAGAAGAAGGCTCAGACCACCCCCGCGAGGACCGTAATTACACGCGCCGAACGCTCTCGTATCAGAGCAGCCCGACGACCGCGTGCAATGGAATTTTCATCAATATCGATAAGTATCGATGCGCTTTTGTAACGAATTCAGTCTAGTCCGAAGACGCTCTCAAGTAAAGAAAACGGCTGGTCGAATCGCTGGCAACATCTGCATAATCAAACATCGGTTTGACGATGGCCGCAGAAAACCAAAAAGACTAATTTCGACCGCAGAATTGTCGATTACCGCCGAGTCATGTGACAGGCATTTTAAGAAAACGATAATGCATGCTAATAAAATAGTGTTCTCAATAAATTAGAGTACGTTCTGGCTCAAAATAGCGGTCAGCATACAAAAATACGTGCGTGCCAACCGCTGCGCGGTCCACTGTCGAAATATCGACGCATCCGGCCTGTTGCAGGGCGGCGAGCGCGCCCCACCGGCTGGTCTCAAAGAGCTGCGGCGAGCTTGACGTACTGCTTGAAGTGCATGGGAGGAGGTGTCGCGCGAACTTCGGGCAGACCATCCATCTCATCGACCTCGCGCAGATCGCTCAGGAATCGACGGGAACTAAGGTAGCCGACCTCGCGCTTGAGGATCCGGCCGTGCTTGTCGATAAAGACGGTGGTCGGCACGCCCTTGATCTCGTACTGCATCGCGAGTTGGGTGTTGCGGTTGGTGCGGTCAGTGATGTCGGCCTGGAGACGCACGAAATGCGAAGCCGCCTGAATGACCGCCGGGTCGCGGAACGTGGTGCGCACCATCTCGCGGCAGGGGACGCACCAGTCGGCGCTAAAATCAATTACCACCGGTTTATTTGCCGCGCGAGCCTGTCTGAGGATCGCGGCGTCGTAAGGATCGAAGGCCAGTTGCACCGAAGGTTTGCCCGCAAACGTCAGCATCCAGACCAGCGCGCCGACCGAAAACGCGCCGAGCACGCTGCGGAAGATCAGGAAAGGCCGCCATTGGCGCCCCGCCGGCGTTATCCAACCCAGAAAGATACCGGCGGTGGCCGCGTAGTACGGCATAATCCGCATCGGCCAGCCGCGCAGCACCGGGTCCAGGAAGTACAGCGCCAGGCCGACCAGCACGAAGCCGAAGAGTTGCTCGACCCACGCTAGCCACTCGCCCGAGCGCGGCAAGGTCTTGATATGCCCGGCCGCCAAGGCCAGCGCGATATAGGGAAGTCCGAGTCCTATCGCCAGCGTGAAGAAGAGCGCGAAACCGAAGGCCGGGTTCGCGCTGCGCTCGACCATCAGCAGCAGTCCAAGCACGATCGGCCCAATGCACGGCGCCGCAACCACGCCCATCCCCAGCCCCATCACGAGCGAGCCGAGATAGCCCGGCCGCGCCACGCCGGCCCGGCGCATCAGCCATTGCGGCGGCTGAAGCGAGAACATCCCGAAGCTGGACGCCGCGAGCACCAGCAGCATCGTGGCGATTGCGATCAGCACCAGCGGATTTTGTAAAGCCGCGCCGAACAGCCCCCCGGAGAGCGCCACGGCGACTCCGGCCAATGAAAATGTAAGCGCTATCCCAAGGACGTAGATGCAGGCGAGCACGGCGATTTTGCGCGGGCCGCCGCCCTGGTTGCCGAAATACGCAATCGTCACGCCGATCAATGGGTAAACGCACGGCGTCAGATTCAACGCGAGTCCGCCGAGCAGCACCGCCAGCAGCCCAATCAGCATCCCGTGCGCGAGAAAAATGTTCGCCAATTCCGATCCCGGAGCCTGCGCCCCACCCTGTCCCGACGAATCGCCGGAAGAATCGCCGGAGGAGTTGCCGCCGCTATCGCCGAAGGCAGTGGCGACTACGCGCGCGCGCTCGAGCACCGCGCGCGGCGCACCGTCCGCGGCGGCGGCCGGTTGCATCGAGGCGAGCGAGGCGCTGGCGCTGACCTTGGCCGGCGGCATGCAGATGGCGTCGTTGCACGGCTGGTATTCCAAGGTGACTGCGACTTTGCCGCCCGGGTCCGGTTTGAAGCCCGCCTCCGCGCTCAGCGGGACGGTGAATTTCATCGTTCCGCTGAAGACCGAAAGTTTCTCGCCACCCGAAAACGCGGGCGCGATCTCTTCGGCTGGCGGATAAGTGACGGCACCCGCCTTTACCGCGGCAGGCGGACTTACCGAAAGCGTGGTCCGGATGAAATCAGCCGATTTCGGATGGTCCGAGTTGATATGCCATCCGGACAGAACCTCGGCCTCGACCTCAAGCCGGCTGGTTGCGCCCGGCCTGAGCGGCTCGCTCAGCTTTAACGCGCCGATTGTGACCACTTCCGAAGGCTTCGGCAGCTCCTGGGAATCCTGCGCCTTAGCCGCTTGCGGCCACGAGAGCGCCGCAGCCAGCGCGAACGCGAAAATAGCGGCCGCCATCGCGCGCGAAGACCACGCGGCCGAACCAGCCGGGCTGCACACGGACCACGGTTCCTTGAAGTAACGCCGCAGGCGGCGATTTCGATTCATCACCTTGCAATAATTCCGAAATCTCAGGGGCGGTTCCGCCCGCTTGAACTCATGGCTCTCAGCTTCGGCTCAGCTTCCGGGGACCGCTTCGCCGTCGCCGTCGGAAAGCGGCTCGCTGCCGATGATCTCCAGACCGTACCCCGGCAGATTGGCGAGCCTGGGGGCCTGGTCGGACAGCAGAATCATTTTGCGCACGCCGACGTCGCGCAGGATCTGAGCGCCGATTCCGTAGTCGCGGAAATCCGCCTCGGGCGGGCTCAGATGGGTGCTCGCGCGGAGGTACCAGTTGCGGCGTGCGGCGACTCCGGCGCGGCTGTTGTCGATGTCGCTCGCGATCGCGTCGGATTCGCGTTTGAGATAGAGGATAACCCCCTCGCCGAGCGCGGCGATACGCTCCATCGCGGACTGCAGGAGGCTGCGGGTGTTGCGCGGCGAATAACCAAAGACGTCGCCGGGCAGGTATTCGCGATGCGCCCGCACGCGCACCGGGCGGTCGGGATCGATCGTGCCCATCACCAGCACCAGGTGCTCGGTCGAATCGACCCGGTTGCGATAGACGAAGGCGCGGAACTCGCCGCACCGGGTGGGCAGGCGCGCCTCGGCGATCCGCTGCACCATCGTTTCGTTGCGCAGGCGGTACTCGATGATGTCGGCGACGGTGACGATTTTGAGCCCGTGCGCGCGCGCGAACTCGACCAGGTCGTCGCGCCGGGCCATCGTCCCGTCCTCTTTCAGGATTTCGCAGATGACGCCGGCGGGCTTCAGTCCGGCCAGCCGCGCCAGGTCCACGCCACCTTCGGTCTGGCCGGTGCGGACCAGCACCCCGCCTTCGCGCGCGCGTAACGGATAGACGTAGCCGGGACTGACGAATTCGGCGCCGGTCGCGTCCTCGCGCACGGCCTGCAGAATGGTGGTCGCGCGATCGCGGGCCGAGATGCCCGAACCGCTGGCCCGCCGCGCGGTAATCGGCACGGTGAATGCGGTGCCGAGCGGAGCCTGGTTATCACCGACCATCATGCTGAGGCCGAGCTGGTCGATTCGCTCGGGCGCCATCGGCAGGCAAATCAGGCCGCGTCCGTGTTTGGCCATGAAGTTGATGGCTTCCGTGGTTGCCAACTCGGCGGCCATGCAGAGGTCGCCCTCGTTTTCGCGCTGCTCGTCATCCATCAGGATGATCATGCGGCCGCGGCGAATCTCTTCGAGCGCCTCCTCGATAGAGATGAACGGGGCCTTGCTCTTTTCGCGCGGGACTAGTTCGCCAAACATGGCCTGATCTTACACCAGGACTCGCCTCCGGGTGAACTCCCGGCGCGGGCGCCAATCCGGAGCGGCTGCGCTCGCCAGCCGCCCCCGACTTTGCCAAACTGGCGGCATCCCTCAAGTGAGCGCTTCCATCGAGACTTCCGCCGAGACTTCTTCCGGGCCCACCCCGGCCGCCGCCGCGACCGTCCAATCCGAATCCACCGCCGCGCGGCTCGGCGCCTTCCGCGCGTTGCGCCATCGCAATTTCCGTCTGTTCTTCGGCGGTCAATTCGTCTCGCTCATCGGCACCTGGATGCAGTCGGTGGCGCAGGGGTGGCTGGTGCTCAAGCTCACCAATTCGGCCCTGATGCTCGGGGTGGTCAGCTTCGCCGGTTATCTGCCGGTCTTGCTGGTGACGCTGTTTGCCGGCGTAATCGTCGACCACGCCGACCGCCGCCGGCTAATCGTTACCACCCAGGTGCTGCTGATGCTGAGCGCGTTCATCCTGGGGGCGCTTACCTGGGCCGGCGTGGTGCGGGTCGAGTACGTAATCATATTGGCCGCGGTAAATGGCCTGGTGACGGCGTTTGACATGCCGGCACGCCAGACCTTCGTGGTCGAGATGGTGGGGCGTGAGGATTTGCCCAACGCGATTGCGCTCAACTCGATGATCTTCAACGGCGCGCGCGTGATCGGGCCCGCCGTCGCCGGCGTCCTGATCAGCGTAATCGGAATCGCCGGGTGTTTTTTCCTCAACGGGCTCAGCTACATCGCGGTCATCCTGAGCCTGCTCGCGATGGAGTTGGTGGCGCGCGATCTGCCGCGTATTGGTTCGGCCATGTTCCAGCGCCTGCGCGAGGGCTTCGAGTACATCTGGCACCATAGCGCGAGCTTCTACCTGTTGCTGCTGATCGCGATCAACGCGGGCTTCGGAATGCAGTACTCGGTGCTGATTCCGGTCTTTGCGCGCGACATATTGCACGGCGGGGCCAGCGCCTACGGTTTTCTGCTCGCGGCCCAGGGCGTGGGCGCCTTGCTCGGCGGTGTGGTGCTGGCCTCGTCGCGGACGCCGCGGGGACTGCGCCAGAATCTCATCTTCGGCTTGTTCGGATCTGCGGCCGGAATTTTTGTGTTCGGTTTTTCGTCGGCGATGTGGTTGTCGCTGCTGGCGCAGATGCTGATTGGCGCGGGACTGCTCAACTACATGGCGACCAACAACACCATGCTGCAGCTGTTCGTCTCTGACGAGCTGCGCGGACGCGTAATGAGCATGTATACGCTGTCGTTCATCGGACTGGCCCCGATTGGCAGCCTTGAGGTCGGCTATATCGGCGAGCGCATGAGCCCCCAAATCGCGGTCGCGGCGTCGGCCGTCGCGGCGCTCGTTTGCGGTATCATCCTGTTGGCGAGGCTTTCCGTCATCGCCGACGCGCAGGCCGCCCGCGATCGGGCGACTTGAATCGCCCGGCCGGAGGGCACTAAAAAAGAACCAAACGCAT
>DATJID010000044.1:0-37442 GCA_035493515.1 Binataceae bacterium (SeqCode) | reverse complement strand
CGCCGATCGCCGCGGCGCCGGCTGCGGCCTCGCGCATCCCCAGTTGCGCGGCGATCTCGCCGCGCAACTCGGGATACAGCAGCGCGACCGCGAGCAGGCCGACTTCCGCGGCCGTCGCGCCGTCGCCCGCTCCGGCCGCGGCCGCCGATGGCGGCCGCGGCGCCCCGGCCGGCCCGCGCGTCGCTCCGCCATTGGCGGTGCCCCGCGCGGGCCGGCGCGCCTCGGCGCGCAGCACTTCCTCGCCGACACCCAGCGCGTCGGCGGCCTTGCGTGCCAGCAAGTCGAACTCGAACGCGTTCGAGACCGCTTTCAGAACCTCGGCCACGGCGGACGCGGCACGCGCCCGCCCTTCCAGGGACCCGCGCGCCGCGGCCGCTTGTTCGGCCAAAAAATAATCGGCCAGCAACTCCGCCGACGCGATAAGCTCGGCGAACGCCTGTGCTCCGCGCTGCTTGATGAAAGTGTCGGGATCGAAACCGGGCGGGATGAAAATCCCCCGCCCGAGCAACCCGGCCGCAAGAAAAATCTCCAGCGCCCGCAACGAGGCCTTGCGTCCCGCGGCGTCGCCGTCGAAACAGGCCAGCACGTTGCGCGTCTGCCGTCCGACCAGCCGTAACTGCTCGACGGTTAGCGCGGTACCGAGACTTGCGATGGTTTCCTTGAAGCCCGCCTGCCATACCGCGATCGCGTCGAGGTAACCCTCGACTACGATTGCGCGGTCGGCCCTGGCGATCGCCGCGCGCGCTTCGTACAAGCCGTAGACATTGCGTGACTTCGAGTAGAGCGGAGATTCGGGCGAGTTGATATATTTCGGCAGCCGCTGATCGAGCACTCGTCCGCCAAACGCGAGCACCCGGCCCTGGCCGTCGCGAATCGGGAACATCAGCCGCCCGCGAAACATGTCGCGCGTTCCCGCGCCGTCCTGCCTGACCAGTCCGAGGCGGACCGCCGCGGACAGCAATCCGCGCTTCTCGAGCGCGCGCGCCAGGTTGGCCGGCCGTTCGGGCGCGAATCCGAGCCCAAAGGTGTGCGCGGTCTCTGCCGCGACGCCGCGCGCCGCCAGATAGTCGCGCGCCACCGCGCCGTCGGGCGTCTTCCACAGAACATGGATGAAAAAATCAGCGGCCGTCTGATTCGCGCGCAGCGCGGCGTCGCGTTCTCCGGCGCCCGGACCCGTTTCGCCGCCGCGCTCGGGTAACGTGACGCCGTAACGGCGCGCGAGCGACTCGATCGCCTCGGGGAAATTCAGCCCCTCGGTCCGCATTATAAAGTTGAACACCGTGCCGCCCGCGCCACATCCAAAACAATGAAAAAATCCGCGCTCCGGGTTGACCGAAAACGAAGGAGTCTTTTCGTTGTGGAACGGGCACAGCCCGACGAAGTTGCGGCCGGCGCGCTTGAGCCGCACGTGCGCTCCGATGACCTCGACGATATCCGCGCGAGTGCGAATCTCTTCGAGTTTGTCGTCGGAAAAACGCGCCATCAGGCCGCCGCCAGCTCGCGGAGCTTTTTGGGATCGTTGGTCATGATTGCGTCGACGCCGGCGGCGGCGAGACGGCGCATCGTCGGCACGTCATCGACGGTCCACACGTAAACCGCCAGGCCGCGGCGATGCGCCTCGGCGCAAAGCGCAGCGTTCGCGACATCGAAGCGCGGCGCTATAGCGAATGCGCGCATTGCCGACGCCGCCTCCAGCATCGCGGATGGACTTTTCTCGCCCAGCAGCGCAAGGCGCAAGGCCCGCTCCCTTCGAGCCACGATTTTCAGTTGATCCCAATCGAAGCTCGATACTATCGCGCTTTCGATCGCTCCGCATCCGCGAAGAATTTCGCATACCCGGACCTCAACACCGCGGGCCTTGAGTTCCACGTCCATGCCACATCGGCCCGTGAGCGCGTGGGCAACTTCACTGAGCGTCGGTATATGTTCACCGCGAAATTCGGCTCCAAAGCGTACCCCGGCGTCCAGGCGCCCGATCGCCATCGCACTCATCGCGGCGACCCGGCCGCGTCCGTCGGTAGTGCGATTAACCGTCGCATCATGAATCACCACGACTTCACCATCGCGAGTCATCCGCACGTCGAATTCGCACATATCGGCGCCAACCTCGGCGGCGGCGATAAACGCGCGCAAAGTGTTTTCAGGATAAATAGCGCTGGCTCCGCGATGCGCGATCGTCAGCATCTTGAGCAGGCATCGTGCGCGCCGCCACAAATCCAGCCGACCACCCTCATCGAATGCGATTTTACCCGCCACGCGTCGCAACGGGCAAATCCAGGCGCGCCTGCTCTCCACAGGCTGTTCCTTCCGCAGGCATGTCCCCTACTCGTCAAGCTCCGCGACGACCCTTATGCTTGATGGCTGAGGCCGATGACCCCTAACCCCACACCTGCTGTGCGCAAATACGTTCAAGTCGTTTTCCAGACGCCGGCCGCGATGGTCGACGACGTGGCCGCGATGCTGGTCGCCGAGGGAGCGCTCGGATGCGCGGTCGGCGGAGACCATCGTAGCGCGCATCGTCACGCGACGCTGGAACTCCAGGCGTTTTTCGAGCGGCTGAGCCGCGCCCGGCTCGCGGCGATTCGGCGCGCGCTCGCGGCGGCGGGGATGGTCGCGGGCGATGGCCGGACACCGCCGCGCCAGGTCGTCAAGGACCCCGGGTGGGCGACCGCCTGGATGGATCGTTTCGAGCCGCTGCCCGTGGGACGCCGGCTGCTGATCGTTCCGCCCTGGAATTGCGGCATCGCAACCCGGCGCCTCAAGCTGATAATCAACCCCGGGCAGGCCTTTGGCACGGGACATCATGCGACCACCTACGGCGCGCTCGCGACGATCGAAAAACTTTGTGCAAAGAGGCACTTTGAGCAGGCGCTCGACGTCGGCACGGGATCGGGCGTGCTGGCGATAGCGATGCGCCTGATGGGTATCGCACAGGTGTGCGCGATTGACATCGACGCGCTGGCGCTGGAGAACGCACGCGAAAACGCCGCGCTCAATTCCATCGGATATGGAAAAATCCAATTCGCCACTACGCCGCTCACGCGGCTTCGCCGGCGCTTCGATCTGATCACGGCGAACATCCTGAGTTCCACGTTGATCGCGATGGCGAGCGCGCTGACCAGCCTGCTGGCCCGCCGCGGTCTTCTAATCCTCGGTGGAATCCTCAACCGCGAGGCGTCGTCGGTACTCAAGACTTACCTTCCGCGCCTGCGATGCCTCAGCATACGGCGCGACCGGGGCTGGAGCACGCTGGTGCTCGCGCGATGAAACGGGCGACAAAATCTCCAGCGCGATTTGCGATATCGTCGGCGGCGGTCGAAGGCGCGGTCGCACTGGTCGGCGGCGGGGAACTCCATCATATGCGCGACGTGATGCGCCTGCTGCCGGGAGCCGAAGTGGCGCTGTTCGACGAACGCGGCGCGGAGTACGCGGGCACGATCAAAAGCTTCGAGGTGCGTCACGCGGTGGTCGAAATCGCCGCGGCGACGCGCTCGCGCGCGGAAGTCACGGCCGGACTCATCCTGGCCGCGGCGGTCATCAAAGGGCCACGGATGGACTTCCTGGTCGAGAAGGCCGCCGAACTGGGTGCGGCGGAGCTATGGCCGGTGCTGTGTACGCGAGGAGTCGTGCGCGAGGTTGGCGGCGAGCGGCTCGCGCGATGGCGCCGGCTGGCGACTGCGGCGGCCAAGCAGAGCCTGGCGGCGCGTCCGACCGAGGTCATCGCACCGTTGACGCTGGGAGACTTGATCCGGCGCCCCAACGGGGGCAGGCTTTGCGTGGTCTTGAGCCCGGGCGCTCCGGCTTTGGGCGGAGTCTTGCGCGAAGCCCGTCAGCGCAGGCTGTTGCTATTGTGCGGGCCGGAGGGGGATTTCACGGACGAGGAACTGGCGGCCGTGCGGAGCGCCGGGTACGCGGCCGCGGGACTGGGCGGACGACGGCTTCGCAGCGAGACCGCGGCGCTCGCGGCGCTCAGTATCGCGGCCGGCACGCTCGACGAGTTCGGGGGAGAAGACTGACCAGTGGCTAGCTACAAATTCGCTTTCGTGATGGACCCGCTGGAGAAGGTGCTTCCCGACAAGGACACTACCTTCGCCTTCATGCTGGAAACGATCGGACGCGGGCATCAGGCCTACTTCGTCGCGCTCCACGACCTCTATGCGATCGGCAGTCATGCGTTCGCGTCCGCGCGGCGATGCACGGTGATGCGCGGAACGCCGCACTATCGCTTTATCGACGAGGGCGCCGAATATCCGCTCGAAACTTTCGACGCGATTTTTATGCGCAAGGACCCGCCCGCCGACGCAGCCTATCTGTTCGCCACGATGCTGCTCAGCCTGGCCGACCGGCGCCGCACTTTCATTCTCAACGAGCCCGCGGGCCTGCGCGAAGCGAACGAGAAGCTCTATGCGCTGAATTTTCCCGCAGCGATTCCGCCCACGCTGGTCAGCCAGGACCTTGCGCGGCTCAAAAAGTTCATGGCCGAGCAGGGCGGCCAGATGATCGTAAAACCGCTCGACGGGCATGGCGGCGAGAGCGTGTTCCTGGCCTCCGCCGATGATCGCAACCTCAATGCGATCCTCGAAGCGGTCACTCATTTCGAGTCGCGTCCGATCATGGCGCAGCGATACCTCGCCGAAATCCGCGACGGCGACAAGCGCTTGATCGTGCTCGACGGCGAACCCCTCGGATGCACGCTGCGGGTGCCACGCGACGACGAGAACCGCGGCAACATCCACGTCGGCGGTAATTGCGTAAAGGCCGAGATTACCGCGCGCGACCGCGAGATTTGCGCGATGATGCGGCCGCGGCTCAAGCGCGACGGACTCTACTTCGTTGGACTCGACATCATCGGCAACTACCTGACCGAGGTGAACGTGACCTCGCCCACGGGAATCCAGGAGATTGATCGGCTCGACGGCGCCAACCTCGAGGCCAGGGTGATCGATTTCGTCGAGTCGCGAGTCATAGCGCCCAAGGCTTAAGCGCTGCAAACGTCCAGGCGCCCCGGGCGTTCGGCTGAAGGGCTTGGGTCGCGCAACGGCTGTTGCAAGGGGAAGGCGGGACAGGTACGAATTAAGACCGCCGCCAAGGCCCGACACCTGCAGTTCCGGTGGGCAGGTAGCTCAGTCGGTAGAGCAGAAGACTGAAAATCTTCGTGTCGAGTGTTCGATTCACTCCCTGCCCACCAACACCCAAGGCTCGGGCTCGCGCGCATGAACGCGACATCCCATTTTGTTCTCGCGCGATAGCGAGACCGTCACATTGCCGCTATTTATGATGGTCATGATGAGGGGCCAAGCAGTTCGCTGCCCTGGCCCCCTCTCCATTTAAAGGCTGATTCGTCGCCATTAGCTGCCAGAAGCGGCAATCGCAACTGGGAAGGTCTCGGATGTTTTCTGGCCGCACGCGTCTACCGTTGCCGTCACCAAGGCCGTCTTCGTCGGGTTCTGCGGAGTGAAGCTGAAGCCGTCACTTTTGTCCATGTTGTGAAACTCCGAGTAGGTAAAGACGATGACGCCGCCCCTATCGAAGGGGTCATTGCTCACAATGCCAGCGCTGCTGGTGCCGTCCAGAATGAAATTCTGTGAGCTATACGTGAGGGTGATCGTAGCTCCTGCTGCGCAGGGAGACGGTTGCATTATCGTTACGGTCAAAGTGGCGGGCGTGCCCACGATGAGCTTCGTGATAGGCACCCGTGGTCCCGCAGCCCCAACCGCCGGAACCGTCGAGTCCGTTCGGTCCTTCGGCTGACGATATATGGCGAGACGTCAGGAGACGCGAGGCGAAGCGGGTGCTATTCGCCGAGCAGCCCGGCAAGGACCTGCGCCGCGTGGTCGCGCGGATCTACTTTGTCGTAGACGTGTTCGATTCGCCCGCTGGGGTCGATAAGAAAGCTGATGCGTTCGGGATGTCTTGCCTTGAGGCCTTCGCAGGCGCCGAAGGCCAGAGCTATCTCGTGCGTGGTATCGCTGAGCAGTCTGAAGCCGAAATTGTGTTTGCGCCCGAAGGCCGCATTGTCGGCAACGCTGTTAAAACTGATCCCGATTACCTCGATCGCGCTTTGGTCGAAGTACTCGCGATGATCGCGCAGGCCGCGACCCTCCAGGCTGCAGCCTGGCGTATCGGCCTCGGGAAAGAACCACAGGAAAATCCGGCGGCCGCGCAGGCTCGACAACGTGAATTGCGCGCCATCATCGGCCGGCAGCGTAAAGTCCGGCGCCAATTCTCCAACCTTCAGCATCGCTCTTCCTCTCTAACGATCTCCCTCCCGGACACGCCGCGCGTGCATGCTGAGCTCAGTTGAGCGTCGCACGCAGCCGGGCCACGAACGCCTCGCAGGTCGGCTCTCCCGGCTGAATTTCGAGTGCGCGCTCGAACTCGCTGATCGCCTGCTGCAACATCCCCTTGGCCGCGTATAGGCGCCCCAGGTTCATGTAAGGAAAATGTCGCGGCTCATATCGCGGAGCCCGCTTCGCCTGCTCCAGCCACGCCACCGCTTCGTCAAGCTCGCCCTTGGCGATCAGATAGGCGCCGATATCGTTATAGGGATTACCGAAGCCCGGATCGACTTCGATCGCTCTCTTGCACTCGCCGATCGCATCGTCGACGCGGCCGAGAAAATTGTAAGCCCAGCCGCGAAACGTGTAAGCCTCGGCGGTCGGACAGACGTCGATCGATTTCGTGTACAGCTGGATCGCCCCGTCGAAGTCGCCGTGCATGTGATGCTGGACGCCCTCGTTCCACAATTCGAGCGCCCGGCGTTTGAGATCCCGGTCTTCCATTGGCTTGGCTGTTGTCTATCTCTTCACCAACGCGATTCCTAACGGATGCGCGCGTACGCGACGGTGTCGCCGACGCCGCCGGAAATTGAAAGGCTGCCGCTCGCGGGCGTACATCTGAGCGGATTCGCCGCGGTGGTGTCCGTACACATCACAATGTTATCGGCGCCGGTAAAACATGCGTCGCTTATGCTCGCAGTGCCATCGCTGAGCGTCGCCCGGCCGGCGCACGGCGCGCCCGAAGTCATCGAAAAGGTGCCGAACGGCCCCCATGAACTCATCGTCGTCGGCGGTACGGGAGGCTGTGGCGCCACCTGCAAACATCCGGAGGCCACTAGTCCAGCAACTGCCGCTGCAGCGATCGTCAACCTTGAAACTGCGAATATCCCGCGCATCCACCCACCTCCTCAGCCTGTCACGTGATGAACGATTCGATACGACTCACGTCCGGATGCTCTCATTCTATCCGCCCGTGGCTATCATGTCGCGCTTGAGGGTCTGTGCAAAATGCACCGGAGAAATCGCACGTGCAGGAACGCAGGCGCAAGAACGAAAGAAGATGGTCAGGCTGCCCCCGCTGGAAAGCCGTTCAGAAGCTCAAGGTACGAACCGTCTGGACGATCGCCGGACCGATGATGATGAGCAGCATTGCGGGCAAAATCATCAGCACCAGCGGAAAAAGAATCTTGATGGTGGTTTTCTGGGCTGCCTCTTCGGCGTAGAGGCGGCGGTGGGATCGAATGGAATCGGAGATCGCGCGCAGCGCGGGCCCGATCGCGGCGCCCAGTTGCTCGCTCTGAATCAGCGTCGCGGCGAGCGGCTTGATGTCGGCGACGCCGCTGCGATCGGCCAACGAACGCAAGGCCTGTCCCAGCGAAGCTCCGGAGTTGACCTCCGCCGCCACTTGCGACAGCTCATAGCCGATGACGAGCTCCTGTGCCTTGGTCTCGTCGCCAACAACTTTGATCGCCTCCAACAGGCCGAGCCCGGCCTCCACGCACACCACCAGGAGATCGAGCACGTCGGAAAGTTGACGTCCGATGTCGATCTGGCGGTTCTTGGCGCGCTTGCTCAGGTAATAGCCGGGAATAAAAGATCCGATGGCCGCCCCCATGATCGTCAGCAAGATCACGCGGCTCCCGCGCATGCCAAACGCGAGGCTCGGAATAAGCCCCAGCAACAGGCCGCACACCGCCGCCGCGAGCTTGCTGAGCTGGAAAATGGCGACTCCGCTGGAGGTCTTGAAGCCTGCCTGCACTAACAAATCATGGAGCTTGGTGCCGCGGCGCGTTACGACCTTGGGATGGGGCAGCCGCCCGACCGCCCACTTGAGCAGCGCGCGGGTCATTTGCTGGTCGGCAACCGGAAGGCCCGCGGCGGCCATGTTGACGCGCGCCCGCCGTCCTACCTGGCTCATCCGCGAATGCATCTGGTGCTGCCCGCTGGTGGCCGAAATATAGATGGCGCTCGCAGCGCCGGCCAACACCAGGAACACGACGATACTGATTAGCAGAGGACCCATCGTTCCATCTCGATCAGAATCTGACTTTCAGGATGCGCCGGATCAGCAGAAACGCGCCAAGGTCTAGACCGGCGGCGGTCTTTAAAATCAGCTGGCCGGTGTGGTCGAAAAACAGCATCTGGGCGTAACTGGGCTGTACGATGGTGAACATTCCAAGCACCACCGCCGGGAGCAGCCCGACCACCATCCCGCTCATCCTGGATTGCGCAGTCAGTGCACGAATCTGCGAGAACAGGCGCTGGCGTGTGCGTACGATGTCGGAAAGCCGCGCGATGATCTGCGCCAGAGAGCTACCCACGGTGGCCTGCACCTTGACCGCGACCACGAATAGCCGCAGGTCGTCCTCCGGCACCCGTGCCAGCATGTCGGCCAACGCCTGGGTGATCGGCAGCCCAAGGCGCGTCTGCTCGACCACGGTGCGGAACTCGCTGCCCAGAGGCTCGGCGAACTCCTGTTCCACCACCTGCATTCCCCGCTGCAACGTATGGCCGGCCTCCAGCGACGACTTAATTAAATCGAGCGCATAGGGCAACTGCACCAGGAAGGCTTTGAGCCGGCGCGTCCGCTTGAACCTGATATAGATCAACGGCGTCACGCAAAGTCCCAGACCCGCCGCAATCGAGATCAGCACGTCGCCCGAGACCAGCATTGCGCCGCCGAGGCCCGCGACCAGCAGCCCGCCCATCAACAGCAGCATTTTATAGCCGCTCTGATACATCCCGGCTTGCCACATGTACTGTTCGAGGCGGCGCATCAGGTCGAGCCGCGGCAGGAGACCGTTGAACAGACCGTGCGCCGCGCGTGAGCGGAGACCGGTGCGCGCCAGCGGGTCGATGACGTCGAACGAGCGAGTAACTTCTCCTAGGCGGTGCCCGACGGCCGCATGGTCGAGCGAGCGGTGAACCAGCATGCCGCCGACGCCGGCGAGCAACAGGAACACCGCACAGGCGATTAACATATCCATCAATCCGTCCCCGTCGCCCGCATGACGCTGTCCAACTTGTAGCCGGCGCGCTCGATGCGCTGCGCATAGGCCGAACGAATTCCGGTGGGGCGGTAGTGGCCGAGTACTTTGCCGCTCGCGTCGGTCTGGGTCTGCACGAATTCGAACAGGTCCTGCATCATGATGGCTTCGCCTTCCATGCCAGTGACCTCGGAAATTTTCATCATTCGGCGCGAGCCGTCGGACAGACGTGCGACGTGGACGATGATGTTGATGGCAGAGGCTATCTGCTGGCGCATCGCACGCTGCGGAATCGAAAAGCCCGACAACAGCATCATCATCTCGAGCCGTCCCAGGCATTCGCGCGAGCTGTTGGCGTGAATGGTCGCGATCGAGCCGTCGTGGCCGGTCGACATCGCCTGCAGCATGTCGAACACCTCCGCTCCGCGCACCTCGCCGACGATAATCCGGTCGGGGCGCATTCGCAGCGTATTGCGCACCAGCTCGCGCGCCGTCACCTCACCCTTGCCCTCGAGATTGGACGGTCGGGTCTCCAGCCGCACCACGTGGGTCTGCTGAAGCGACAGTTCGGCCGAGTCCTCGATAGTGACGATGCGTTCGTCGGGCGGCACGAAGCTCGAAAGACAATTGAGCATGGTGGTCTTGCCCGAACCGGTACCGCCGCAGACCAGCATATTGAGCCGCGCTCTAACCACCGCCTGCAGCAACGACACCATCTCCGGCGAGATGCTCTCCTTGGAGAGCAAGTCAGCGATCGAGTAACGCTTTTTACCGAAGCGCCGGATCGACAGCGAAGGTCCGTCGATTGCGAGCGGCGGAATGATCGCGTTGATACGCGATCCGTCGCGCAGCCGCGCGTCAACCATCGGCGAGGACTCATCGACCCGCCGTCCGACCTGCGAGACGATGCGATCGATGATCAACATCAGATGCTGGTCGTTGTTGAAGTGAATTCCAGTTTCGTGCAGCTTGCCCTGCTTCTCGACGTAAACGTGGTCGCATCCGTTGACCATGATGTCGGTCACGTCATCGTCGCGCAGCAACGGCTCCAACGGTCCTAACCCGAGCAGCTCGTTCTTGACCTCTTCGACCAGCCGCGAGCGGTCGCCGTCGGTCAGCAAACGCCCCTCTTCGTCGAGCGTCTCGCCAATTGCGACCGTAACTTTGGCCGAAATCAGTGCCGGATCGAGCATCTCCATGCGCGAGACGTCCATCGTTTCAAACAGCCTGTTATGAACCTTGATCTTGAGGTCGCGCGTCGCCTCCACGGCTTCATCCCTGGGCCGCCACACGCCGCCGCCGAGAAACGCGCCCGGCTGCTCGACCGGCGCGTGGTAATTGGCTTGCGATATCCTTTCGGTCAGTCTCATTTTAGCCTCTCCTTAGGCGTGCGCGCCGAGCGAGCCCAGCAGCCGGGCGACGAAACCTATCGAGGGCTTCGATTCATCTCCCGCTCGGATTTCTCCACTCGCACTGAGGCGGTTGGCCAGTTCGGCGCAAGCGCGCACCAGGGCTGAGTTAGGCGCCAGCTCCGAGGGCATCTGCGCCGTCGCCGCCGCTTTCTCCATCACTCGCTCGTCGCGCGGAAGGCGCGCATAGATCGGACACTTCAGTGTTGAAACGATCCGCGCCTCGGCGATCGGATGGCCGGGCTGATAACGGTTGAGCACCAGCCGCGGTTCCACACCGTTGATCCCGAGCCGCCCAAACAGCTCGAGAAACCGCACCGCCCGATGGGTCGCAGCTATTGATTGCTCGAGCAGGTAAAGCACCTCCTGCGAGCGCTCCCATGCGGCCACCGAGTTTTCATCGACGTGGTCGCCGCAGTCGATCACGATGTAGTCGAACAGCTGCCGCATCAGGTCGATTAGACTCCCCACCAGGACGTCGGAAACCTCTTCGCTGTCCTCGATTCGAGCCGGAGCGCCCAACACGTAGAGGCCGGACCGATGCTTGGTCAGCGCGGCCTCCACGCTTATCGAGTCCGGTTTGCGATCCAGGCGCGCCAGCGCGAGAATCCCGCGTTTAGGATCGGCAGCGAGCAGATCCCCCAGACCGCCCTCCTGAAGGTCGAGGTCCAGCAGCACCACCCGCACGCCTCCCGCCGCCTGTAATGCCAGTCCCAGGTTGGCGCACAGCGTTGTAACGCCCGCGCCACCACCCAGGCTGGCCAGCGAAATAACTTTGCCGCCGGCGCGCCGCTCGCTACGTCTCAGCGCCTCGCTGACCTTGAGTAGCGGGCGCATGAGGTCGCCCTGCGCCAGCGGCGCAAATAATACTTCGTCCGCTCCGGCGCGCAGCACCCGCCGCATCAACGCCTCCGACTGGCCTTGCAGCAAAGCAAACAACACCGGCCGCCTCTCACGCTCAGACTCGGCCAGCAAATAATTCAACCCCTCTTCCTCACTTTCGCCGAAGATGACCATCGCCACGTCCGCCTGCGCGCTGAGGGCCTCGTCCCCACCCGGCGGCGCTTGTGCGAGCACCAGGCGGGGCTCGGCAAGCGCGCGTAGAACCTCTCGCGCTTGAGCCATGGGCCCCTCTTCGCGGCCCACCAAAAGTACCGACAAAGCACCTCGCGGCGTTCCATCCCTGCTCATCGGTGCTTCCGCCATCATCTTCACCTCCGGCGCGACGGCCCCTTTCCATACCCAATGAGGACACGCGGAACCGGCGGGGCTCGCGCCCCGCCTTTTCCGTCTTATTCGACAAAGCCGGCCCGGCGGTGGCCCCAACCTGCGGCCTCGCGCCTTTTGGGTAAGCGACCGCCGCTCTAAACCACATCGCCAGGCGGCCCGTAGCTCGACTTTTAGGCCGCGCTCAGGGCAACGTCGATCTTGTTGACCATCGAGCCGATGTCCTGACCCATCACCTGGTAGGTGACGTACGCTACGATCGCGACGGCGGCCAGAATCAACGCATACTCGGTCATCGTCTGGCCCTTCGCCTCTTTGCCCATTGCCTTGAGCAATTTTTCACTTGCTCTCACATATGCTTTGGTTAACAGTTCCATTCTTGTTCTCTCTCTCCTATTATCGGCCTCAGCCGGTCATCTAGTTGTCGTCGGTCCGCCGTGTCGACATGCCTTCCATGTCCGGCCGGCAGTGGCGTTCCTTTACGAAGTAGTCATTGCGTCGTCTATGGTATTCACCATCGACCCGATATCCTGACCCATCACCTGGTATGTTATGTACGCGGCTATAGCGACCGCGGCCAAGATCAGCGCGTACTCGGTCATAGTTTGAGCACCAGACCTGATGCGTAGCGCAACCGCTAGTCGATTCGTAGCACTCACGTACAACATGCATACTCGATTACTCATATTTCTTCTCCTGCGATCTCGCACAACATTCACTTGCTGATCTCTGTGCTGCTGGACGGCAGACTGGTTACAGTATTAACGCCACCTGGTACGCACCGTAATTGGTCGCGGTCGTGTCCGGACTACCACCTGGTGCGACTTGATTGATAAAATACGTCTGGATGTTCTGGTTGCTGTCGATGCTTACCAGCCATAGAGCCGCAAAACCCTTAACCGGCACCTGGGAGTTTCCGTTGATGCTGCTGAAATCCACCATCGGCACGATCAACACTCGCGGGTCGTTTGGAGTGTGGCTGGCGAAGGTGCCGGTGGGATCGACGCTCTGACCTGTGCTGAGCAGGTAGTTAAAGGCGCTTCTAATCGGACCAGTCGCAAGCCCTGTCTGCGTGGTGAGCAACTGTCCCGAAGCGATTGACCCCTGATAGCCGTACTCGATATTCTGCGAGAGAATAGTCGAACCGCTTCCGCCCAATGCTAGCGGACCCCAGTTGCCAGGCCCCACTTGACCCTGCTGCAGTTGCACGACCTGTCCGCTTGAATAGGTCGTTCGGTAGTCGATTCCGATCGGGGTTACTCCCGTCGTCTTGCCTATAGTTAGAATTCGCGCGGTCGCCTGGACAGAGACGGAGCCCGTAATCAATCCCAGCAGAACGCCGAAGCTATATGGCACAGTCCGCTTGAGTTGCATGTTAAGAGACGAATGGTCCGCCGAAATCGTTGTAGAGGTTATCTCCTTGGTCGCGATCCCATTGATGGCGGCGTAGCTATTGGCTACAGACACCGCCTGTGCGGGATCCGAAGGCAGATAGGCAGCGCCCGCCAGTGCGGCGATGTCCGCGGAGGTTTGAAGCTTTTGCCAGTTGAAATAGAGGACTCCAACGTCCGCACTCATCGCCATCGCGCCGATTACCACCGGCAGTGTGACCGCGAGCAGCACCAGCATCTGCCCTCGGAGAGCATGTGATGAGTTGTTTGAGTTGTTGTGGAAGTGCTTCAATTGGAGAGCCCGACCTTCATGGCTACGAAACAGGGAGCAGCATCTCTCATGCCACCAGGATGGGAATGGATAACGCCGGATTGTGTTGCAGGTTCCGGAGGAGCGCCTGGTCGTCGTCTCAGGATCGGTCGCTCGCTCTTATGAATTTCTATGTATGCGACTATGTGTATGCACGGAAGCGGGACAGATGTTACGAATATGTAATGAGATATAATTGTTAAATCCAGGGTCGGAAAACGTAGTAGCGGTTGAACTGATTGGTTCAGCTGAGATGAATGGATGGGTGTCACTCATGGTGAATGCGTCAGAATGGGATTCAATCGAGTCGTCGTGGGTCGCGCAGTATGCGAGGCAGGAAATCTTATTTGGGGGCGCGCGAAGGAAGGCTGTTTAGTGGGAGGCTTGCCGTACCGGCTTGCCACGTCGGTCGGCATGGAGGAGCGAGGCACGGCCCGATTCGGTGTACGATCGCCTAGTATTGTCGGGTTTTGATGACTGGATTGCCTTTCAGATTGGAGGCGAAGCCGCCGATGAATCCGGGATGGCGATCGAGGGTATCGGAGGCCAGGGTATCGAAGTCGCCCATGTAGTCGGGCGCCAACAGGACGTCCTGTCCCACGACCACGGGAAAGTGGGTAAAGGTAACGCGGGTGTTTTGCCAATGTGTGCCGTTATGAGAGGACGCGCAATATCGGTCGATGAGAAAATTGGCGGGATCGTTTCGACGGTCGTAAAAGCAGATCGCTATACGGCCGCTGATATCGGCAGCCAGTGCCGGCTCGAACTGGTCGGTCAGCGGGGCGCCGCCGCCCTCTGGGTTGTGGTTGACGCGCACGGGTGGTGACCAAGTCGCGCCCGCGTCGCCCGATTTGCTGAATATGATGTCGGTGAAGTTGTAGAAGCCAGTCGTAGTGAGAGTGTCGGGCACCTGGCGGTTGCCGTCATTCCATGCCAGATAGACCATCCCGCTGAGCGGACCCTTTCCGATCGCGAGGCTGGGATACTCGTTGGCGTGGACCAGCCCCTGCCAATCGACACAGTCACCCGCACAACTGATCGTCGCCACCGTGACCGGCGCAACTGGAAAGGACTGCGCCTGATTGACCGACCTGGAGATCTCGATCTCGCGCCCACCGAGGCCGTCGGTGTTGCCGAACAGCTCCCACGCCACATAAACATCGCCGCTCGGGCCGACCGCGACACGCGAGCCACCAACGAAGGCGAACGGATGCAGGGTATCTGCGCATACTTGCGCCACCACGACGGGCGCGGGACTCCAGGTCACGCCGCCATCGGTCGAGCTCACGGTTTGGATTGCGTAGCGCGGAACCGCCGAGCCATTTTCCACGCCGCATATCGAGCCTGAAAAATCCAAATCGGTGTAGCTTACGTACAGACGGCCCGGCGTGCTGCGATCAACCGCGATCCAGGCGCCGTCCACGATGTAGCTATTTGATGGCTCTTTGGCGATCGCAACGGGGGGCGCAAACGTCCTTCCACCGTCGCTCGAGGTCGACAGGCTTATAGCCGTCAGGCCGTTGGTGCCGTCGATATAGTTGGATACGTAGTAGAAGGTCGCCGCATCGGCGCAGGCCACGACGGGGTCGCCCGACATAAAAGTGTTGGGGTCGCTCGGCGTCGCCGGGGAGCCCATGTAAGTGAAGGTGGCGCCGCGGTCCCCCGAAAACGCATAGCCGTCCATGCTGATGCCGCGTCCGGAAGCCATCGTGGTGACCTCCGCACCGCTGTCATTGAATCCCATAACCACATTGGCTCCGCACCACGCGGTCGCCGTCTGGCTCTGGGTGAAACCCGAGTAACGCGAGTGCCGGAGGTCGGTGCCCAAACCCAGCGAACTCGCAAGCGACCCGGCAACGCGCGATTGCTCGGATTCCGCCGGCGCGGCGGCGCCCTTGAGCAACCGCTCGCGCACGGCCCCCCACCGGTCGGCGAGGCTGAACAGATTGCGGCTCGCCGCGGAAAGATGCGCAGAGTCGAACCCCGGAACCCTTTCGAACCGCGCCATACGCGCCATTGTGGCGTCGATCGGGGCCTGAAGGGGCGGAGGCCCAGTTTCAGTGTTCGCGCCTGTCGCTGGGCCGGTCGCCGCGAATTGCGCGGCGGCACAGGTCCCTGCGGTCAGCGCTGCATAAAGGGCCCACCCCGCCAGTCCGCCACCAACTCCTCGCCCCGCGGCTCCGCGCACTCTGGTTTTGCTGGGCGCGCGATGCCCTACCTCATCTCGTAACGCTTTAGCCGGTCCCGCCGCATCCGGTCCCGCCGCATCCGGTCCCGCCAAACTCGGTCCCGCCAAACTCGGTCCCGCCTTTGCCTGCGCCATATAGAGTAATGAATTGCGCGCCATCCGGTCGCGTCCCCCGCCAGTCGCTCAAGGGCAACAATGATGCCACTTGGAACGCGCGCAAGGACGCGGGCCATCGAGTTAGGAAACGACGGATTTGCAGCGCGAACGCTGAGCGCAGGGACACTGAGAGGAAGGCAGGATCTTCCTTCCAGTTCCTGAAGCGCCATAAAACAGGCGCCGACGAATTGTCAGTTTAGGACGATACGCGTGCCGCGCGTCACGCGGGACATGGAGCGCTGTCCGGTATTTATGATTTGAACCCGGCGCCCAGCGAGGACTTCAGGAATGTGACTATTCAGGGATATGACCGAAATGTACGAAAGGGAATCGCGCCAGCAGCGGAATCTTTGGGTAGTCAAGCGGCGCGGCGGACATCGGCGTACAAGACGTTGCGCCCAGACCCCCGCGCCCTGCGCCCCCCAACCCTCATCAGGTCGCCGAGCGAGACTACGGCGATGGTTGCCGCAAGCCTATCCCCAAGGCGAGGAGAACTCTTCGAGTTCGCGGTCCACGGAGCGCCGCGGAGTTTCCATCGCGTAGATGCCTGGCGCGAGCCATCTGAGAGCTGCAACCAGCCGAGAAACGTTGACCCGAGACGCGCGCCCGACGGCGCGATTCATATCCATCTCCGGATCAGAAATACTAGCCAATCGTTGTACGTCCACGAAGCACCACCCGGGGTCACCGCCCTGGAGATCCTCCGCCAGCCCCTGCCCCCCGCAGCGGCAAAATCGCAAGTGTCATGCCATAACGCGAGTTTTTGTCTAATACATTCAATTTTCGCTCGTATCTATTTCTACTGCGCATGCACCAAACTGTGAGGTTCACGCCGCATATTAGTGCTGCAACATACGATGCGCTGTGACGACACGTGCCATCGGCGAAATGATGCGCCGACGGCGCCCCCCCCAACCGGCTTCTCTCTAGCTCAGTGGCAAAAGGAATTCCGCAACCGCCGCCGCAGCCGCCTCCGGTTCCTCCCAGAAGAAAACATGGCCCACACCGGGCAGCTTGTGGATACGCGCACCGGGGATGCGCTCCTTGATGATGTCGGAGTTGGCGTCAGGCACCAGCAGGTCGGAGGTGCCGGTGATCAGCAGCGTCGGCGCCTTTATCTCGGGTAGCCGCTCGAAGGTATCAAAGCCTGTTACCGCTCCCCAATGGTGCTGATAGGTGTGCAGTGGAGTCATCGGATAGTTCATCACTTCCGCCATGCGTTCCTTGAGCACGGTCTGTCCCCTGGCTGAGGCCAGAAACTGCGGGGCGCAGCAGGCGGCTAGCAAGCGCTCGACTTGTACCGCGAGCGGTTCCTTGGGATTCACCTGAAGCGCGGCGAGCGCTTCGGGGTCGCCGGCAACGCTGTGGGCGAGGCCGCACAGCGTGCAGCCGAGCACCAGGCCGCGCAGACGCGCGGGATGGTTGAGCGCAAATTCCTGCGCGATCATGCCGCCCATCGAAATGCCCATCACGTGCGCGCGCTCGACGCCCGCGTGGTCGAGCACGCTGGCCGCGTCGGCGGCCATGTCGGCCATCGAGAATGGCTTTTCGGGCTTATCGCTTTCGCCGGTGCCGCGATTGTCGATCAGGATGGTCCTGAAGCGCGTCTCGAGCAGCTTCAGGAACGGCTCGCCCCACCCGCGGCTCGACCCAGCGTAACCGAAGATGAGCGCGAGCGGCGCGCCCTGCCCGCGAATCTCGTAATGAATCCTGGTTCCATCCCTGCTTTGAGCGTTAAAGGCCGATGCAGTCACCTGGCTTCTCCGTCGCGATCGGATTTGCGCTCGACATACAGTCTCAAACGGGCGGGCACGCCCGCGGAGCGGACGTGCCCGCGCCACCGCCGCGCCATCAAGCGCGATGCGATACTAGCGCCGGTATCTCACGGGATCAAAGCAAACCCGGAGCGCTCGAATATCCCGATCATCGAATGAAATAAAGAACACGTCGGGCGAATAAGGAAAGCATGAGGCGGGTCAGGAAACCGCCGAAAATCAGAACGCTGCCGCGGGCTACAGACACGCGATCGCGCAAACGGCCAGCACTGGATCATTTTCAACTTGCTTAATCTTGCGCCTGGTCCTGCGCGCTTTCATCGCTTGACGGCGCCGCCTGTTCGGCCGCCATCGAACTCTCGCCGATAGTCAGCCAGTCGGTCCGCACCTTGTCCCACTGCTGAATCAGCACGCCATGCGTCTCAAACAGATCGCGGATACGCTCGGGGCTCCATCCGCCGATCTGTTCGAGGATTGGCACCAGCACGCTCAGCGCGTCGTCGCTGATGATGGTACGCTTGGCGATCTGCGTGATGTACTTGGCCGCCGACGCCGCGATCGTGAATCCGCCCCGATGATTCACCTCGAGCATCACGTGGATGTCCGAGCTTCCGTCGCCCACGTAGATTACGCGATCGCTCGGCACACCCAGCGCCACCCGCAACTCGTCGATCGCTGCCACCTTCCCATATCCCGCCGCGACCCGCGCAATCGACTCAATCTCGCCCGACTCCTCGGCATAGCCAAGCCGCGTGCCAATGACGTGGTCCGGCGGCACGATTCCATCCAGGGCCGACCTCACGACTTCCTCGGGCGCCGCCGAGATGACGTAAAAGTCGAAGCGATGGCCCTCGATACCGTTTTCAAGAAGACGGGTCAGCAGCGGGATGTTGCGTTTGAGGCGGACGCGACGGCCAACCTCGGCTAGGTCCTGGCGCCGCACGCGGCGGTATTCCGGGTCGTGGCGCAGCAGGTAAGCAAGTTCACCGCCTTGCTGCACCAGGTTGAGCCGCGAAAGGCCGGCCACTTTGTGCTTGAAGCCGCGGATACCGAGCAATTCGCTCAGCGCGATACCGGAATCATTGAAGCTGAGCGTCTGGTCGAAATCGCTCGCGAGCAGATAGTGTTTCATCTGATTACCAGATTCCGCCTTGGCTAGCAGCCTGCGCCTCCGTTGCGAATTAGGAATGACGACCGCAGGATAGCGCCAACATGATAGCGCCACTCATTTGGCTATTCTCGAAGCCAGCTATGGATGAGAATGGATATTAACAGAGTATTCATGACCTATCGCGCACCGGCCCTCCGCCATCACCTCACTACAGCCTAGGGCAGAGCAGTGTTCGTGCCATCTCGGCTCACCTGAAATCGCCTCGCCAAGACTTGCGGAAAAGCCTCGCCAGCACTGTCCCGCGATGATCCGGATCGCAAATAGAAAAAGGCGGCTCGCGCGTCAGACGCGCGCGCCGCCTACAAAATCGCATCCGCTGTCAGCGGAGCGTGTCACTCTTGGACCGCCGCCGCCTCCACGATTAACAGCTCTCTAGAGCTTCCAGAGCGAACGAGCGGTGGTCGCGCTCTGCTCGACCAGTTTGCGGCCGATGGTCTGCTGAGCTTCGAACAACGGATAGATCGGAGTCTCTTTGGCCCACTCGGTCGCCTTGACCTGGAAATCCAGGGCCTGGGTTGCAAGCTTTTCGGTGGTGTCGATATACCACGCTGCCGCCTTCTTGGCCCCGGCCGGGTTGAAGCACTTCTCGGCGAGACGTGACATTCCCTCGTAAACTCCGCTGTGTTCTTTCTCTGACATTACTATTCTCCTCTCTGAATTCTTTTGGGAGCGATGCTCCGCCGATTTAGAATTTAACCACGAATTCGCGTTTGGCTCCGGGCGCTTTGTCGCGCGAGTGACATTTTCGGGCGTTTGCGCATTTTCGTGCTGTCTGCTTTTTTCCTTGTGTTTCTTGTTCAATTCGATCGTTCTCCCAACCATGCGCCGATTTGAGGCCATAGTTTTTTATGAGCCGCACCGCTCACCATGGCGCCCACGTGCCCGGTCGGGAAGGTCAGATTGCGCCGGTCGCGGCTGCTGACGCGATCGACCAGACCCAGGCTGGAGAGCGGATGCACCACGTCATCGTGGTCCGCGACCACGTTGAGCAGCGCGCATCTGATTTGTTCGACTTCGACCTTGCGTCCGCCAACCTCGAATTCGCCGCGCGCCAACTGGTTACGCTTGAAGATGTCGCCCGACATTTCGCGGAAGATCCGACCCGCCATCGCGACGTCACTGCTCATCCAGCGCTCGAACAGGTCGAACTGCTCCGCATAGCCGTCGCGCTCCGCGTTGCGGTAGAGCCCGACGTACTTGTCCAGCGCGTGATGCGCCGGGGCCATCGCGGTGAAGAACGACTGCACCATCCACGCCGGACAGTTGCCATGCACCCGGGTCACCAGATCGATGGTCTCCTCGGTCATGCGCTCGACGATGTTGTAGATGGGCAATTCGCGCACGCCCATATCGAACGGTGTGGTCGCGGTTATCAGATTGCGCACGTTCTCGGGATGAAGCGCCGTGTAAACGAGGCTCAGCAGCGCGCCGAAGCAATAGCCGAGAATCGTGACCTGCGCGCTCCGCGTGATCGCACGCACGAAGCGCACCGCCTTATCCAAATCTCCGTTCACATAAGCGTCGAAGCCGCGCCAGGTGTCGGTCGGATTGGGCGGCAGCCAGTCGGTTAGATATACGTCGAAGCCCGCGCCTGTCAGATGTTCGACTACGCTGCGGCCCTTCTGTATGTCGAGCACGAACGGACGTTTGATCAGCGCATAGACCAGCACGATGGGCGTGCGATGAGCGTGCTTGCCCGCCGCCGCATAGTGGCGCAACCGCACCTTGCCGCTTTCGAAGACCACGCGGTAGGGCGTAACCGGCGGCGGATCGTTGACGGTGGCGTACGCGCCCTTTTTGAAACCATCGAGCGAGCGCATCGCGCCGTCGAGCATGTAGCCAGCGATCGCGTTCATCGGGGTCTTAGTTGGCTGGAGCATCTTCGCCTCGCTTGCGCACGAAGGGCGCCGTCTCCGGGGTCCATCCGCCATTCCACATCGCCGTCATTGAGTCGCCCACCTGGCGCTCCCCCACTGGCACCTCGATCTCCGCGGCGCGCGCTTCTTCGGCTTCCAGGCGAGCCATCGCCAGGTCGTCGCGAAGCGCCCCCACTTCGGCGCGCAGCTCAGTCAACTCAGCCCCCGAGGGCAGACCCACCGCCGGCCACAGCGCGGCAAAGTACGCATCCCTCATCGCTGAACCCAGGCGCTGCCACTTGAGGGAGACCTCCATCGAGCGCCCAACCGAGTTGCCAACTTCGGGACTCGCGTAGAGGCCGTTGGCGGACTCGTTGAGCAACTGAACCCACGCGTCGTAGGCCTTCCATCCCGCCTGCTGAAGGTCCATCTGGAGCGTCCGATCGCGACCTTCCTCACCCTTTTGCGCGAACAGGCTTTTAACCACAACGAAGGGCATTTCGACCATCGCCTCGCTGAATCTGTTCCACTGTTCGAAGAATTTCATATTTGCCCCTTTGTGCTATGCGAGTGGTGGGAGGATGATCGAAAACCGCACAATCGATTGTTGAGCAGCATTTATGCCAGCCCCCCGACCCGCCTATTGTTTGCTTACTTCCGGTTGCTTCACTCGAGTCTGCCCATTGCACACGCCGATGCCGCCGTTTTGGGCAGTTGCCTCTACGCGTACTACGCTTTGGTTATTGGGAGATGAAGCTCGGGTTGTCCTTGAATGAATCACGGAATGAATCATGGCGCGGCTTGTTCCGTGTCTTGTGATGGAAGAGTAGCTGATATTAGCGAGATAGCGAAATTAGTTTTGTTAACGTTTGTCGCAGGCGCGACAAAAGCCAGCAAGCGCGGCCCTTAACCCGTTCGATTGGTCGCTTTGGTGACATCATCGCGGTCTGTGCTAACCAATGAAAAATGACCGCCGAAAACTCCCAACAGAAGCTGCTCGGTCGGCTGCGAACGCTCGCCTGGATGTCCGAGGCGCAACTCGCCAAGCTTTCGACCGCGACTGTGTCGCGCCGCGTGCGGCGGCATGAAACGATCTTTTTTGAAGGCGAGGACGCCAACCGCGTCTATGTGCTGCTCTCCGGCGTCGCCAAGCTGACTTTTCTCAACGCGAGCGAACGAATCCTGGTCTCGCTGGTTGGCCCGGGCGAGATCTTCGGCGTCTCCTCGCTGCTCACGGTGGCCAAACGGCCCTTTCGATGCGACGCGTTCAGCGATTGCCTGGTCGGCGTCACCAGCCCCGAGGCTTTTGTCGATTCCGCGCTCGGCGTGCGCCTGGAGGACCTGAGCCGTGTGCTCGACGTCACGGTGGGTCGATGGTGGGCGATGCTGCTGCGCTATACGAACTTTCTCGGCCTCGCGTTGCGCGAGCGGCTGGCGGGCGCGCTGCTGGAGTTGGGCGCGAAGTTCGGCGCCCAGGACGCGCGCGGGCAGCTACTGACGCTCAAGCTGACGCACAGCGACCTGGCCGAGCTGGTGGGCGCGTCGCGGCAGCGGATCACCGAGCAGTTGAGCGAATTCGAGCGCACAGGCGTGATCATCCGCGACGGTCGGCGCCTCATCATAGTAACCAGCGAACTGCTCGCACTGGTGCAGGGCGACAAGCCGGAATCCGGCAGCGCCGGCGGCAACAGCGCCGGTCCCGCACGCTGAGCTATTCAATGGAGAAATCCGATAGGAAAAATCCGATGGGAAAAATCCGATGACGCAGGTCCCCTATCGCTCCCTGAAGCGGGGCATCACCTCGCGCGCGAACAGCCGCATCGATTTTTTCGTCAAGTCCGGATCGACGTTGGGAAAGTCCATCATGCATTGCAAGTAGTCCATCCCGACTTCGCGCTGATACTTTTCGATCTCGCGGATACAATGCTCGGGGTCGCCCAGGATGAAGCGTTCGCGGAAAGTTTCCAGACTGACATCGCCGGCGCCGGACACGGCCTGGCCGCGATCGTCCTTTAGCTCGCGCACCTGCGCCCAACGTCCATACATCCCGGCCTGGATATAAATCATTCCCGGGCCGCCTTCCCGTTCGGCCTGCTTCATGGTCTCAGCGCAATAGACCTCGCGAATGACCGGGGTGCAGGTCTCCTTGCGCCCGAACTCACCCAGGTAACGCCGATAACTCGCGTAATGATTCTTGAGATCGCTCAGATGATGGCGCGGTGAGGAGCAAAGCGCGTCCGCCCATTTCGCCGCTCGGCGAAAGCCGCCTTCGGTCGAAGCGCCGATCCAGATTGGCGGATGGGGCTTTTGCGCGGGCTTGGGCATCACGGAGATTTCCGGAAATTGATAGTGCTTGCCGCGATGCGCGAACGAGTCCGTGGTCCAGGCTTTGATCAAGATTTCCAGTTGCTCTTCCATCCGGGCTTCCCGCCCCTTGCGCGCTTCTTGCAACCCTTCGAATTCGATCGGGCGATAGCCGGCCGCGACGCCTACGATGACCCGTCCATTGGCGATATTGTCGAGCACCGCGACGTCCTCGGCGACGCGCACCGGGCGATGAAGCGGCAGCAGCAGCATCGCGGTGCCAATCCTGATCCTGCTGGTCCGCGCCGCCATCGCGGCGGCGGTCAGAAGCACCGAGGGACACTCGCCGTCTTCCTTGAAGTGGTGCTCGATGAGCCAGGCGGAGTCGAAGCCTAATTCCTCGGCCAACTCAACCTGTTCGAGCATCTCGCGATACACCTGGGTATGCGGCTTGCCCGAGCTGTGCGGCGTCTGCAGGTTGAAGGGACCAATGCCGAATTTCATGCTTTGTTCTCCATCGGAGACATTTTGCGCGCTGAATTCTGCGTTAAAGTCCGCGACGATGTAAATACGGTTGTAACAGTTTGGCAGCGGCTTGAAATAGACGCACGATTGCTGAAAGAGTCTTACCTCGTCCGGCCCTTCTCGTTTTTTCGTTCGAGACTCTATTTGTCGCGAAGTCGGATTCCGAGTACTTGCTACAAATAATGATGACGCGGCGCGCGCCGCGAGGAGCTTTTCGCCAGATGGCCGAAGACAAGTTTCAAACTGCCGGTGGAATTAAACTGCACTACCTCGACTTCGGTGGCGAGGGCAAGCCCCCGCTGGTCTGTATCCACGGGCTGACCGGCAACGCGCACATTTTCGACGCTCTGGCGCCGCATCTGAGTGCGCGCTACCGCGTGCTTGCGTTCGACGTGCGCGGCCGCGGCGACAGCGGGTGGGGTCCTCCGCTGGAGTACAATCCGCAGGTTTATGTCAGCGACCTGAAAGAATTTCTTGACGCGCTCGGAATCAAACGCGTCAGTCTGGTGGGAACCTCGATGGGCGGGGTGATCTCGATGATGTATGCCGGCGGCTATCCGGAAACCGTCGAACGCCTGGTACTCAACGATATCGGCCCCGAGATCGATCCAACCGGCCTGCTTCGAATCATGGCGTACGTCGGCCAGGCGCCCGAACGCTTCAAGGACATGGCCGAGGTCAGAGCCTACTACCGCGCAACCTATCCGCCCGCAGTCAAACTTTCCGATTCCGAACTGACCGAGTGGGTACGATGGTCGGTCAAATCAACGGAGGACGGCGGGCTTACGTGGAAGATGGACCCGGCCATTCGCCGTCCGCCGCGCGGCGGGTCGGCAGCGCGGCCGATCGATTTGTGGCTCCCGTACAATCGTGTGATGGCGCCGATCCTGATAGTGCGCGGCGCCGAAAGCGACATCCTGTCGCGCGACACCGCGGCCCGGATGGTCAAGGTGCAGCGCGGCGTGCGCCTGGTCGAGGTTCCTGGAGTCGCTCACGCCCCTTCGCTGGTCGAGCCGGCGGCGCTGGAAGCGATCACGAGCTTCCTCGGCATTACCACGGCATAACGCTTGGCAATCGTTGCAAAGAACATTTGCAACGAACTTACTCACCGGATTGCGACAAACTTCCTCATAGGGGGTGAATCCTGAGATTCACTCGTCAGTCAGCTTCGCGGTTATACGCAGAACATTTTCTTACAATCCTAGCACTTCTCCATCAACTTTTAGTTTCTTTTGACGTGCTTTTGATCTATTAGTGTATGCGAACAGATTGAATTATTTGCAATAGGCCTCGGCGCGGGAGAAACCTGAAATTCGCTCGGGTTTGTGTGTTCGCGGTTACTGGAGGAACATTTCTTTGCAATCTTAACGCATCTTCATCAACTTTTAGTTTCTTTTGACGTGCTTTTGAGCTATGACTGTACTGCGAACAGATTGAATTATTTTCAATTGGGCGAGGAAATGCCATGAGCGCTTCTTACGATCGTCGATCTAGAGATCAGTCCAGGATCAGCGAGCGACGTATCGATGGACTCAAAGAGGGGAGTCCGGTCCCGATGGAGTCTGCCTTCGACACTCCGTTCACCGACGCGGGTCCCGGAGGTCTCACGGATTTTTCCAATCCCAGTGCAACTTTCGCGGAGGTCGATATCCGTGCGGCGCTCAGCGCGCGGCCGCAGCGCGCGCCCGACTACGAGGCCGAGCATCGGGCGATGGAGGTGCTTGCCGCCGAAATGGCGACCAACCCGCGCAACATGCTGCAGAAACTGGCGGAGACCGCGGTCGAGCTCTGCCGGGCTGACACCGCCGGAGTCAGCATCCTGGAAGGCGACCTCGTTCGCTGGGAGGCTTTGGCCGGAGTGTTCGCTTCGTATCGAGGCTCGACGATGCCGCGTGATGCCAGTCCGTGCGGCGTCTGTATCAATCAGAATGCAACTCAACTGATGCATCTGCCGGATCGCTGCTTTCCGGCGCTCACCACAGATCCGCCTTTCGTGGAGGTGCTGCTGATACCTTTTCATGACCATGGCAAGCCGGTTGGAACGGTCTGGATCGTAGCCAACAACTTCGAGCGGAAATTCGATCGCGAGGACGAGCGCGTCATGCGCACACTGGCCCAGTTCGCTTCGGCGGGCTGGCAATTGTGGCAAATGTCGGAACGGTCAGCGGAGTCGAGCCGGCACAAGGATCAATTCTTGGCCATGCTCGCCCATGAATTCAGGAATCCGCTCACCGCGATCGTAGGTGCGCATCAGGCGGCGCAGAAGATCAGCAGTCACAACGGCGACCTGCTGCGGCCCGATCCCCTGCGGACCGATCTTCGGCAGGCCGTCGACATCATTGGACGTCAGGCCCGTCACTTGACGCGGATGGTCACGGATCTGATGGACCTTTCGCGCATCGGCCGCGGCGGGTTGGGCGTCTGCAAGGAGCCGGTCGAGCTCAAAACGATCGTCGACCAGGCCGTAGAAGCAACCCACGCCCATTTCAAGCATCGCCGGCACCGGCTGTCGGTCGGTATTCCGGAGGAGCCGGTTCATATCGACGGCGACCCCGCGCGACTGGTTCAACTGTTGTCCAATCTTCTGGACAACGCGGCAAAATACACGCTCAAAGATGGAGAAATCTCGATTGCAGCGGACTGCACCAGCAAGGACGTTTTCATCCGGGTTCGCGATAACGGAATCGGAATCCCGAAAGATCGAATCGAAAGCATTTTCGATCTCTATACCCAGCTCAATGGGTCGGCGAAGAGCGCACGGGGCCTCGGCCTCGGTTTGACGATCGTGCGAAATCTGGTGACGCTGCATGGCGGTGAGATCGAAGCGGCGAGTGACGGGCCCGGCAAGGGCAGCGTGTTCACGGTTCGATTGCCTCTCACGCCGAGGTTCGCAAAGAATCTGCCGAACAAAGCGACCGGGCAAAAAGGCCGGCGTATTCTGCTGGTCGAGGATAGCGACGACATCGCCAGGCCTTTAAAAAAGATTCTCGCCTGGGACGGCCACCTGGTCAGCGTGGCATCGGACGGCGCGCTGGCGCTCGGGATGCTCCACACCTTCAAGCCGGACATCGTTTTTCTCGACATTGGCCTGCCCGATATGGATGGCTTCGAAGTCGCGCGCCGGATGCGCCACGAGGCTGATTCTGCCGGGCTGGTTATCGTCGCATTCACCGGCTATAGCGACGACGAGCATCGCCGCCTATCCATGGAAGCCGGCTGCGATTACCATCTGGTGAAACCTATCAGCTCCGACGTATTGCTGAGCTTTCTCGGCCGCCCTGCGGATTCAGCCGAGAGTGCCCGGCGGGTATGAGCCGCCCGGGGTAGGAACGAACGCAAAACCTCGCCTGGTAAGCCGGACGTAGCGCCTGCCCCGCATGTGCACCGAGCTTGCTGCCTACGGCGAGCGCAGGTCCGCGCCGCTAGTGCGGAAACTCAACGATCACTTTAGCTTGACCACTCGGCTTGCGGAGCGCCGCAAACATCTCGGGCACCTGCTCCACGCCGATGACGTCGGTCACCATCGGGCGCGGATCGATCTTGCCCTGGCTGAGCGCGTCGATCGTCTCCTGGAACTCCGCATCGTTATAGCCGAGCACGAAGCTGACCGTGATCTCCTTGAAGATGCATCGCACCGGCGTGATTTCGTCCGGCTCCATGCACACCCCGAGAACGACCACCCGGCCGAGCGTGGCGACCATGCTAATCGCCGACTCCAGTGTTGCCTTCACACCGATACACTCGAAGACCAGGTCCGGACCGCGCCCGGTCATCTCGCGTATCCGCTCGCCCGGATCCTTTATGGCGGGATTGACGACCTCGGTCGCGCCGAGCCGCCGCGCAAGCTCCGATCGCCCGGGCGCAAGCTCGGAGACGATAACCGTCGCCGCGCCCTTGGCCTTGCACCACAACAGCGTCGCAAGGCCAATCGGTCCGCCGCCCATCACCACGCACGCCGCGCCCGGACCGAGGCCGGACCGGTTGACGCCATGCAGGCCGACCGAAAGCGGCTCGATCAACGCGCCGAGCCGCGAATCGACGTTGTCGGGTAGCTTGAACAGACTCTTCGCTCCGCACATCACGTACTCGGCATACGCGCCGGGGAGCTGACCCAGTCCCAGGCCGCGGATGTTCTCGCAGTGCATCCCCTTGCCGACGGCGCACAGCTCGCAGGTGTTGCATCCGATGTACGGCAAAGAGGTCACGCGGTCGCCGATCGCATAGCCGCCGACCTCGGGGCCGAGCTCGACTATCTCACCGCAGAACTCGTGTCCCATCACGGAGCCGGGCGGCATCCCGAATCCGTACTGCACGGCGTGCAGGTCGGAGCCGCAGATTCCGCAGGCGTGGACCTTGAGCACCACCTCGCCACGCCCGGCGACGGGCCGCGGCACGTCGATCACCGCCATCTCATTGGGTTGCTTATAGACCGCGGCTTTCATCGAAATGCCTCCCGGAAAACGTCTCGCCGGAAATGCCTGGCCGCAACCGCGCCCGGCTCAAACCGTCGCGCGGGTAACCGACAATACCTGCGCCGCCGCTATTTACGCTCGATCAGCTCAATCTTATAGCCGTTGGGATCCTCGACGAACGCGATCACCGTGGAGCCGAATTTCATCGGTCCGGGCTCGCGCGTGACCTTCACGCCCTCGCGCTTGAGTTCGTCGCAGGTCTTGAAGATGTCGTCGACGCCGATCGCCAGATGGCCAAAGGCGGTACCCTGGTCGTAGCTCTTGGTGTCCCAGTTGTGCGTGAGCTCGACGACCGTGTTGGCGTTCTCGTCGCCGTAGCCGACGAAGGCGAGCGTGAATTTGCCGTCCGGATAGTCCTTGCGGCTGAGCAGCTTCATCCCGAGCGGACCGCAATAGAACTTCAGGCTCTGGTCGAGATCATTGACCCGAATCATAGTGTGCAAAAACCGCATCGTTGTTCTCCCTTGTTGTGGCGCCGCTGCGTGCGCGCCGATCGCGCCCGTAAGTTGTGCACGGATTTCCTCGAATACCTGCTCGGTCGGCCGTATACCTTGCGCTTCCATCCGTTCGACCAACTCCCACCGCTCCAGGCCGAGGATGCGCGCCGCTTCGTGCTCGTGCAGGCGATGTGCGTCGACCAGCGCCAGGATCGCCCACTGCCGCATGCGCTCGACGAAGGCATTCTCGGAAAAGCCGTCGTCGAAGACGTCGGCTGGCAGGTCGAGCATGATTTTCATTTTTATCAGTTCTTCACGGGTGCGCGGTTCTCTGCTTCTTTCTTTATCTCAGTGGGTTCACCCCTCGCAGCCGCATTGGCTCTTTTTCCGCGCTTGGCCGCGAGATGTCAATCGCACCCCCACGCGCACCCTCACGCATACCTTCAGCGCCTGCGCACAGTCCCGCGAGGCTTTGAAAACCGGATGTGATATGCATTTTTAAAGGATGCGTCGGCCTCGCGGAGGAGGACGCATCGAGGAGCCAAAATGGACTTCAACTACAGCCCCGAAGACGAAGCGTTTCGCGCCGAGTTCCGCGCCTGGCTCGAAAAGAATCGCCAATTCGCCATCCCTACCCGTGAGCCGCTGGCCGACGAAGCCGACGGCGATTGGGACGCGCGTCTCCGATGGCATCGCAAGCTCAACGAAGGCGGATGGATCGGTCTTAGCTGGCCCAAGGAGTACGGCGGCCGCGGCGCCACTTTGCTTCAGAGCATGATCTATGAGCAGGAACTCGAGCGCGCCGGCTCAGCCGTCCCGTTCACCGGCTTCGGCATCTCGCTGCTGGGTCCCACGCTCATTCATTGGGGGACCGAGGAGCAGAAGCGCCGCCACGTGCCCAAAATTCTCACTGCCGAAGAAATCTGGTGCCAGGGCTACTCGGAACCCAACTCGGGCTCGGACCTTGCCTCGGTGCAGACTCGCGCGATCGAAGACGGCGACTACTTCGTCGTCAACGGATCGAAAATCTGGACTTCTTCCGCGCAGCACGCCGACTGGATTTTTCTCCTCGCCCGGACCGACACCGAGGCGCCTAAACACAAGGGCATCACTTATCTGCTGGTCGATATGAAGACGCCCGGAGTGGAAGTGCGGCCGCTGGTCCAGATGACCGGCGCGCGCGGCTTCAACCAGGTCTTCTTCGAAGACGTCCGCGTACCCAAGAGCAATATCGTCGGGCAAAAGAACCAGGGATGGCAGGTCGCGATTACCACGCTGATGTTCGAGCGCTCGGGAGGACACGACCGCGGGATGATGCGGCAGGTGCGCGATCTTACGGCGCTGGCCAAGCGGATGCCGCGCAATGGGCGGAGCGCCTGGGACGATACCAGCGTGCGGCAGCGGATCGCGCAGTTCGCGATGGAGGTTGAAGCGATCAAGTACACGGGCTTTCGCAACCTCACGCGTCAACTTAAAGGTCTGCCGCCGGGGCCGGAGGGCTCGATGATGAAGCTGTGCGCGACTGAGCTGGGATTGAAGATTGCGATGTTCGCGATGGAACTGTTGGGGCCGTATAGCCAGTTCGAGCATGGCGCGGCATTCGCGATCGATCAGGGCACCTGGGCGCATCGGATGCTGGCGGCACGCGGCCCGACGATCTATGCCGGGACCAACCAGATTCAGCACAACATCATTGGCGAGCGGGTGCTGGGCCTGCCCAAGGGATAGCTATCGGATAGCTACGGCCTGCCCAAGAGATAGCTAACCCCGGCGTCATCCCGACCGAGGACCCCAGGGGAAAAGAGTTCTAGTGGCCGCGAGTCGCGGTCGGATAGGAAGTGGAGATTACGTGCCGCTGCAGGGCGCGGACGCTTATCCCTAGCTTGTGCGCCGCGGCCGCCCGGTCACCCCCGCACACCATTAGCGCCTGCAACGCCATCTCACGTCGCGCCCGAAATGGGCTCGACTTCCAAATAGACGGTCCGAGAAAGGGGCCTGTCAGTTCCGGACGCACGTCGGCGGTCTGGATGAGCTGCGAGTCGCGTTGCAAAACCGCGAACCGGGTGACCAGATTGTGCAACTCACGCACGTTGCCTGGAAATGAATACTTGCCCAGGGTTTTGAGCGCGCCGGGCGTGAAGCGCAGATGCGGCGCCGCCAGGCGCAGGTAGCCACGGGCCAGCAGCGGAATGTCGGAACGCCGCACCCGCAGCGGTGGCAACAAGAGGGTCAATACCGCGAGCCGGTCATAGAGCTCGCGTTTGAATTCCCCACTCTGCACCATCGAGGCCAACGGACGGTTGGTAGCCGAAATCAGGCGGGCGCCGCTGCGGACTTTCCCAATCACGGGATCGCCAGCCTCGCTATCGTCGGCCTGCAAAACCGCTCGCAACAGCCGGGTCTGCGCGGTGCGCGAGAGTTCGGAGACCTGGTCCAGGAACAAAGTCGCGCCCGGAGCGGCGCACAGCTCGTCGAGGCGATTTTCGTCGCTCATCCCGGCGCGCGGCCCGTCACCCGGCGCACGCGGTACTATGCTCTCGTTCAGCGCCGCGCAGTTGATCGTAAACATCTCGCCCGCCCGTCCGCTGGCGGCATGGATCAGCCGCACCAGCAACTCCTTTCCAGTTCCCGTCTCGCCGCTAACCAGGATAGGTGAATCGATTCGACCGGCGCGTACCGCCGCGCGAATCACCGCGAACATAGTGGCATCCGTGGTCAGCAGGGGACGCTCGAGTCCGAAAGCCTGCGAGACCACCCAGCTCGCCGCGGCCCACAGGTCCGAGCCGTCGAATTCGACTGTTTCAATGGAGCAGCTCCTGTGGTTGGTCGCAGGCTGGTGTCTGGTCTGGTGCGAGCCGTCACAATCGCGAGAGTCGCGGTACTGGTGCGAGTCGAGCGGTTCGCCGCCGACCCGTTCGATTCGTATCCGTCCCGTCGCCGTGCCGGTACGCGCATCGATGCTCGGCGCTTCGACTAGAATAGTGGCGCGGTCGCGATCCTCCGACCCAATCAGCTCGATCCCCAAGCCCGCAAGCAACGGCTCCATCGATGGCGCCAGTGCGGGCGCAAGCCACACCGTTTCCCTGGCGCCGGGACGTCGATTGCCAACCGACCCGGTTTCCGGCTTTATCTGGTCCTTTATCAACTGGTCCTTCGGAGCTTGCATCAACTGGTCTTTTGCAGCTAGCGCTTCGGTAGTTTGGCCTTTAGCGGTCTGGTCTTGGCGGCCTTGGTGACTTTGCGTAATTTCCACAAGGTGATCTTGCATCGCTTGATGTTTCATCCATCCCTCGTATGGCCCGCCCTGCCGCTTGGCAAAAGTTAACTGTGCAAAGCGGATACCAATTCAGGAAAGAGGTAAAACTCAACCAAGCGGAGCAGAGGCAACGATCGCCCCATCAGCGACGAAAAGTTGTCGGTGAAATTCTGCTCGCGATTCACGAATGTGCAAAGAATGTTTAGAAAGAAACTCTGTCGCTCCGTATCCGAGACACACCTGATACATTCGCATAATACAATCGCAACTTTTACAGGCGGACTTAGCCAAGCATTGGAGATGTTTGAGCAGCGGTGGACGCTGCTGGCTTTCTTACCATCCGATGTTCTAGACCCTTGGTTGACTCGACGGCATGACGGATCGTCAACGTATCCGAAAATCGCCCGCCAACGTCGTCCAAGACGTGCGGGGCGGAGCAAGTGATGAGCAACGTGCAGCAGGGGAATACCGTTTACAATGTCACGGTCGAAAAAGATCAGGTGATGCGCACGCGCGACGGCGTAACGCTCCGCGCCGACGTGTATCGCCCCGATGCATCGGGCAACTTCCCGGTGCTGCTGGTGCGTACACCCTATGACAAGGGCGCCGGCATGGCGCTCACGGAGAAAGACTACTTCCCGCCGCGCGGCTACGTAGTGGTCGTGCAGGACACCCGCGGCCGCCATAGCTCGGGAGGTGATTTCTATCCCTTCGTGCACGAGGCGCGCGACGGTTATGACGCCGTGGAGTGGGCGGCGGCGCTGCCCTGGTCCAACGGCAAGGTAGGGACGGTCGGGCAGTCGTATCTCGCCCTGACCCAGTACTACGCCGCGAGTCTGCGCCCGCCCCATCTGCGCGTTGCCGCGCCGGTCTCCGGGCCGGTCAGCTATTTCGAGAACTTCGCCTACCGGCACGGCGCGCTGGAATTAGGATGGATGCTCGCGTACTTCATGTTCATGGCGCGCGATACGCTGGCGCGCAAGGGTATTTACGATCAGCATCGCGAGCGCCTGGACAGCTTCGTCTCACGCCCGGACATCCCGATGGCGCCGCTCAAGCGCGACGCCTACCAGCATCTGCCGGTGCGCGACTGGGGCGAACACCTCAAAGACGGCGCTCCGTACCTGGCCGACTATCTCCATCACTGGACTGACGGACCGTACTGGGCGGCGACTGATTTGCGCTCGCGCTTTGGCGAATTCGATACGCCGATGTTTCATGTCGGATCATGGTACGACGTGTTCCAGTACGACACCCTCGCGATGTATCTCGGGATGCGCGACGGTGCGCGCAGCGAGTCGGCGCGGCTCGCGCAAAAGCTGATGATGGGTCCGTGGGCGCATCTGCTGCCCTACTCGATTCCGACTTCGCGCGGCACCGGAGATATCGACTTCGGGCCCGAAGCGATAATCGAGCTGCACGCCTTCCAGCTGCGATGGTTCGAGCACTTTCTCAAGGGCGTCGACAACGGCGTGCTCGAGGAGCCGCCGGTCAGGCTCTTCGTGATGGGCGAGAACCGATGGCGCGACGAGAATGAATGGCCGCTCGCGCGCACACGCTACACCGAGATGTTCCTGCACGGCGGCGGTCACGCCAACAGCCTCGACGGCGACGGGCGGCTCGGCCCGGCGCGGCCGGGTGACGAACCGCCCGACCGTTACATCTATGATCCCGCCGATCCGGTGCCGACGCGCGGCGGCACGACGCTCGGATTGAAGGCCGGAGTCTTCGATCAGCGCGAGATCGAGCAGCGCCGCGACGTATTGGTCTATACCGGCGAGACGCTCAGGCACGACCTTGAGGTGACGGGGCCGGTAACGATGATTCTGTACGCGGCGTCGTCGGCAACGGACACCGATTTCACGGCCAAGCTCTGCGACGTGCGGCCAGACGGCTATGCGCACAACATCGTCGAAGGCGTGGTGCGAGCGCGGTTTCGCGAGTCGCTGGCGGCGCCATCGCCCATCGTACCGGAACGGGTTTACGAATACCGGCTCGATTTGTGGGCGACCAGCCATCTGTTCAAGGCTGGGCATCGGCTGCGGCTGGAGGTTTCATCGAGCAACTTTCCCCGCTACGACCGCAATCCCAATACCGGCAAGGATTTGTTCGCCGACGCCGAACTCGCGCGGGCGCAACAGAGCGTGTTCCACGACCGCCGCTATTGCTCGCGCATAGTGTTGCCGGTGATTCCGCGTTAGCCGCTGCCGATGCGGCGATTTTCCCCGCGACCGCCAAGCCTGATAGTATTTAGGCCAATTCGCGCGGCGAGCCGGGACTTCGAGGGTCTCAACTTCGAAGCCAGGACTATTTGTTCGAGCCAGGACTATTTGAAGGACAGATTCAATTTGACCGCATACAGCTTGCCAGGCAGATCGCCCTCCCCTGTCCGTCATACGCTCTCCCGCGTTGCCGCCGACCGAATTGCCAACGCAGCCTCTCGGTCCACCCGGGTCACGCGCGTCGCGACCGCCATTGCGATCGCCGCGGCGCTCGGCGCCGGCTGCTCGAAGTCCGAGCCTGCGGCGGGTGGCGGCGGCTTCATGGGTGGACCCGTTCCGGTGCTGATCGCCCAGGCCGTGGAGAAGACGGTCCCGATTCAGCTTAATGCGATCGGTACAGTCGAGGCTTATTCGACCGTTTCGGTGCGCTCGCAGATCGACGGCAAAATTGCCGAGATTCATTTCCACGAAGGCCAGGACGTGAAAAAGGGCGACCTGCTGATCACTATCGACCCGCGCCCGCTCGAAGCCGAGCTACATCAGGCCCAGGCCAATCTCGCTCGCGACCGAGCGCAGCTCGCGCAAGCGGCGACCGACGAGAAGCGCTTCAGTTATCTCCTGGAGCAGGGCGTGGGCTCGCGCCAGCAGGCCGACCAGGCGCACGCCACCGCGCAGGCGCTGCGGGCCACAGTGATGGCCGATCAGGCGGCTGAACAGACGGCCAAGATCAACCTCGGCTACACCGAAATTCGCTCGCCTATCGACGGCCGTACCGGCAACCTGATGCTGCATCCCGGTAATCTGGTCAAGGCCAACGATTCGGCGAGCACTATCGTCGTGATCAACCAGCTCAAGCCCATCTATGTCGATTTCAACGTTCCCGAAAAAGATCTCGACGAGGTCCGCCGGAACATGGCCGGTCATCAACTGGCCGTGGTGGTGCGCCCGCGCAGCCGCGAGCTTCAAGCGGCCTCCGAAAGCGGCATCCTCAGCTTCATCGATAACGCCGTCAACGCCAACACCGGCACTTTCGAACTCAAGGGGCTGTTCGCCAATGCGGCGGAGCGCCTGTGGCCGGGCCAGTACGTCAACGTCACTTTGACTCTGAGCGAGCTCCCGGACACAATTCTGGTGCCCTCGCAGGCGGTGCAAACGGGACAGGATGGGTCCTATGTGTTCGTCGTAGAGCACGATATGTCCGCCAAAACGCGCCCGGTCGTTTTGGGCGATTCGCTCGACGGTCAAACGGTGATCAAAAGCGGGCTCAAGGCCGGAGAAACCGTCGTCACCGACGGCCAGCTCCGCCTCTTCCCTGGAGCCAAGGTGAAGGTCAAGACCGGACTCGATCAGCCGGCGCAGCAGGTGCCCTCGTGAACCTGGCCGAGGGTTTTATCCGCCGCCCGGTGATGACGACGCTCATCTCCCTGGCGATCATCTTTTTCGGTTTGATGGCCTACCGGATGCTGCCGGTGAGCGACCTGCCCAACGTCGACTTCCCCACAATTGTGGTCAACGCCGCGTTGCCCGGTGCGAGCCCGGAGACGATGGCGTCGTCGATCGCGACGCCGCTTGAGCGGCAGTTCTCGACCATCGCCGGCCTCGATCAGATGTCTTCGACCAGCATGCAAGGCCAAACCAGCATCACGCTTGAGTTCACGCTGGACCGCAATATCGACGCCGCCGCGCAGGACGTGCAGGCCGCGATCACCGCGGCCCTCTCACGTTTACCACAGGGGATGCCCAGTCCGCCGTCGTACGCGAAGGTCAATCCGGCAGACAAGCCGGTGCTCTACCTGGGGCTGAGTTCACCGACCCTGCCGCTCTCGCAAGTCGACGAGTACGCCGAGACCTACCTCGCCGAGCGCATCTCCATGATCAGCGGCGTGGCGCAGGTGGTGGTGTACGGCTCGCAGAAATACGCGGTGCGCATCCAGATCGATCCGCAGGCGCTGGCCTCTCGGGGCATCGGGATCGACGAGGTCGCGCAGGCGATCCAAAGCGCCAACGTCAACCTGCCGACCGGCACGCTCTATGGCTCGCACGAGGCCGTCACCGTACACGCCAACGGCCAACTGACCAATGCCGCAGCCTACCGGCCGATAATTGTCGCCTACAAAAATGGCGCCCCCGTGCGGCTGGAAGAAGTGGGCCGGGTGCTCGACAGCGTCGAGAACGACAAGGTTGCCGGATGGGTCGGCGACCAGCGCGCGGTGGTACTCGCGATCCAGCGCCAGCCGGGCACCAACACGGTCGAGGTCGTCAATGCGATCGACCGCATCCTGCCGTCATTCCGCGACCAGTTGCCGGCCTCGGTCAAAATCACCAATCTCTACTCGCGTGCGGATTCGATCCAGGCTTCGGTCGCCGACGTCCAGTTCACGCTGCTGCTGACCGTGTTCCTGGTCGTCATGGTGATCTTCCTCTTCCTGCGCAATATCTCCGCCACGGTCATTCCAAGCGCCGCGCTCCCGATGTCGATCATCGGCACCTTCGCGGTGATGTGGACCCTCGGCTACACGGTGGACAATCTTTCGCTGCTCGCGATCACGCTTTCGGTCGGCTTCGTGGTCGACGACGCGATCGTGATGCTCGAAAATATCGTGCGCCACATGGAGATGGGCAAGGGCGTGATGGAGGCGGCGCTCGACGGCTCGCGTGAGATTGCGTTCACGATTCTCTCGATGACCTTCTCGCTGGCCGCGGTTTTCATCCCGGTGCTGTTCCTGGGCGGGATCATGGGCCGCCTGCTGCATGAGTTCGCGGTCACCATCGCGGCCTCCATCCTGGTCTCGGGCTTCGTCTCGCTGAGCCTGACCCCGATGCTCTGCAGCCGGTTCCTGCGCCCGCCCGCAAGCGAGCGCCACGGCCGTCTCTACCAGAGCACCGAGCGCGCGTTCGACTGGCTGCTCGACGGCTACCGCCGCAGCCTGGCTGTGGTGATGATCTATCGGCGCGCGACGCTCGCGCTCGCGCTCGGCTTACTGGCGGCGACCTTCTATCTGCTCGCGGTGATCCCCAAAGGGTTTCTGCCCAGCGAAGACCAGGGACAGATTCTGATGTTCACCAAGGCGGCGCAGGGGATTTCGTACGACGCGATGGTCAAGCATCAGGAGGCGATCGCCGAGATCATCCGGCGCGACCCCAACGTCACCACCTACTTCTCCAGCGCCGGCGCGACCGGCTTCAGTGGGGGCGGCAACACGGGCATCCTGTTCGCGCATTTAAAGCCGCTCGGCGAGCGCAAGCTCAGCGTGGACCAGGTGATGGACGAGTTGCGGCCCAAGCTCGCCGCCGTTCCCGGCATCATCGCGTTCCTGCAGAATCCGCCGCCGATCCAGATCGGCGCCAAGTTCACCGAAGCGACCTACCAGCTCACGCTGCAAAGCCCCAACAGCGACGAACTCTACAAGTACGCGCAGATTCTGGAGCGCAAAATGCAATCGACGCGCGAGCTGACCGACGTCACCAGCGACCTGCA
>DATJID010000043.1:0-34935 GCA_035493515.1 Binataceae bacterium (SeqCode) | reverse complement strand
AGTTCCTTCAGCCAGACCCGGGAGGATTTGTAGGAGCAGTGCTCCGACCACATGACCGAAAAAACGCCCAACTCGGTGAAGGTCGGCGTGCGCCCGAGCCATCGCTCGACTGCGCGGTATTCGTCGTCGGTCAGTCCGTGCGCGCGAGCTTGTGCGAGGTCGACCGCCGGCTCGCCCGCCAGCGCTACCGGAGTCTCGATAGTTGCCATCGCAGCCATCAGGAAGAAGCGGCGGTTGAGGCTGCGGCGGAAGTCCGCTCGACGCTTGTGATGATCGAGCGAAAAATCTTGAGTCCGTCCTCGCCGCCCAACGCCGGCTCGACCGCGTGTTCCGGATGGGGCATCAGGCCGAAGACGTTGAAGGCCTCATTGGCGACGCCGGCGATCGCCCTGGTCGAGCCGTTCGGATTTGCGTCGTCGCGCTCCTGGCCCGTGGCGTCGGTGTAGCGGAGCAACACCTGGCCGCGCTCTTCCATCGCGCGCAATTCCTCGGCGGGCGCCACGTAGAGCCCTTCGCCGTGCTTGATCGGTAACCGCAGTACCTCGCCCTGGCGAGCGGCGCAGGTAAAGGGCGTGGCGGCGTTTTCAACCCGCAGGCTGACTCGCTCGCAGATGAAGGCGAGCGAGCGATTGCGCATCAGCGCGCCGGGCAGCAGATGCGCCTCGCACAGAATCTGAAAGCCGTTGCAGATTCCCAGCACCAGGCCGCCGTCGCCTGCGAAGCGGACCACGCTTTTCATGATCGGAGCGAAGCGTGCGATCGCGCCGCAGCGCAGATAGTCGCCGTAGCTGAAGCCACCCGGCAGCACCACGCATTGCACGTCCGCCAGGTCCTCGTCCTTGTGCCACAGAGCGCGCGCCTCCTGACCCATCACCTGGTTGAGCGCCCACAACGCATCGGCGTCGTCGAGCGAGCCGGGGAAGCGGACCACGCCCCACTTCATCGCGGACCGCCTTCAATCGGCTCAATTTCGAAAGTGTAGTCCTCGATATTCGGATTGGTCAGCAACTGTGCGCACATTTGGCGGACCGTTTCGCGCGCCCGTTCGGCGTTCGGCGCGTCCAACTCCAGTACGATGTAACGGCCGACCCGGACCGCGGCGACGCCGGCGAAACCGAGGGTCTTAAGCGATTGCTCCACCGCCCGCCCTTGCGGATCGAGAATTCCCTTGCGCGGCGTGACGAAAACCTTGACCAGCAACTCAGTGCCTCCGCGCGTTTCGCGCGCGAAATTTCCCGCCGCGCCGTTCGCTCAATTGGACACCCGGCGAAGCATCTCGTGATAAGCGCCCTCGACGTCGCCGAGGTCGCGGCGGAAGCGATCCTTGTCGAGTTTTGTCAGCGTGGCCTTGTCCCAGAAGCGGCAAGTGTCGGGACAAATCTCGTCGCCGAGAAGAATTTTGCCGTGATGGCGTCCGAACTCGAGCTTGAAGTCGACCAGGATCACTCCGCGCTCGTCCAGAAAGCGGCTCAGCACGTCATTGACCTTGAGCGCCATCGCGTGGATCGAGTCGAGTTCCTGTTCGGTCGCCCATCCGAACAGCACCGCATGCTCGGGATAGATCAGCGGATCATCGAGCGGGTCGGATTTATAATAATACTCGACGATCGGATGCTTGAGCTTTTCACCTTCCTCGCGGCCCAACCGCTTGGCCATCGAGCCCGCCACGATATTACGCACCACGGTTTCGGCCGGGATTATGTCGAGCCGCCGGCAGAGCATCTCACGATCGTTGAGGCGGCGCACGAAATGGGTCGGTATCCCATTGTGCTCGAGCAAGGTGAAGAACAATTCCGAGATACGATTGTTCATCACACCCTTTTCTTCGATCGTGCCGCGCTTTTTAGCGTTGAAGGCGGTCGCGTCGTCTTTGAAGTAGCTGATTACGAGATCGGGATCGGCGGTCGCATAGAGTTTCTTCGCCTTGCCCTCGTAAAACATTTCGAGCGTCTGCGGAGCGTCTTCCACGGTTTCCTCTCCGTTAGGGGAATTCATAAATTTATGCTGCGGTCGGCACGACGCGACCGATGGATAATGAACTAGCCGACGGCCGCGCGCGCGACAAACCTTCGGGCGGGAGCTTTGTTCACAAAACGAAGCGCTTATGCACAGTCGCCGAGCCTTCCAAATCTAGCTCCTGGATTTACCACCCGGTGCGAAGCGCTCGACCAGTTCGGCCGCAAGTCCAACGTAATCACGCGGCTCGAGCTTCTCAAGCCGGGCTTTGACCTCGGCCGGAAGCTCGAGCGCGGCGATAAACCCACGCATCGCCTGACGATCGATCGCGCGGCCGCGGGTCAATTCCTTAAGCCGCTCGTACGGATCTTCGAATCCGTGGCGGCGCATCACGGTCTGCACCGCCTCAGCCAGCACTTCCCATGCGCCCTCGGCCTCAAGGTCGGCGGCAATTCGCTCGGTGTTGAGCTCGACGCGATCGAGCCCGCGCTTGAGCGCGTCGAGCGCGACCATCAGATGGCCGAACGCGGTGCCCAGCGCGCGCATCGCCGTACTGTCGCTCAAATCGCGCTGCCATCGCGAAACCGGCAGCTTGGCCGCCAGATGCTGAAACAGCGCGGTCGCGATTCCTAGGTTGCCCTCGCAATTCTCGAAGTCTATCGGGTTGACCTTGTGCGGCATCACCGATGAGCCGACTTCGCCCTTCACCGTGCGCTGACCGAAGTAGCCGAGCGCGATGTACCCCCACATGTCGCGCGCGAAGCCGAGCAGGATAGTGTCGATACGGACCATCAGGTCGATCAGCTCGGCGATGAAGTCGTGGCTTTCGATTTGGGTGGTGAGCGGGTTCCACACGAGATCCATCGATTCAACGAAGCGGCGCGAGCATTCGATCCAGTCGGCCTCGGGAGCGGCGGCCTGATGGGCGTTGAAATTGCCTACCGCGCCGTTGAACTTGCCGAGGAACTCCTGGCGCTCGAGCGCGCGGCGCTGGCGCTCCAGGCGTGCCGCGAACACCGCCAGCTCCTTGCCCATCGTGGTCGGCGTCGCCGCCTGGCCGTGGGTCCGCGCGACCATCGCGACCCCGCGCCATCGGCGCCCCATCGCGGACAGCGCGGCGACGATCGAGTCCAGCGCGGGTGCCAACTCGCGCCTGGAGAACTCCTTGAGGGTGAGCGCGTAGGCGAGATTATTGATGTCCTCGGAGGTGCAGGCGAAATGGATCATCCCCGGCGGGACCTTGAGGCCTGCGGCCGCAATCTTTTCGGTGAGAAAATATTCGATCGCTTTCACATCATGGTTGGTGGTGCGCTCGAATTCCTTCACGCGACGGGCATCGGCAAGGGTGAAGTCGGCATAGAGTGTGCGCAGCCGTTGTGACGCACCGGTGTCGAGCGTGAATTCCTTGATCGCGGAATTTTCGGCCAGCGCGATCAGCCATTCGATCTCGACCCGGACACGGTAGCGGATAAGCGCGAACTCGCTGAAGTAAGCCGCCAGAGCGCGCGTGCGCGAATGGTAACGGCCGTCGATCGGCGTAACCGCCATCAATGAGGCGTCAGATCCGCCGGCATCAGATCTCGCGGCGTCGAATCCGGTGGTGCCAGATTCGTAAGTTTCGCGTTCGATTTTATTTGACACGAATCGTCGCGAGGTCTCGCGAATATATCGCCCTTCTCGCTATCTTCCAGTATGCCCGAAGCCCCCGTTGCCGCGCGAACTTGGCCCGAGCTCCTCGACCTCAATCAGCTCGGCACGCGCGACCGGAGCAATTACGAGTTGGGCGACGCGGTCGCCGCGACGGACCGCAATCGGCGCGCTTCCCAGATTTACCAGCAATACTTTAATTTCCCCGCGATAGTCGGCGTCGACGGTGCCGGGCGAATTGACGAGCGTAAGACCCTCTTCGAGTGCCCGGCCGCTTCGCGGGCGCACCTGGCCCTCAAAACCGGGCGGGATTTCCATCGCGATTCCGGTCGGCACCGCAGCGCGGCCCATTGGGACAATCTCAAGTGATGCTTCAATATCGGCAACGAGGTCGACCCCGGCGGCGTCCGCGCTCTGGTAACGCGGGAGCGGCAGCGCAGAAGGCCGCACGCGTCGTAACTTGATCACCGGAGTCATGGTCAGTCCTCAGAAATATCCGGGCCGCTGCGCGGGCGCAACGGTTTGCGATCCAGGCCGTCCACAGGCGCCTTCACGACCGGTTCGGCCTCGCTGACTCGATTTGCACCGACGAACCGGGCGACTTCCGGTTTCCAGATTCCACGGGAACTACCGATCTGATAAAAACCTTTCAAGCTCTCGATCGGGGTGGAGACGCTATAGGTAATGAGCGGTGGTGGAGCGGCGGTGAGCTAAAGACGCCCTTCCGCTTTCTTCCAGCTGCAACAGTTCATCGCGACAGGTTCGTTGGGACAGTTTTTGAAGGCCGATTTCCGGGTTCACGGGTAAAACTCGGACGGTGGCCTGTTTCCGCCGGGGAAAACTGGACGAGCGCCCAGGCTGCGCGGAAGCCATTAAAGGGCGTTCGGACAAACATGCAGTGACGGAGGGGGGAATTTCGTTGTTAGACACACATCGATCGATATTGGCGATATTGGTCGCCCTGTTTCTTCTTGTTTGCCTGTCGGCAATCAATTCTCCTGTTAGCGCGGCCGAATGTGGCCCGGCCAGAAGACAGCTGACGGTCACGAACGCCACAACTCAAACAATCTGGATTGCGGGCGGAGGAGGCGCGCTAAGATCGGTCTGCGTGGTAAGTGCCAGCGAATCCTGTCTTGCAGTTCCCTCTACCATCGACGCAGCCACCGGCGCCTGCCAATGCGGACCCGACGCCGGCACACTGGCGTGCCCGGCGACGGCAACGGCGACAGGGTCGGGCACCAACGGGGGCCTGAATTGTGCGTGCACCACCGACGCGGACTGCGGTCCGACGGCTAGGTGCAACGCGAGCACAAATCTATGCTACTTCGTGCTGCCGACGGCGAAGAGCCCGACGCCATTCAATTGGAAGCTCTTTCCCACCCAGAGTGCGATATTCTGCGTAGCGCCAGCTTCGGTCAATTCTAGCTTCGGGACGATTCCTTCAGCGGTATGGTGGAGTGGTGGGATTTTCGCACGCACCGGCTGCCGACCCGACGGGACCGGTTGCACCACGGCGGATTGCGGCGCCCAAGCCAACTCGAACTGTGGGGCTGGCGTCGGCGGACAAAATCCGGCGACCATCGCGGAGTTTACCCTGCAGCGGAAAGCCAACGATTTTTACGATATCACCCTGATAAACGGCGCCAACCTGGCGGAAAGAATGGCTCCCATACCTGCGCCAGTCGCAACCCCCGGCGCCGTCCCCAAACCGTATTGGTGCAAGGTCCCGGGCAGTTTTGTGAATCCCTGCGCACCTAGAGACTGCAACTGGAACTTCGGCAAGTACATCAAGAACGTGCCCTACCCCAGCACCACCAGCACCACTGACTTCACGACCCTCCTGCTGCACAGTTCAAAAAAGTGCTTTTCAACTAGTGAATGCCAGGCAGGATATACCTGCAGCGGTTCGCCCGGCGCCTGCACAAAAACCTGCACGAGCGATAGCGACTGCGCCGGCACCGACCAACCGCATTGCCTGTCCGGCGGGAACGGACACACCTACTGTCAATGCAATGCGGAGAGCGATTGCACTGGCCACAGCTACTGCGGCACGCAATTTATACCGGGAATCGGGCCCAACCAGACTTACCTCCATCAGTGTGGGATATTCGCCGGTTGGTGGACGATCGACGACTTTTGCGCCAACCAGAATAACGTCGTCAGCCCCATCGATTGCGGCGCTTCGATGTTTGACGGCGACGGCTCAAGCACGACCAACCTGGCCTCGCTTGCCGGCTGCACGATCCGCGGAAGCTCCAGCCCCGGCAATGGCACGTCCTGCTATAACGATTCGACCTATCCAACCACGTGCTGCGGATGCGCGACGGATAGCTCGAACGTCCTGGCACAATACTGGCCGCCCGGCGCGGCGAGCGCGTGCAACGGAAATAACAATACGACCTGGGCAAGCGCGATCCAGCCGTTCCTGGTTAACCTCAAGCGAGCGTGCCCGACGGCCTACAGCTACCCGTACGACGATCCGACCAGCACCTTCCAGTGCCGGTCCGATAAGCCGATCAATCGGCTGGGCTACAAGGTCATTTTCCGCGACCTCGTGAGGCCGCCTAAATAACGCCGGCGCCGGCGCGCCATTGCAAGGAGGGTCGCTCGCCAACAGCCCGCATCAATCGAGGAAACGATGATCGGAAGAGGCCGTTGACGAGCGACCCCAACGACGTGAGGACTAATTCCAGCCCGGAGAAAACTTACTGCGTTCGGGAAAAACCTACTTGAGTTCGGAAAAAACCTCGGCGCCGAACTTGTGTCCCTTCAGATCGCCCAACAGCACCAAAGCCATCTTGTCGGACAGGAACGACGTTGCCGCCAGTTCCAACACCTGGTCGTGCGTAACCTTGTCGATCTCATTGGCCAGTTCTTCAAGCGGAATCTCGCGGCCGAAATAGATCTCGTTGCGCGCGACGCGGTTCATCCGGCTCTCGGTCGACTCCATACCAAGCAGCATGTTGCCCTTGAGCTGGCTCTTGGCGCGAGCCAATTCTTCGTTGGTCAAGCCGCTGCGCGCGATTTTGTTGACCTCGCCCAACGTGACCTCTAGCACCTCTTCGACCCATTCCGGATTGGTGCCTGCGTAAATCCCCAGGTAGCCGCTATCGATGAACGACGACATGAACGAATAGATGCTGTAAACGCGGCCGCGGCGCTCGCGCACTTCCTGGAACAGCCGCGAAGACATCCCGCCGCCGAGCGCCGTGTTCAGCACGTAGCTGGCGTAGCGCAGCGGTGAAGCCTGGCTGATGCCCGGGCCGCCGATGCAAATGTGGGCCTGTTCGAGGTCCTTCTCCTGGTTGATGACCACGGTGCGGTCCTGCGGCGGGGCGATCGGCTCGGAACGTCCGTCGCCGGAGACGCCGCCGAACAGGCGCGCGCAATCATCGACCAGCCGCTTGTGATCGACCATCCCGGCCGCCGCAATAAAGACCCGGCCCGCGCGGTAGCGGTCGGCCATGAAGGAGACCAGCAGCTCGCGGTTGATCGCGTTGACGGTCGCGACCGAGCCGAAAATCGGCAGCGCCAGCGGATGGCCTTCCCAGAACTTCAGATTGAACAGGTCGTGGATGAAATCGTCGGGCGTGTCTTCGGCCTGCGAAATTTCCTGCAGCACCACCTGGCGCTCGCGATCGACTTCGGCTGTGTCAAACACCGACTCCAGGAAGAGGTCGGCGAGTAGCTCGGTGGTCATCGGCAGGTCGGCTCCGAGCACCTTGGCGTAGTAGCAGGTGTACTCCTTGCCGGTAAACGCGTTGAGTACGCCGCCGACGGCGTCGATCTGCTCGGCGATTTGCGCGGCCGAGCGCTTGCGGGTGCCCTTGAAGAGCAGATGCTCGATGAAATGCGAGACCCCGTTTTCCGCGGGAATCTCATAGCGCGATCCGTTTTCGACCCAGATGCCGATGGTGGACGAGACCACGGCCGGCATCGGTTCACTGAGCACGCGCAGGCCGTTGGGCAGGACGTCTTTGTATATCATCGGTTTATAATCGCTGGGCCTTACGCCGCGGCTAGTTCGCCTTCTTCTTCGCCATCTCTTCCTGGGCCTCGCGCAGCGACAGCCGGATTTTCCCGTCGCGTCCGACCTCGAGCACCTTGACGTTGATCTCGTCGCCCTCATGCACGACGTCTTCGACCGCGCGCACGCGCTCGTTGGAAAGCTGCGAGATGTGGAGCAGGCCGTCGGTGCCGGGCATGATTTCCACGAAGGCGCCGAACTCGACGACCTTGCGCACGCGGCCTTTGTAGATGCGGCCGACTTCGGGCTCGGCCGTGATGGCCTGGATGGAAGCGATGGCCTTGTCGATGGCCAGGCCGTCGGCCGAGGCGATCACCACGGTGCCGTCGTCCTCGATATCGATCTTGCAACCGGTCTCCTCGACCAGTGCGCGGATGTTCTTGCCTCCGGGGCCGATGATCTCGCGAATCTTGTCGGGCTTGACGTGGATGGTGACGATGCGCGGCGCGTACATCGAGACTTCCGTGCGCGGCGTCTCGAGCGCCTTCTCCATCACGCTCAGCACGAACAGGCGCGCATCGCGCGCCTGATGCAACGCCTGGCGCATCACCTCGCGCGTGACGCCGCCAACCTTGTTGTCCATCTGGATGGCGGTGATGCCGTTGGAGGTACCGGCGACCTTGAAGTCCATGTCACCGAGATGGTCCTCGTCGCCCAGGATGTCGGTGAGCACGCGGACCTGCTCGCCTTCCTTGACCAGGCCCATCGCAATTCCCGCGACCGCCGACTTGATCGGCACGCCGGCGTCCATCAGGGCGAGGCTGCCGCCGCACACCGTGGCCATCGATGAGCTGCCGTTGGACTCCAGCACTTCGGAGACCACCCGGATGGTGTAGGGGAAGTCCTCTTCCGGCGGCAGGACGGGCAGCAACGCGCGCTCGGCGAGCGCGCCGTGGCCGATTTCGCGCCGGCCGGGGCCGCGCAGGAACTTGACCTCGCCGGTGCTGAACGGCGGGAAGTTGTAATGCAGCATGAACTTCTTGTAGCGCTCGCCCATCAGGGCATCGATCTTCTGCTCGTCCTGCGAGGTGCCGAGGGTAACCGTGGCGAGGGCCTGGGTCTCGCCGCGCGTGAACAGCGCCGAGCCGTGAGTGCGCGGAAGCATCTGGACCTGGGCGCTGATCTGCCGGATATCGGTCGATTTGCGGTCATCGATTCGCTTGTCCTGCTCGATGATGACGCGGCGGACGCGCTCGCGGATGACTTTTTCGCAAGCCTCGCCGAGTTCCTTATCGCGCTCTGGAAAACGCGCGGCGAGTTCGGCCACGGTCTTGTCCGACAATGCGTAAACGGCCGCGCCGCGCTCCTTTTTGCCTGCGATTGCGAGCACCGCTTCGAGCTCGGGCGCCATCCGCTGGCGCGCCGCCTCGAGAATCGCCGGATCGAGCACCTTGGGCTTGAACTCGCGCTTGGGCTTGCCGGCCAGGCGGCGCAGCTCGCCCTGCAGCTCGAAGATCGGACCCAACAACTCGTGCGCGGTGAACAGCGCCTCAAGGATCGGCTCCTCGTCGACTATTTGCGCGCCGCCCTCGAGCATCACGATCGAGTCAGGCTTGGCCGCGATTACCATCGAGATGTCGCTCTGCTCGAGTTGCTCGGCGGTCGGATTGGCGACCAGCTTGCCATCGACGCGGCCCATCCGCACCGCCGCCACCGGCCCAGCGTGCGGGATGTCGGAGACTTCGAGCGCGGCCGAAGCGGCAATCAGCGAGAGCATGTCGGGATCATTGTCACGGTCGACGGAAAGCACCGTGACGACGATTTGGGTTTCCTTGTCATAGCCCTTGGGGAACAGCGGGCGCATCGAGCGGTCGATGAGCCGGGAGGTCAGGATTTCCTTTTCCGAGGGACGGCCCTCGCGCTTGAAAAAGCCGCCGGGGATTTTGCCGGCGGCGAAAGTGCGCTCCTGGTAATCCACCGTGAGCGGCAGGAAGTCAATATTGGGCCGGGCATCATAGGCCGACACGACGGTCGCGAGGACCACGGTTTCGCCATACTGCGCCAGCACCGCGCCATGCGCCTGCTTGGCCAGCCTTCCGGTCTCGAGCGACAACTTGCGGCCGGAAAAATCCAACTCGAGTTTTCGAACCATCTGATTTACACCTGAGGGAGGACGGAGGGGCCGCTTTGCTCGCGCCACGATGGCGCTCGAACGACTCACACCCTAAGCCAGCGTGGGCGCTGGCCCGGGCCCGCGCATCCGCACCGTGCGGCCGCGCGGCTCGAAGCTTGTTCGGCCTATCTCCGGATGCCCAGGCGTTCGATCAACGCCCGATAGCGTGCGGCATCGCACGAATGCAAGTAGTCCAGGAGCCGGCGGCGTTTGCCGACCAGGCGCAGAAGTCCGCGCCGCGAATGATGATCTTTCGCGTGGGTCTTCAGATGCTGGGTCAGTTGCTCGATACGCGCGCTGAAGAGCGCCACCTGGACTTCGGGCGAACCGCTGTCGGTGGTGGTACGCGCGTGGGCCTGGACAATTTCCAGCTTGCGAACGGCTGCAAGGGGCATCAGGAGTCTCTTATTTTCCCTTTTCCTTTTAGTTAAACAGGCAGCGTATCAGAGGGGTCCGGGACAGTAAAGTGCCCGCCCTAAGCGGCCCAAGGGATGCGGCCTGAGCGCGCGTGGACGCAATTTCGCCGCCCTACGCATCCATGCAATGCTTCATTTCCCTGGGCAATGCTTCATTTCCCTGGGCACTGCTTCATTTCCCTGGGCACTGCTTCATTTCCCAGACACGACCGGCAGCACGATATGCGAGGGGCGCCCCGCCGCATGGTAGACCGTGTTGTCGGCCACCACCATCGGGCCGGGTTCGCCGAGCGGGCCGCCAGTGTTGGGATTCACGTCGAAGCGGGGGAAGTTGGAGGAGGAGATATCGAGCCGAATACGATGTCCGCGGGCGAAGAGATTGCTTATCGGATAGCAAGGAATGGTTGCCTCGTAAACCTCGCCCGGCGTCATCGGGGCAGGGTTGGTCCACGAATCGCGAAAGCGCATCCGGATGACCGAATCGGTCAGGTTGAGCGCGAAACCGTCGGGATAGTCCACGCTCGGCGGATAGAGATCGATAAGCTTGGCGGTGAAGTCGGTGTCGCGCGCGGTTGACGAGACCCACAGCTTGACCGTCGCAGCGCCGGTCACTTCGAGCGGCTCGGATAACGGTTCGGAGATGAAGACCAGCACATCCGGGCGCGAGGCGAGCGGCAGTGAATCGCCGGCCGCGAGCGCAAAACGCGCGCGCTGATCGAAGCCGCCGGGCGGCATGAACTCGAAGCCGACCGAGATACTGCCACCGACCGTCGGCACCGGATTTTGCGGATCGAAGCGGATCGTTGACGCACCGGCGGCGTTCTCGGGCTTGTGCGGCGCGAGGGTGCCGCCGGGTTGGAGATAAAAAGCCGTCTCGCGCGCGGCGGCTATCGGCCATTGGCTCTCGGAGCGCCATCGCCCGCCGTGATCGATTCGTCCGTTGAGGCCAAGCACGTCGTGGATTTTTTTGCCGCTACCCCCGCCCATCACGAAAATCTTTACCGGCGGATCGTCGAGGACGCCGGTGTCCATCCCCTTGAGCCACTGATCGAACCAGCGCAGGCGGAGACCGTTGTAATGCTCTAGCGCTTCGGCACCGAAGCTGACGTCGCCGGCAAAGTCCTCGTCGGCGCGCACGCCGTGGGTCCACGGACCCATCACCAGGCGCTGGGGCGAGCGCTTGAGGCGGCTCAGCGCGGCGAAATTCGCGGTCGTGGCGCGCGCGTAAGAGTCGTACCACGCGCCAAAGTAAACCGTCGGAACGTCGGCGTGCTCGGCGTAGTATTCGTCGATCGCATAACCGCGCTGCAGCCAGTATTCGTCGTAAACCGCGCGGGTCTGGAGATCGATCGCCCACTGCTCGTAACTCGGCAGCATCCGAAGCGGCGTCGCGCCGCGCTTGAGCGGGAGGCGTCGAAGCCACTGCCCGAGACTGGTGCGCGCATCCATCAGCGCGAGACGAAGCGCCGGATTCGCCCGCGCCTCGGGACTCGTGACCGCCATGTGGAAGGCGTAGATGAGGAAGCGCTGCTCGAGCGCGCCGTTGTGTCGCATCGAGCAGTGATAATAATTCGACGGCCCTTCAGTGATGAACATCGCGGCCAGATGCGGCGGGTTAAGCGTCGCCGCGGCGCTCTGGGTTGCCGCCATGTACGACGTTCCCATCGTGCCGACCTTGCCGGTCGACCACGGCTGAGCCGCGGCCCATTGAATAGTGTCGTAGCCGTCTGGCGCCTCGCGCGCGAAGGCGTACCATTCGCCCTCGGAGCCGCCGCGCCCGCGCACGTCCTGGATCAGAACGACGTAGCCGTGCTCGGCGAAGAATCGAGCGGTCACGGCGAAGCGCGCCGGGCTCTTGTCGTACGGCGTGCGCTCGACGAGCACCGGAAAGCGGCCCGGCACGGCCGCGCCGCCGCGTGCGGGATGGTAAATATCGGTCGCGAGCCGCACCCCGTCGCGCATCGTGAGCATCACGTCTCGTTCGACCACGACCTCGAAATTGTGCGCCGATCCCTGGCGCTCACGCTCTGCCATGGGGGCCTCCTCCTCTGCTGAACGGAGGTTACTACAGCGCGGGCAAATCAGGGTACGGCCAGACTATGACGCGGAGCGTCGGGGACTTCTTGCCCATGAGCCACGCGACAAGGGCGAGCAGGAAACTCGATTTGAGCTTCGTAATAATGGCGGGCAGCGAAATCAGCTCGGGGCGGATGATCTGATTCCGCGCCCGGCGCGCTCGACGGTAATTGAGGAATTTTACTGTCTGAATCGTCAGCTCCAGGAGAGCCGTGCGCTAGTCCACGCCAAAAACCCGCACCACCCGCGCGGTGACACGTGAAGTAGCCTCGGCCACCGCCACCAGCGCGCCCTCGCTCACCACCTTGAACAGCTTGGCGCCGTCGGGCACCAGACCGTCGAGAGCGCGCGAGTCGCCGTTGCGCAGCCGCCGCACCTGGATCAGGTCGGCTTCGGCCTCGGGCATTGTGACCAGCGCCTCACGCAACCCGATAAGGCCGGCTGGATTTTTCTCGGCCAGCGTCGCGAGCGCCACCGCGAGTGGACGCGCGTCGGCCAGCCCAAAGGAACCGTTGCGCAGCCGGCGCAATTCGGCGAGATGGGCGACCGTGCCAAGTTCCAATCCGACGTCGCGCGCGAGCGAGCGCATGTAGGTGCCGGTGGTACAGGTAGCCACGAAATGAATCGACGCCGCGTCGATCGCGTCGAGCACCAGGCGCGAAATCTCAACCTCACGAGGGGGCGGCGGCTCAACCTCGGCGCCGCGCCGCGCAAGCCTGTAAAGCGGCACGCCGTCGCGCTTGATCGCGGAGAAGATCGGCGGCTGCTGCACGATCCTGCCAGTGAAGCGCGCGGCGGCTTCGGCGAGCATCGCGGGTGTGAGCGGGGGGACCACGGCCGTCTCGGTCTCGGCGCCTGTGCGATCGAGCGTGTCGGTCCCGACACCGAGCCGGATCACGCCTTCGTACTCTTTTTCTCCGTCCTGCAGAAATGGCGCGAGCTTGGTGGCCTCGCCAATCAGAATCGGCAGCAGGCCGGTGGCGAAAGGATCGAGTGTGCCCAGATGGCCGACGCGGGCAGGACGCACGCGCGCCTTGATTTGACGCACGACCTCGGCCGAGGTAATCCCCGCGGGCTTGTCGACGATTAGAACTGCATCCATGGGCGGTGCGGCGACGATAGCGGATATGGCGGCGCGGCGTAAGCGCGGCCGCGTTGGAGGAGAGAGTCAGTCCTTGCGGGCGCTCCGCAGCAGCACGTCGATACGGGCGGCGCGCTCGGGGCCGGGGTCGAATTCGAACTCAAGTTCGGGCGCGTAGCGCAAGCCCAGGGCGCGGCCAACCTGGCGGCGGATAAATCCGCCCGCGCTCTTGAATCCCGCGATCGCCTCGGCGGCTCGCGAGTGGCCTTCGAGATGCGAGAAGAACACGCGGCCGTGACGCAGATCGTCGGTCATCTTGACCCCGGTGAGCGTGATCCCGCGCAAGCGCGGATCCTTCAAGTCGCGGATGAGCATCGACGAGAGTTCGCGCAGCACCATCTCTGCGACGCGTTCGGGCCGGCGTGGTTCGGAAGCCATCAAGTGTCATGTTAGCGCGTGCGCGCCCGGGCATAAACGCCGATGGGAACGCCGCCATGTTTGATCCGCGGATAAACCGCGCGAGATCCTTGTTTGACGCGCGAAGAAAGCGCGCGAGATCTTGTTTGACGCGCGAAGAAAGCGCGCGAGATTCTGCAAATGCGGCTCGCGGACACGCTTTGCTCAGGATGATCCCAGGAGGCACTGTTCGAGGCGGCCGTTCGTCCGCGAGAACATTCGAGCCTTCACCATTCTTCGCCCGCAGCCGGAAGAAACGGACGAAAGGCTCCGTACAGAACGACCCCCGACAACATTACAAAAGCGACCGTATTGGATTTCAAGAGCGCCGCGTTGCCCACAAGGTCCACAGGCTCTGGGATCGAAGGAGTAATCCCGCCTGTGGACTTTTGGACAACGCGGCCGCCGGTCAACTGTTTGCGGTGGGACATGGCAGAGCCCTCCAAGCGCTGCGGGTCTTGAGCATGGCGTTGAGAATAAGCAGCAGCTTGCGCATCACCGCGACCAGCGCCACTTTGGCTGGTTTACCGGCCGTGCGCAGGCGCAAGTAAAAAGGCTTGAGCACTGGATTACACCGCACCGAGGAAACCGCGGCCATATACAGCGCCCGACGTAACCGCCTACGGCCGCCCGCGACCTGGCGCTGGCCACGCAGGGTCCCGCTGTCGCAGTTGAAGGGCGCCACGCCGGCCAGCGCGGCGATCTCGCCGCGGTTGAGCCGGCCCAACTCGGGCAGGTCCGAGAGCAGCGCAACACTGAGCACCCGCCCCACGCCAGGCACGCTGCTCAGCATTTCGTACTTGTCCCATAGCGGTGAGTTGCGCACCTCGCGATCGAGATCGTCGTCGGCCTGCTTTATCTGTTTGCGCAGGTAATCAATATGCGAGCGCAGATTGTACCGCACCGCCTTGGCCTTGGCCGGCACGTGCTCGAGCCGGTTCTCTTCCATCACCAGCATCTCGATGAGCTGTTCGCGCCTGACCCACTGCGCACGCAGACTCTGGCACTGTTCGTCGGGAAGCTCGCGCAACGGCGGCTCAGTCCGTTCGCCGTAAAGCGCCAGCACCCGCGCGTCGATCTCATCGGTTTTCGCCAGCTGACCGATGCTCTTGGCGAACTCGCGCACCCGGCGGGGATTGACGATGACCACCGGGAGCTCGGCCGCGCGCAGGGCCGCGATCAGCACGCTTTGATATGAACCGCCCTCGATAAGCACTCGCGCGCAGCCCGCTTGCGAAAGCCGCTTGATGATCCGGTTTATCGCACGCGGTTGGTTGGGTTCCGAGAACAGCTCCCCCTCCGAGCCCAGACACACCTTAAGCTCGTGCTTTCCAACTTCGATCGCCGCATTGACTCCGCCCACCTTCGTCCTCCTCCTCGTCGCCCCCGGAGCTGTTTCCCCACCTTGCAACTTAATCCGAGCTCGCCGGCTAGCGGCGGCTCCGTCGACCGTCCGGGATTTGCTCCGGGCATATGAGCGCGGCGCTTCCTGCTTTCGTGCGGCCTCATTCGGCCCAGGAGCAATCGAGCTACCGCGCCAGCCTTTTCTTCTATTTGCAGCGTCGGGAACTAATATACAAGGAGCGATCATTCCAAGGAGCGCCCACCGCTGGATCGAAAACCCGGCACAAACCGCGCCCGCCAGATAAGTGAACCACAGGCCGAGGGTCATCGCGGAGCGCCGCAGATGAAGCCTGCGAGGCGATACCCTGAGCACTTTCAAGAACCGGCGGCGAGAGCGGCGACGTGTCCGATCGCGCACCCAGAACAGGTACTGCGACAGGCTTTCGGCGAATTTCACCAATGTTCCGGTGACGAAGGTGGTATACACGGTGAGTCCGCCCACGTTGCGGATGACCACGTTCTGTATGCCCATCGAAATCGCGAGTAGCGCCACCATCACGAAAAATTTTGTTGCCGGCTGCGGTGGAATGTTCGCTTTGAAGCCGCTACCGATACCGGCTGCGATAAAGGTGGCGATCAATAGCGCCTCCAGGCCTATGGCGGCCGGAAGGGGGACCTGGATTTTGCGGCGCTTCTCGGCCTCATAGATGAAAGCGCCGAGTATGAGGCCGAAGACAAACGTCACGATCGGCCATCCGCGACGCACAACACCGCTCCACTGCAGTTCGGATATATGACGGGCCATCGCGACCGTATTTCCGGTCATGTGCGACGTATAAAGTCCGTACAGCGAGATATAGCCGACGAGATCGATAAAGCCCGCAGCCCAGGTCAGCACAAGCGCGAGGTTAAATTTCTCGAAGGTGGTGAGCGGCCCGACCCGGTTGTGCAAGCTGAACTACCCCGCCGTCTCGCGAGCGCGCCCAACTTCCGGCCATGACAGTCAGCGCGCGAACCTTCAATAGTTAATTATTTCGAGGCGCTCTTCGCCCAATGGGGCGAGACCGAGCGCGTCGATGAAGTTGACGACTTCGCGCAGCGCCGAGTCGACAAAGGCGCGATCATTGCCGACCTGGCAGATGCCGAGTTCGGCGCGCTGCCACATGTCGTGGCTGTCGGACTCGGCGATCGAGACGTTGAACTTGGTGCGCACCCGCGCCTTGATCGCGCGCAGCACCTGGCGCTTGCCCTTGAGCGAATGATTCTCCGGCAAGAAGAGCGTGAGCTGCAAAACCCCTACAACCACGACGAAAGGCGCCGGCCGTTTCAGGTCTGGGGATGCTTCTCGGCCGCGGCGTGACCGCGCATCGCGTCCGAGCGTGGGGTCTCGAGCTTGCGCGCGATCGCCTCCATCTCGAACGCCTCAATCACGTCCTCTGGCTTGACGTCGTTATAATTCTCCAGCCCGATACCGCATTCGTAGCCCGCGCTGACTTCGCGCGCGTCGTCCTTGAAGCGGCGCAGCGAACCTATTTTGCCCTCCCATACGACGCGGCCGTCGCGTACCAGGCGGGCGCGCCCGTTGCGCGTTATTTTGCCGTCGACCACCATGGAGCCCGCGATCGTGCCGCCTGGGACGTTGAAGGTCTTGCGCACCTCGGCGCGGCCCAGCGACTTTTCGCGATAGGTCGGCGCGAGCAGCCCTTCCATCGCCTCGCGCATCTCGTTGATCGCCTCGTAGATCACCGTGTAGAGCCGAATCTCGACGCCTTCCTTCTCGGCCAGCGCCGCGGCCTTGGGTTCGGGCCGGATGTTGAAGCCGAGGATCACCGCGTTGGAGGCGGAGGCGAGCGTCACGTCGGTCTCCGAGATGGCGCCGGCGGAGCTGTGCAGAATTTCGATTTTGACCTCGGCCGTCGAAAGCCGCGCGAGCGAATCGGCCAGCGCCTCGACCGAGCCCTGCACGTCGCCCTTGATGATGACCTTGAGTTCCTTGACCTCGCCGGCCTTCATCCGATCGCTCAGATCCTGCAGCGAGACACGGGCGCTCTTTTGCAGCTCACCCTCACGCTGCTTGGACTGGCGGAACTCGGCGACCTGGCGTGCCTTGGCCTCTTCGGCCACGACCACGAACGGAGTGCCGGGCTCGGGCACGCCGGAGAGCCCGAAGATTTCCACCGGTGTGGCGGGCGGCGCCTCGGCCACGCGCTGGCCGTTGTGATCGAGCATCGCACGCACGCGTCCGTAGGCCACGCCGCAGACGAACGGATCGCCCTGGCGCAGCGTCCCCTCCTGGATCAGCACGGTCGCGACCGGCCCGCGTCCGCGGTCGAGTTCCGATTCGACCACCGTGCCACGCGCCGGGCGATCGGGGTTGGCCTTGAGCTCAAGCACGTCGGCCTGCAACAGCAGCATCTCGAGCAGCTTGTCGATACCGGCGCCGCTACGCGCGGAGACCGGCACCACGATCGTGTCGCCGCCGTAGTCCTCGGGGATGAGCCCCTGTTCGGTGAGCTGCTGCTTGACCCGATCGATATTGGCTTCGGGCCGGTCGATTTTGTTGATCGCGACCACGATCGGCACCTTGGCCGCGCGCGCGTGATTGAGCGCTTCGACCGTCTGCGGCATCACGCCCTCGTCCGCCGCGACCACCAGGATCACGATGTCCGTGACCTTGGCGCCGCGCGCGCGCATCGCGGTGAACGCCTCGTGGCCGGGAGTATCGACGAAAGTTATCTTGCGCCCATTGGCCTCGACCGTGTACGCGCCGATGTGCTGCGTGATGCCGCCGAATTCCTGCTCGGTGACCTTGGCGTGGCGGATCGCGTCGAGCAGCGAGGTCTTGCCGTGATCGACGTGGCCCATCACGGTGACCACCGGCGGCCGCGCGACCAATTCGCCCGTGACCTCCTCGGCCTCGGTCTCCTCGATCGCGGATTCGACATCGAAGGCGACGTTCTCGACGCTGTAGCCGAACTCATTGGCGACCAGCGCCGCGGTATCGACGTCGAGCACCTGGTTGAGCGTCGACATCACGCCGAGGTCCATCAGTTTCTTGATGATCTCGCCGGCCTTGACCCCCATATTGCGGGCCAGTTCGGAGACGGTGACGCCCTCGGTGATGCGGACCACGCGCTTTGAGGCCTTGGGCGTGGTGATTTCGGTCTTGCGCTGCTCCTTACCGGGCATCGCGCGCCGTTTCTTGGGCACGCGCAGGCCGCGCATCTCGCGCTCGGCGGTGAAATCGGGCGCGCCTTTTTTGACCACGCGCTTCTTTTTGATCGTTCGCGCGCCGGGCTTGGCCGAGGCGTCGCCCGGCGGCGGCATCGCACCCTGGTCGGGCTGAGGCGGCGGAGCGGCAGGCGCGAAACGCGAGGGCTGTCCGGGACGCGGCGGCGCGCCGGGCCTGGTCACCGGCGCCGACGGGCGCGGCGCGGGCTTCGGCAGTTCGATTTTACCCAGCACTCGCGGTCCGCGCTGGCCGTCGTCGAGCGACGGCGCAGCATCATGGGCCGAGCCCGTTAGATTGATGGTTCGTCCGGCGGTCTGCGGACGCGCCTCGCCGATACGGCGCACGCCGGAGCCGGCCGACGGCTGCATCCGGGGCATCACGGGCCGTGTGCCCGGCGGTTGCGGACGTGGCGGCTCAACGATGGTCCGGGTAAGCGGCTTCTGTTCGTGGACCGGCGCAGCAGGCGCGCGCTCGGGCCGGGTCGCCTCAGTCTTTACGGGTTCGGACCTGACGGCTTCCGGTTTCGCGGCTTCGGCCGCGATCGTATCGGGACTAGCTTCTGCGCCCGCGGGCGTTGGCTCGGCGGCCGGCTGTTCGGCCCTGGCCGCCGCGCCATTGGGCGCGGCGTGTCCACCCTGCGTATCGGCGGGATGTTCGGATGCTGGAGGAGCATGCGGCGCTGGAGTTTCCTGAAGAGCGGACGCCGCCGACTGCGTCTGCGGCATCGCGGGCGTGGCCGGCTCCGCCGGCTCGATCCGCTCTTCGAGAAACGGCGTGGCGAAAGCTTCTTCGCGCTCGCCTTCGAGTTCGAAATGGAACGGCACGTCAGGCTCGGCCGCGGCTTGCGCGAATCCGGCTTCGGGTTCGGTATGCCGGCGGCGCATCACCGTGGCGTTGAGCCGCTTCTCGACGACCTTGCCCGCGCTGGTTTCGACCACGGTCTCGCGCCGCAGAAGTTCCTGGCGATGGACCTGTTCGTCAAGGTCGTGCTTGACGCGGTCGGCCTCCTCGGGTGTCAGGAGGCTTGAGTCCGAATGGGCGTGGCCGAGTTTCAGACGCGCGCACGTTGCCAGTACATCGTCGACGGAGATGCCCCATTCCTGGGCAAAGGTCTTGATCCGCTTTCGCGCCATTTTCCCTACTCTAATAGAGAGCGCTCTGGCTATCCAGCCGCTCCTGTAACATTCGCGTAATCAACTCCCGTGCGTCGCGGTCGAGCACAACGCGGAGCGAACGGAACTCGCGCGTGCGGGCGCGCGCGAAACGATCCAGACATTCGCGCCGCGCGTGCAGATAACCGCCGCGGCCGCCCAAACGCCGGCGCTCGTCGGTGCGCACCGCGCCGTCCACTGCGGCAAGCCGCACCATCGCGGCCTGCGCGTCGCGCGTCATGCATCCGAGACAGGTGCGCTTGGGCTTATGATTTCGCCGCGGCATCTTCCTCTTCGCCTACGCTCGCGCCTTCGACTCCGTCGCCGTCCTCGCCACCGCCGTTCGCCGCTCCAGCCGCGGCTTCGTCGGCGGAAGCCGCCACCGCCGCATCCGCCTCGGCCTTCTCGACGGCGGCCTGAGCCGCCGCGACCGCCGCCGCTTCTTCATCCGTATGCTTTTTGGCGACCCATTCGCGCGCCGCCATGATTAACTGACGGGCGCGCTCGGGCGAGATTCCCTCGACCTCGAACGATTCCTCCGAGGTCTCGGCGAGCTGCTCGGCAGTTCGGAAACCCCACTGGTAGAGCAGCTCCGCGTTGATGTCGCCGATACCCGGAATCGCATTGAGTGAGGCCCGCGCGGCGCGCGCCTCCTCTTCGGCTTCCGAGTCGCTGCGCAAATCGATCTTCCATCCCGACAGCCGATGGGCGAGGCGCACGTTCTGCCCGCGCTTGCCGATCGCCAGCGAAAGCTGGTCGTCGGGCACCACCACCTCCATCGCGTGTTCGTCCTCGTCGATGATCACCTTGGAGACCTTGGCCGGGGCGAGCGCGCGGCACACCAGCTCGGCCTGGTCGTCGGTCCACGGCACAATATCGATTTTTTCGCCGCGCAACTCCTGCACCACGGCCTGTACGCGCGTCCCCTTCATGCCGACGCAGGCGCCGACGGGATCGACGTCGGAGTCCTTGGAATAAACCGCGACCTTGGCCCGTCCGCCCGGCTCGCGCGCGCACTGCCGAATCTCGACGATACCCTCGTAAATTTCGGGCACCTCCTGCTCGAACAGCTTGCACAGGAATTCGTTGGCGGTGCGCGAGAGCACGATCGACAGCCCCTTCTCGGACAGGTCAACGTCGAGAATGAGCGCGCGGATACGATCGCCCTGGCGATAGCGCTCATGCGGAATCTGCTCTTTTTCAGGCAGGATTGCCTCCGTGCGTCCGAGGTTGACGATCATGTTCTTGCGCTCGAAGCGCTGCACGATGCCCGAGACGACTTCGCTCTTGCGATCCTTGAACTCGTTGAAGATCTGTTTTCGCTCGGCGTCGCGGATGTGCTGGATCAAGTTCTGCTTGGCCGCCTGCGCCGCGATGCGGCCCATGGTCGCGGTATCGAGCTTGATCAGGATCTCGTCGCCGACCTCGGCTTCCGGATCGTACTTGGCGCGCGCCTCATCGACCGTGGCCTCGGCCTGCGGATTGGCGACCTGGTCGACCACCGTTTTTATCTCGAACAGCTCGACTTCGCCGAGCTCAGAGTTGAAACGCGACTCGATATTGCGTTCGTTGCCGAACGTGCGCCGCGCCGCTGAATGCATCATCTCCTCGACCGCGCTTATCACGATCGTCTTGTCGATTCCTTTTTCCTTGGAAACCTGCTCGATCACCCGGTTGAGCTCTCCGGTCATACGGCCTCCACGGGGCGCGATGTCTGGCATGCGCCGCCCGATACGTAATCTCTAGCGTTCAAACTTGCGTCCAATCCTGAGCCGGCGCGCTCGCGTCCGCGCCGACCGCCGAGCGCGACGTCATCGGCGTCCGGGTCCTTCGAAATCGTATTCGTGATTTGCTCCCTTCATTTCACCGAAGCCGATTTTCAGACGGCGCCGGCTATCGTCGTCGATCTCAACTCCGTCCGCGTCCACCGATACGAGCACGCCGGTGAAGGACTTTTGCCCCTCCACCGCGCGATGCGTCTTGATCCTGACCCGCTGGCCGACAAACGCCTCGAAATCCTGGCGCCGCGTCAGCGGCCGGTTCACCCCGGGCGAAGCGACTTCCAGCGTGTAACGCCCGTCGATCGGATCGTAAACGTCGAGCAAGTCGCTCAGTACCGGGGAGAGCCGCTCCAGATCGCTCAGCGCAATCCCGCCGCCCGGCCGATCCATTAACAAGCGCAACAGCGAGCTGCGGGTGCCCTTGTGATATTCCACCGACACCAGCTCGAAACCCTGCCGCTCCACGTGCGGCGCGAGCAACTCGGCCACCCGCATCGCCACCGGATGGAGCTGCACCACCATCCTGTGGCCTTGCCCGCTATTTCCCGATGCGCCCGTGTCACTCACTGAAAAACTCCCCCGCGCCGCACTCGTTCCCCGATCCGCCAGCGCTGGCCCCGGTCAGCGAGCCGGGAGCCTAAACGCTGCTAGTCCGCGCGCAACTCCGCGCGCCACGCCCGAGAGGGGGCTCTCGCAGCGCCAATCGCAGTCGACTCTGTATCAGGAGGTTTCTGCGCCCGAGCGCCGCACTCATCGGGCAAACCGGCTAAACGAAAAAGTGGGCAGAAGCCCACACGAAAAGCAGATTACCACCAGCGTGACATGGCTGGCAAGGCACGCCTCGCCGTAACCTGCGCGGGCCGGCGGCGTCTTTAATAGTGGGAAGGCTCTAAAAGGGCCTCCTGACGAGGAGGCGAGACTAAGAACGGCTGAAAATCATCACGATTCCGCAGCTCCGTCGCTGTTTCGCCTTTGCCCTCGCCGGATAGCAGGGAGGTCTGGAAAAACATGAAAAAGAAAATCACAACGCTTCTCCTAACTGTCGCGATGGCGGCCGCCTTGCTCACGGGCCCGGCGCTCGCCCACGATTATGACCATGACGGGGATAACGACGGCGCATGGCGCTCCGCCCAAGGATGGCGCCAGCCTCCTGCCTACCAGGGATACGAAAATCGGTACAGATACGAATATCCCTACTCCGGCCAGGCGTACGGAAATCAGCCCGGCAGGTATGCCTACGCATATCCTTACTCTGGGCAGGGCTACAGACCGTACGGGTATCCGTATTCCGGTTATAGGGGTTATCCGTCCCAGGGCTGGAACTCCGGTGAAGGATGGCATCATGGCCACCATCGGTCGCATCACGACCGTGACCACGACGGCGATTAGTCAGTGTTCTATCGCGGCGCTTTTGCGCAATTCCTAGAAACATAAATATAAGCGGTGGGGCGGCGCGGCTTTTAAGCCGAGCCGCCCTATTTTCATGTTTGTGACTCGCCGGCAACGCTTCGCCTCTTCCACCGCGGCACTCCCCCGATGCGTTTGCGCGGCACCTGTGCGACAGTGATTCCGAGTTCGCGCGCCGCAGGAGGTAATCCATGCAAAGCGTCGTAGTCACCGGGGTCTCGACCGGCATCGGATGGGGTATCGCCAAGGTGATGACGGCGAAGGGCTTTCGCGTTTTCGGGAGCGTGCGCAAGCCGGCCGACGCCGAGCGCTTGCGGACGGAACTCGGCGCGCGTTTTTCACCGCTGCTATTCGACGTCACCGATGAGGCCGCGGTCGCGCGCGGCGCAGCCGAGGTCGGCGCGGCGCTCGCCGGCGGACGGCTTATGGGCCTGGTCAACAATGCGGGCATCGCCGTTGCGGGACCGCTACTGGAAGCCTCGGCTGACGATTTCCGTCACCAACTCGAAGTCAACCTGATCGCGCCGATGACCGTCATCAAGGCCTTCGCGCCGTTGCTCGGAACCGACCCCGCGCGCATCGGACCGCCGGGACGGATCGTGAACATCTCGTCGGTGGGCGGCCGCTTCGCTGCGCCTTTTGTGGGCCTCTATGCGGCCTCCAAGCATGGACTCGAGGGCCTGTCGCAAAGCCTGCGGCGGGAACTGATGCTGTTCGGAATCGACGTGATTATCGTGGCGCCCGGATCGGTCGCGACTCCGATTTGGGACAAGGCCGAGCAAATTGACCTCGCGCCATACGAGAAGAGCCCGTATTTCGAGATCATCAAGCGCTTTCGCGACTACATGATAGCGGAAGGCCGTAAGGGCTGGTCGTCCGAGCGCCTGGGCGAGGTCGTATACGAAGCTTTGACCGCGGCGCGGCCCAAGACGCGCTACTCACCGGTCGCCGGGAGATTTCAGAACTGGACGCTGCCGACCACGCTGCCGGCGCGCATGGTCGATCGCATCGTCGCGAGGACTTTCGGTCTCCGCCCTTCGCCCTAGCGACTTGAAGCGCGGGTGCAGGACGCTACTCGTCGTCTTCGCGCAGGCGCGCCAGCACGGTCAGATCTTCGAGCGTCGTGGTGTCGCCCAGCTTCTCTTCGCCTGAAGCTATCTGGCGCAGCAGTCGGCGCATGATCTTGCCGCTCCGCGTCTTGGGTAGCGTGTCAGTGAAGCGCAGATCGTCGGGCCGTGCGAGCGCGCCAATCTCCTTGACCACGTGCTGGCGCAGTTCGTCGCGCAATTGCGCGTCGCCGTGGCGCGCACCCTCGAGCGTCACGAAAGCGACCACCGCCTGGCCCTTCATATCGTCAGGCCTGCCAACCACCGCCGCCTCGGCCACCATCGGATGCGACACCAGCGCGCTCTCGATCTCCATCGTGCCCAACCGATGACCCGAGACGTTAATCACGTCGTCGACGCGGCCCATGATCCAGAAGTAGCCGTCCTGGTCGCAGCGCGCGCCATCGCCGGTGAAGTAGGCACCCTCGATTTGACTGAAATACTGCTGCCGATAGCGTTCGGGATCGCGAAAAATTGTGCGCAGCATCCCGGGCCACGGGCGGCGGACGATCAGCAGGCCGCCCTGGTTGGGGCCGACGGGTTTGCCCTCGCGCGTGACGACCTCGGCGACAACGCCGGGAATCGGACGCGTGGCGGATCCTGGTTTGGCCGCAATCGCGCCCGGCATCGGGGCGATCATGATGCCGCCGGTTTCAGTCTGCCACCAGGTATCCACGATTGGACAGCGCTCGCCGCCGATCACTTTGTGGTACCAGATCCAGGCTTCGGGATTGATCGGTTCGCCAACCGTGCCAAGCAGCCGCAGGCTGGAGAGATCGTGCTTCTTCACCCACGAATCTCCCCACTTGATGAAGGTGCGGATCGCAGTCGGCGCGGTATAGAGGATGTTGACGCGGTATTTTTCAATTATCCGCCAGAAACGATCGTTCTCGGGAAAATTCGGAGCGCCCTCGTACATCACCACCGTCGCGCCCGCCGCGAGCGGACCATACACCGTGTAGCTGTGTCCGGTGACCCACCCGATGTCGGCGGTGCACCAGTAGATGTCCTCGTCCTTCAGATCGAACACCCACTTCATCGTCATCAGCGTATGCACCAGGTAGCCGCCGGTCGCGTGCACGACGCCCTTGGGCTTGCCCGTAGTGCCCGAGGTGTAGAGCGTGTAGAGCGGATGCTCGGCGTCGAGCTCGGCCGGCGCGCACACGGAGCTTTGCGCCGCGATCAGCTCGTCCCACCAGACGTCGCGCCCCTTACGCATCTCGACCTTGGCCCCGGTGCGCCGCAGCACCACGCAATGCACGATCGAGGGGCAGCGCTTGAGCGCCTCGTCCACGTTGGGCTTGAGCGGAACCTGCTGTCCGCGGCGCCATCCGGCGTCCGCCGTGATGCACACCTTGGCCTCGGCGTCGTTAATCCGGTCGACCAGCGCCTCGGCCGAGAAGCCGCCGAAGATGACCGAATGGATCGCGCCGATACGCGCGCACGCGAGCATCGCGATCACCGCCTCTGGCACCAGCGGCATATAGATCGCGACGCGATCTCCCTCCTTCACGCCAAGGCTTTTGAGCGCATTGGCCGCGCGCGCAACCTCGCTCGCCAGCATCTGATACGTGAGCACCCGCACGTCGCCCGGCTCGCCCTCCCAGATGAGCGCCGCCTTGTTGCGCCGTGCGGTGGTCAGATGGCGGTCGAGGCAATTGTATGACGCGTTGAGCTTACCGTTGAGAAACCACTTGGCGAACGGGAATTTCCATTCGAGAACCTTATCGAAGGGCTTGAACCAGCTGAGATCTTTCGCACATTCGCCCCAAAACGCTTCGGGGTCCTGCTCGGCGCGCCGATAGAGCGCCTCATACTCGGCCATGCTTTTGACGCGGGCCGCGCGGCTGAACTCGGGCGTCGGAGGAAAAGAACGGCCTTCGCGGAGAATCGATTCGATGTCGTGAGTGTCCGCCATGGCAATCATACCCTCCCGCGTGCTTCGCGAGTCTTGAGGCTCAAGTATAGCGTGGCGGCGTCACCAATCTCGCGGCGATTGGATCGAATTTGGCGCAGCCGCTCCAGCAGCTCGGCCTCGACGCTGAGCGAGAACTCGGCGGCGATCTCGATCGCGCGCGCGGCCCATCGCAGCACCACGCGACCCTCGGGCCCGCCGAAATCATCGAAGAACCACGCGCAACTGGTAAGCGCTGCCTGCGCCGCCCGCTCCATCTCGAACAGGCGCATCAGGCTCTCGCGATTGGCCTCCGAAGTCACTCGACGATGAACGAAAAATTCCTCGTGCAACGCGGGATTGGGGTCGATCGCGAGGCGAATCGATTCCACCAGCGCGGCATTGGCGTCGTCGGCCAGCGGCGGCGCGAAGCGTTCGTAAACCGCCGTGGCGTGGTTGTCCACGAAGTCCATCGCGTCGCGGAGCGGCTTGCGCCATTCCTGGTTGGTCGCCGGGTCCATGCGGCATCCGCACGCCGCACGCCATCGCTCGACCCCGTGCGGACAGCTCCACGAACTCGGCGCGTCGATTTCGAAACTGCCGGCGCCTTGCGGAAAGAGTGCCAGGTATTCGGCGCAATTGGTCAGCCGCACGTCATCGCGCAGCTCCAGCGCGTCGATCGCGCGGGCCAGTTCGGCGTCGCCGCGGCGCTTGTGATGACCGAAGGTCTCGCCGTCGGTCGCAACCATCACGAGGCCGCCGGGCTCGGTCTGTGCCGCCGCCTCAGCGATCGAATTCGCGAGCCCGAGGCCGTCGGCGAGGCCGTGGTCGAAGGAAACCGCTCGAGAGAGATCGCGGTCGAAGCGAAAGACCGCCAGGCTCAGCGAATCCTCGCGCCAAATGAACGGGCCGGCGCCGCGGACTCCTGCCCCCGCGCCGCGAAACGTCCCTTGCTCGGGCGCAAGGATGATAAATTTCATTCCGGCCGCCGCGACGTCGCGCAGCGTATCGCGATCGGCGGCGCATTCAGGCAGCCACATCCCCTCGGGCCGGCGTTTGAAGCGTGCGACGAAATCCTCGACACCCCAGGCGATTTGCAACGCGCGATCGCGCGGCCGCAGCAAAGGCAGAATCGAATGATTGTAGGATTGCGCGATCGCGCTGCCATGTCCGCCATGCTTCGCGATGCTTTCCAGGTCGCCCTGGCACACCGCCCGATAAGCGTGCGCGCCATGGCGCTGCAGCCAGCTAATCAGCGTCGGGCCGAAGTCGAAATTGAGCGCGGCGTAGTTGTTGCGGATATGCGCCACGCGCCCGTCCATGACATGCGCGCGCCCGTTCGCGATATAGCACTCGCTAAGAATTTTCTCGTTCCAGTTAGGGAACGGCGCCGCGCCGGCCTCGGGACTAATCAGTCCGGTCCACGGGCTTTCACGCGGCGGCTGGTAAAAATGGCCATGGATGATGACGTAACGCGGTTCAGGCATCGCACTCCAAGTTTAGGTTCGGCGCGCCCCGCGCGCCACAGTCGGACGGCGCAGACGCTAGGCGGCGACGACGCGGAAAGCGCCCTTGACGGTGGCCTCGCCCTTTTGATTGACCACCTCCAGCTCGCCTTCGACCAGCTTTTCGCCGTCAGCCTCGTTCTTTGCCGTCACTGTGCCGCGGCAGGTGAGCGTGTCGCCCGGCCATACCTGGCGCGCGAAACGAACCTTGAAATGACGGACCTGCCCTGCGCCGGCAAAATCGGTAAGGCATCGCGAGAGGCATCCAGCGGTCCACATCCCTTGCGCGAATACGGTCGGGATACCGGCTGCCTCGACGAACGTTTGATCATAATGCAGCGGCACGAAGTCTCCCGAGGCGCCGGCATAGCGGACGAAGTCGGGACGCGAGACGTTGTCGATCGTGACGGTGGGAATCGGGTCGCCGACCTTTATCGTTTCGAATTTGAGTTTTGATGTCATGGCCGCCTCATCTCGATGTGAATGTTTCCGCGCACCCCTGCGAGCATACTTGCGATCATTCATCCGCTCGGCTCATCCGCCGACTGCCTGGCCGGTCTCGACCAGCACGAAGCGCGCGCGCGCGACTTTTTCGTTCTTCTGATTGGTATAGCTGGTCTCGACCGCGAGGAAAGTCATCTTGCCGCCGCGCCCGCCTTCCTTTTCGTAGATGTCAGCGACGCGGGCGACCCCGGTCAGCGTGTCGCCAACGAGGATCGGCTTGAAGAACTCGAATTCCTGTTCGCCATGCAGGATACGCCGCATGTCGAACATATCGAGCGGCGGCATCGACTCCGCGGTCTGCCAAAACGCGCTGGTCTGGAGAAAGGTGACCGGTATCGGAACTCCGCCGCATTCCTTTTTTGCCAGCTCGGGATCGAAATAGACCGGGTTGGGATCGCGCACCGCGCGGGCGAACTCGCGCACCTTGCCCCATTCGATCGGCATCGAGAACGGTTTGCCGGTTTTGCCAACTATGCTCTTGTCGACCATAGCCTAGTGCTCCTTGCGCGAACGCGCCGCCGCTTCGCGACGGCTTTTTCCCACCATTTTTTTAGAGACCGATCAATTGCGCCACGATTTCGCGGTTGAAATTCGCGTCCCCGAAGGTGAACTCGGAGGACATGGCGCGCTTGAAATAGAGATGCATGTCGTGCTCCCAGGTAAAACCGATTCCGCCGTGGACCTGGATGCCGTCGCCGGCGGTGCGCCGGAATGCGTCGGAGGCTGCGGCTTTGGCCACCGCGGCGGCGGCGCTGGCGTCGGGCGCGTCGTTGCTGACCGCCCAGGCGGCGTAGTAGATTGCGGACTTCGCGCCCTCGATATCAACCATCATATTCGCACACTTGTGCTGGACGGCCTGGAAACTGCCGATCGGACGGCCGAACTGCTCGCGCACTCTTGTGTACTCAACTGCGGTATCGAGCACTTTTTGCGCGCCGCCAATCATCTCGGCCGCAAGCGCCACCTTGGTGCGGTCGATCGCGGCCATCAGCACGGGCCATCCGTCATTGACCTCGCCGATCACGTCGGCCGCTGCCGCCTTCACGCCGCGAAACGTGACCGCTCCGAGCTTGCGCGTTTGATCCACCGTTTTGAGCGGCGTCACGGCAACGCCGGCGCGCTTGGAGTCGATCGCGAAAAGCGTCACGCCGCCACCGCGTTTGCCGCCGGTGCGGGCCGCAACCAGGAAAAAGTCGGCGGCGTGCGCGTCGTTGACGAACACCTTGTCGCCGTTGAGAAGGTAGCCGGCGCCGCTTTTGCGCGCGCCGAGCGTGATACCGCTTTCCGTCCACCTTGCGTTGGCTTCCAGATGAGCGGCCGTGGCGACCAGTTGGCCGCGCGCGATCGCGGGAAGCAGGCGGCGCTTCTGATCCTCGGAGCCGGAGCGTGCTATCGCCTCGGCGAACATCAGCGTCCAGATGAATGGCGACGGCAACAGCACACGCCCCATCTCCTCCGCCACGACCACCAAATCGACGTAGCTGAGTCCCGCGCCGCCGTGCTCTTCGGGCAGCACCAGTCCGAGCCATCCGAGATCGGCCATCTTGCGCCACAGCTCGGGCGAGTATCCGCGCTCGTCCTGCATCATCTGGCGGACGTGCGTGGAGGGACATTCGCGCTCGAGGAGCGAACGCGCGCTCTGGCGCAGCATCTCCTGCTCTTCGCTGAATCCAAAATCCAAGCTTGAATCTACCTTCTCGGCGACCGCGCGATTTGCCCGCGCGATTTCGGATACCACGGCGCGCCGCGCCGCGACAAGCGCCGCCGCAACGGCCGACGCGACCCGGAACGCGAGCTGCTAGTCGGGAAGCACCTGGAGTGCGTCGCCGTAGCGCAAATTGCCACCATCGGCGATCAGCAGGGCGCCGGTGATGAAACTTGACGCGTCGGAGGCGAGGAAGATGCACGGGTACGCGATTTCCTCGCAAGTGCCGAAGCGTTGCAGGGCGCGCGACAGCAGCATCGCCGCCTTGACCTTCTCGTTGGGCCAGATGCGTTCGGCGGCGCCCTCGGTGGTGACCGGTCCGGGCGCGATGCAATTGACGCGGATGCCCAGATGGCCCCACTCCGCGGCCTGCGACTCGGTGAGCTTGATCACGCCAGCCTTGGACGCCGCATAGGGCAGCATTGTGGCCGAGCCGTGAACGCCGGCGGTCGAAGACAGGTTGATGATGGCGCCGGGGCCTTTTTGCTCGACGAACTGGCGGGCGGCGGCCTTGGAGCAGAAAAACACACCGTCGAGGTTGATCGAAACCACCGCGCGCCAGCCGTTGGGCGAGAGCTTAAGGCTGGGCGACGCGATGCTGGCGCCGTGATTGTTGATCATCACGTCGAGACGGCCGAAGTGCTTGACCGCCTCGGCCACCAGCGCGTCGCACGACTCGGCGTTGCGCACGTCGCACACGGCCATCTCGCACTTGCCACCGGCCTTGCGAATAGCGTCGCGCACGGGCTCGAGATGGCCGGCATTGCGGCTCGCGACCAGCACCGGCGCCCCGCGCAGGGCGAACTCGCGCGCGATCACCGCGCCGATTCCGGTGCCGCCGCCGGTTACGATTGTGACCTTGCCTTCAACGCTGAATACGTCTTTCAAGAGAGCCTCCGTCCTGCGCCACAGGGGTTCGTTTGTTCGAGCCGGTACGACCGACTCGGCGCTAATTTGCGGCCAGCCGCGACAACGCCTGTTGCGCCTGCTCGGCCACGGCGGGGTCGGCGTCATGGTCCGACGGCGCGTCCTGTACCGCGCGCTTATAGTGATCCACTGCCTGACCGCGATCGCCCAACGCCTCATAGGCGCGCGCCAGGTTAAGCTGGGCCTGGGCGCTCGTCGGGCACGCGGTGATGGCATCCTGGTAGTAACCGAGCGCCTTGGTGAATTCGCCTGCCGCAAATCGCGCGCCGCCATGTTTGGTCGCCACCTGCATCACGGATTTGTCGCATGCACCGGCCGGCAGCGGGGCGGTCGGATAGGAGGGCTGCTGGGCCGCCTTGAGGTCCGCGACCTGTTGCTTCAGCTGTTCCAGTTCGGCCTTCTGCTGATCGAGCTGCTGCTGGTTTTGTTTGATCGCCTCGGACATGCATCCGGCCGCGCCGAGCGCCGTCACCATCGCCAGTGCTGCCGAAGCGGACATTCGAGCGCGTCGCATATCTACTTAGTTGCCAAGCGCTGCGCCGCTGTCAATGCGCCCGCGGCGCCCGCGCGGTGAAAAGCTGCCGTCGGCAAACATTAGTGATAGGCTCTGCGCGCACGGAAAGAGGGATCTGCCATGCGCACAACTCGATTGACCTTTGCTGTCATCATCGCCACGCTTTTGAGCTGTGGAACCATCAAACTCGCAACCCAATTCTCGACGGTCTCGGCGGCCGCCGCCGAAGTTGCTGCAACGATGACTCCGGATCAAGCTCTCAAGGAGCTCATGGTTGGCAACCAGCGCTTCCAGCGAGACGCAAACGGCCATCCTCACCTTCACGCCAAGCGGCGATCTGAGCTGGTGGGCGGCCAAGCGCCGTTCGCGGTCATCCTGTCGTGTTCGGACTCGCGGGTGCCGCCCGAGCTGATCTTCGACCAGGGCCTCGGCGGCCTTTTCGTGGTGCGTATCGCCGGCAACACGGTGACCCGCGCGGGTCTCGAGAGCATCGACTATGGGGTCGCTCACCTTGGCGCAAGTCTGATCATGGTGCTCGGTCACGATAGTTGCGGCGCGGTCAAAGGCGCGCTTGCCGAGTGCGCCAGCAAGCCCGCGGCTGAACTGCCGGAAATTTTCGCCAACATCTGCCCGGCGGTCGAGCAGGCGCGCAAAAAAGGCGGCGACGCACTCGAATCCAGCGCGATCGATTTGAACGTGACCGAGCAGGTGAAAAAACTGGAACGCTCGCCGGAGTTCAAACAACGCGTCGCCGACGGCAGCCTGAAGATCGTAGGCGCCCGCTACAATCTGGAAAGCGGCAAGGTCGAAACGATCAATCCCGGCGAGTGACCCGCCCTAGTTGACGATTCCCGGGCGAACCGTGACTCCCACGTAACCGATCGCGGTGCGGCCGTCAGGGGTGGTCGCATTGACGGTCGCCATGTACGTGCCGGGGATCTTGTAGGTGTGGAAAAAAGTCAGCGGCGGATCCATCGAGACCTGCCCGTCGCCGAAATTCCACACGTACGAGACGAAACCTTTACCCTCAGGATCGACCGTATTTACGAAGAAGCCCACGGTGAGTGGCGCGGGGCCATAGCCGGGCACGGCGGTCATCGTGATCAAGGGCGGCTGCGGAAGGTCAATGTGGTCAAAGCTGTGCCCCGGCATCGCGCCCGGCGTCTGCATCGCCCCGGGCGCGGGCATCTGCTCCTGGGTCGAATCCTGATTCGATTGCGACTGGGCTGCCGCTGGACGTGGTATCGCGGCCACAACCAATGCGGCAAGCGCGGCCGTGAAAATTAGGCGCGCATAAGCCATTCGCTGAGATCGAGCGTCACGGCACCGCCGTCGGTTATTTGGAGAGATTTGGGCGAGCGGCGGAGCTGCATCTTGTCGAGTTCGGTTTCGCGCGGGAGCATGTAAAGCAAAATATCACCCGACATCGAAAGCACGCGCACGCGTTGCTCGCCATGGCGCTCCACGCCAGTGACTTCGTAGGGACTCAGATGAAACGGGAAGCCGCGCAGGCGAATCACCCGGTCGTCGTATTCTTCAACCACGCCGACGAAAAAGCGTGTGTTGTCATCATGGAAAAGTTTGCGATCGATTACGAGGATGTGGTCGCCGTCCCGGATTGCGGGCATATCGTTCCTCCGTTGTGGCCGGCCGGCCGCGCCGCCCGGGCTCCCCCCTGAGTTCTCACCTGCACCATTAAACGGATTGCATCGTGCCCCGTCCATACCCCCTTGCCTTCAGACGTCGGCCGCCAACGGCGCGACGCAACGACGCTCCTGCTTAGAGTCACCGGCTTTTGCGCGGCCGCCGATGCGGCTAGAATGTCGGGGTTAAGCGGCTCCCGCGGCGGGCGCTTGGCTGTGGCGAGGTCGCTGCGGCGGGAGTGAAACCCCGAGCCTTCGCGCTGAGCGCACGGTATTACCCGAATCTTTAGCCGTTGTCGGAATTTTCGCATCTATCGGAATTTGCTCGATGCTGGCGCTCGATAAAGTTTCAAAGTTTTACGGCGGACGTTCGATCTTCGACAGCGTAAGCTGGGCGATGGCGGACGACGCGCGGGTCGGCTTGGTGGGCCTTAACGGCGCCGGCAAGACCACACTCCTGCGCATGATCGGCGAGGTCATCACGCCCGACGCGGGCCGTATAGCACGCCCGCAGCGCTCTTCCGTTGGCTATCTGCCGCAAGACGCGCCCGAGATGGGCGGCCGACCGGTGCTGGAGGAAACGCTCTCAGCATTGAGTGAAATGCAGGCCCACGACCGCCGCAGGCTCGAATTGGAAGAAGTGCTAGCCGAGCATCATAGCGGTCCCGAACACGACGCCGCGCTGGCGGAACTCGGCGATGTGCTGAGCGAGCTTGAGCGCCACGGGTTTTATGAAGCCGACAGCCGCGCCAAAGCGGTCCTGTTCGGACTGGGCTTCGTCGAAAGCGATCTCGAGCGCGACGTCGCCGAGTTTTCCGGCGGCATCCGGATGCGGATCGCGCTCGCCAAGCTGCTGGTGCGCCGCCCGGAATTCCTGATGCTCGACGAGCCGACCAACCATCTCGACCTCGAGGCGCGCAACTGGCTCGAGGATTACCTGGCGAACTATCCGGGCGGGATAATCCTGGTCTCGCATGACCGCTACTTTCTTGACCGTGTGACCGACCGTACGGTCGAAGTCTCACGCGGCCGGCTGATCGAGTATCGGGGCGGCTACTCGGCCTACCTGGTCCAACGCGAGGAGCGCCGCGAACTCGAACAGGCGGCCTACGAAAATCAGCGCGCCGAAATAGAGCACATGGAGGCCTTCATCAGCCGCTTCCGCTACCAGGCGAGCAAGGCCAAGCTGGTCCAGAGCCGGATAAAGCAGCTGGAAAAAATCGAGCGCCTGGAGCCGCCGGCCGGCAGCGAAAACCCGCCCGCGATCCGTTTTCCCCAATGCGAGCGTGGCGGACGCCGGGTCTTCGAGCTGCGCGGAGCGGTTAAGCGCTATGGCGACATCACCGTCTACGACGGCGTCGATCTGACGATTGAGCGCGGCGCGCGAATCGCGCTGGTGGGACCCAACGGCGCCGGAAAATCCACGATGATGAAGCTGCTGGCGGGAATCGAACCCATGACCGCCGGCCAGCGCACTGTCGGCTCGGGAATCGAGATCGGTTATTTTGCGCAGAACCTGGCCGAGTCGCTCGACTACAGCAAGACCGCGCTCCAAGAGCTGAGCGACGCGGCCGAAGGGATGACAACCGGCGAGATTCGCGGCCTGCTCGGTGCGATGCTCTTTTCGGGCGACGACGCGCTGAAGCCCGCCGGCGTGCTCTCGGGCGGCGAGCGTGCGCGGCTCGCGCTTGCCAAGGTGCTCGCGCATCGCAACAACTGCCTGCTGCTCGACGAGCCAACCAACAACCTCGACATCGTGGCCAAGGACACGCTGCTCGAAGCCCTGCGCCGTTTCCCCGGCACCGTGGTAATTGTCAGCCACGATCGCTACCTGCTCAACGAGCTGGCAAGCGAAGTGATCGAGGTCGGCCAGGGCCACGCGACGCGCTACCTCGGCAACTACGATTACTACCTGGCCAAGAGGGCGGCGGCCGAGTCCGCCGCCAACGCGGCGAATGGCGCAGCCGCCCGTATCGTGTCATCGGCAGCCGCCCCGATGCGCGCCGCCAACGGCGCGTCCGCTGGCAATGGCGGACGCTCCGTTGGCGCGCAGCACGCGGCGGCAGCGCCGTCTGCCTCCCGCAAAGCGGGAGCGGACGGCACCGCCGCTCACGACAATGAAATCAAGCGGCGTCGCGAACGCGACCTCCGCGTTCGCCGGCGCCAGACGCTCGAGGGCGACATCGGGCGCAAGGAAACCGAACGCGCCGCGCTTGGCGAGCAGATGAATGACCCCAATTTCTACCTTCAGCGGACCGACGCTAAGGAACTCATCGCCGCCTACGAGCGGCTCGGCGGCGAAATCGAGCGCCTCTATGAAGAACTGATGAGCCTCGACGGCGGCGCGCCGCCTTCGGGCTCATAAGCGCACGCAGGGCGGGCTCAGTGATGGGCGCAGTGACGTGCGCGGCGCGGGTGCCGCGCGCGATGCGGGATGGCGGCGGCCATGC
>DATJID010000042.1:0-61491 GCA_035493515.1 Binataceae bacterium (SeqCode) | reverse complement strand
ACTCGCCGGCCCCTTTGCATTTTCCCTTTCTGCATCCTTTCTCCATCTATCGACGGCGAATAGGAAGCATCCGTATTAGGGGGGACAGCTTCCCGCAGACAGCTCCCGGCTCGGGCCGCTCCGCCTGATGCCGCCCGTGCTTATGCCTTCCCTTAGGGCTTGGGCGCGGGGTCGATAAACTCGCGCAGCCGCTCGAACCATATCAGCTTGTGTTTGAAGCCCGGAAAACTTGCGTTTAGGCCGCTCGGGTTAGGCAGTACGAAAACCCTGGCGCCACCTATCAGCTCGGGCTTGGCGCCCGCGCCGGCGGTCGCCGCCTCGCTTGCGAGCAGGCCCGAAGTGCCTGATGGAGCCTTGCCGAAGAACTCGCGATAAATGGTTACGCCGACGAAGGCGACCACCGCGGGCCGCAAGCGGCGAATCTTCGATACCAGCGTTCGTTTGCCGCGCGCGATCTCGTCGCGGCTCAACTCGGCGGCGGCTCGCGTGGCGCGAGGACAAAGATTGGTGAGCGCGAGTCCGAATTCCGCGAGCCTGCCGCCCTCGTTATGAGTCAATTCGACCGGGACGAGCCGGGCTGCATAGAGCAGCCGCCAGAACGGATTGCCGGGACCGGCGAAATGATGGCCAACCGCTTCCGAGCGCAAACTGGGGTTGATCCCGACGAACAGGACTCGCGGCTCGGGCGTGAGAATATCGCGCAGCGGCATGCTGTATTAAACAGGATTGTGAGGCGAAACCAGACAACGCCACTGTCATAGCGAAACGGAGGGCCTCGCGTGCCATGCGAGGCCCTTCGCCTTTATTTTTTGCAGAGACGACCCGGTCACGAGATGGATCGTTATCAGGAGGTGCATCTTTAAGCCGGCCTCCGGGCCTTCCCTTCTAGACGTTCCCTTCGCGAGGCCCTGTGCGATGAGTGCGGTTGTAGAAGACTAAAGAGGCGACCAGAGCGGTGCCGACCACGAAGCACAAGCCCAGCAGGCTGGTTGAGATTGCGCCGAACCGCCACGAAATTCCCAGGCCCACTGCCACTACGCCGGTCAATGCCATCGCGCAGAGGAGCACCGTGACGCTCAAGCCGTTCCAGGTGTTCCGTTCTTGCACTGATTCCATTTATCTCGCTCCTTCGGAGAAATATCTGTCATGGAAGCTTGGAGCACCGAGCATGCCAGCCGTGGCCGCGGTTGAAGATACGAGGTTCGAACCATTTGCAATGGAGGGTTGTCATAGGCACGCGCACACGGATGGATCGATTGCGCCCATGCGAGGTGAGACAGTGAAAGATTGAGACAACCGAATAGCGGGAAAGACCTAGCGGAAAGACCGGGCAACTTGGGTGCTTGTTTACCAATGAACGTATGCGCTAGTGCCTCCGAGGGTGTCACTCTGGGAAAATCACGGCCAGCCAAAATCAACTCGATGAGCCGCCGATGAACCGCCGATGACCGGCCGTAATCATGGTCCGCGCGAAGCGCCAGGAACCGTCTAGGACATGCTCCCGCTGAGCGAAATCCTGATGCAGTGGCACAATTTTTACGCCCTGATCGGCGGCGCATCGGCGACCCTGGTCGCGCTGATCTTTGTCGCTGCTTCGTTCGGTGCGGAAGTCTTTACGCGCAAGGGTCAGGTCGGCATCCGGTCCTTTCTCTCGCCGACGGTCGTCCACTTCACCGCGATCCTGGTTATCTGCCTGCTGGCGACTATGCCGACCGCGACCTGGGTTCTTCTCGGCGCTCTCCTCGGAGGCGTCGGCGCGGTTGGATTGGTTTACTCGGGATGGGTCTGGCGCAGGATGATGAAGCACGGCATCGTGGCGTCGATCGATACCGTCGACCGTCTCTGGTATGCGCTGCTGCCGATCCCTGCCTACTTGCTGGTCATCGGCGCGGGCGTCGGTCTTTGGGAACGTTGCGGGCAGAGCCTCGACATACTCGCCGCGGCGCTCATTGCGCTGTTGCTGATCGGAATCAGAAACGCGTGGGACATGACGGTATGGATCGTCGATCGCCGCAAGCAATGAGCCTTGATGCCTGGACCGGGTCGTCACCCCGGAGCCAGTGATCTCGAACCGGTGGTCAGCCGCCGATCTGGTACATCGAGCGCTCGCGGGTCGAACGGCCCTCGAGCAAATGATGCCCGGTCGGCTTGAGCTCGACCGCACGCATCAGGATGCGCGCCACCGCTTCCATCCCGCCGCCCGAGCGAATCGCCTTGCGCACGTCCATCTCGTCGTCGTTCAGAAGACACAAATGGAACTTGCCGTCGGCGGTCAGGCGCATCCGGTTGCACGTTCCGCAATACGGCTCGCTCACCGGGCTGATGAAGCCGACCACGCCGCTCGCGCCGGCCAGCGTGTAGTTGCGCGCCTCGTCGGAGGGATTGCTCGATTCGACCTCCATCAGGGGGCCCAGCGCCACTTCAATTCGCCGCCGCGTCTCGATGTTCGAGACGTAGCGCTTGATCGAAAGCGTTGCGCACTCGCCGCCGCCAAGGGGCATCAGTTCGATAAACCGCACGTGCCAGTCGCGCGTGATGGTCAGCGCCGCAAGGTCCACCACGTCTTCCTCGTTATAGCCGGCCGCGACTACCGCATTGAGCTTGATCGGCACCAGCCCGGCGGCCTCGGCCGCCATGATGCCCTCCCACACGCGCGCGAAGCTGCCCCATCGCATCTGCCGCTCGACGGTGAGCGGATTGAGGCTGTCAAGATGAACGTTGATTCGGCCAAGTCCGGCCGCCTTGAGCGGCACCGCGAGCTTGGGCAACAGCAGCGCATTGGTGGTGAGCGCGAGGTCGCCGAGTCCGGGTATCGCCGCCAGCCGCTCGACAATTTCGATCAGGTCGGCGCGCAGGGTCGGCTCGCCGCCGGTGAGGCGAAACTTGCGAAAGCCCACACTCACGGCGGCACGCACCACCAGCTCGATTTCGGCCGGGGTCAAAAGCTCGTCGCGTGGCAGGAAGCGCAAGCCTTCGAGCGGCATGCAGTAAACGCATCGCAGGTTGCAGTTGTCGATAACCGAGATGCGCAGATAATCGATCTCGCGGTTGAAGGAATCCCTTGGCATGCTTTGCTTGAAACCGGTAGCGCTTGTCCCTTGTGAGCTTCGACAGTTGCGAACTCACTGTGCGGGCCGCCCGGCGGGCGCGCCCTGACTTTCAATTGTAGTCGGGCGCAACGCACGCATACAACCGGGCTTGGCGGCTGTCAGTCCCGCCCGCGATCCAATAAGGTGGGGGCCCGAAAGAGTCGGTGCCCGCGCGGAACCAAATTGCGCGCGCGAGGCCTCCGAAGACTCCCTAAGAAGACTCGTAACTTGACTCCCAAAACTTCCAGCTCGACGGCTGAAAATAATGGCCCGATAATCGAAATCCGCGGCCTTCGCGTCGATCGCGACGCGCTCATCCTTGATGCGATCGACTGGCGCGTGGACGCCGGCCAGCACTGGGTCGTCCTCGGCGCCAATGGCTCGGGCAAGACCTCGCTCCTGAGCGTGCTCACCGGCTACCTCGCGCCCACCGCCGGAACTATAAGCGTGCTGGGCGAGACCTACGGCCGCTCCGACTGGCGCGAGTTGCGCACCCGGATTGGTCTGGTCAGCTCGTCGATCCATCAGCTGATGCCGCCGCATGAGCACGCCCTTGACGCGGTTGCGAGCGGACGGCGCGCGATGATCGGGATGTGGGGCGACCGCGGCGAGGCCGACTCGCGCCGCGCGGCTGAAATCCTGCGCGAGGTCGAAGCCGAATATCTGAGCGAGCGTCCGTGGCGATTCCTCTCCCAGGGAGAACGCCAGCGGGTATTGATAGGCCGCGCACTGATGGCCAGTCCGCGGTTGCTCGTCCTCGACGAGCCGTGCGCCGGCCTCGACCCCGTCGCGCGCGAACATTTCCTGGCCTTCGTCGAGCGCCTGATCGGACGACCCGGCGCTCCGACCCTGGTCCTGGTCACTCATCACGTCGAGGAAATCGTCGCCGGCTTCTCCCACGTCCTGATGCTGCGCGCGGGAAGGGTGCTCGCTGCGGGTCCGCGCGAAAACGTGATGACCTCGGCTACTCTGAGCCGCGCCTTCGACGCGGAGCTACGGCTGACCGCGGAACGCGGCCGCTACTCGCTCGCGGTCGGCGCGGAACCATCGAAGACGGTGTGAACGCACGAAGACGCTGCGAACGCGCGATTGTTCGGTTCCGCGTTGAGCGTTCCGCATCGAGCGTCACGTGGGTGACGCTTTACCCCGCAGTCGCAAGGTTTTTCCCTATCGTCTCGTTGGATCAAACCTGATAGCGTTGGTGATAAGTAGTCCTTTCGCGGATGGGTCCAGCATCCCCAAAGCGGGTTGCACGCGACCGCGGCGGTGGCGAAAGAAAGGCGGGGGCGAAAAAAAATCATGGGATGGAAGCTCACGTTCGCGCTGATGGTGATTTCGGTCGCCGTCGTCTCGGCTTTGGCCGGTGGCGGTCAGTCGGAAAATGAGGCGACGGTGCGGGAAGAGGCGACAGCGCAACTGAGCGCCTTGCGGGAGTATCTGCTCAGGCGCTGACCCGGCTAGCGTCTGCCAGACCAGAATTGGCAACCCACGACGGTCACCGGCCCGCGCCGAGGGCGGAGGTGCGTTTTACCACTCGCCTTCAAGTTCCCCCTCGCGCCGGAGAATTTCTTGAGCTTGCGATATAGAATTTTTCGCGCACTCGCGCAGGTCAGTATCCAACGGCCCTACCTGGTGCTGCTCTGCGCGGTCGCGCTTTCGATTGCCTCCATTCTCTACACCAAGGCGCGGCTCGAATTTCATACCGGCCAGGACGATCTGATCACGCCCAACAGCCGCGCCTCGCGCGACTATCTCGACTACACCCGCGAATTTCCCGATCTCGACGGACTGGTTGTCGTCGTGCGCGCGGCGCCGGACCCGGCGCGCGCCGAGCGCTTCGCCGACGCTCTGGCGGCGCGGCTCAACGCCGACCATGCCAACGTCAAGGCCGTCTTCTACAAAATCGACGCCGGTGCATTCGCCGACCGCGCGATGCTCTACATGCCGGCGGCCGACCTCGACGCACTGGCACAAAAGCTTCGCGCCGCCTTTCCGATGCTCGGTGCCTATGCGGCCGACCCTAGCCTCGCCGGCTTTTTCGCGATCGTGAATGCGGGAATCGACCGCCAGGTGCGAGCACAAATGCCGCCCGAAATGCAGCGCCGGCTGCAGGGCAGGGTGCCGGGTAATTTGCCGGGCGACTTGCGCAACCGCCTGCGCAGGCCCGCCGCCGCCTCGCAGGACTCCCTGCGCGGAGCATCGATCGCGCCGCCATCCGCGCCGCCCGGCCCATCGGATTCGGCTGCGTTCGACACCGGCGCGATCGACACGGTGCTGAACGGGATGCTCGCCGACGCCGACAGCGCGAAATACGTCTCGCCGTGGCAATCGATGATGCAGGCGGGCGGACAGGACAGCGTCCAGGGTCACGGCTACCTGGTTTCCGACAACGGCAAGTACCTGCTGCTTCAGGTCGCGCCCGGCGACGGGGTGAAGGACGGCCCCGATCCGACCGAGGCGATCGACAACGATCTTAACGCGGTGCGCGCCGCGTTTCCCGGCGTAATGGCGGGGATGACCGGGGGGCCGGCACTGGCCCACGCCGAGGAAACCACAACCGCACATGACATCGCACTGGCCTCGATGATTGCGATCGGCAGCAACGTCCTGCTGCTAGTCATCCCGTTCACGGCGGTGGTCGAGCCATTATTCGCGGTGCTGGCGCTGCTGGCCGGTGTGGCCTGGTCGTTCGGCTTCACCACGCTCGCGATCGGCCATCTAAATTTGCTCTCGGCGGTCTTCACCAGCGTGCTGGCGGGAATCGGAATCAACTTTCCGATCCATCTGATGGCACGCTATGACGAGGGCCGCCGCCAGGGTGCAACGTCGGCGGAGGCGGTGGAACTGGCGGTGGTCAACACGGGCACCGGGGTTTTCGCTTCGGCCTGTATCATGGCGCTCGCCTTCCTGACCCCGGTGTTCACCGATTTTCGCGGGATAGCCGAGCTCGGGATCGTCTCGGCGGCCGGCCTCTTCCTGTGCCTGATTTCGGCGCTGCTGGTTTTTCCCGCGCTGGTCGTACTACGCGATCGCTATTGGCCCGCGCGCGCGCGGCCGCAACTGGCGCCGCAGGCGCGCGCCTCGATCCTGGAAGCCGCCTTCCGCCGCCCGGCGTTGATCGTCGTGGGCGCGGTGGCGGTGACGCTCGGCGCGCTGCTGCTGACCGGTCGCGTCAGCTTCGATCAGAACCTGCTCAAGCTGCAGGCCGAGCAGACCGAGGCGGTCAAGTTCGAAAACGTCCTGCTCAAGGATTCTGGCCGCTCGTCGTGGTTCGCGGTTTCGCTGGCGCCCTCGATTGAAGCGGGCGAGGCGCGGGCGGCAGCCTTTCGCAGGCTGCCCGAGGTCTCCGATGTCGAGACCATCTCGACCTACATCCCCGACGACCAGGCGGCCAAGCTCAAGACCTTGCATGGGCTGAGCGCAATGCTCGCGCCGATCAAGATGGCGCGGCTGCAGCATCCGGGCGACCCGACCCGCCTCGCGCGCGAGCTCGGTCAGTTGGCCGGCCGCCTGAACATGATCGCGTCCGCCGACCCGTCGGGGGGTGCGGCGGACCGAACCGCGAAGTTGGCACGAACCGCGCTCGACCGGCTCCACAGCGACCCCAACGCGTTTGCCGGTTACGAGGCCAGCACCAACGCCGACCTCCGCGCTCGCCTGGTTGAGCTTAAACGCGATCTCAAACCCGACGCGGTGACGGCCGCCAACCTGCCCAAGGTCGTGCGCGAGCGTTTCATCGGCAAGAGCGGGCGCTACCTGGTCCAGATCTATCCGCGCGGCGACGTGTGGGAGGATGCGGCCCTCGGGCGGTTCATCCGCGCGCTCAAGACCGTTGATGAGGACGTGACCGGGCCGCCGGTGCAGACCTACAACATCGCCACCGTGATGCGCCGCGGCTACGAGCACGCCGCCGTGCTAGCGCTGATTGCGGTGTTCGTCTTCGTCTTCGCTGACTTCCGCAATCTGCGCGACACGGCACTGGCCACCGTGCCGCTCCTGTTCGGCGGGGCCTGGATGCTCGAAGCGATGGGTTACATGGGCTGGGAATTCAACCTGGCTAACCTGTTCGCGGTCCCGATCTTGATCGGCACCGGCGTCGACAACGGCGTCAACATGCTCTATCGCTGGCGCGAAGAACGCGACAAATCGGCCTTGATCCTTACCAAGGCGGTGGGCAAGTCGGTGACCATCTGCTCGCTCACCACGATCGCAGGCTTTGCCGCACTGATTACGGCCGAGCACCGCGGCATCGCGAGCCTCGGATGGGTGCTGAGCCTCGGCGTCACGTTGATTCTGATCGCGACTCTGGTCGTGCTGCCCGCGATGTTCGAGCTGGTGGGCGGACGAATCGAAAGGCGCCGCGTCGCGCCGCCGCCGGCGCCCGAAGAGGAACCGCCGGCGCCGCCCAAGGCAGCCTCGGGCGGCCTGCGCGGCTGACCACGCTACTGCCCGGCTCCGCTACTTCCGCTAATTTCCGGTTATCGGCTTTTCGGGCTCGGCAACGCAGTGGGCGCAGCGGCAGCTCGCACGCAACTGGCCCGTCGTGTAGAGGGTCTCGTGTCCGTCGATCCATCCCAGGAATACGCCCTGCTCACCCAGGCGAGATAGCTGCGAAAGCCGCTGGCTCGCGGGCGGTATCTCGCCTCCGATCGCTCCGCCGCATGCCTTGCATGGGCATCCGCGGCGCAGGCTCTCGAGCGGATAGATGCTGTCGTGGCCGTCGGCCCATCGCACGCCGATGGCGTAGCGGCCGACTTCGTTGAGCGAGGTGATGATGGACGTCTTTGACTTGTTCGACGGCATTGATGCACTCTTTGCTGACAGGAAACTGTAGCATTTTGTGTGGCCTCGCGCCTGCGCGTACAGCCAACGGGGGCCGGCGCGCCGGTGACGAGGCTGCGAGAAAACCTGGAGAAAAACTGATGGACGAAAATTCAAAAAAGAAAGCGCTCCTGATGATCCCGTACGGACTGTTCGTGCTCGGCGCGCGCCAGGGCGATAAGCAGACCGTCGCGACCGTTAACTGGCTCACCCAGGCTAGCTTCAAGCCGCCGCTGGTGGTGGTCGGGATCAAAGCCGACTCGACCGCGCATGCGCTGGTCAAGGAGTCGAAAATTTTCACCCTCTCGATGCTCGGTGCGGGGCAGAAATCGATCGGCACCGCGTTCTTCAAACACGTCGAGCCGGTTGACGGCAAGTTCGGCAATTACGCCTTCGAAGCCGGCAAAAATGGCGCACCGATCATCAGTGACGCGCCGGCCGCGGTCGAATGCAAGGTGGTCGGCTTCCACGAGCTCGGCGACCACAGCGTCGTGATCGGCGAGGTCACCGAGGGCCATCTCAAGCGCGAGGCCGAGCCGCTGACGCTGAAGGAATGCGGCTTTAACTACGGCGGCTGATTCGCCCGCCCACGCGCGCGGCAGACGAACGTGGCAAGCAAGCGAGTTGTGGTGCTGCCGGGCGACGATGCCGCGCCGGAGACGGTCGGGGCGGCGATGGAAGTTCTGCGGGCGCTGGGACCGGATATCGAGTACGTCGAATTTCCGCCCGGCGAGCAGTGGGTGCGGGGCAAGACCGCGATCGACGCGCGCGCCGCGATCGACGCCTCGGATTCCACGCTTTTCGGCTCGACTTCGGGCAAGACCGCGGGAATTTACCACTTGCGCTGGGGCAAGGACACCTACGCCAATGTGCGCCCGGCGCGCCATATCCCGGGCGCCCGCAGTCCGCTCAAGCATCCCGAGGATATCGACTATGTAATAGTGCGCGAGAATCTCGAGGATCTTTATCTCGGTCTTGAGGGGCCGCTGGAAGCGCTGGCTCCGCTGAAGCTGCAGAGCCGTATCGCGCGTGCCGCGCTCGACACCTCGATGCCCGGAAAATTCGCGATCAAGATCATCACCGAGCGCAACTGCAAACGGATCGCGGAGTTCGCCTTTCGGCTCGCGCGCAAGCGCAAGGCGGCGGGCGGCAAGGGCAAGGTGACCGCCACTTCGAAGTACAACATGCTGCGCGAATCCGACGAACTGTTCCGCCGCATTGCCGAGGACGTCTCGGCCGGTTATCCCGACATCGCATACGAACAGTTCATCATCGATGATTTCGCGCGCCGCGTGGTGCAAAGCCCGCATGAACTCGATGTAGCCGTGATGCCGAACCTCTACGGCGACATCATGTCGGATGCCGCGGCGGGCACGCTGGGCGGCCTGGGCCTTGCTCCGAGCGGATGCTATGGCGCCGACTATGCTTACTTTGAGTCGGTCCACGGCACCGCCCCCGACCTGGTGGGACGGAACGTCATCAATCCGACCGCCACGATGCTCTCGGCCGCGATGATGCTCGAGTACCTGGGATTTAGCGCCGAGTCGCGGCGCTTCGAAAGCGCCGTGCGGAAGGTCTACGCCGGCGGACGCGTGCTCACGCCCGACCAGGGCGGAAATTCGAGCACGCGGGAGTTCACGCGCGCCGTGATGGCGAATCTGTAAATATCTGTAACTTGCCTGCGAGAGCCCGCGCACGGCGCGGCTATGACAGATAATCCTTTGCGGTTTGCTCAAGCATGCGTTCGGCATTCTTGCGATCCAGCACGGGGGCAACAATCAGGCGATGGGCGCCCGCTTCGGCATACTCGGCCAGGGCGCGTTTGGGATCCTGCGGTTGGAGTTCGGCCTGTTGCAGGAAGGTCATCGAGATCTCGAGCTGGCTGAAGTCCCGTCCGGCTTCGGCACATAACCGCTTCATCACCGCAAGATCGCTCGCCAGATCTTTTGGCGGCAGCGCGACCGGCATCCAGCCGTCGCCGATTGCGACCGTGTCCTTGATCGCGCGCTCGCGTTTCCAGTTGAGCCCCCCGGCGCCGATGAAGATGGGCGGATGCGGCTTGTGCGCCGGTTTCGGATTGGATATCACCGCGGGGAATTTCAGAAACCGGCCGTCGAAACTCGCCTCCGGTTTGGTCCAGAGTTCTTTCATCGCGCGCAGGTACTCGCGCGTGATTGGCCAGCGCCGTGGAAAATCGACGCCCATGATTTCAGACTCTTCCGCCTGCCATCCGGCCCCGACACCAAACATGAACCGGCCACCCGAGAAATAATCCAGAGTTGCGACCTCTTTCGCCAGCGCCAGTGGATGACGTTCCGGCACCAGGCATATCGCCGTGCCGAGCTTCAGCGTCCGGGTAACCGAGGCGATCATGCCCAACAAAACGAAGGGGTCGGGAAACCGCGTGTAGACGTCGGGGATTTTGCCGTCGAGCGCGGGGTAGGGCACCTTGGTGTGGACCGGAATGATCGCGTGCTCGGGCACCCAGATGGATTCAAAACCCAACTCTTCGCATCGGCGCGCGACTGAAGCCGGATCGAGGGTCATTTCCGACAGCATTGCGAATATTCCGATTTTCATCCGTCCCTCCGATCTGCGAATTGCCTTGTCTATTCCGGCCTCGGCTCCGGACCGGTGAACTGGGCGCCTAGTAAGATCTGGGCAACCCGAGCAGGTGTTCCGCCACGTAGCTCAAAACCAGATTGTTGGAGATTGGAGCGGTTCGGTAAAGCCGTGCTTCGCGCCACTTGCGCTCCACGTGATACTGCTTGGTGAAGCCATAGCCACCCAGAGTATTCATGGCCGCTTCACCAGCCTCCCATGCGGCTTCGGTCGCCAGGTACTTGGCCATGTTGGCTTCGCCCCCGCATGGTTTATTGGCGTCGAAGAGCGTCACCGCCTTAAGCCGCATCAGAGAGGCCGCCTCGACTGCGATGTGGGCCTTGGCGATCGGAAACTGCACGCCCTGGTTCATGCCGATGGCGCGATCGAAGACCCGGCGCTCGTTGGCATAACTCACCGCATGTTCCACGAACCAGCGGCCGTCGCCGATCGATTCGCTGGCGACCAGGATACGCTCGGCGTTGAGTGAGCTCAGCAGGTAATTGAACCCTTTGCCTTCTTCCCCGATTAGCGCTTCGCGCGGCACTGTCAGATTGTCGATAAAGAGCTGATTGGTGCCGTGGTTGATCATGGTGGCGATGGGTACGGCCTTGATCGCATCTCCGTATTCGCGCAGGTTGACCAAAAACAGGCTCATGCCGTCGGTCTTTTTCTTTACCTCGTCGAACGCGGTGGTGCGGGTCAGCAGTAATAGCATATCGGAATGTTGATAGCGCGAGGTGAAAATCTTGCTGCCGTTGATTACATAGTTGTCGCCTGCGCGCCGCGCGAAGGTTTTGATTTTGGGCGTTTCAGAGCCGGCGTCGGGTTCCGTCACGCCGAAGGCCTGCAGGCGGAGTTCGCCCGAAGCGATACGCGGCAGGTAGCGGCGCTTCTGCTCCTCGTTCCCATGTTTGAGCAGCGACGCCATCGTGTACATCTGGGCGTGGCAGGCGGCGGCGTTGCCCCCGGAATGATTTATCTCCTCGAGAATTATCGAGCCGTCGAGCATCGTAAGTCCGGCCCCGCCATATTCCTGCGGAATGAACGCGGCAAGCCATCCGGCTTCGCTGAGCGTGCGCACGAACTCCTCGGGATAGGCGTTGCGCTCGTCACACTCGCGCCAGTAGTCGTCGCCGAAGCGAGCGCACAGGCTTGAAACGGCCTCGCGAATCTCCCGTTGGCCGCTCGAAAATTCGAAATCCATGGACGCCTCGTTACATTGTTTCTATGAGCGCGGGAAGGCGGGCCCGCGCGGGCCCGCCTATCTGTTTATGGCCGCGCCGGGCGCCAGGAGTGCGAGACCAAGTTACACAGCTGCGCCGGCCGATCTATTTTTATACTTCTATACCGCAATCATTCGTGCGCTCATTTTCGAAAAGCCGGAATCACGTGCTTGGCCAGGTCGCGGAAGGGGCCTTCCGCGAAGTCCGGACCGGGCACGATGTTGATCTCCTTGATTCCGATCTTTTCCAGCTCGCGAATCTGCGCGATTATTTCTTCCGGTGTTCCAACCAGACCGGTCGCTCTTATCGCGTCGGGTGTAACATAGCGCCGTTCTTCGGGCTGAACGAAGGTCGCGTGGCCGTCATGGATCTGACGGAATCTCGCGTTTTCCGGCAAGCTATAGCCATCCACGCGTTTTACATAGTCATTCCAGATGCCGCGGAAGTAGGGCGGAATCAGGGCGTCGTTTTTGCCTTCCTTCTTCCAGATCTCGTAGAAGAAATGCAGCTCGCACGTTACCCACGGACCGGTTTCGTCGATGACGCGTTCGCTGGTCAGCCGCTCGCCCGGCTTAAGCACCGAGGCCGCCGTGAAGAGCACGACGTGAAAGTCGGAGCCCACCTTGCGGCCGACTCCCTCAGCGCCGGTCCGAATATGCGAGAGGCGGGATTCCAGGTCTTCGGTGGTCCTGCCGATCGTGGTCCATCCATCGCCATACGCGCCTGCGGCCTCGCATGCCTTGGGGCCGTTGGCAGCGACATAGATCGGGATGTGATTGTCGAGATTGATGAAGTGGCGGTCGCGATGCAGGAACTTTATCTCGCGGGTCTTGCCGCGATAGGTGTAGTCGACCGCCTTGCCGTCCAGGAGTTCGCGCGTCACGCGCAGATATTCTCTGAAATCCTTGACCCCGATCGGATCTTGCCCCATCACGCGCATCGCCGTGTGCCCGGTGCCGATTCCCAGGAACGTTCGCCCAGGGGCGATTTGGTTGATCGAACCGATTGAATGCGCGGTCACCGGCGCGATTCGCGTGCCGGCGATTGCCACGCCGGTACCGATTTTAATCCGCTTGGTGCTCGCGGCCGCCAGCGCCATCGTCGCATAGCAGTCCGACCATATCATCTGCGAATCCGGCACCCACGCGCGATCGTAGCCGAGTTCTTCGGCCAGGCGGATTTGCTCGGGCGACTTTCCAATATGAGTTATTACCGTTACTCCGAATTCCATGGTGCTCCCTTTTGTCGCTATACGCGGATTGATTCGTCGCGTTTGGGCGCCCGCTTGAGGGCGTCAAGATCGACCAGCGAATCGCGTTGAGTGCCTCCCGTATAAGGGCGCGACCCCGGTTCGCGCTCGAACGGGTCCACGATACCCAGTTCCTTGGCGATCTCGCGCATCGCGGGGAGCACTTCCTGGCCAAGCAGGCGCGTGCTGGTCATCCGCTGCTCGAGAGTGAGCGGCCCCTGCGCCTGGAACAATCCGAAGACGCCGGGATGCAGCACCTCCATAATCAGCCGCAGCTTGGGCAACACCGACTTCGGCGTGCCGATAATGATTTGCAAGCCGTCCTGCGCCTTCTGATAGGTCCCGTAGATTTTGCGCTTGGCTTCCTCGATGCTGACCTCGCCGCGGCGCAGCTTGCCTCGAGTGTCCTTGCCGTGATGGCCGTCGCTGCCGCTCTCCTTGAGCTTCTCGCTGGTCAGGCCCAGAAAGCCATAGTCCGACGCCTGCCGCGCGAGACGCCGCGTCGCCTCCTTGGAGTTGTAGCCTGGCGGCAAGGTCCATTCGGGACGCGAGAAGTTTGCGGCGCCGCCGCCGAAGAGCGCGGCCCGGCCCAACTCCTGCGCCTTCTCTTCCGTTTCGGCGACGAAGATCTGCTGCAGATAGCCGAAGTTCTCGCTGCCCGCCCTATAGCCTTCCTGCATCGCGGTATCGCCGTAGAGATTCCACAGCTCGACGGTTGACTGCAGCGCGGTACCCAGTCCGATGTATGGGTAACGATGCTGCGCGCACCATACGACGGTCTCCGGGCTGATCACGCCTGGAATCCAAATCGGCGGGCGCGGCTTCTGGTACGGCAGCACCCACGGGTTGATGAAGCGATAGGTGAAATGCTTGCCTTCCCAGCGAAATGGACCCGGACGGGTCCAGGCGGCGATCACGACGTCATGCGCCTCGTTGAAATACTCGCGGTTGTAGGCCGGATTGGCGTTGTTGAATATCTGCTCGCTGCCGGCGCCACGGACCCATCCGGGCACCAGCCGCCCTTTTGAGATCAAATCGATTTCGGCCAGCTCTTCCGCCATGCGCAGCGGATTCCTCAGCGTCGGCAGCGGATTGCCCAGCAGCACGATGCGTACCTTCTTGGTGATGCGGGCCAGGATTGCGGCCTCGACGTTCATCACCGCGCCCATACAGAACGGGGTGCCGTGATGCTCGTTTAGCATCACGCCGTCGAACCCCATCTCCTCGGCATAGACGGCTTCGTCGAGATACTCGTTGTACAGTCGCGAGCCTACTTCGCGATCGAAAAAGCGGTTGGGAACTCCGAAGAAGCTGCGATTCTTGATTACTTCGTCTTCCGGTACTTCGCGGTAAGGGCGTTCGGTGAAATACATAATATGCATGGCTTGTCTCCTTCAGCTCACGCTATAGTCCGGCTTAGGCCAGGAATTCTTTGATTAGTTTGATGAACTCGGCCGATCTTTCGATTTCCGGCCGATGGCCGCAATCATCGAAAATCGTAAGCCGGGTCTCCGTATTCTTGAGCGCGTGCTGGTAGGCTTGCGCGGCGCTCACCGGCACTAACGCGTCATCGCGACCCCATACAATCTGCGTGGGCAAGCCACTTACGCTTTGCAGGAAATAGGGCAGGCTGTGACTGTGAAGAATCGGCTCCCACGCGATGCGTGCCGTTTCGGTGCGCGCGTCCTCGAAGGCCTCGAATTGCTCGGGGGTGCGCTCGCCGCCATAGAGCTTACTGAACTCCGGCGTGGTCTCGGGATCGTGGATACTCAAGTTAAGCGGCGTGCGCTGCGTGACCACGAAGATGTCGAAGATTTCGCCGTCGGGCGGCTTTATTCCCAACGGCGCGACCAGCACCATCTTGCGGAACTGTCGCGGGTTTGCGGTCGCCATCTCGGCCGCGGCCCATCCGCCGAGCGAGAATCCGATCACGTCGAGCGGAGCGAGATTCATGTCGCGCAACATCCATGAGTAAAACAGCCCCAACTCGTGGACGTTGCGGATCGCTTCGACCCGCGGCGATTTGCCGAAACCGGGCTGAATCGGAATTATGAGGGTGCGTTCCTTGGCCAGCGCCGCGTGCCAGTTCAGCCACCCCGGATGCCCCATCTCCTCGTGCAGGACGAGCAGGGGTTTGCCCTGGCCGCCCTTGATGATTGCGAGGTCAGTCCCCGCTACGTGGGTGATTTCCTCGGACCAATCTCCTGCCATCTGTTCAACCTCCGTTATTGCGCAACGGTCAGCGCCCGTTGGTCGCGTCCGCCCGCCTCACCAGCTTTAACAATTCCTTATCCTTTCAGCCAACGCACGCGGCCGACAGCGCGGGGCGCGCGACGAGGCCGCGTCTTAAAAGCGGCTCATCGAGTTCCCTGCGCGGCGTGCCGCGCCCGTAACTCACGCCTCAGCTTCGGAGGTCGAGGCGCTTCATATGTCGCTGGAATTGGTATTAATCAAATGCGCCCGGCTCGAAATCATGGCCGTACATGTCCTCGACATAGTATTCCGACTGATGCGTCGCGGGCCTGGCGCCCCATCCGTACTCCCACATCCATCCTGACGGATTGCCGACGTAGAACGAAAACATGTGGTCATTGGAATGCTTGCCAGGCGTGATTCTGACCGGCAGCTTGTGTTTACGGACCAAATCGTAGGTGAGGCCCACGTCGTCCTGATTGTCCACTTCAATCATCAGATGATTGATTCGCTTTTTGTCTCCGCCGATTCCGAACGCGACCGAATGGTCGCGTTCATTGCAGTGCATGAAGACCGGCATGGCCACCTGCTTGCCCATCTGAAACTTGTACTCGACGCCCCCGCGCATCCCGAGCGCGCTATAAAAGCGGATCGCGGCGGAAACGTCCTTCTCGCGAATGATGCAATGTCCCAGTCCGCCGGCCCCGGTCTTAAAGCGTCCGTGCATTCCGCGCCCTGGATGAAAGGGCTTGCTGTATTGAACGTGCGGGCCGTGAAAGATCTCGATCGGGTTGCCGTCCGGATCGTTCAGCTTCATCACTTCAAGGACGTGACGCTCGGCGGCTTCTTCATCCGAGCCCACGCGGAACTGTATGCCGCTGGACGACAACTGTTGTTGCATCGCACCGAATTCCTCGGGACCCGCCACGCGGAAGCCCAGGTACATCAAGTCGTCGCTGTCGTCGGCGTGGAGCACGATGCGATGGTGCCAGTAGTCCATCCTGAGATAGCAGCGGTCATGCTCTTCCCCCTCGACCAGTTCCATGCCGACAATCCTGGCGGCGAAGCTCTTCCACTCATCGGGATTCTTGACCCCGATGCCCATGTAGCTCAGCTCGGTTACCTGGACCATTGGCGCCTCCTGCAATCGATAGGTTCAAGAGTCTCGTCGAATCCTTACTCTATAGGACACTGGGCCGTGCCGGGCAACGGCGGCCGGGTGGCGTTTGCAGGCTTTATCCGCGGTCATCTAGACTTCGCCTCGGGCCTGCGCCCGGCATCGTTGCCGCAAGCCGAGGCCACCGAGGTAGAGGTATTCATGACGGTGAAAGATCCCAAGCCGGGCCTGGTGATCGGCGATAGCCATTTCGACGAGCAGTTTCCCCTGGCGCCAATCGATGACTACATGATCCATCAAACGCCCGATCCGATCCGGGTAGTGTGGTCCACCGATCCGCGAATCTATGAACGCTTTTGGGTCATCTGTCACGACAACAAGGGCGAACTGTTGCTCGTCACGGGACTGAGCTTTTATCCGAACCTCGATACCGCGGAGGCTTACGCGATCGTCAATTTCAAGGGCCAGCATACCTCGGTACGCGCGTTTAGACGTCTCGGCGCTGACCGGATGAACATGGACCTTGGCCCGATTAAACCCTCGATCATCCAGGGGATGCGCGTGTGGCGCTATGTGCTGGAAGAAAACGAATGGGGTATCAGTTACGATCTACATTGGTACGATACCAGGCGGCAGATTTACAACTCTTCATCTGGCTCGATGGCCGGCGGTTCTCCGCGCGGCAGACGCGCCGACGTCACCGCGGGCTTCGAGGGCTTCGGCGTGGCTGAAGGCTGGGTAAAAGTCGGCGGCGAGCGGCTCGAACTCACCAGGGAAAACAGCGGCGGGACGCGCGATCGCCATTGGGGGGTTGGACGGGGGGTGGGCGGCCCCAGCCTGCAGCCCGGCCGCAAGTTGCATGCCGGATGGATCGGCGGGAACTGGGTATCTTTCAAGGATTGGGCGATCTGGGGAAACACGATCCTGTACAAGTTCGGCGATCCTCGTCCCGGGATGGGCAGGATCGTCAAGACTGAACGCCGCTTGAGATTCGAGTCGGATACTCAGATCTTTCTCGAAGGTATCATTGACTACACACTGGAAACAGGAGAGGTGAAGCAAGTCCATTACCGGCGCTTCGGATATCAGACTGCGTATATGCGATGCGGTATGTACGGCGGCACACCCGACAAGAATATTTACCAGGGACAGTATGTCGGTGACAACATCGTCGAAGGTGACCATTATGATGTCACCCGGGCCGACGTCCGGGGCCGCCTTGCGGGCCTCGACGAGCATCATTGCGAGGTCACCTGCGATGGCGAGACCACGACCGGGATCCTGCAGCCGCTCGAGCCCGACGCCTACAATGCCTGCGCTCGAGGCCGGCCCGGTTGGAGTTTGCTGGAGTGAGCGTCTCGCCGGCCGTCGCGGTTGAGGACCTGGTCGTCAGGTTGAAGGAGTTCCTGGAAGCAAACCTGGATCGCGCACGGGAGATCCAGATCGACAACGTGGCTCCCATCACGGCCGGCAATGCCCGCCAGGCCTGGGAGTTCGATGTGCGATGGCTTGACGGCGGCACGCGGCGAAAAGTTAGTTGCGTGATGCTGCGCAAGGCCGCGGCCGGCCAACTCGAGACCGACCTGCTCCCGGAATTTAGGGTCGTGCGCGCGCTTTGGGGCAGCGGCGTTCCGGTCGCGCGGGCGCTATGGATCGACGCCGAGGGACGATGGCTCGAGCGGCCGTCTTTTATAATGGAAAAGGTCGCTGGTGTGACCGATTTCCTCGCTCTGTTGAAACCGGAAATGGCCGCAAGCAGCCGGGCTATTGCGCGACAGCTGGCGGCGATCGCCGCTACGCTGCACGCCGTTGATTGGAAAAAGCTCGGCGTTGATTTTCTTCCCGCCACGACACCCCAAACGGCGGCAGCTCAGCAGATATCATATTGGGAGTCGCTGTTTCTGAAGCATCGGATGGAGCCCCATCCGGTGATGGTCGCGGCTTTCATCTGGCTGAAGAAGCGTCAGCCGATCGCCCACACAATCGGCATCGTGCACGGCGATTTCCGCCTGGGGAATTTTCTCTATGAAGGAGACCGCATCAACGCGATGCTGGACTGGGAGATGGTGCATCTTGGAGACCCGGTCGAAGACATCGCGTGGGCGTATCGTTCGTTGTGGGGCCCGCAGGCGTTTTTCTCCCTGGATGAATTTGTCGAACGCTCCACTGAACTGAGCGGCATACCGGGTGATCCCGAAGCGCTGTTGTTTTACCGGCTGCTCAGCGAAGTGAAGCACAGCATCATTTCACTGACCGGCGCGCGTTCCTTCATGGACGGACGGACGCGGAATCTGTTCCTTGCCGATCGCGCCTCGACCATAACCACTTACCTGAAGCAGTTTCTTGATTTGCTGCCAAAATAGGGAACGGGAGGCCCTCCGGGTAGTCAGTTGTGACCAAACCATCCATCGGCGATTTACTGAGCGCAGTGGCGGCCGGCTTGCGCGAATCGGTACTGCCGGAAATACCCGCGGGCCCGACCCGGCGCCAAATCCAGGTCGCCATCAGCATCATCCGCCGGGCCTCCCTGGTATGGGACAAGGTCGGGCCCTATCTCTACGCGGACAACAAGGATATCGAGGAAACGCTGCGGCGGATTAGTCCGCTGCTCGATCGGGCGGAGTCAAACGAGAGCACCGCCGATCTCAAGCCGCTCTGCCAGAAGCTTCGAGCGACGCTCGATCAGAGCGACGAACCCGGAGTGGAATATCCCTCGCCCGCGACCCTCGGGGCGCGCAATGTGGAACTGCAGGGGTCGTTGGCCGAACTGCAGGAAGCCTTGCACGCGGAAAGCTGCAAGCCGCCAGAAGGCTCGCAACGGCCGCCGAGCGCCGAGCGCGTCGAGATTTTGGCGATGCTGCGCGCGCTCTTTGAGCGGATGCTCGAGCGCGAGCTGGAAGTGACGACTCCGTCGGCGGCGAGAAAATAGTTCCAGTTGCGGCTAATGGGGGTGCTTCACGCTCTTGCGATCTTCGTTGTCCGCCTCGATTGCGTGCCCGGCGCACCACTGCACCATCCATCGCGAAGTAATCTCATCGGAGAGGCTCAGTCCTTCGTCATTCACCGCCCAGGTACGATGATTGATGGTCATGTGGCCAAATTTGCGTCCGCAACTTCTACAGGTATATCCAAGACGTGATCCACCGCCCGGCGTCAGCGATTCGATTGTTTTGACTTTCCAGTCGTGACTGTCCCAGGGGTTTCTACCTTTTTGTGTCTGCATCTTTCTCCAGTGCCGCCAGCACGATCCGTCCTGGCCTGCTTTCGGCCGGCGTGGTTGACTAGTTCTGTTCCCGAAGCGGTCCGGGATGAATTCGAATCCGCTTTCCTTTGAGGTCGGCGTGGTTGAGCCATTTGATCGCATGGAGCGCGTCGTCGAGTTTTTCCATATCAACACAGCCGAAGCCGCGCGACTTTCCCGAGGCCTTGTCGGTAACCACCAGCACGCCGCGCACTTTGCCGGCGCGGGAGAAGTACTCCTCGACGTCATCGCGCGTAACCGCATTCGCCAGATTGTCGAAATAGACTCTAGGCATCGTTTCAGCAGCCTCTCTCGATGTGTTGAGACATTGTTCGAGCATCATCTTATACGGCTTCGCCGCATAGCACCATCGGGCCGGGGAAAGTTCAATGTTTTCCAGCATTTTTCGCTCGGATCAGACGAGCTTGCGCGCGTTTACGCGTCGCATGCCCCGCTTTGCAGAGCGTTTGGCACGCGAATTGACAGGCAGCAGCGGACCGGAATAGCTTCAGGCTGGATGGCACCAGATCGGCGCAGAGCGTGGCAAAAGGGCTGCCCAGTCCTGCCAGCTCTGGCACCCACGACGAAATAGGCGAAGGCTCCTTTTATGGCCGCTCACGCGCAATCACTGGCGAGCTACTTCGATTCCGAAACGGCGAAAGTGCTCAGCGCCTGCACCGCTTGCGGCAAGTGCGTCGAAGTATGCCCGGTCGTTCCGTACGCGGGTCTGGCGGATGCCGATCCCAAGAGTGTCGCGCACGGCGTGGTCGACTTTCTCGCCCATCGCGCCCCGCTCGCGGGCGCCGCGGCGACTTTCGCGCACGCCTGTAACGGATGCGGTGAATGCATTCCCGCCTGTCCCGAGGGCGTCAACCCGCGCAAGATGCTGGTGCTGGCCAACACGATGCATGCGGGCGAGCGCACACAGACGCCGCAGCTTTTCCGTAAGATGTCGCGCGCTATCCGCCTGATGGCCGGGATGCAGCTGTTGCCGGCCGAGTTCGCGCGCGTGCTCAATCCGCCGCGCCGCGCGCAGGCGGAGATCGTCTTCTACCTGGGATGCAATGCGCTTCGCACGCCCCATCTTCTATTCAACGCGATGTACGTGCTCGACTCGCTGAGCGCCGATTACGAGGTCGTCGGCGGTCCGGGATCGTGCTGCGGAATCGTGCAGTCGAAATGGGAGGGCGAACTGGGCAAAGGCGAGCGGATGGTCAACGCGACGCTCACGCGCTTCGAGGGGCTTAGCCCGGAGAAGGTGCTGAGCTGGTGTCCGTCGTGCAATCTGCATATTGGCGAGACGCTGGCCGGATTCAAATCGACCAGTTTCGAGTTCGGCCATTTTACCACCTACCTCGCCGATCATCTTGAAGATCTGCGCGCTAAGTTCGTCCGCCCGCTGCCGCTCAAGGCGGTGCTGCATGCCCACGTAGGCCTGGCGGATTTGGGCGCGAACGTGGAGCATGTGGTGGCGGCGATTCCGGGGCTCGAACTTGTCGACACGGTGCTGGAGTCCGGCTACACCTGCGGCGGTTCAGGATGCGCACGGGCGCCGGAGATGATGAAAAAAGAGCACGCGCATTTGATTGATCGCGTCCTCGAGACGGGCGCCGACGTGCTCGTTACTTTTTACCACAACTGTCACGCGTCGTTCGTGCGCGCGCAGCGCGACGGCGGCTTCCGCGTGCTCAACTACACCGACCTGCTGGTCGAGGCGCTTGGCGCGGCGCCGCACGACGACGTTTTCAAACGGCTGCGGCTCTTCGATGACTGGAAGATGATCGTGGAGGAAGCCGAGCCCTTCCTGCGCGCCAACGGGATTGATTTCGATCGCGAATTCCTCGAAAAGATTCTTCCCGACGTGTTCCGGATGGCCGAGTTCACCGGCGGCCTGGACTGCTTCGCCGCGCGCACTTAGGGGGTCCCAAAGTCACTCAAGTAATAATCCCTTTCGCCTCGATCCGCGCTTCCTGTTATTTCATTTGGCCCGCGCAATCACGAGGCGGCCGCGCTTGTGGTCTGATGCCGGCTTCAGGCAGGGTTCGAGTTGCGCTATGATGCGCGCGCGACCGGGCAGCAATCGAAGTCTCGTAACCACCGCGATGCCGAGGTGGCGAAATGGCAGACGCAGAGGACTCAAAATCCTCCGTCCGTAAGGACATGCGGGTTCAAGTCCCGCCCTCGGCACCAGCCAGAATAGCGAATAATATCAAGAGTTTAACTAAGAAGAGAGTCGCGCAGGCTGCATGGCCGAAAGACTGCTGATCGGGCAAATTGTACAGGTTTTGTACAGATCATGTAGAACAACGGAAATCGAAAATGTCTGTGAGGGTAAACAGAATCACCACACTCACCACAATCACCATGGGATAAAATCAACAGACGGAGGACACGGTAGTAGCGGCGATGGTGCGATGGGATCGGCGGATGCGAGAAATCGTATCGAGAGAGACAGGCAGCGGTGCCGCTAAAATCATCGCCTTATACAGGTAAAAAAACGGGTGAGGCACTTGTCCCCACCCTTCTTCAACCCTACGCAGTCTCGACTTTAATCTGAGTCGAGCTCTTCCCTCTCTTCACATTCCGGCACCAAGCGCTCCGTGAGTGGGCTTCTTCGGATTTTGTCGAGCCAAGTACCCGCGCCAGTCTTCGATAGGCCTATTGCGCGCTCAACCGCGAAGCGAGTTCCCGTCATTTTTCTAGCCGGGTGTAGAATTTTCTTGTCCATTTCGCTGCACCTCTTTAACTCGGCCGATGGCGGTCAACCTTCCCAAATGAGGCAGCAGCCCACGAAGCGCCTGCTGCTGCTCTCCTGTCGCCTGAATTGCTAATGGTCGTTCTATCTGTAAACTGCTCGCGATCCTGCCCGCCTCTTTGGCGTCAATTGCGAATACGTGCTCCGGGTAGCTCGATACCAGATGGTTCGCTATGCGCTTAGCGTCATCTAACGGATATTTGTCCTGCAAGAGCCGTACCGCGTATTCCTCTGCTACCTTCAGAATGCGCGACATCTGTGTGTAACGAACAACATCGATTCTCTCAAAGAGTGGTCGCACAATATCAGAGGTGAAACTCAACGACATTGGCAGAAGCGTACTGAGCTTCTTATTAGTGCGCTCTACCAAAAATAGCGTTGTTCTGTCAAAAGCCTCAAGGGCGAACGCGTGGAGCCGTTCGAGCGACTGCACTTCGTCCAGCGCCGACAATGCCATCTCTCGCTCGTGATCCTGCAGCTGCGCGTCGAGTGGCCCCAAGTTCACCATCTCGACCGAGCACAATCTGCTCCGCGCCGAGCGCTAGCAAAGTCGCAGCACTCTTTGCCCAGCGCGGAATTATCGCAACAAATTTGCCGCAGTGATTGCGGAGCGCATTCGCAATCTGATACGCGCAACTCGCGTAACCGCCTGGAGAATGAATCAGTAAGGCGACGGGGCTGCCCTCGGGCAGGTCTCGACGGTTCGCTATAAGAGCCTCGACCAAGTTGTTATCAATCTCGTGGAATTCTTCGTTGGGATGATGCCGCTGTACGAGGAGCCATACGGGCATCTGCAAGGTGGTTTCAAGGCCATGTACCGCGTGGACGAAGGGGGCTGGTAGCTCCGGATTTATTCCGCCGTAGACGCTCGCGGCATATACGGATTGCTGAACACGTTTCTTGCCGTTTCGCGACGCTCGCGCGACGGCGCCGTTAACAGCTATCCGAGGCTCGGAGGTATTCACCGTCTGGTTCCCCATTTCGGGGTCAAGCGTATCCTAAAACCAATAGCGTCGCCATATAGCAGGCCGCGGCTTCGTTGAGCGCGTGAAATTGCGCGAGATCAGGTCTCTGAGGCGCGGCGCGGCGAGTCTAACAAGCAGCGCGCGTTAGGCCGGCGCCGGCATCGTATGACGACCACTCGGGATACCGCTGTCGTCGGGAGATGACTGGGCTTATTTCTTAGCGCGCCGGGCCTGCGTCGAACTCATAGGCGGCGAGGTCGACAAGCCGTAGGACACAGCGAGCTTCTGTGCCACCAATGCGTTAAGGCTAATCCCTGAACGCTCAGCCTCCATGGCGAGCCGTCTGTGCACGCGTCTATCCACGCGGACCTGAAACACGCCACCAAAGTCGCGTCGCGAGGGTGCGACCGGTAGCGGCTTACCCTCTTCCGCATAGGACTCCTTGACCAGTGCCCATGCGTCGTCGAGTTCCTTGAGCGCCTCTTCTGGTGTAGCTCCAAACGCCGAGATATTCGGCAATTCCTGGAAATGCACCAAGTAGTCGCCGTCTTCGTCGCGGAGCAGGTTCACCGCGTATCCGTCAAATCTATCTTCGGTTTCCACGCTTAGCGCTCCGTCTTCTCGATATCGAGCTGCTTTAGAAATTGCTGCACCTGGTAGTCTTTAGCTTTGTTGCCTCTCGGCTGAATCGGTAGCCGGTGACCTGTCGGCGAGTACCATAGACGATGGCTGCCCTTCTGTCGCTTGAAACGCCAGCCCATCAGGTCCATCAAATGCTCGAAGTCCTTGAAGGACATCCCGCCCGGATTTCTCCGAGCCTCCTCAAGCAACCTCCCCGCTCGATCCACGTTGTAACTGTATACAGTAACAATATCTAGGTCAACTACAAAAATCTCTCTCCAAAGTTTTTGGTCAGAAAATCTGTCAAAAAACTTGTCAAAAAACCTGTAAAATCAGATACTTACGAGTTTCAGAGCCCAATGCTACATGGATGTCAGGAGGGCTTGAAACGATGCAGACAAAGCTTCGCTCATCGGGCTCCGCCATGTGTCGAAGTCTAGTAATCATTCTAGAAAATGTTCTAAAGAGTTGTCAAAAACCTATAAAAACATACGTTTGCGTGTCAAAGCATAAACTGCTAGATCGCGAGCGGGAGGTAAGGGTGATGGCGATCGCAAATTCAGCAACAGGAGTTCTAAAGGCATTCATCGACCGCGAGGTCGCGCGCGCGTTGCGGCAATTAAGGATTCGGTCCTTCGCGGCCCTCCGCCGCGAGCTGCGCGAGTATGAGGAGCATTGCATCTTCGATGGCGGGTTTGGCGATGTGCGCAGCGACATAACCGCGCGGCTCGAGGCGATCGAACTGATCGCTAGCTTGGCGGGCGACGGCCTCACTAGCCCGCTCGACACGAGCGACGACTGGATCTGCGAGCTGCGCGCTTTGCTACCCACTGCGCTCAAACGGCCATTGACGAAAGAGGAGCGGGCGGAAGTTTTCGCGAAAGTCGACGCTGCTCAGGCAAAGCGTGCTGAGAATCAGGAGCGGCGGTGGGTGGAATGGGAGCGATCGGCCGAGGGCAAAAAGTTGCTGCGCGCGATCGCGAGGAGGACGCGACGGCTGCGCGCGGCGTAGTCCAAGGAGTATTTGATGCACAATTTCTCATGGGGTTGCGCGATGCTAGGTGCTGCGCTGGGCGTTTGTATGCTTCTGTTCACTTTGGCGTTGAGCAAGAGCGCAATGCAGGAAGCTTCTGGCGCCGGGTTCTCGATAGCCTTCGGGGCACTTCCTTATATCTTCGCGCGCGCAGTGGACGAATTATCCAAAGACTGAAAACGTCAGCGCGCCCAGGCGTGCTCGGCGCGCCATTTGGCCCAGCGCTTTAGGGCAGCATCTCGTGCAGCCGAGCCGGACTTAGCCAATCCGCTTGGGCGCGGCTTTCTGGGCTTCGCCTCTCTGCGCTGCAGCTCGGCGAGGCTGACTTCGAGATCGAAGGCGTGCGGACAGGCTTGGAGCTCGCACTCGAAGGCAACCGGCGGCGGCGCGAGCATCTGGCAGTGTGCGCATACCTTCATAGCCTCCCCCATCGTGACTCCGATCGTAGCGGGCGCCAGGTACGCAACGACTCGCGTGCATCCGAAGCGGCCCGGCGTGTCCGCTTGGTCGCAGCGAAGCCATTCGGAAAGTTAGATCGCAGCGAACTCCGCTATGAAATAGAGAACGCGCCACGCGGGCCGATCGAGTCCGCGATGCTTAAAGCTTTCGCTCCACTCAACGCCACCGACCATTCGACGAACGCCGACGGGCGTGACCCGTCCGGACAAGGTTCAGTTCAAACTGTTGCTCAAGGGCAGAAAACATTCGGGCAGATGTAATCAGAGCTAACGGTGAAATGTTGTCGCGCAGAGACCGTCGCTCAAAACGGCTTCTCCATTCCTTGTGGCGGGCGCGGCGGACTCGGCACTCGGTAGGTCTCACACTTGGGGTCGAAGTGGCGTTTCATCCGGTCGCGGCCGATAACCCACATCACGAAGCTGAACGGCGTGATCACGATCATGAAAATCAGGGTCAGGATGACGCGCGTGTTGAACCATCCGAGCGCATGGCCGAGCCGCGTCCACCATCGATGGAGCAGCGTGAGACAGCGCGGCCAAAGCAGCGCCGCCAGCCACAGCACCGCAGCCACTATCCACGGCCATCGCGCGGGCGCGCGATGGCGTAGCAGGGGCAGGACCCCAAAAAGCGCCACGAACAGCGCGCCCATCACCAGCCCGAAATTGCGCAACTCCGACTTGGGCAGCCGCTCCCCTGCTTTCGACTCCATCGGCGCCCGTCAGTCCAGCTCGAACTCGCGCTTCCAGCTCTCGTCGCGCTGGCGCTTGGGCTGCTCGGCCTTGGCGAGCACGAAGTCCCCGATCACCAGCACGTCCATCTCAGTGCGCATGAAACATCGGTACGCGTCCTCGGGCGTGCACACAATCGGTTCGCCGCGCACGTTGAACGAGGTGTTCACCAGCACGGCGCATCCGGTGCGCGCGGCAAAGCGCTCGATCAGCCGATGGAAGCGCGGGTTGGTGCGGGCGTCGACGCTCTGAATCCGCGCCGAGTAGTCGACGTGGGTGACGGCCGGAATGCTCGAGCGCGGGACGTTGAGCTTGTCGATACCGAAGAGGCTTTGCTGCTCGTCGCTCATCGGCTGGCGTAATTCCTCGCGCACCTTGGCGACCAGCCCCATGTAGGGGCTCGGGCGATCGAGCTCGAAATAGTCCGCCGTGCGCTCGACCAGCACCGCGGGCGCGAACGGCCGGAACGATTCGCGATACTTGATCTTGAGATTCATCACGGATTGCATTTTCGAGTTGCGCGGATCGCCCAGGATCGAGCGGTTGCCGAGCGCACGCGGCCCGAACTCCATCCGTCCCTGGAACCATCCGACCACCGCGCCCTCGGCCAGGCTCGCCGCGACCGATTCGAGCATCTCGGCCTCGGCCAATCGCCGATAGCGCGCGCCCGCGCGATCGAGCGCGTCCTTTATTTCAGCTTCCCCGAAGCTCGGCCCGAGAAACGAGCCGCGCATCCGATCGTCGCCGTCAACTGCACGCGGCGCGTCGCCATAGAGATGCCATCCGGCAAGGGCCGCGCCGATCGCGCCGCCGGCGTCCCCCGCCGCTGGCTGTATCCAGATATCGCGGAAGGTTCCCTCGCGCAGCAGGCGGCCATTGGCCACGCAGTTGAGCGCGACGCCGCCCGCGAGGCAGAGATAGTCGGCGTCAAGCTCGCGCCGCGCCGTCAGCGCCAGGCGCGAAACCACGTCCTCGGTGACTTTCTGAATCGACGCTGCAAGGTCCATCTCGCGCTGGGTCAGCGGCGACTCGGGCTTGCGCGGCGGCCCGCCGAAGAGCGCGTCGAAACGGGCATTGGTCATCGTCAGGCCGGTGACGTAGTTGAAATATTCGGTGTTTAGGCGAAACGTGCCGTCGGGCTTGACGTCGATCAGATGGTCGAGGATCGCGCCGACGTAGCGCGGCTCGCCATACGGCGCGAGGCCCATCAACTTGTACTCGCCCGAGTTCACGCGGAATCCGGTGTAGTAGGTGAAGGCCGAGTAGAGCAGGCCGAGCGAGTGCGGAAAATCGATCTGCCACTGCGGGGTCAGGCGATTGCCCTCGCCGAGCCAGAGCGAAGTCGTCGCCCATTCGCCGACTCCGTCCAGGCAGAGCACGGCGGCGTGCCAGAACGGGCTCGCAAAAAATGCGGAGGCGGCGTGCGCCTGGTGATGCTCGGTGAAGAGCAGCGGCGGCAGATCGTTGAGCTTGCCGCCGTCGAGCGACGCGAGCTCGCGCTTGAGTGCCGAACGCAGGTTGAGCTTCTCTTTGAGCCACACCGGCATCGCGGTCAGAAACGATCCGAGCCCGCGCGGCGCATAGCCTAGGTAGGTCTCCATCATGCGCTCGAACTTCACCCACGGCTTGTCGTAGAAGACGATCGAGTCGAGGTCCCCGAGGTGCAGGCCGGCCGAGCCCAGGCACCAGGCGGCGGCATGATGGGGGAAGGCGGCGTCGTGCTTTTTGCGCGAGAAGCGCTCCTCTTGCGCGGCGGCCACGATTTGGCCATCGCACACGAGCGCAGCCGCGCTATCGTGATAATAGGCGGAGATACCGAGGATTCGCTTTGCCATCGTTTCGGGCTGACCGGGCATAGGCTACACGAACTCGGGCCGGGTCTAAACGGGCACCAGGTCGCGCGCAGGTTCGCGATTGCGCACCGCCCGCCCAGGGCTTAGATTGAAAGTAGCGTAACGGCTTCACGTGAGCCTCAGGGCTCGCCCGAATACGGGGGCGAAATGGGTTCGACGGAAACAAGAAGGCCGTGGTCGCACGCCGGGGTTCTGTTATCCCGTTAAACAAACAGACTGCGAAATTTACCCGCAGACAATAACGGTTACGCTCTAGCGGCCTAACGGCCGCTAGCGTCCCGCCGCTGTTCGCCCATGACAGCGGGCCGGGGCGTCATTCAGTGGGCTAGGGAAACGCCGTCGGCCACTTGGGCGCGCACCCGAAACGCAAAGTGGCTGGCCGCAGCACAGCCCGTCCGCGGGCGTTGAGGCGGCGAGATTAAATCGCGGAATAAGCGTGTAGTGGCCACCGCTCGGCGGTTTTCGGACGGGGGTTCAATTCCCCCCGCCTCCACCATCTTACGCGTCCAGTTGGGCTTGTCCCGATTGCGTAGACACTCGCACCGGCGTTCTTGCGGACCCGGCGCGTGACGCTTCTCGCCCCTGAGGTCAAGCTTGCCGGAGTTGTCGGGGCTTTCGATAATCTGACTTGTGATCTCGCGCACGCCCTCCAGGGACCGAGGCTTGACTCGCGGGTGCGGTGCCCCGCGCATCGCGCCCCTGCTCAACACGCGGGAGAGTGTGGGCTTGAGTTGGCGAGTTCGAGCCCGAGGCGGTGAGTCGGTGGAGGCCGGGCTGCAACGGCGCGGGATTGGTCATCGTGGTCTGCCGGGTGGGACTATCGGGCACCCTATCAGAACACTTTTCAGCGCAGGGAAAGCTTGGGAAACAGCGACTTCAGGTCGGTCGGGCGTTTGTCAAATGTTATCACCTCTTGAACACTCTCCGATCGTGACGCCGCCAAAACCTCTTCTTCATGATCGACGTAACGCCCGGTTTTGACGTAATAGCGGCGCTGTTTTGTGGGGTTGTGATCTTCCTCTAGCTCACCTGCGGGCCGGCTGATCGGGGCCACTTCAGCCTTGACGCTATTTGCCGCAGGCATGGCAGGCGCGAACTCTTTTATCGCTTGCTGTGCATATTCCGAACGAATGGTGGAAATAATTTTACGAAGCAAAGACATCCCACTTCCCTCCAAAAATGGTTTGACCAAAAGACTCGGGGCGGCCTCAAAGCAGCAGGTCTGAATTAATGACTGGAGTGACTTCCGGAACCGCGACCCACGATAGCTCGTTCTCATCGGCGTCATCGATGTCAGCGGACCCGTTGATGGTTTCTATTTCAGCGGGTCGAGCATAACCGAGACCCTCAGACGCGATAGCGCTTTCCCGATACGCGACATCGTTGCCACTACTGTTGATCGCGACCGCGAGGATATCATCGGTCACGAGTTCGGCTTCGTGGCGATCGGCCTCCCTGGGACCCTTCCGCTGGCGGCGTTTACGCGGCCCGCCTATCCGGCCCACACCGGTCACTGGCGATCGACGCGTCAAGCGGCGGCCATTCGTCCCGTCCGATTCTTGTGGACGCCATCGGCGCAAGCCCTCGCGTAGGCAACTCGGATCAATGTCCAGGGTCTCGCAGACGCTCTCGAAGGCAAAAGGGCCCTCGGCTTTGCTATCCATCAGCCACGCTTCGGCTTCGACAAACAAACGGCGCTGCGCGCGGTTGCGAGGATTGGCGTAGGTCTGATAGCAGCGGATAGCGTCTGCCAGCACGGCCAACATCAGGCGTCTTATAGGACGGGTGTAATCGCTGTCGGCGCGTACGCCGTCGTAATACTGTCCCGGGGTCAAAATATCGGGGATGAAAATTCCCGCGATAGCGCTGCTTTCAAGTTCCATCGTCCATCCCCCTGCCGTGCTTGGTCCGACTACCTAAGGTCAATCGGACGGCCGTCAATTGCAACTTCAAGAGAGCAATAGTTATGCCTAGATGTCGTATGGGCCTGTTCTGATTCTTAAAAGTTGCAAAATTAACACTAACTGCCTAATAGGGAGCAGCTTAGCCAAAATCGGGCGAATCAAGCCGGAAAGAGCCGCTCCGTCCAATCGGTGTCCAAGGCAAGTCAATTGGTGGTTTCTGGAATTGGTATGACCAAAAAAAATTGGCAGGTGCCCGCAAAACTTGGCACTCAGGTGGCTAAAATATGCACGCGTCGATTAGGTAAGTAAGTTCGATTCGCTTTCTCACGTTGGCTCTTGCGAAATCCGATTCCGAAGATTCGGGAGGGCACCGCCTGCCCGAGGATCAACACGCGGGTTCGCCCGAGTATCGCAACGGAGTTCGTTTAGGCACCGTTGGAAGGCGGAATAAGCGGGGCCAAGGAGCCGTCTGGGACTCGGGGCGAAATGCTGCACCTCGACCGACCTAAGCTGCCAGTCGGCTAACCGCGCTCGGTCGGTGATAGCGACCCCGACGGCTAGTACCGGACGGCCTTAGCTCGCCGAAGCCCGCGAGGTGTCGCAGAAGTTTGCCGACGAAGTGGCGAACGGCCGGTACGGCGGATGCCGGAGCCCGCGCGGTTCGGGCGTGGTCGACTCGCTACCCCCAGCGTTACTCGCGCGCGCAGAGGCTCGGACCGCTGCAAGTGGATCGACGTCGGGCACGTGGGATCACGATCGCGTCGTCGAGATGAAGAGTCCCATTCCTGCGACCATACGGGAACGCTGCTCGAAGCAAAGCTGCGGGCCTGTTCTACTCCCGGCAAGCCTCGCGCTTGTCTCTTTCCTTCCTGCTCGAGCTTCCCGCGCGGCAAGTCCGCTAGGATGCGGCCTTAACCTGAATTGCGCAGGAGGCCCCGACTGCCGGCACGTCCAGGGCATGCACCAGCCGCCCATAGCCCAGCCAGATGCCGGTTTTCCAACCAAGCGCGACGACCTGCTCCTCGCTATAGTATTTTCGCAACTCCGCGAAGATCTCGTCGTAGGGCGCCTTCTTGTGATCGCCCGCCATCGCATTGGCCAACCGAAGAGCCGCTTTCTCCGCAGGAGTGAACAGCGAGCTCTCTCGGAAATTCGGGATCGCTTCAACCATCTCGTCCGTCAGGCCTTGTTCCCTCGCCGAGGGATACGTGACGCCCCTTCAAAGGGTGCAACCATTATGGACGGCAACCATGTGCCGCATCATCTCGGAGAGTTTCCAACTGAGGCCGTACTCCTCGGTCGCCACGTGGTCGTAGTAGAATTTGACGAAACTCTTATAGAGCTCGGCCGGATGACTGAAGTACTGGACCCACTCCGAGCCATTGAGCGCCTCATCACTGGCATGAACGATCGCCTTGAGCTCTGAATCCATTTTTGCATATGGCACTGCGCTTACCCGCGGCATATGACCTCCTCAGCAGGAATCTCCGTTGCGGTGGCTTCTATTACGATCCGGTATCCCAAGTTATGGCTCTTTGGCAAGCGGCTGGTTTTTTGGCCGAGCCGCCCAAGGAAACACGCTTGTGGCGCGGCTGAAAGACACGTATCCCGCGGCTAAAGCCTGCGTGTATAGCTTGGTCGGCAGGGGAGTGCGCACGAGTGCCTAATTGAAGTACGTTTGCGTTGGAGTCTCTCCATCAGCCGAGAACGACGCGGACGTGATGCGTCGCGCCGTCGTTGGCGAGCGGAACATACGGCTCGGGCTCCGGCAGTGCCACGCCGTCGAGTTCCACCCTGGTGACTTCGCGGCTGACCCCGCGCGGGTTCTCGACCGCGATTTCGTAGCGCGTGGAGTGGTACCTGAAGATTATCTCGAAACCTCGCCAGCCGCCCGGAATGCACGGATCGATGAGCAGCTTTTCGCCCCGCAACCGGAATCCGAGCATCCACTCCAGGCCCGCCCGATACATCCATCCGGCGGAGCCCGTGTACCAGGTCCATCCGCCGCGTCCGGAGTGCGGCGGTACCGAATAAACATCGGCGCACGCGACATACGGCTCGACCTTGTAGCGATGCACGGCGGCGCGCGTGCTTGAGTGACTGATAGGATTCAGAATTGAGAACAGCTCGGCGGCCTTGTCGCCGTCACCCAGCATCGCGAACGCGATCGCCGACCATACTGCCGCGTGCGTGTATTGGCCGCCGTTCTCCCGGATGCCCGGCGGATAGCCTTTGATGTATCCGGGGTCCAGCGGTGTGTGATCGAACGGGGGGGTGAAGAGCAGTACCAGGCCTTCGTCGCGGCGCACGAGGTATTGCTCCACCGCCTCCATCGCGAGCGGTGCGCGAACCGGATTCGCGGCACAGGAGATCACGCCCCAGGATTGCGCGATCGAATCGATACGGCATTCGAGGCTGGAGGCCGACCCCAACGGCGTTCCGTCATCGAAGTATCCGCGCCGATACCAACTCCCGTCCCATCCTTCCCGCTCCAGCGATTCCTGCAAGCGGGCCGCGTGATGGCGCCAGGCCGTGGCGCGAGCGTGCTCGCCGCGACTCTCCGCCAATGGCGCGAATGACGAGAGCGTGGCGTAAAGGAACCAGCCGAGCCAGATACTTTCGCCGCGGCCCGCTTCGCCGACCCGGTTCATGCCATCGTTCCAGTCCCCCGATCCAAACAACGGCAGTCCGTGGCCGCCGACCGCAAGGCTGAGATCGAGCGCCCGCGCGCAATGTTCGTAGAGCGATCCCCTCTCTTCGGCGACCGTGGGCAAGAAGTATGCTTCCGTCTCGCCTTCGGCGAGCGCGGGGCCGTCGAGAAACGCAACCGTCTCGTCGAGCACGGCCCGATCGTTGGCCGCCTCGACATAGCAGGCGGCGGTGAACGCGAGCCATACGCGATCGTCGGCGACCCGCGTGCGCACGCCCTGGCCCAATGGCGGAAGCCACCAGTGCTGAACGTCGCCGGCGGTGAACTGGCGCGCGGCCGCGCGCAGCAAATGCTCTCGCGTGAGGTCCGGCCGCGCTACCATCAGCGCCATCACGTCCTGAAGCTGATCGCGAAAGCCATAGGCGCCGCTCGCCTGGTAGAAAGCCGATCGCGCCCATACGCGGCAGGCGAGCGTCTGATAGAGCAGCCAGCGGTTGAGCATCAGGTCCAGCGCCCGGTCGGGAGTCGTCACCTGGACCGTGCCGAGGATGTCGTCCCATAGCCGGTTTGCGGCGGCGCGGACCGCGTCGAGGTCGGCGGCGCGGTATTTGGCGACCAGAGAAAGCGCTTGGGCGCGATTTTTCCCTTGGCCGAGAAGGAAAACGATTTCGGTTGCGCCGTTGGGCCGGAGTTCGACACGGGTTTGCAACGCGCCGCACGGATCGAGCGCGGCGCCGGTACGATTGGAGAGCCGAGCGGCGCCGGCGAGCGCGGCAGGATTATCGAGACTGCCATTGCGGCCGAGAAATTCAGTGCGATCTCCGGTCCACGAGATTTGGCGGCCGCGCAAGTCGGCAAACGCCACCCGCTCGCCGTAGCCGGCGCTGTAGGAGTTCCACGCGAGCATCGCGTTGGTATCCGCATCCATCTCGGTCACGATGTTAGGCGCCGATGCGTCGCGTGAAATACCGAGCACCCATTCGACGTAGGCGGTGACCGAGAGACGCCGGGTTTGCGTCGAGAGGTTGCGAACCTTCAAACGCGAAATCTTGATCGAGTCCGCAAGCGGCACGTACTGCTCGAGTTCGAGCGCGATTCCGTGGGCGGTGTATTCGAAGACGCTATAGCCCTGGCCGTGACGGGCCGTATAACGCGCGAGGTTCTCGCGAATGGGCAGCGCGGTGGGACCCCAGAGTTCATCCGTGTCTTCGTCGCGCACGTAGATCACCTCACCCGGCCGGTCGCCGACCGGGTCGTTCGACCATGGAGTGATTTGGTTCTCGCGGCTGTTGACCGACCAGGTATAGCCCGCGCCTTCGGCCGAGACCTGGAAGCCGAACGAGGGATTGGCGACCACGTTGACCCACGGCGCCGGCGTCCATTGTCCTTCGCCCAGGATCGTCGTGTACTCACGGCCCTCAGCGGCAAAGCCGCCGAGGCCGTTGAAAAACTCCAGCACAGGCCGCGGCGGCGAACCGTTGGGCTGGCGAATCGCCGCCGTGCGGTAGGGCGGCGGCGCGGCGGCGGGCACGCTGACCTCCAGCCGTTTGACCTGTTCGGAGAGGGTCCCGCGCCGGCCGAGCAGCACCGCCCGTGCCACGGCCTGCAGAAGACTTCGTACCTCGGCCGAAACCAGGTCGGCACGCAGCACGAAGATCTTTCCGCGGGTGCCTTGCTGGTCCGAGTACGGCCGCGCCTGGTTTCCACGCACCAGGGCCTCCAGCGCCAACTGCAAGTCCTGCTCGTACGACGGGGCCCGCTCGTTCATGATCACGAGGTCGGCGTCGAAGCGTTTCATCCGCCAATATTCGTGGGCCCGCACCAGCTCGCGAACGATTTCAAGGTCCGCATTTTCATCGATGCGCACCAGCACGATCGGCAGATCGCCCGAGATTCCGCTGGCCCACAGCTTTGCGGGAGCGCCCTCGCTGCGCGAAAGCACGTCGGACGAGGGCCGTAGGGTCGGATCGGAATAGAGCACCCGGTTTGCCAGGCGTTGGAACAGGCGCGCTTCGTCGTGGCCGACGCCCAGGTGATGGAGCTGTACCTGCGCCTGGGTCCACGCAAAGGTCACCGCCCGCTCGAAGGCGTTGGCGTCGTGATGCTTGTCCGCGAGATCGATTACCTCCGCCCGGGTCGGCGCCACCACCGTCCAAAACGCGACGCGCGCGGTGGCTCCCGGCGGTATGCGTACGCGGCGGCGCAGACTGAAGACCGGATCGAGCACCGTGCCGGCCGTGTTGGAGAGCGGCCAGCCGTCGATTACCGAGATCGGCGTGCGAATCGCGCGCCCGCGCCCGAGAAATCGTGCGCGGTCGGTCTCGAACTGCACGTCGCCCGTCGACTCGCCCTCGACCACCGCCAGATGCGCCGCCCACACCGGGGCGTCGGCGGCCGAGCGCGGCCGCCGCGTGGCCAGAAGGGCGCCAGCGCCGGCGTCGAACTCGGTCTGTACGAACATCTTGGAGAAGGCCGGATGGGCGGCGTCGGCGGCATCCGGCGCCAGTACGATTTCCGCATATGACGTGAGCTCGATCTCTCGCGCGCGCAGGCCGAGATTCGAGATCGACACGCGCCGAACCTCGGCGTCGTCCTCGGGCGAGACCGCCACTTCGAGGGTGGTCGAGATGGTGCCGTCGTGCCGCACGAACTCGGCGCGATCTTCGGAGAACTCCACTTCGTAGCTGTCGGCCTCGACGCAGCTCGGCTGGTAGCCGGCCGACCAGACTTTGGCGCTCTGCACGTCGCGCAGGAAAATGTACGAGCCCCACGAATCGCAGGTCACGTCCTCGCGCCAGCGCGTGACCGCCAGGTCGCGCCAGCGGCTGAAGCCCGAGCCGGCCGCCGTGATCATCACCGTGTACCTGCCGTTGGACAGCAGATGAGTGCGCGGAATCAGGTCGTGCGGCGAATGAAAACGGCGAATCGTCGGCGGCGCAATCTCACGCAGGCTGGTGTCGGCCCTGACCTCTTCGGCGCGCGGTCGGGCTACCGCGACGTCGCGCGGCGTCCGCTCCTGCAGCAAAAGCTCGGTCGCCTGGATGATCGGGTCGGCGTGAAAGCGCGTGCGCATCACGCCCTCGCCAAGCGCGTCGTCGAGCGCCACCAGGGTCATTCCCTGATGATGCGCCATGTAGGCGCGGACGATCGCGACGGTCTCGCCCTCGGGAACGCGCGACGGCGTATAGTCCAGCGCCTCGTACCAGCCGAAGCGGCCAACGCCGCCGGCGGAGCGCAGGCGCGAGAAATTTTCCGCCGCGGCCGGCGCATCCACCATCGCCGCCAACGCCGTCGCATAGGGCGCGATCACCGCGTTCTCCCTAAGTCCGCGCTTGAGCCCCAGGCCGGGAACGCCGAAATTCGAGTACTGATAGGTATGCTCGAGATCTCTCGCGTTGTACGCAGACTCCGAGATACCCCACGGCACCCCGAGCTTGGCGCCATATTTTATCTGGCGCCGCACCACCAGGCGGTTGGTTTGCTCGAGCAGGCTTCCCGCCGGCGCGCGCATCACCAGCGACGGCATCAAATACTCGAACATCGATCCCGACCATGAGATCAGCGCCGAGCCGCGATCCACCGGCGTCAGGCCGCGGCCCAGGCGGAACCAGTGGAGCGCCGGCACGTCGCCCTTGGCAATCGCCACGAAGCTCGCGAGGCGGGCTTCGGAAGCCAGCAGGTCGTAGCAGTTGGGATCGAGCGAGCCGTCGGCGACGCGGTAGCCGATCGAAAACAGCTGCCGCGCGGGATCGAAGAGAAAATCAAATTTCATCGCGTCGAACATGCGGTCCGCAGTAGTGGCGAGCGCCGTCAGCTTGCGCTCGAGTGCGCGGGCCGCCTCCGCGGAGCGCGTCAGGGCGCCGGCGACCGCGTCGACTCGCGCGGTCGCGCCTGCGGCATTCGCTCCAGCCTCACCCTCCTTGCCGCCGGCGGCTGCGAGTGCGGCCTTGCGCCGGGCGATGATGGTGATCGCGGCTTCGCAGCGGTCAGGCAAATCGCCGAGCGTGGGAATCGAATCGAATACTGCGCCCAACGCGCAGCCCGGAGAAACCCCGGCCGCCGTTTGCTCCGCCGACGCGATCGCCGGGTCGCCAGTGGTGAGACTCGCCCACGGCATCAGCAGTTCGGCCTCGCGCCGATGGCTATCGATAGAGGCGCGGATCGCCTCCGCCCAGGCGAGCAACTCCGCCCCCGCTCCGTCGCCCCGTTCGGTGGTCAGGGTTTGTGCGATGTCGACGACGGAGTCGGCATGGACCCTCAGTTCCGCCAACTGTTCGGCCAACGCCGACGGAGTTCGCGGATTCGGAGCAAGCGTGGCCTCCAGTGCGCCGAGCGCCTCGTTCAACTGCTTCGCGGTAACCGTATGGGTGCGCAGATCGCCGCCGAGCGCGGGCAATGACTCGCGTGTGAGTGCGACCGCGTCCTCGATACCCGACCGCCATCGCAAACCGGCTATCGGGCGTCCGGCTACCTCGCGGCATGCGTTGGCGAACGCAATAAGATGCCCGGCGAGATTTCCGCTATCCACCGAAGAAACATATTTCGGCTCCAGCGGAGTCAGGTCGCGAGTCTCGTACCAGTTATAGAAATGCCCGCGAAAAAGTTCGAGCCGGCTCATCGTGGCGAGCGCCGCTTCCATCCGTTCCACCATCTCGTGCGTGCCGATCCAGCCGAAATCGTGCGCCGCGATTGCGGAGAGCAGGTACAGTCCGAGGTTGGTGGGCGACGTTCGATGGGCGAGAACGGGCTTCGGGTCCTCCTGGAAGTTGTCCGGCGCAAGCATGTTATCTTCCGCCGTCACGAAGGTTTCAAAGAAGCGCCAGGTGCGCCGCGCGACCAGCCTGAGCGTCGCCGCGTCGGTTAGGGAGAGCGGCTTGAAGCCGGCCACCTCTACGGGAACGCTCGTCAATCGCGCGACCGCTGGCGAAAATATCCACAGCAGCACGAACGGAGCCGCTATCAAGCCGGCTCCGTGTCCCCCGAGCGCAGTCAGGACCGCGGCCGCCGCCCCGAGCGCCACGCCGCCGGCCATCCCAGTATAGAACCCGCGCAGGTCCTGATGCGTAGTCAGCTTGGCTTGCGCGGCGGTCACCCACTCGAGCATCCGCCGATGACTTACGAACAGGCGGTAGAGCGTGCGCACGATCGCATCGGCCATCAGCCATGTCTGATGTGCGAGCAGGGTGATGAGCAGCGCGAACTGCGACGCGCCACTGGCGAAGTCCGCGCCTACGGCGCGCGCATGGCTGCGCTTGGAAATGCCGCGCCGCCGCGGCACCAGCCCGGTGAAAAACGGCAGCATCGCGGGCAACGCCAGGGTCGCCAGAATGAAGGCCGTCCATATTGAGGCGGCGGCGGGCGCGAGCGTCCATCCCGCGATCAATGCAAGATAGGTGGCCGGCGCCGAGAGGGTGCGGCGCAGGTTATCGATCATTTTCCAGCGGCCGATCATTGGAATGCTTTCGGGAATGCTTGCGGGAATGCTTGCGGGAATGCTTTCGGGAACGCTTTCGGGAACGCGCTCGGCGCTCGCGCCCGTGCCGGGCGCGCGGGATGTGCGATGATCGCGGCCGAGAATCCAGGGCAGCAGTTGCCAATCGCCGCGCGCCCATCGATGCTGCCGGGCGGCAGCGACGTCGTAGCGCGCCGGAAATTCCTCGACCAACTCGATATCCGAGACCAGACCGGCGCGCGCGAAAATTCCCTCGAACAGGTCGTGACTGAGCATTGAATTGTCGGGAACGCGGCCCTGCAGGGCAGCTTCGAAAATATCGACGTCGTAGATTCCCTTTCCGCTGTACGAACCCTGGCCGAACAGGTCCTGGTACACGTCGGAAACCGCGAATGCGTACGGGTCGATACCGCTCGCACTGGAAAAGACGCGCTGGAAAATCGACCCCTCGCGGCCCGTCGGCAGCGAGGGCGTGACTCGCGGCTGAAGCACGCCGTAACCTTCGACTACGCGCCCACAGTTGGGGTCGAACCGCGGGCCGTTGAGCGCGTGCGCCATCTTGCCGACCAGCCGCTTGGCGGCGCCCCGCGGCATCCGGGTGTCGGAGTCGAGCGTGATCACGTAGCGAACGCCGGCGGGCGCGATGGGCTGCGGTCCCCCGCCGTGTGCAACAAAGGTCGTGTCGGTCGCGCCACGGAGCAGGCGGTTCAATTCGTGGAGCTTGCCGCGTTTGCGCTCCCATCCCATCCACTTTCCTTCGGCCTGGTTCCATATCCGCCGGCGATGGAACAGGAGAAATCTCGCTCCATCCGGCGCCGCGGGGTAGCGCTGGTTCAGCCGCGCGATAGCGGCCGCGGCGGCAACGAGAAGCTCGTCGTCGTTCGGCGCTGTCTCAGTGGCGGAATCGGTCCAGTCGGAAAGCAATACGAAACGAAGGTCGCCGTCCTGGCTCGCCAGGTAATGAACTTCCAGTCGCTCGACCTGCTCCTCGACTTCCGCCGGGGTCGTCAGCAGCGTGGGCACGACGACCATCGTGCGTAACTCCGTCGGCACTCCGTCGCGAAGCGCCAGCGCCGGGAGCGGGGCCGGACCTATACTGGCGGCAGCGGCGCGGTTGACCAGCGCGACTGCCGCGTCCATTGCGGGTAGCGCGGCGAGAATGGCCAGCACGAAAAGCGTCCATCCGCTGACTTCGTAATGCGCGAGCGCGCATAACACCAGCGCGAGAAAAAAAGCGTTGACCATTGCGATCGTTCCGAGATAGCCGGAAATTCCAGCGGCGGTGCTCGCGCGCGCGATCCACTGGCTCGGGGGAGCGCGAAATCCCAGGCCCTGCTCGACCGTTTGACGCCCGCGCGAGATGAGGTAGTAGCCCGGGTCCTGTTCGCGGCGAACGGTGGCGGCGTCGCGGCCAGGACCGGTGGGAGCCGCGCGTTTGGCGGCGGCGACCGCGAATAGCGCGGTCTCGATCTCGGTGTGACCGGAGCCGCGGGCCAGATCCTCGATCGCGTGGCGATAGCTGTCGCGCGTGGAAAAATCCATCGCGGCAAAGTTGCTGTTGGCGCGCAGCACCACATCCACTAGGCTGACGCTCTCGAAAAACTCAGCCCAGTCGACAGCCGACATGAGCCGCATGCTCGTGATCACATTGCGCACGGTCACGTTCATCGCGCCCTGCGCCTGATGCTCGGCGCGCACGCTCTCGTCGGCCGTGGTGCCTTGGGCCCGCAGGCGGCTGTCCAGCCACAACAACGCCGGCATGACCTTGGGATCCTGATCGCGCAAACGCTGAACCATCTGGACCGCGAAAGCCCGCGGCAAAGGCGCCGAGTCGAAGCCCTTTAGGACGGCTTCCGCGGGCTCGGCCTCGCGGCCGCCAACGCCCAGCAGGCGGTCGGCCAACATGTCGGCGCGATGGCGCGCCGCGCGGCCCCTCGCGATGCTCTCGGCGGCGCGCCGAAGGTTTTCCACCAGGACGATTCTGAGCGTAATCGCGACCGCCCATAGCTCACCGATCGTCAAGGGCTGCACGCGCTGGTAGGCCTGCACGAATTTGCCGAGCATCTGCGGATCGAAGCGGCTATCGGTATGCGCGACGAAGGCCCAGGCGATGCCGAATACGCGCGGATAGCCCTCCAGCGGGCCGTCGGCAAGCTTGGGCAGTTGACGGTAGAAGCCGCGGGGAAGGTCGTCGCGGATCTCGCGAATCTGTTCTTCGACTACGTGAAAGTTATCGACCAGCCACTCGGCGGCGGGTGTGATCGCGCGTTCTTCGCGGATCGCGGCTGCGATCGCTCGATAGGTCTCGAGCAGGACTCGGCCGTTTTGACCCAGCCGGGTGGCCAGCCGCCGCCCGGTTTTCGGCTTCGCGGTTACCGGCTGAGCGGCCGCGAGGCTCTCGGCGTGCTGTTCGAGTCGCTCGGGGCTGAACAGTTCGGCGCGAATCAGCTCTTGGTCAGGCGCATCGGAAGTCTCGAAGAGTTCGATGAGATGCCGGAGAATAGAATTCTGCAATTTTGCCCTTTGGCAAGGAGCTCGTCCCTAGGCTGAAGAAACTTTGGGCCGTGACCGTCGCGGCGGCAACAAGCGCCGCGGCTCGGGCTAACTGGCTAACCGGCTAAGGGTTGGCGAGATTCGCGACCTTACCTGTCATGTCGCGGTCGTTCCCGTCGACCGCGCCTGCCGCATCGGCCGCGGACCCGCGATCGTCAGTCGGCTGATGGCGCCGGCGGGTCTTCGCATCGCGCTCCTGCTCCTGCTGGCAGTCAGTGCAACGCAGCGTGAACGGCACCGCGGCGAGACGGGCCTCGGCGATTTCGAATCCGCAGCTTTCGCATAAGCCGTAGTTCGCTTCATTGATTCGCTTGAGCGCGTCATCGATCGGCGCAATTTTGGCTTGCGCGCGCGCCGACAGAAGAGTGCTCAACTCGCGGCCGGATTCCTCGGAGGCGAGGTCGCTGCTATCCAGGCAATCATCCCTATTGCCCTCCCGCTCGGTTCGAAGGGTCACCTGGTTCTCGCCAATGACTTTGGCCTTCATGCTGATCAGGCGTTCATACGCGTTTTCAAGAAATTGCTGGCGCCGCATGGCTTCTGCTTTTTTGGTCATTGCTTCACGCCCGTGTTAGTCGAGTCGTCAGTAACGTGACCCGGTGGCGGCTTATGAATTCGGAGTTGCCCGCGGAGCCGTACCACTGAGGAGCCATACGTTTATGCCATTTGATATGGAAAGACCCGGGCTCCTTGCGCGCTATTTCGACTCATTCCACAGTAGCTCAGGTGAAAGAATCTCGACCACCATTCACGTCACCGCCTTTGTTACGCAGAGAACCAAGACCTACGAAAGCGCCCGCCGTGGAATCAGTTTGGGCGAAATTGTTTCTCAAGCGCATTTTCCTTGAGCCGCCATCTTAACGCAGCAACTCGGCTAACATCTTTTTGTGGAAGCCTGCTCTGCATGTCAGAGAGCAGGTCGGACGTTGCCATCCCTGCGAAGCAGTCGGCAATACAGGAAAAGCGCCCCGCTGAAGACCATAGCGTCCAAGCCGAGCTCCAACCACATCCGCGGGCGGGACGGTGGCCCACTCCCGAAGCATCCGCAATCGAGCACGAGTCCGCGAAGCAGCGCAGAGAGCAGCGCCGAGAAAAAGACCACAGAAATCAAAGCCACCGCGAGAGCCCCAATCCTCCTGGTTCGCGGCACGAGAAGCAGAGGACCGCATCCAAGCTCGAACATCGGCAAGGCTAACGCCAGGAGGTTAACCAGGGCTGCAGGCAAAATCGCGAATGCAGCGATTGTGTCGGCAAACTCCAACGGATCGCCAAGTTTCGCGGCACCCGCGTAAATGAACAAGGCGGCTAGCGCGAGAATGACCATCCACGCAAAATAATCCAGCGTTGACTTCGTGGCGGGCATCATCGAACGGGCCCTCTCGACACTGGCAGCCCGGCCGCCGACCACGCCTCCCATCCACCCGTGAAGACGCTCACGTTAGTGAAGCCCAAAGTTAGTAGCGCATTGGCAACGAGACGGCTGTCGTGGCAAACGCCTCCTGAGCAGTAAACCATGATCGGCTTGTCATTTGCCGCCTTGAGTATGCTGGAGAGCTGCCGATAATCGTACGCGAAATTGTCTCGCGCGAGGTTCAGCGCTCCGGGAACGTGTCCCTCCGTGAAGAATTGGGCAGGCCGCGCATCGAAGATCAAAGCACTTTTCTCCTGGACGGCCGCGCGGAATTCCGGAAGCCCGACAGTCGGCGCGGGCGGGAGCGCGAGCGGGGATGCCGTAACCAATGAGGTAAGCTCGGCATCAAACCGCTGCTCAGGTGTCTTATAAACGAGTGGCAGCGGTCGCGCCGAGAACCGATTAATCGACAACCCCGCGGCCAGAGATATCAATGCAACCAGAAAGACTCCTCCGAAATCGAGCGCGACTCGGCGCGAGATCCTGTTCGCCCTAGACGGGGACTCGGAATGGGGAGTTGCAATCAGGGATGCCCAGCTCATGCAGCTGCCGGTCCTACCTGAGGCGGCAGTTAATTTCTATCGAGCAACTGCCGCAAACGGAAGCCGTAGAATCAGGTTCAAGATTTGACGGTCCTGGCATTTTCTCGTCCGGCCGCGCACTGGCCAATGGGCGGGTGTTCCTTGAGCAGCAGCGTGACATGGCGCAGGCACCGTTCGGCATAAGACATGGAGTGCCGACGTCGAAGACACTGCACCCACAGGCGCAGAAAGCGCAAACTTGGTGTCAGAGTCACAACGAGTCTTGCCACAAATGACAGCCGTCCGACCGCGCGCCTGAAACTGGTCGCACCCCGAGGTCCCCGCGGCTTACTGCCTTGATCAAGAATTCGAACTGGGCCTTGTCACATTCGCTCCCTTGCGGGGTTCTTATCCATGACGGCGAGGTTGAAGAACTGAAATTGCCCGACGGTCAACGAAAAACGGGAGCGATCATGGCAAAAGTTTACTACAGCACAGTGTTGGACCAGAGCGCCGATCGGGTTTGGGGCGCAATCCGCGATTTCAACAGCTATCCCGAGTGGGTGGAAAGCGTCACCGAGAGTCATATCGAGGAAGGCAAATCGGGTGACGCCGTCGGCGCTATCCGCAGCTTTGTTGAGTACGGCACGCGAATCCGGCAACGGCTGTTGGCTCATTCGGACCTCGAACGGTCTTACACGTATGAGTCCTGCGAGCCGCTCGGGGCGATAAGCTATTACCGGGGCACCGGACGGGTCACGCCGATCGTCGATGGGAACAGGGCGTTCGTCGAATGGTCGGTGTCGGTTGAGTGTCCAGCCGAGGAGCAAACTAACTGCACCAACCTGCTCGAGAAAGCGATGCCGCAATGGCTGAATTCGCTTCGAACCGTTCTCGCAGGATGAGCCCGGCTAGATGAAACGGGACGCGGCGGGGAGGAATGGGCTTCGGGGCAAAGTCGCGATCGTGACCGGCGCCTCGAGAGGTATTGGCCGGGCCACCGCCGAACGCCTCGCACGAGACGGCACGTCGGTTGTGGTCAACTACGCCGTCAGCGCTGACGAGGCGAGAGCGGTCGTCAGAGCAATCGAAGGCGCCGGCGGTACGGCAATCGCCATACAGGCCGACATCGCCAGGCTTGAAGAAATAGCCAGACTTTTTCGCGAGACCATCGCGCGCCTGGGCAGGCTCGACATCCTGGTGGCGAACGCAGGTTACGCTTGTTTCAAACCGTTGGCGGAAATCACGGAGGAGGATTTCGATCGCACATACGCCCTTAATGCCAAGGGAACCTACTTCTGTCTCAAAGAGGCGCTTCGCCATATGGGTGATGGGGGCAGGATCGTCTGCGTCTCGACAATCGGAACGATCCTTAATCTTCCGGGCGGTACCTGCTACTTCGGTAGCAAGGCGGCGGTGGAGCAATTCTGCCGCACCTTGGCTAAGGAGATTGCGCCGCGCCGTATCACCGTCAATGTCGTTTCGCCAGGCTTTACCGAGACCGCGATGTTGCTCGAGAATCTCGATGCGGAGGCGCGCCGGAATTTAATCGATACCACGCCGCTGCATCGCCTCGGCCAGCCAGAAGAAATCGCCGAAGTCGTCGCTTTCCTGGTTAGCGAACCGGCGCGCTGGATCACTCGCCAGAATATCGCCGCCGACGGCGGTATAATCAGTCGCTAAGCGTACACTGCTAATCTCGAAAAAATGTTTCGGATCGCGCACGGCCGCCTGTTAGAATGCCGCCCATTCTGATGCGGCGAAACCGGCGGCGGCTGGTGTCGTACTGGGGGAGTGAGCCTGACGATGCTGGATTTGTTGAAGGACTTGTGGGGGTTTGCGAGCGAGCGCAAGAAGTTCTGGCTGGTACCGCTTATCGGTACGCTCCTGATCCTGAGCGTGCTGATAGCGATCGCTGAATTTTCCACCGTCGCCCCATTCATCTACACCCTGTTTTAGGCCGATGAGCAGCAAGCGGCGCGTTGCCGCCAATCTCGCGCTGATCCTCGCCGGCGTGGCGCTGGCCTTTATCGTGGCCGAAGTCGCGGTGCGCGTGAGCAGCCTCGGCAAAACCAGCCTTTATACGTGGGACGCATATCGTGGATGGGGTCTCAAGCCGGGCGCGTCCGGATGGCAGCGCGAGGAGGGCGCGGGATTCGTGAGCGTCAACAGCGCGGGCTTTCGCGGTCCGCAATGGACCATCGCCAAGCCGCCGGGTACGCTGCGCATCGCGGTGGTCGGTGATTCCTTCACTGAGGCGCCACAGGTCGCCTACGATCAAACCTTCTGTGCGGTGGCCGAGCATGCGCTCGGCGGATGCGAGGGTCTGGGCGGCAGAAAAGTCCAGGTGATGGACTTCGGGGTCGACGCTTACGGCACAGCGCAGGAGTTGATTACGCTGCGCCGGCATGTCTGGCAGTATTCGCCGGATATCGTGGTGCTGGCTTTTTTTTCGGGCAACGATCTGCGCAACAACTCGACGGTGATGGAAGGCGACAAGTGCCGCCCGTTCTATGTATTTAAGGATAGTCAGATGGTGCTGGGCGGACCCTTTGAGCGCTCCCGATGGTTTTATCTTTCGTGCATGATACGTTTCGAATCGCGCCATTCGCAGGTGCTCAACCTGATCGGCGATGCCAAGAGCGATATCCGATCGAAAATAAAGGCGAGGGAAGCCGCACGTCCGCAAGCCGCGGCGCCCGCGCCGGGGCCGCCCGGGCATCCGCACGAAGGCGGCGTCATGCCGGTCGCCGATCGGCAGCCGGCGCCGCTTGGGCACGAGGCCGGACTCGAGGACAACATCTACAATCCGCCGGCGACGCCGGTATGGCAGGACGCGTGGCGGGTCACCGAGGGAATCATCACGATGATGGCGCGCGAGACGGCCGCGCATCATGTGCCGCTGCTGGTGGTGACGCTCGCCAATCCGCCACAGATCTATCCGTCACCAGCCGTGCGCGGCTACTACCTGATGACTTATCGCTCGAAAGACATTTTCTATCCCGACCAGCGGATCAAGGCGCTCGGCGACCGCGAGGGTTTCGCGGTGCTGAATCTGGCGGCGCCGATGCAGGCCTATGCCGACGAGCATCAGGCGTTCCTCGCGGGCTTCAAGAGCACCAAGCTGGGGATAGGGCATTGGAACGCGGAGGGCCATAGGCTGGCCGGGGAGCTCATCGCGCAGAAGATCTGCCGGATGCTCTCGGAGCGCGCGCATCCAGTGGCCGCCCGATAAGCACTAGCTCCGCGGCTTCAATAGGCTGGCGAGCGGCGGCTTGATGGATAGGAAAGGGCGGCTCCGCTGAGCCGCCCCTCAATTCACGCAGGTTATTCAAATTGGCCAACGTGCCAAAAGGTATGGCTTGCGAAGCGTACCCATCGCGCAGCCATGCGATTAGGCGAGAGCGTCATCGCTTGCTCTCATTGCGCCCGGGGCTTGCGGAGCCGCCCCCAGCCTCTTAAGGTTTTGACCGGCAGGCGGTTCGACGCCCGAGGCGAGGGGGGACACGAGTATGATCGAATTGAAGGCCAAGTCTTTAACGATCGAGTCCGCAGGGGTCGAGTTCGCAACCAAGGCCAGAGCCGAATCGAACGTACAGGGCACGAGTCGTGGCCGCACTCTGATAGTCGCTTTAACGGCCGCTCTCGGACTGCTCACGCTGATTGCGCCCGCGCGGCCGCAGGATACCGCCCAGCCGACTCCCCGGGCGACCCCGAAAGGCCCGCATGCCAAGGCCGCCAAGCATGCCAAGAAGGCCGAGAAACGCCGCATTATCCCGGTGACGATCAGCAAGGGCGAAACCTACACCATCAGCGGTCTCAAACCGGGGGTCAAAACCGACGCGAAGGCGGGCAAGAATCCCAATGCGCTCAGCATCCAACCGCAATCCTCGGGCGACATCGTACTGCTCGGCACCGAAGGCGGCAGTTGGAAAATCGACGCGACGCTCGCCAGTGGCGAGGAAGTCACCTACGACGTTAAGGTCAAGGCCGAAGCGCCGCCGATTAATTCGCTTATCCCCGGGACCGCTCCGACGGCGATTCCTCCTTGACCTCCGCTTCGCGCATCGCGACGTTCGCGCCGTGCGCTTGAACGCCTGCCTCAGAGGGGCGGCAGAATCAGGATCTGCCCGTTCATCTCTGGCTGATGCGCGGCGCATCGGAAATTCAGAAGCCCCTCGCGATGGAACGTAAAGATATACGAGGTCTTCGAAAGCGGCGCGAGCCGCAGATGCATCAGCGCGTGGCCGGCGCGGTCCGTGTGCGTCGGACCTTCGATCATGAAATCATGATCGTCGTCGGGTTGAAGGTTCCAAAGCGTTATCCGCGTCGGCTCATCGCGATGGACCGCGATGAAGTTGGGTGAAAACGCATAGACTTCGCCGAAGTGCTCGAGCGTCGGCTTGGGCCCGGTCTCCTTCACGGCAACCGCCTCGGTGAGGACGACGATGCTGGCGGCGGCGGTGCCGCCGCTCACCACGGACACGATCTTCGAGGCGGCCGCGTCGGGCATGAAGTAGCGGCTTGTGCCCGCGGCGGTGCTCGCCGTGTCGGCGGCGCCTGCGGCCGGTGCAGCGGCGAACAGGACGGCCGCCGCGCAGGCGGCGGCACGGCCGGCCGTAATGAAAGATCGCGGCGCGTGCGGGCGGCGCGAAGGCGGATGAAAACGTAAGTCGAAGTGCCGGGGCATCATATTTCCTCGCGTGGCGCGGGCCGCAGCGCGCGGCCATCGTGTTGCAGCCTTGATCCAGTTAGGATTTTAGGCAATGTCGAGTGATTTTCGCATCCCTGGCGCGGGACGTACTGCGCTGGTTACCGGCGGCGCTGGTTTTATCGGCTCGCATCTGGCCGACGCGCTGATCGAGCGTGGATTCACGGTCCGTATTGTCGACAATTTTCTTACCGGCAATCCCAGGAATCTCAACCCGCGCGCGGAACTGGTCAAAGCCGATATTCGCGTGCCGGCGGCAATTGATTCGGCCTTTGCCGGCGTCGATTGCGTCTTTCATACAGCGGCGCTGCCGCGCGTAGGGCTTTCGATCGAGCGCCCGGTCGAGACTCATCTGGTGAACGTCGTCGGCACGCTTAACGTGCTGATGGCGGCGCGCGCGGCCGGGGTGCGGCGCGTGGTCTATTCGGGCTCGTCGTCGGTTTATGGCGAGCAGTCGGGCGCGCAGCCGCCATTGCCGCTGCGCGAAACCATGACGCCCAATCCGATGAGCCCCTATGCGCTGCAGAAACTGATGGGCGAGGAATACGTGCGGATATTCCATCGCTTGTATGGATTGGGCGCGATTTCGCTGCGCTACTTCAGCGTGTACGGCCCGCGAATGGATCAGGAAGGCGCGTATGCGACGGTTATTGGTGCTTTTCTGCGCGCGCGGCGCGAAGGGCGGCCGCTCGAGATTCGCGGCGACGGCGAGCAGCGGCGTGATTTCACGCACGTGCGCGACGTCGTGCGCGCGAACCTGGCCGCGATGGACTGTGCGCTCGGAGACGGCAGCGCGATCAACGTCGGGCGCGGTGATGCGCTTAGCGTCAACCGGATCGCGGAACTCATCGGCGGGCCGCGCGTCAACGTCGCACCGCGGGCGGGCGAGCCGCGCGACACGCTGGCCGACCTTGCGCGTAGCCGTGCGATTCTCGGCTGGAGTCCGGAGGTCGCGGCCGAGGACGGGGTGCGCGAGCTGATGCGGCTGCACGGGGTATCGCCGCAGCCCTGAGGCTTTCGAATCTCTCGTGCGGCCGACAAGTCATCCTGGAAGCCGCTTTTCGTGCGTAAGGGCGCTCCTCTTCCCACGCGGGCGAGCGCGCAGGACGACGCGGGAGTAGATTGTTCCTGGATCAGTAGGGCTTGCTGATCAGTACGCGTTGGTCGTTGAGCGCCGCGATGCGCTCGTCCCCATAGCCCAGGTATTTGCGCAAGATCAGCTCGTTATGTTCGCCGAGCAGCGGCGCCTGCAGATTCGCCGGGCTCGGAAATTCCGAGAACCGGATAGGGAAGCCGGGAACCTTCATATCGCCCAACACCCGGTCATGCACCTCGGCCACGGTTCCCCGCTCGCGCAGATGCGGATGGTTCATCGCCTCCTCCAGCGGGCGAATCGGCGCGACCGGAATACGCGCCGCACGCATCACGGCCAAAGATTGGTCGTCGTCCGGCATCGAGCCGAGCCAGCCCTCGACCACCTCCGTAACGGCGTCGCGGTTTTTGACCCGCGCCGAAAGATCGGCGAAACGGGGATCGCGCGCCAGCTCCGGACGACCCATCGCCTCGCAGAATTGGCCCCAGTGACGATCCATCCAGGCCATAATGATGAAGTAAATTTTTCGACCCTTGAAAACTCCGCACGGGCTGAGCCCCGGATAGTAGCGGCCGGAGCGCTCGACTCGCGCCGCGCCGCCGCTGGCTGAGAACAGCTCCACGCCCATGTCCTGGTAGCCAAAATAGGAGTCGAGCAGCGAGACGTCGATATACTGGCCTGTGCCCGAGCGCTCGCGATGGAGCAGCGCGCATGCGATCGCGCCCATCCCGTGCACGCCCGTGCTGACGTCGCCGATCGCCATCAGCGGAATCACCGGCGGGCCGTCCTTTTCGCCGATAAGTCCGGTGACGCCGGCATAGGCCTGGCCGATCAAGTCGAAACCCGGGTCCTCGGCGAGCGGTCCGGTTTGGCCGAAAGTCGACACCGAGCACATTACGACACGCGGATTGAGTGCGCTGACATCCGGATAGCCGAAGCCGAGCCGCGCGATCGCGCCGGGCGCGAAATTCTCGACCAGGACGTCGACCTGCTTGACCAGCTCGCGCAGGATCGTGACGCCCTCGGGATGGCGCGCGTCGAGGCAGAGGCTCATCTTGCCGAGGTTGTGCTGGACGTAGTAGCCGCTGCGATTGTCGCGCACGTGGGGGATGAGGCGTGCGCGGTCCCCGTCGGGTGCGAGTTCGACCTTGATAACCTCGGCGCCCATCGTGGCCATCAGCCGCGTTACCGTCGGCCCGGCGACGAACTGGGTGAAATCGAGGACCTTGTAGCCGTCGAGCACGTGTCGGAACTGACCTGAAGCCATCGATTAGTCTCCGGGCGAAGGGCGGCGCTAAGTGACAAAGCTGCTGTAGCAAGGGGCGCGCGCGGTCCGCAACCCCGCGTCCCGCGCCCAGCGCTAGGCCACCTGCGGCCGAATCATCCCGGTCTCGCTCCGCGAGGCTGACGCCGACGGCAGCACGCGCACCGGCAGGATCACCAGGCTTAGCCCATGCACCTGCAGCCAGTTCTGCAATTCGAGCGCGGTATGGTTGTGCAGGAAGCGGCTGATGAAGCCTTCCAGTTCGGCTTCGAAGATGAGCTTGCCGGCAAAAAAGACCGCCTGCGGGAATTCGTGCGCGACATCCAGACAGAGCTTGCGCAGTTCGACCACCACGTCGGGGCCGATACTTACCCGCAGCTCGGAGTGCAGGCCGAGGTCAGTGCCGAAGCGGCAGTACTCGCTCAGGTCGTCGGCCACCTGTTGTTCGAGCTCCTTGACCTCTTCAGGCCCCTTCATCCGCGACGATTCGACCTCACCCACGCCGATGAAGATCACGTTGCGGTACTGATCGCGGAACAGCCGGCGCAGTGTCAGCAGGGTTGCCAGTCCCAGGCCGTTGAAACCGTTGACCAGCAGCACCGCGGTCGGCGCGGTGGGATCGTACTTTTCGGGCGGGCTTTCCTTGGCGGCGAACAGCTCGGGCAGAATATCGGCTTCGAGCTGTTCGATCGCATGGGCGATGTAGCGATAATGATGGCGCACCATGTAGCACACCGCGATCAGCGCGCCGGTGATCACGATGGTCACCCAGCCGCCCTCGTCGAACTTCAGCGTGACCGTCAGCATCAGGATGAGCGCCGTGAACGAGCATCCCACGCCGTTAATCGCCAGCTTGCGCCGCCAGTTCGGCTCGCGAGCGCGCTCCTGCCACCAGTGCACGCTCATCCCGAGCTGCGAGAATGTGAACGTGACGAACACGTTGATCGCATAGAGCACCACCAGCAAATCCACTCGTGCATGGGTGAACACCAGGATCGCGATCGCCGCCAGGCCCATCGCCAACACGCCGTCCTGGGTCACCAGGCGCGAACTGAGCTGTGCGAAGCGGCGCGGCAGCCAGCGGTCCCCCGCCATCGTGGCCAGCACGCGCGGACCGTCGATAAATCCGGTCTGCGCCGCGACGAATAGCAATGCGCCCTCGGTGAGCAGGGTGAAAGTGACGATCGGCACTCCGACAGGCAGGCCGAACAGCCGCCAGTTGTTGGCCACCCGCTCGAACAGCACTGCATTGAGCGTCTGACCATGGACCGGGGCGACGTCGAACAGCAGGTAACAGATCAAGATACCGCCGGCCAATCCCGCCAGTGACAGAGCCATATAGAGCATCGTGCGCTTGCCCGTCGCCGCGCGCGGTTCGCGCAGAATCGGCAGGCCATTGCTGACCGCTTCGATTCCGGTGTACGTACCGCCGCCCATGCTGTAGGCGCGGAAGAAAATGATCGCAAGCCCCAGCACGCCTATCGTGCTGACGCCGGTATGGACCTGGTTAATGGCGTCGCGGGTGATCGCCGGCAGTTCGGGACTCCTGACCAGGAGGGCATAGGCGACCAGCCAGGCATGCATCACCACGAAGGCGAGGAAGATCGGGAGCAATGAAAGCACCGACTCCTTCACTCCCCGCAGATTCATCCCGACCATCAGTACGACCACCACCAGGCACACCCAGAACTTCAGCCACAGCCAGTTCCCAGGGAGAAAGCTGAAGATCGCGTCGGCCCCGCTCGCAATCGAAATCGCGATCGTCAAAACGTAGTCGATCACCAGCGCGGATCCCGAAATCAGGCCGGGATAGGGTCCCAGCAGCTTGGTCGCCACCAGGTAGCCGCCGCCGCCCGATGGGAACAGATCGATTGTCTGCGCGTACGACGCTGAGATGATGAACACCGTCAGCGCCATCATCAACGCGAGGAATACCGCGAGGTACCGGTCGTGGCCGAGTGCGAGGAACGCTTCCTCCGGACCATAACACGACGAGCTGAGGCCGTCGGATCCGAGACCGACCCAGGCCAAAAACGCGACTAACGAAAGGCTATGAAAGATCCCGGGATCCCGAACGTCGCGCGGCGGTCCTATAATGACGTTGGTGAGCGTGCGTTTGCCGCTGCTATTTGGCCCCTCGGTGAGGGTGCGCTTGGAGCCGCCGGGGCCGTCGCTGCCGGATTGTGTTCCCATCGTTTATATCTGAGCGCTGCTCCTATTAGCTGGGGCAGTGTAGACGCAAATTCAGGAGCGGGCCAGACGCGCCGTCAGGCCTTTGAATTGACAGCGAAATCGAACGAGTAAGTCGCGCGTCGCAGGCCCAGATTGTAGCGCGCGGCGTCGATCAGGTTCTGCATCAGCGCCAGCACCGTCATCGGCCCGGTGCCGCCGGGATTGAGTGTCACCCATCCGGCGACTTCCTTGACCCGATCGAAATCCACGTCGCCCGCGAATTTTCCCGGCCCCATGCGCCGGAATCCCACGTCAATTACGCATGCCCCGGGTCTGATCATTTCCGCGGTTATCAGGAACGGCCGGCCGGTGTCGGCCCCTGCGCAGGAGACCACGATGTCGGCCTCGCGGCAGACGGTGGCGAGGTCGCGGGTGTGGCGATGGCACCAGGTGACGGTGGCGTTGCACATTCGGCCGCCCATGATGAGCGCCATCGGCTTGCCCGCGATATCGCTGCGCCCGATCACCGCGACGCGCGCGCCGTCAGTCGGCACGGCGTAGTACTTGAGCAGCGTCAGAACGCCGCGCGGCGTGCACGGGATGAAGCGGCCCAACTGTGCACGATAGAAATCGCTCACGTTGACCGCGCCCACCGCGTCGACGTCCTTAGACGGATCGATTGCGTCGAACAATTTGAAAACGTCAACTTTATCCGGCATCGGCAGTTGCAGCAGGATACCCGCCACCGACGGGTCGGCGTTGAGGTGCGCGACTTTTTCCAGCAGCCGCTCGGTCGACGCCTCTTCGGCACTCATCGTCACCATCCGGCTCTCGAAGCCGAGATCCTCGGCAAACCGGCGCTTGTTGCGGACGTACTGGCGCGAGGCCGGATCGTCCCCGACCAGCACCGCGGCGAGAGCGGGCGCGCGATGGTGACGCTCTCGAAGTTCGCGCGCGTAGTGTTCGAGCTCGGGGCGCAAGCGGCGGCTGACTTCGCGCCCGTCCATGATTTTCGGAGCCATTTCGGTACGGATTCCTTGAGCTTGATCCTGAGTGTGAGTGCCCGGCGCCGGGTTCGACGTCGCCGTTCGCTCATATAGTAGCGATCCGGCTCGCACAAATCGTCCCATCGCGGGCCTGCGAATAAGCCTCGGCGGATAAGCTGTGGGTGAACGTGCATCGCGCTGCCTCGTTGCCTATCCGGCCCTTTGATAGAATGCGACCGCACATGGAAGCGCTGAGACGTACCAGTTTGTTCGGACTGCATCGGCAGCTCGGCGCCCGAATGACCGCGTTCGGCGGCTTTGAGATGCCGGTCAGCTATGCAGGAATAATCGACGAACATCTCGCCGTGCGCTCGCGCGCCGGGGTTTTCGACCTCGGCCACATGGGCGAGTTTGAGCTTGTCGGCGGCGCGGCCTTGAAGCTGCTCGAGCGTGCGATGACCAATTCGGCGGCGAGGCTTCAGGCCGGCCGCGCCCAGTACACATTGATGTGTACGCCTGAGGGCGGCACAATCGACGACCTCATCGTGTACCGGCTCGAGGACGCACGCTACCTGCTCTGCGTCAACGCGTCGAATATCGCCGCCGACCGCGAATGGCTGCTCGAACTCGGCGCGCAAGACGCCGGCTTCCGCGATCTCAGTGAGGAGACCGGGCTGGTCGCCGTACAGGGCCCACAGGCTGAGACGATTTTGCAAGGGCTCTCGCGCGCGCCGCTCGCCGCGATGCGGCGGTTCGCCGTCGCCCAGGCCGAAGTCGCGGGCGCCCGATGCATCGTCGCGCGGACCGGCTATACAGGCGAGGACGGCTTCGAGCTTTTCACCGCCGCGGCTGCCGCCGAGGCGCTTTTCAGCGCGATCCTCGAGTCCGGCGCTCCGGCCGGAATGATGCCCTGCGGGTTGGGTGCGCGCGACACGCTCCGCATGGAAGCGGGGCTGCCGCTCTATGGCCACGAGCTTGATCGCGCGACTTCGCCGCTCGAGGCGGGCCTCGATACGTTCGTGAAGCTCGGACGCGAGTTCGTCGGTGCCGCGGTGCTCGACGCGCAGCAGCGCGACGGACTCAAGCGGCGGCTGGTTGGAATCCGCACCGAGGACGGACGCAGCGTGGCACGCCAGGGTTACAAGCTCTTTATTGGCGCGCGTGAAATCGGCGTGATGACGAGCGGGACCTTTGCGCCGAGTTTCAACCGTCCCCTGGGGATGGCATACGTGGCGGCGGCGGCCGGCGCGCCAGGTTCTGTCGAAGTGGAGATTCGCAATCGCCGGGTCGGCGCCGCGGTTATGGGATTACCGTTTTACCGCCGCGGCAAGCCGCCCGCGGCGAATACATAGTACAAGAATCATCAGTTAACAGACGGAGTACGTACTTTAGCGATGAGATTTTTCCCCCATACCGAAAGCGATATACGGGCGATGCTCGACACGATCGGCGCGCGTGGACTCGACGATCTGATCGCGCACGTGCCAGCCAGTTTGCGCGCCAGTGCCGCCATCAACCTGGCGCCGGGGAAGAACGAGGCCGAAATCGTAGCCGAGCTTGGGTCGCTGGCCGCCCGCAACACCGGCGCGAGCGCCTTCGCGAGCTTCCTCGGCTTTGGCGCCTACCGCCATCACGTGCCGGCCGCCGTGCGCGCGATCACCGCGCGCGCCGAATTCGCCACCAGCTATACGCCGTATCAGCCGGAGGCGAGCCAGGGCACCACCGAGGCGATTTTTGAATTCCAGACCATGATCACCCAGCTCACCGGCCTCGAGGTCGCCAACGCGAGCATGTACGACGGCGCGTCGGCTACCGCCGAGGCGGTCCTGATGGCCCATCGGGTGGCGCCCAAACGCAAGCGGGTCGCGCTGGCGCGCGCCCTATGGCCCGACTATCGCGACACGGTGCGCACCTACCTGAGCGCGCTCGAGCATCTCGAACTGGTTGAAGTGCCGTTCGATCCGCAAAGCGGCGCGACCGATCTCGCGGCGTTGGAGCGCATCGCCGACGATCGGTTGCTGTGTTCGGTAATCGGCTATCCCAACGCGTTTGGAATCGTCGAACCGCTGGGCGAAGCCGCCGCGCTCACCAGGCGCGCTGGCGCGATTGCGATCGCGGTCACGGCCGAGCCGCTCGCGCTCGGACTTTTGAAATCGCCCGGCGAGCTTGGCGCCGACATCGCGGTCGGTGAGGGCCAGAGCTTCGGCCTCGCGCCACAGTTCGGCGGACCCGGCGTCGGCTTTATGGCCGCCCGGATGGCGCATCTGCGCCAGATGCCCGGTCGGCTGGTGGGCGAGACCCACGATCGCTTCGGACGGCGCGCGTGGTGCCTGACGCTGGCCACGCGCGAGCAGCATATCCGGCGCGAGCGCGCGACCTCCAACATCTGCACCAACCATTCGCTGTGTGCGCTCGCGGCCACGGTGTATCTCGCGATGATGGGGCGGCGGGGGTTGCGGGAGCTGGCTTCGCGAAACGTCGAACTCGCCCATCGCGCGGCCGCAACGCTCGCGTCCGCCGGGATATGCGCGCGCTTTGGCGCGCCGTTTTTCAATGAGTTCGTGGTGAACGCAGGCGACGCGGCGGCGGCCCTTGCGCGCGCCGAACGCGCCACAATCCTGGCCGGCCTCGCGCTGGATAGCTATTGGCCGGAGCTCGGCGGCGCGCTTTTGGTCAGCGTCACCGAGATGAATACTCAGTCCGAATTCGATCGGCTCGCCGGCGCGCTTGCTGGAGTCAACTGATGGTGGGGGAGCGAAAGATGGCGACGGCAGGCAAAATCGCGCGCGAAGTCGAGCAGATGCAAACGCCGCCGGTTGCGCCGGAAGCGCCGGCCGCGGCAGACGTGCGCAGCGTACCGCTACTCTTCGAAGAGTCGGCGGCCGGACGCTCCGGCGCGGACATCATAGCGCGCACTGCCGGCGATCGTGACGCGGCAGCAATTTTAGGTGCGGCCCTTTGCCGCGACGACATCCCCGGCTTTCCGGAATTGAGCGAGCCTCAGGTGATGCGTCATTTTCTACGTCTCTCGCAGCTCAACTTCGGGCAGGCGCTCCAGTTCTATCCGCTCGGTTCGTGCACGATGAAGTACAATCCCGTGCTCAATGACGAAATGGCATCGCTCACCGGCTTCTCCGCGCTGCATCCGATGACCCCGGCGCATCTGGCCGCGGGCGCGCTCGAACTGATGGCGTGGCTGGAGGGGGCGCTCGCCGAGATAACCGGGATGGACGCGGTATCGCTCCATCCGGCGGCGGGCGCGCAGGGCGAGCTTGCCGGGTTGCTCATGATGCGTGCGTACCATCGCAAGCGCGGCGCCGCGCGCCACAAGGTCATCATTCCCGACACCGCGCACGGCACCAATCCGGCGAGTTGCACGCTGGCGGGATTCGAGGTTGTGGTCGCGAGGTCGAACCGGCGCGGCTTTCTGGAGGCGGCCGAGATCCGCCGGCTCGCAAGCGACGACGTTGCCGCGCTGATGGTGACGAATCCCAACACGCTCGGCATTTTCGAGCCCGAGATTGCCGCGATCGCCGACGTGCTGCACGAGCGCGGCGCGCTCCTCTACCTCGACGGCGCCAACATGAACGCGCTGCTCGGCGTGGCCAAGCCCGGTCACATGGGCGCCGACATCGTGCAGCTCAACCTGCACAAAACTTTTTCGACTCCGCACGGCGGCGGCGGTCCGGGCGCGGGTCCGGTCGCGGTGAAAAAGCATCTCGCACCTTTTCTCCCCCTGCCGCGCCTGCGCCAGGACGGCGAGGCCTGGAGTTTCGACTACGATCGTCCCGACTCGATCGGGCGGCTTCGCGGATTTCACGGCAATTTCGGGATGCTGGTGCGCGCCTGCTCGTTCATCCTCGCACTCGGCGGCAATGGACTGACCGAGGCCAGCCGTTTCGCAATCCTGGCCGCCAACTACGTGCGCACGCGCCTGGAACCGCACTTTCCGAGCGCCACCGCGGAGCCGTCGATGCACGAGTGCGTGCTGACGCACGACCTGGAAAAGCGCGCCGATGTGAACACGCTCGATATTGCCAAGCGTCTGCTGGATTTCGGAATTCATCCGCCGACGATTTACTTTCCATTGGTCGTGCATGGCGCGCTGATGATCGAGCCGACCGAGACCGAGACTCGCGAGACCCTCGATACCTTCGTCAACGCGATGGAAAGGATTTACGCCGAAGCCTTGAGCAATCCCGAGCTGGTGCGCACTGCCCCGCACACGCTATGGCTCTCGCGCGTCGACGAGGCGCACGCGGCGCGCCGCCCGGTGCTCCGCTGGCAGCCGGATAAAGAGTAGGCTGCGGCGCTCCATAGCGATTTTGCCGGGCGTTCGCGGTTGGCCTCTTTCCTGGCGGCGCGCAGGTTTTGCCGCGCAGTGAGCTTTGCCGCCCTTGCGCAGTCCCTGCGTATTTGCGTTTTCTGATCGTCCGCCGATTACGCATCATTTGTTCTTCGGGTAACCAAACGTTCCGCTGATTTTTAGGGACCCGGCCTCGCCCAAGGCATAGAGTGTCTTCCAGTAGGAGGCGGCATTTCATGATCACGAAAAGGCTGCTACCGATGGTCGTACTGGCAATCGGAGGACTCGTTGTTTTCGGTTGCGCAAACCAAACCCAGATCCGGGACAAGGCCACGAAGGCATCGAACCAGACCGGAAGCAGGAGCGATTCAGCCAGTAACGCCAACGACGACGCGGCGCAGGCTGGATCCACTCTGGCCAGCAACGTGCCCATACCTGAGCATGCGTCGCAGTTTGTGATTCTCAATCCGCGCCAGCATGTTTTGTCATCCGGATTTCCCGCGCGCTCCTACTAAGACCTTTTTCGCCGCCGCGCATTCGTTCATCGACGCCCACGGGCGATAGCCAGGGACTGGGCGTGGGCGTAGTCCTCGGGCGTGTTGATATTGAAGCAGCTGAGCGCCCCGGCGTCGGCACGGCGGTATTCGGCCTCGGAAACGATGCGAACGTTTACTGCGTCGGCGACGGTGCTCAGCCGGCGCTCGCCGCGCGCGAGCATGGCGTCAAGCCTGTCGGCGCATCGCCGGCGATAAAGCGCGTGCAACGGCTGTAATCGTTCGCCAACCCAGGGAATCACCGCGTCGTCACGCTCGCCGATTAGCGATATCAGCCACGAAGCCACTTCCGTCTGAAGCATCGGCAGGTCGCACGAGCAGGCGAACGCAAGTTCGTGGCGCGCCGCGCGCAACCCCCGCGCCAGTGCGCCAACCGGCCCCTGGTAAGCATCCTCGTCGCGCAAGATCGTCACCGCGCCGAGCGCCGGCAGCTCGATGGCTTCCGCTGCGGGCGCCGCGACCACCACGATGTCAACGAAGGCGCGCGCCAATTCAGCGACGGTTCGTTCGATCAGCGTCACGCCGCCCAGGACCAGCGTAGCCTTGGGCTGGCGCATCCGCGTGCTGCGGCCGCCGGCAAGGATGATCGCGCTGGCGGGCCTGACGGCGATACTTTGGCGGCGCTCGGTCACCACGCAAGCTTAGCAGACGGCCACTGGATTCTCCGGCCCGGAGACACGAATGATTTTGCCGCGCGCGTCGCAGCCCGTTATTGTCGTTCGCACGTGGCAATCAAGACTTCACCGCTGATCGCCCAATACCTGAGCGTCAAGCAGAAGGTCCCCGACGCGATTCTCTTTTTTCGCCTCGGTGACTTTTACGAGATGCTGTTCGAGGACGCCGAGGTCGGCGCGCGCGTGCTCGATATCCAACTGACCTCGCGCTCCAAGGACGGCGTGCCGCTATGTGGCGTGCCTTATCATTCCGCCGAACCTTACATCGCCAAACTGCTCAAGGCGGGTCTGAAGGTCGCGATCTGCGAGCAGACCCAACCCGAGCCGCGCGCGCATGGCGCTAATACCGCCGCTTCAATCCCGCCGGCGAATGCGCCGTTTCAATTGACCCCGCAGCGCGGCCTGATGCCGCGGCAGATCGTGCGCGTGATCACGCCTGGGACGGTTAGCGAAGAGACGGTGCTGGCTTCGAGCGAGAAGAGTTTTCTGCTCGCGCTCGGCGCGGACGGCGTAGGCGAGGGCGGTTTCGCGCTGGCGGCGGTCGATGTCTCGACCGGAGAATTTCTCGCGACCCGGATTGCCGGCGCAGCCGGGGTACGCGAGGAGATCGCGCGGATTGCGCCGCGCGAAATCATCGCGCCCAAAGGCGAGGCCGCGCTGGCCGCGCTGCTTGACGGCGCCGCTTCCCCGGTTACCTGGCTCGACGGCCCGGTCTTCGCCGCGGATCGCCCGCGCGAGGCCTTGGCGGCGCGCTTCGGAGCCGCGGCCGCCGATTCGCTCGGCGAACCACTCGGCCTCGTGGCCGGGGCCGCGCTGCTTTATGTCGAGGAAACCTTCGGCCGCGAGCTGGCCCATCTGCGCCCGCCTCATCTGTATCGCGCCGCCGAATACATGCTGATCGACGAGGTCAGCCGGCGCCACCTTGAACTCGTGATCTCCTCCGACGGCACGCGCCGCGGCTCACTGCTCGCGGTGCTCGACGAGACGCTCACGCCGGTCGGCGCGCGCGCGCTGCAGAACTGGATCGTCTATCCGTTGCTCGACCTCGACACTATCTGCGCACGCCACGACGCAGTCGAAGAACTGTTCGAAACCGACCTCGGCGGTGAAGTGGCGGACGCGCTGCGGCGGATTGGCGACCTCGAGCGGCTGGGCGGACGAATCGGCAGCCTGCGCGCGTCGCCCCGCGATTGCCTCAAGCTGGAACAGGCGCTGCGGGCGGTCGGCGGACTCAGTGCGGCGCTCGGCCGCTGCCACAGCCCGCTCATCCGCGAGGTGGCGGCCCGGATGGTCCCGATGCCCGAACTGGCCGCGCGCATCGACGCGACGATCGGCGACGAGCCGCCGGTCAATCCGCGCGATGGCAACGTGATTCGAAGCGGCCTCAGCCCCGAAGTTGACGAGTTGCGCGCACTCGCCTCCGACGCGCGCGGCGTGATCGCACGGCTGGAAGCGACCGAGCGCGCCCGCAGCAACATCCCCTCGTTGAAAGTCCGCTACAATCAGATCTTCGGTTACTACATCGAGGTGACCAAACCCAACCTCGACCGCGTGCCCGCGGACTACGAACGCAAGCAAACGCTGGTCGGCGCGGAACGCTTCACGACCGCCGCGCTCAAGGAGCTGGAACGCAAAATCCTAGGCGCCGAGTCCGGGCTGAAGGAGCTCGAACTCAGGCTCTTCATCACGCTGATGCGCGATCTTGCGCTGCATGCCGGGCCGATTCTCGCCACGGCCGCCGCGGTCGGCGAATTTGACGCGCTGCTCGCGCTTGCGGCGGTTGCGCGCCGGCGCGGGTACGTCCGGCCGCGGATGAACTCCGGCCTCGCATTATCAATCCGCGACGGACGCCATCCAGTGCTCGAAGCCGCGATGCGCGCGGGCGAATTCGTGCCCAATGATCTCCAGACTGATCCCGACGAGCGCCAGCTCCTGCTCATCACCGGCCCCAACATGGCCGGCAAGTCCACGTATCTCCGCCAGGTGGCGCTGATCGTAATCATGGCGCAGATGGGAAGCTTCGTGCCCGCGACCGAGGCGGTGCTGGGACTGGTCGACCGCGTGCTTACCCGGATTGGCGCGCGCGACGATCTGCGCCGCGGCGAGTCCACCTTTATGGTTGAGATGCGCGAGACGGCGCGCCTTCTTATGGGCTTGGACCAGCGGAGCCTGCTGCTGCTCGACGAGGTCGGCCGCGGCACCAGCACTTTCGACGGACTCGCGATCGCGTGGGCTCTGGCCGAGCATCTGCACGACAGCACGCGCGCCAAGGTGCTGTTCGCCACGCATTTTCATGAGTTGACCGACCTTGCGCGCGAGCGCCCGCGCGTGAAGAATCTCAGCATGGCTGTGCGCGAGTGGGACGGTGAGGTGCTTTTTCTGCGGCGCGTGATCGAGCAGCCGGCCAGCCGCAGCTACGGAATCGAAGTCGCGCGCCTGGCCGGACTGCCCGAAACCGTGGTCGCCCGTGCGCGCCAAATCCTCGCCAACCTGGAGATGGGCGAACTCGACGAAGCAGGGCAGGCCCGCTTGGCGCATCGCACCGACGCTCCGGGGGGCGCCGGCCAGCTTGGACTTTTCACGCCGGCCGAGCGGCGCGTCGTCGATGAACTGAAGACCCTCGAGGTTGAACGGCTGACGCCGATCGAGGCGCTCAACGCGCTCGCGCGCGTGGTCGGTCGGCTCAAGCAGGGCGGAGACTAGTCGAAAATTACTGGTTAGTAGTTAGTAGTCGGGTTGGTGAAACGCATCGGCATTGGCCGGGCGTGGGAACGGCAGCAACGGGGTGGTGGATTGCGGAGGTCCTTTTCGCGTTGGACGCGAATAGTCGCGGCGCTTGCCGCGGCCGTCGCCGCGCTTGCCTCAAGCGCGGCGGGCTCCGGCGCAGCCGTGATTGACAGCGCCTCGGTAGTTCAGCGCGGCGCGATCGTAGAGCTGCATTTCGGAATGCACGGCAAGGGACTCAGTTGGGCGCTGAGCGAACATAGCGGCGAGCTCTGGATCGATCTCGCCAATACCCGAATCGAGCTTCCCCCGCGTCCGCTCTACGGCCGCGAGAGCGCGCCGGTGCTGGCTGTGCGCGCAATCGACGGTGGCGGCACGCGCTCGCGCCTGGTGATCCAGGTCGTGGGCAAGACCGACTATGCGGTCGGCAAACTGCCGCACGAGTTGCTGATTCGCCTTGCGCCGGCGGGCCAGGCTCCGAACCTGGCCGCTCCGGCGCTCGGCGCGGCCGGGGTCGCGCCGCCGCGGGTGGCGGACTCGCCCGCGCCGCCGCCTGCTGCGCCCG
>DATJID010000041.1:0-13629 GCA_035493515.1 Binataceae bacterium (SeqCode) | reverse complement strand
GCGAGGCTGCCGCCAAAGGCGGCAGCCTCGCGACCTGCGGCGGTGGTTGTTGTTGCTGAGGAGGTTATGTTCCGATGAGCTTCGCCCATCTCCACGTCCATACCCAGTACAGCCTGCTCGACGGCGCCAACAAGATCGAACCGCTGCTCGAACACGCCCACGCCTCGGGCATGTCCGCGATGGCCATCACCGACCACGGTAACATGTTCGGCGCGGTCGAGTTCTTCAGCAAAGCCACTCAGCACGGAATCAAACCGATTATTGGATGCGAGGCCTACGTCGCGCCCGGCAAGCGCACCGATCGCTCGCAGGTGCCCAAGGGCGACGATTTCGACGGCGGCGGCAACTTCCATCTCATCCTGCTCGCCGCCTCTCGCACCGGCTATCGCAACCTCTGCCGCCTGCTGAGCGCCGCCTACCAGGAGGGCCTCTACTACAAGCCGCGCATCGACAAAGAGATCCTGACCGAACTCAACGAGGGCATCATCGCCCTGTCGGGATGTCTCTCGGGCGAGGTGGCGCGATGGCTGCGTGCGGGACGGACCGATAAAGCGCGCGAGGCGGCCGAAAGTTACGCGCACATTTTCAAGGACCGTTTCTACCTCGAACTGCAGGACAACCGCCTGCACGCGCCGCTCAATGACGCGCTGCGCGAGATCGGCCGCACCGCCGGCCTGCCGCTGGTCGCGACCAACGATTGCCACTACCTGCATCGCGGCGACGCGCGCGCCCACGAAGTCCTGCTCTGCATCCAGACCGGCAAGACGCTCGCGGATGAATCGCGATGGCGCTTCGATACCGACGAGCTTTACGTCAAAACGCCCGAGGAGATGGCCGCGGCGTTCGGCGCGGACTCCGAGGAGTTCCGCAACACGATGGAGATCGCGCGGCGGGTCGATTTCGAATTCGAGTTCGGCAAGTTCCACTTTCCGATCTACCAGGACGCGCCGCCCGACGACCTCGACCAGGTGCTGGAAACGCGCGTGACGGCGGGACTCGGGGTGCGGCTTGCTGAAATACACGCGCGCCGTGGTGAATTCGACGAGGCGCCTTACCACGACCGCCTCGCGCGCGAATTGCCGGTCATCCGCGAGATGGGCTTTTCGGGCTACATGCTGATCGTCGCCGACTTCATCGATTACGCGCGCAGCCAGGGCATCCCGGTCGGACCCGGCCGCGGATCGGTGGTCGGCAGCCTGGTTTCCTATGCGCTCAGGATAACCGAGGTCGATCCGATCGAGCATAAGTTGCTATTCGAGCGATGGCTCAATCCGGGACGCAAATCGATGCCCGATATCGACGTCGATTTCTGTTGGGAGCGGCGCGACGAAGTGCTCAACTACGTGCGCGCGAAGTACGGCGCCGACCGCGTCGCGCAAATCATCACTTTCGGCACCATCAAGGGCAAGCAGGCCATCCGCGACGTCGGCCGCGTGCTCGGACTGTCATTTGCCGAGACCGACCGCATCGTCAAGCTCTATCCCGCACCCAAGCAGGGCCGCGACTTTCCGCTGAGCGCCGCGCTCGAGATGGAGCCGCGGCTCAAGGCCGAGCGCGAGAGCCATCCCGACCTCTTCGAGTACGCTTTCAAGTTGGAAGGGCTGCTGCGCCACGCGTCGCGCCATGCGGCCGGTGTGGTCATCTCTGACGTCCCGCTGTCCGAGGTCGTTCCGCTCTACGCCGACAAGGAACGCGCCGACGGCGCGATGGCGATTACGCAGTACTCGATGAAGGGAGTCGAGGAGATCGGACTAATCAAGTTTGACTTCCTCGCGCTCAAGAATCTGACTCTCATTGTAGAGACCCTCAACCTGGTGCGCGCCGGCGGCAAGGAGCCGCCGGATTTGAACCGCCTGCCGCTCGACGATCCCGAGAGCTACCGATTGCTCGCGCGTGGCGACACGGTCGGCGTGTTCCAGATGGAAGGGTCAGGGATGCGCCGCTTCTTGACCGAGCTCAAGCCGTCGAATTTCGAGGACGTGATCGCGGCAATTTCGCTCTTCCGTCCGGGCACGCTGGATTCCGGGATGGTCGATCCGTTCATCAAGCGCAAGCACGGCAAGGAGCCGGTCGAATACGACCATCAACTGCTCGAGCCGGTGCTGCGCGACACCTATGGCGTGATCATCTACCAGGAGCAGGTGATGCGCGCGGCGCAGGCGCTGGCCGGCTATACGCTGGAGGAAGCCGACATCTTGCGCGCCGCGATGGGCAAGAAGAACAAGGCGCAGATGGAGCGCGAGCGCGCGCGCTTTCTCGACGGGGCAAAAAAGAACGGCCTCGACAAGGCGCTCGCCAAATCGATCTTCGAGAAGATCGAAACCTTCGCCTCCTATGGATTCAACCGCTCGCACGCCGCCGCCTATGCGCTCACCACCTACACCACCGCGTACCTCAAGGCGCACTACCCCAACGAGTTCATGGCGGCGCTGATGTCGCTCGACATGGACGACGTCGACAAGGCCTACAAGAATATCGCGGCGCTGCGCGAGATGCGCATTCGGCTGCTGCCGCCCGACGTCAATCACAGTGGGGTGAAGTTCACCGTCGCGGGCGACGCGATCCGCTTCGGCCTGGGCGCGATTCGCGGGGTTGGCGCCAAGAGCGCCGAGGCGATGATCGCGGTGCGCAAAACCGGCGGCCCGTTCAAGGACCTGCTGGATTTCTGCCTTCGTGTCGGCAGCCAGTTGGTGAATCGGCGGGTGCTCGAGGCGCTAATCAAGTGCGGCGCGTTTGATTCGATCTCGCCCTCGCGCGCACCGCTGTTGGCGATCGTCGAGGACGCGCTCAAGGTTGCTCAGAAGGCCGAGAGCGACGCAGCCAAGGGCCAACATGGACTGTTCGGCGCTGCCGCGCGCCCGCAGGCGCTGCCGCCGCCGCGCGATCCGGTTGCCGAGTGGGATCAGAAAGAACTGTTGCGCAACGAAAAGGACGCGCTCGGCTTCTACATTACGGCGCATCCGCTCGACAAATACGACCGCGAACTGCGCCGGCTCGGCGCTGTCGCGACCGCCGATCTGACGTCACTGCCCGACGGGAGCCAGGTGCGCATCGCCGGCGTAGTGCAGGCGGCCAAGCTCAAAAACAACAAGGCCGGCAAGCGCTACGCGACGTTCTCGCTGGAGGACCGCGCGGGTGCGGTCGAAGTGATCGCGTGGCCGGAGACCTATCAGAAACACGAAGCGCTGATCATGGGCGACGAACCGGTGGTGGCTCGCGGCAAGCTGGACGTCGACGACGAGCGCGCCCAGGTGATCCTCGACGAGATGCGGCCGCTGGGTTTGGCCTTGGTCGACGCGGTGCGCGAGGTGCATATCACGGCGCCGCGCGAGCGCCTGGCGAACGGCGCCCTGGAGGAACTAAAGGCGGTGCTCGGACGGCACAGTGGACGCGCGATCACATATTTGCATCTGGCGCTCGACGAGGCACACGAGGCGATCTTTCTGCTCGGCGAAAGCTATCGCGTCGCGCCGAGCGATGACTTCGTGGCCGCCGTCGAGCGCACGCTGGCCCCGGCGTCAGTGATGCTGCGTTAAGATTTTTTTACCTTCGCCTGGAAAGGGCGCGGTAAAAACCGTCTACCAGATGCCGGGGATGAAACACTCGGTCTCCTGCAGATAGCGCGCGTACTGGTCGCCAAACTGCACCAGCATCTCGGCCTCTTCCGTCGCCGCGCGCATCCGGCCCATCACGGTCCCGAAGATGAGCGTCAGCGCCGCGCTCACCGGCGCGCCGAACTCAAGCGTCCACGCGAAAACCACCAGGAATTCACCGACCCAGATCGGATGGCGGATCGTGCCGTAAAGCCCATTGCGCACCAGCGCCTTTGGACCACCGGCTTCCGGTGTCGAACTGAAAAAGCCCAACTGTATACGCGCGCCTAGCGCCAGCCATAGGCCCAGCAGTTCCATCAGCAAACCCATCGCCTGCACCCATCGCGCCACTTCACTGCCATAGATGTAGGTGCGCTCGAATGGCGCCGCCGCGAACAGCAGCAGCACCGGTAACTGACGCAGGATCGATCCCGAAAGCAGCGCCGTGTCGGGCGGCGGTTCGAAATCCTCGCGCACCATCAGGTCCGCGAAACGAAAGCCCGCGTATGCGATCATATAGGCGAAGATATATGGATGTTCGCCGAAGTACTGAGTGATTCCCAGTCCCAGCGCAACGGCGCCCACCGCCGCCACCAGGAACACTACAAGCTCGGAGGCCCGGATATCGATCCGCCGCCAGCGCCGCGGCGCCATACGCGCGGGAACCGGGCCAAGATCGCCGGTGGGCGCTTTCAATTCGCCGGTCGGCTTGCGCGGCTCGGATGGCGCTCCGTCTCCCACCTCCATGTCGGCAAATCTTGGCAGGATGGGCAGCGCGATTCAAAGGTCACGCCGGGCTGCGTGCGTCGACGCCTGCGGCCCGAGGGGCACTAGCCCAGACGGCGCAAGGTGTCGCGGTCGCCGATCGCGACCAGGAAGTCGCCGACCTCGATGCGGGTTGCGGGATCGGGAATCAGCCTGCTCGGAGCGTCGCCGCGCTTAAGGGCGACTATCCGCAGGCGCGTCGAGCTCTGCTCGACCCCGGCAATGGCCTGGCCTACCAGCGCGCTGCCTTCCGCCACGCGAATCTCCTCTAAGTCGACCTCGGCGCCACGCCCCGGAAACGACAGCTCCAGGAAATCGACCACCGAGGGCCGCATGATGCTGGCCGCCAGGCGCAATCCGCCCCATTGGTACGCCGAGATAGCCTGGTCCGCCCCCGCCATTCGCAGACGTTGCAGGCCGGATTCCGATTCGCCGCGCGCGTGGATGAGAATTTTCGGATTCATCGCGCGCGCTGAAAGCGTGATGTACACGTTGTCGGCGTCAGACGCGGTTACCGCCACGACGGCGCGCGCTCGCCGCAAACCCGCATCCTCCAGCACCCGATCCTCCAGCGCCGAACCGATTACATAGAGCAAATCACCCGCGGCTAACTCGGCCTCGCGTGCAGGATCGCGCTCGACCACCACCGCCGCGCCGCCGCTGCGCTCCACTTCTTCGGCCACCACACGGCCCATCCGGCCGAAGCCGCAAATTACGACGTGGCCTTCGAGTTGTTCGATCTTGCGCTTCATCGAAACCCTCCCGACCATCTCGCGGAACTGGCCCTCAATCACGAATTGGGTGACGGCGGCAAAAAGATAGAAGGCGGTGCCGACGCCGACCACGATCAGCCCCATCGTGAATACCCGCCCGTCAGCATCGAGCGGCCTAACCTCCTGGTAGCCGACGGTGGAGATGGTGATAACGGTCATGTAGAGCGCGTCGAGCGCCGACATGTGCGCGATAGCCATGTAGCCGATCGTTCCGCCTGCCGTAAGGACAATGATGCCGGCTATGGCGACCAGGAACCTGCGTCCCGGGCTCATCGGCTCATCCGATAGGTTCGCGCTGTGCGGGCGCGCAGGCTGTTTTCTCGCTATGCAGAATTCTAGGACGCCTCGTGCGCCTCGAGCCAGCGCTCGGCGTCGATCGCCGCCATGCAGCCGGTGCCCGCCGCGGTCACCGCCTGGCGGTAGACCTTGTCGGCGACGTCGCCAGCGGCGAACACGCCGTCGATGTTGGTGTAGGTCGATCCATTGCAGACCTTCAGGTAGCCGACTTCGTCCATCTCGAGCTGGCCTTCGAAGAGGCGGGTATTGGGCTGATGGCCGATCGCGACGAACACCGCGTCGGTGCGAAAATCGCTCGACGCGCCGGTGTTGAGGTCCTTGAGCCGCACGCTGCTCACCCCGGTCTTCTGATCGCCGACGATTTCCTCGATGATGGAGTTCCAGATAAAGGCGATCTTCGGATTGGCTGCGGCACGGTCCTGCATGATCTTGGAAGCGCGCAGGGAACTGCGTCGATGGACCACGGTCACCTTGGTGCAAAACCGCGTGAGAAACGTCGCCTCTTCCATCGCGGTGTCGCCGCCGCCCACCACCACCGCCTCCTTGTTTTTGAAAAACGCGCCGTCGCAAGTCGCGCACGCGCTCACGCCGTATCCCATAAGGCGTTTTTCCGATTCGATCCCCAGCAGCTTGGCCGACGCGCCGGTCGCGACGATGAGGGCCTCCGCACCGATCGTGCTGACGCCCGCGGTCAGCTCGAACGGCCGCTTGCGCAGATCGACCGCGGTCACTTCGCCAAACACAAACTTCGTTCCGAAGCGCTCGGCCTGGCGGCGGAACACATCCATCATCTCGGGGCCCTGGATTCCGTGTTCAAAGCCGGGATAGTTCTCGACCTCCGTAGTGATGGTGAGTTGGCCCCCCGGCTGTGCGCCTTCAATCAGCAGTGGGGAAAGATTGGCTCGCGCCGCGTAAAGCGCGGCGGTGAGACCCGCGGGACCGGATCCGAGAATCACGAGGCGATAGGTTTCGTCTGCCATTTATCTGATTGTCAATTGCCTTTGCTTGAAAATCGCGCACCGCGCGCGCGTCGTCTCTATTCTTATTCTAGCGCTTTATTGTATCGGCGCATCGCGTCAACATAAGCTCTTAGCCGCCGCCCCCGATGCCGCGCAAGAAGCCCACAGCCAAACTTTCCGACCCCGCCACGCGCGGCACGCTCACCCATCTCGATCGCCGCGGACGCGTGCGGATGGTTGACGTAGGCGAAAAGCCGGTGACGCGGCGCGAGGCACTGGCGCGCGGTGCGGTCAAAATGGAGCCGGCGACGCTGGAAGCGATTGTCGGCGGACGGCTCAGCAAGGGCGAAGCGTTGGCGGCGGCGCGGCTCGCCGGAATCATGGCGGCCAAGCGCACCCATGAGCTAATCCCGCTCTGCCATCAGATTCCGCTGGAGGTCGTCGAGATCGAATTCCGTCCCGACCCCGCGCGCGCGACGCTCCATATCCAGGCCCGCGCGGCGACCGTGGCCCGCACGGGCGTCGAGATGGAAGCGCTGGTGGCGCTCAGCGCGGCGGCGCTGACTATCTATGACATGGCCAAGGCGATCGATCGCGCGATGACCATCGAAGCCATCCGCCTGGTCGGTAAATCGGGCGGGCGCAGCGGCACTTTCAAGCGCGCGGGCGAACCTCGATGGCCGTCGGACAGTTGAAACTTTGAAAACCCCGCGGCCGGACGGCGCTACGATAACGCCCGGACGGATCTCCCTCAAAAAGGGCCGCGACGGACCGATTCGCGGCGGCAATCCCTGGGTCTTCTCGCAGGCGATCGACCATATCGAGCCCTCCGCGATCGAAGCCGGCGCGCGCGTATGGGTGCTCGACGCGGCCGGCGCAACGCTCGGTCATGGCTATTACAATCCCGCGACCACTATCGCGGTTCGCATGCTCGCGCTCGGCGGTGAGCCCGGCCCCGCCGAAATCATCGGCTGGCGGATGGAGCGCGCGCTGAGACTGCGCGAGCGCGTCATCGGTATGGATACCGACTGCTACCGGATGCTCAACGGCGACGGCGACGGCCTCTCGGGCGTCGTCATCGATCGCTACAGCGATGTCGCGGTGGTGCAATTGCTGACCGCGGGCGCCGAGCGTATGCGCAATGAGATCGTCGAGCGGCTCAAGTCGATGATCTCGCCGCGCGCGATTTTCGAGCGCAGTCAGGGCGCGGTGCGCCGGCAGGAGGGACTCGAGGACACCGTCGGAATGATCGCGGGTGCGGCCGCCGGCGCAGTGAGTGTGAGTGAAATTCGGGTTAGCGAGAATGGCATAAAGATGATCGTTGACCTCGAGCATGGCCAAAAGAGCGGCGCGTTTCTCGATCAGCGCGAAAACCGGGCGCGCTTCGGCACGCTCGCCGCCGGCGCCCGCGTGCTCGATTTGTGCTGCTACACCGGCGGCTTCGCGCTGCACGCGTTGAAGGGCGGCGCGGCGGAGGCCGTCGCCGTTGACACTTCGGCGCACGCACTCGACCGGGCGCAGCGCAACCTTGAGCTCAATGGCTATCCAGGGAGCGCCGTTCGCCTCGTTCATGGTGAAGCGGGTACCTTCCTGGGCAAGCGCAATGAGCGCTTCGATTTGATCGTGCTTGATCCACCGCCATTTGCGCGCTCTCGCGCCGACGCGCGGCGCGCCGAACATCTCTACGTCGAACTCAACGCGCTGGCCCTCGGCGCGCTTAATCCGGGCGGCTTCCTGATGACCTTCAGTTGCTCCTCGCACTTTTGCGGCGAAGACTTCGTCCGTACGGTGCGCATTGCCGAGGGCCGTTCGGGGCGCCGGATGCGCCTGCTTGCGCGCCTTGGTCCCGGTCCCGATCATCCGGTGCTACTTGGCCATCCCGAAGGCGAATATTTGACCGGCGTGCTATTGCGCGATGTGGGCTAGCGGGACGGCGGTATGGGATTGACCTCTCCCGGTGCGGGAGAGCTTTGCGCAACCCTCTCCTTGAACAAGCAGAGGGAATATAATTATCGGGCATGAGGCTCGAGCGGCTTGACCATTTCGGAATCGAGGTCGGCGATTTGGCGCACGCCGAGATCTTCTATACTGAAGTTCTGGGGCTGAGTGTCGTGACTCATCTCGGCGACCAGGTGCTGCTGGATTGCGGCGGACAGAATCTCGCGCTGTTTCAGGTCGCGCGCCCTCCGCTATCGCCCGCTGAGCGCCGCGCGCGGATTTCGCATCCGCTCGGGCGGGGCCATCATGCCTTTCGCGTGAGCCGCGCCGATTTCGCCACCGCCAAGGGGCGCCTCACCGAGGCCGGCGTCGAGAGCGCACAGCCGATCGATTGGGGCGACCACGATTGCCTCTACTTCCTCGATCCCGACGGCAACCTGCTCGAGATCGTAAGCTATCGTTAAACGGGATTTTTAGGCTTCGCCGCACCTGCGGGGCAATCTTCAGCGGCGCACGCGCAGGCCGAGCGTGATGCTGGAGTCTGAAATCTCGTTGACCAGGTTCGCGGCCTCGCTCAGTTCGGGCCGGTTGGCGAGCTCCAGCCATTGCGGCTCGGCACTCATCGGACCGCCTTTGAGCGAGATCGCGCGCAGATTGATCGCGATATCCAGCAGCATCAGGTCGCGCGGCAACGGCGAGCGCGTCGGCGCATCGGCCGGATAATATTCCAGTTGCGCCACCAGCGCGCCCAGCGCGTCTTCGCTCATCCGCGCGAGCCGCAAAACGTCTTGGAGGTCGATCTTTTCCATCCCCTGTCAGCATAGCAGCCACGCCGCCGATCCGCAGCGCGTTCGCCGAGGGCGGTTGCCGGAGGACCGGACGGTGTGCCATGAAGCACTCAGCCCGCGAAGCAGTAGGTAAAAGGAGTACGATCGTGAAGTTCGGCCTTTTCTTCCAGCTACCCTGCGCTGCGACGCAATCCCAGCCGGTCCGCTACCAGGAGACGATCGAGCAGATCGTGCTCGCCGACCAGCTCGGTTTCGACGTCGCCTGGATGGCCGAGCTGCACTTCTTCAGGAACTTTTCGATAATGCCATCGCCGCTGATGGTCGCGGTCGCGGTCGCCCAGCGCGCCCGGCGCATACGGCTCGGCACCGCGGTGACGCTGCTGCCGTTCCATCATCCGATACGCGCCGCCGAGGAGGCGGCGACCGCCGACCTGTTGACCGGCGGGCGGTTGGAGTACGGAGTGGGGCGCGGCACGATCGCGGTGCACTTCCAGGGCTTCGGGGTCGCGCGTGACGAAAGCCGCGAGCGCTTCGAGGAGGCGCTGGAAATTATCGTGGGCGCATGGACCGCGGAGCGGGTCAGCTACAAGGGCCGCTTTTACCAGGTCACCGACGTCGCGGTGGAGCCGCGGCCGCTCCAGAAGCCACATCCGCCGATCCGAATCGCCGCCAACAGCCCCGAGACCGCCGAGTTTGCCGGCCGCAAGGGTTATGACGTTTTGGTCGCCTCGCCCATCAACCCGGTGCCCGGCTTCTACGAGCACATCCGCGCCTACCGCGCGGCGCTCAAAACCGGCACCCGGCCCGAGCATCCGGGCGACGTTGCGGCGCTTTTTTTCGTGAGTCCACATACCAGCCGCGCCGCCGCGCGGGCCGAGGCCGAGGGGAGTTTGCTCCATTACTTCCGCACGATCGGCGAGCAGGCGATGATTGGCGGCCGCGGCCAGTACGAGGGCTCTTACGCCTACCTCGAACAGGTGCGCGATCGGGCGGCTGCGATGACTTACGAGATCGTCGACGAGACGATGGCGGTCTATGGATCGCCCGAGGAATGCATCGCGCGGATCAACGACGTTTACGAGCACAGCGGAATCGATCAGCTCGTATGCTGGTTTAACGCCGGCGGTCTGATACCGCATCGCGACGTGATGGCGACGATGGAGCGCTTCGCGGCGAAAGTGATGCCGGCGGTGCGCGGCCTGGGTGCGCGCTGAAACATTTCCGCGCAAGCAAAATAGTACAGGCCCGGGATCCATGCGCCAGTCATTTGTTATGAAGTGGTGATTCTGAAATAGCTCATGACTGACAATTCCGAAATAGCTACTTTTCCGCGCGGCGCGAAACGGCCGGCCGCGATTGATGAACTCGCCGCGGCGATCGAGGCCGATGGCGGCGCAGCGCTGGCCGCCTATCAGGAACCAATTGGCGCGCACTGGCAGATCTTCGCGCTGGTCCCGGCCGCGATGCTCCAGGGAACACCCTTCCAACGCGATCTGAGCCCGGCCCATCTCAAGCGTCTGGGCGAAGTGATGAAAAAGCTCCGCCGCTTCACCGAGCCGGTGGTCGTGGTGCGCGCCGACGGCGGCTACTGGACCCCCAACGGCAACCATCGCCGCGCTGCCGCCACCAAGGTCGGCGCAAAAACGATTCCCGCGATCGTAATTCCGGAGCCCGACGTCGCCTACCAGATTCTCGCGCTCAATACCGAGAAGGCGCACAACCTTAAGGACAAGGCGCTGGAGGTCATCCGGATGTACCGCTCGCGGCTGGAGACCGCGCCGCGCGCAATCGAAAAGGATTTCGCCTTCGAGTTCGAGCGCGCCCACTTCATTACGCTCGGTATCCTTTATGACCGCACGAAGCGCTTTTCTGGCGGGGTGTACGCGCCGCTATTGAGCCGGGTCGACGGCTTCATGGCCAAGACGCTGCGCGAAGCCGCCGAAGAGCGCGAGGAGCGCGCAGCCCTGGTCGCGCGCGCCGACGAAGTGCTGACCGCGCTGGTCGCGCGCGGTAAAAAACGCGGCCTGATGCATCCCTACCTAAAGAATTACATCGCCGCCCGATGCAATCCGCTGAGCCGCGCGCGCAAGAACCTGCCGACCTGCCGCGCGGCGCTCAACAGCATGATCAAGGCCTTAGAAGAATTCGACCTGGGCAAAATTCATTTCGGCCAGATCCAGAGCGCCGCCGCGCTGGTAGCAGCCGCCACTGTCGAGCCGTCATAGCGAAGGAACAGGGGACGGACGCGCCGTCGGCGCGTCCATCCCCATCACCGCAAACTGTAACGCGCTTATCTCTGCTGCAGCGGAGCGAGCGCCTTCTTCAGGGCCGGCAACGCCGCGAAGCCCTCCCACCAGCGGGCGATTTCGGTCATCCCGGCGACAGGAAACTGCGCCATCTGCGCCAATGCCATCCACGGGCCGACTGCAAAATCAGCCAACGTGAGATCATTGCCAGCAAGCCATTTGCGGCCCTTCAACGCGTGGTTGAGAATTCCACCGACGCGGCCGAATTCCTGCTCGCCCTTGACGATCACGGCCGGGTCCGCAGCGCCCTGCCCCAGCAAGCCTTTGACCACCCGCTCGAAGGCGAGCGTTCCGCATGCGGGCGCCCAGTGGCTCGCCTCCCAAAACATCCATCGTCCGACATCGGCCTGGTGCCGCGGGTCGGACGGCCACAGCGCCGCCCCGGCCGGCTTCTTCAGCGCGAGATATTGGAGAATCGCGTTGGACTCCCACAGTACAAAGCCGTCGTCCTCGAGCACGGGCATCCTCTGGTTGGGATTGAGCGCGGTGAACTCGGGCTTCGTCTGCTCGCCCTTGGTCAGGTCGACCAACTGGGTTTCGTGTTCGATCTGAAGATGCTCGGCCAAAGCGATGACTTTCATCGCCCTGGGTGACGGGGGAAATACGTATAGCTTCATCGAAATACTCCTTCGGTTTGTGACCGTCAGTCGAGTCGATTGTGCACCACGATCGTAAGCGACTGGCGAAGTTAAGTCTTGAGAATTTCTCGTGGCGACCCACCTTGCGATTCGCGCGAGCGGTTTTTAACGCTGATTTAACGATGGGACGTGGCCTGGGGTTCCCCGCGCCACTTTTTTTAAACGAACCAGCTGGCAAACGTGGTCAGGCGGCGGCGGGCACCAGGCTCAGCTCAAAGCTCCCCGGTTCGAGACCTTCCATCGCGCGGAGCACGATCTTGATTCCCACCCGGAGCTCCAAGGCCTCGAGATCGCGTGCGCCATGATCGTAAAGATAGCGCGCGACGCCGGGATGGACTTTGACCAGGAGCATATCGTCGCCGCTTCGCCGGCGCGCCTCGCGATGGACGCCACGCAGAACCTCGGCGGCGAGCGTCGGCACCGACTTCATAACACGGCGGCCCTCGCAGTGCGGACAGGGGTCGGTGAGCAACTCCTCGAGGCTCTCGCGCGTGCGCTTGCGGGTCATCTGGACCAACCCAAGTTCGGAAATCTTGAGCGCCGAGGTGCGCGCCTTGTCGCGCCGCTGCGCCTCGCGCAGTGCGTCGCTGACTTTCTTGCGGTCGGCCTCTCGCGACATGTCGATGAAGTCGACGATGATGATCCCGCCGATATTGCGCAGGCGCAGCTGCTTGACCACTTCCTCGACCGCTTCCAGATTGGTCCGCAGCACGGTCTCGTCCTGGTTGGTCTTGCCGACGAAGCGGCCCGTGTTGACATCGATTGCGGTCAACGCTTCGGCTTGGTCGAAAACCAGGTAGCCGCCGGACTTGAGCCAGACCTTGCGATCGAGCGCGCGCTCGATTTGCGGCTCGATCTTGAAGTGATCGAAGATTGGCTCGGCGCCCTGGTACATCGTGAGCCGCGCGCGCAAGCGCGGCATGTAATGCTGTACGAATTGAGCGATACGCTCGAAGGTCTCGGGATCGTCGCACCACAGTTTATCGATTTCGCTGGAAAACAGATCGCGCACCGTGCGCAGCGCCACGTCTAGGTCGCTGTAGAGAATCGAGGCCGGCGGGCTGGTCTCACTCTTGGCCAGAATCGAGCCCCATAGCCGGGTCAGAAAATTCGCGTCGCGCTGAATTTCGCGCTTGCTCACGCCCTCGCACGCCGTGCGTACGATGAACCCGCCTTGTACGCGGCCCAGTTCCTTGACCGCCGCGCGCAGGCGCGCGCGTTCCTCGGCGCTCCCGATTCGGCGCGACACCCCGACGTGGCCGCTGGTCGGCATATAGACCAAATGGCGCCCGGGCAGCGAGATCGAGGAGGTCAGCCGCGCTCCCTTGGTGCCCATCGGCTCTTTGGCGATCTGAACGATGATCTCCTGATTGCGATGCAGTTGCTGCTCGATCGGCAGGCGGCTGCGTTGCTCGTGCACGCGCGGGCGCCTCTTGTGCGCCTTGCCGCCGCGCCGGCGCCGGCGCCGGCGGCGTTTGGTGGCCGGCGCCGCGGCTTCGCCCGCAACGGCGGCCGGCGCTCCAGCCTCGTTCTCGCCCTCCGCTGGCGCGGTAGAATCATCGCCACTGTCGG
>DATJID010000040.1:0-8762 GCA_035493515.1 Binataceae bacterium (SeqCode) | reverse complement strand
CGAATCGGGATGCAGTATGTGCCTGGGGATGAACCCGGATATTTTGCAGCCTGGCGAGCGCTGCGCGAGTACTTCCAATCGCAACTTTGAGGGGCGCCAGGGCAAGGGCGGGCGCACGCATCTAGTGAGTCCGGTCATGGCTGCCGCGGCGGCGGTCAGCGGACACTTCGTTGACGTGCGCGAGTGGCCGGCGCGCTAGGCTTCAGTGCACAGACCGGCGATTCGCCTCGCAACGCGAGGGGCGGCCCGCGGAAAGACGGAACTAGCGCTCGCGGCCCGTCGGCAGCTTGGCCAGCCGTTTTCCATTGGGCCCGTAGAGCGAAACTGACGGCGCGCCACTACCCGAGACGACCAGTTCGGCGCGCCCCTCGCCCGCCTCATCGTATAGTCCTAGGCCGGTCGCACCGTCGGACTTGAGCGCGACCTCCAGGCGCCGCCTGCCGCTGGTGTCGTAAAGCACCACCGACGGCGCTCCATCAACGCCCAGGCGAATCGCGGCGCGCGCGCGGCCGCTCGCGTCACTCAGCGCGAGAGCCGGGGCGCCGTCATCGAGCGCAAGCGTCGCGCGCTGCTCACCGTTCGAGTCGACCAGAACGAATTGCTCGGCCACCACGCGCTTGAGCGGGAGCATAGGCCGAACGGCGGAATCAACAGGCCGCTCGGAGGCTGGCGCGGCGTCTTTGATGCTCTCGACCGCGTCGCGGAAACGGCCGATGGTCGCGTCGGTGCTGGTCTCGGGGCTTTCAGCCGGGCTCGCTTCGGTAGGCGCGTCGGGATTGACGTTGGAAGACTCGGCAGGGTTCGCGGCCTTGCCTTCGACGTCCGGCGCAGGGACGAGCTGCGGCCATTCAGAAGATCGATGAGTCGGCGCCACGAGGCGGAGTCTAAACCCGGCGCGCGAGTCTCACAAGCACGGCCTCCGCGCGACGTTACACACAGCGCGCGAGACTCCTCAGTGGATACGTGAAGCAGTATGTCCTTGCTCCGATCATTCAAGTGCGTTAGTTACGGGGCGCATCTTTAATACGCTTTTATAATCGTCACGAACTTGAAATCACTTACATCAGCTTTAACCATTCAAGACGCATGGCCCTCGAAAACCGGGGGCTCGCGCTCACGAATGGAAGAGCTTTGATCGGAACGTGACCGCTTGATTGGAACGTGAGATTCAGGCTTCCCGGACCTCGATGTGCCCCACGCCGATCCGGGTGCGCCTGCTGGGTTCAAGATTTGCTGGACGTTGGGATTTTGCATTGCAAATAGGAGGAGGCAGGAAGTTGGACGAGTCATTTATTTCACTTCAGCCCGACCAGGCGGTAGCCAAAGTGTTCGACCCGATGAAGTCGGCCGAAGATACGCTGGCCCGGCTCGCCAAGGTGCTGGAGCCGATGGGTCAGTTGGCGCAGTTGGCCGATGTCTTCGAACCAATCAGAACCTTCCAGGAAGAGTTGGCCGATGTCGCCGCGGCCTTCGAGCCGATAAAGGGCTTCCACAGCCATCTCGAGAATCTGGCCAACCGCTTCGAGCCGATGCGGGCGTTCCAGAGCCAGCTCGTGCGCGTGGCCGAGGCTTTTCACGAGCAGCTCGTGCAATTGGCGGCGGCGATGGAGCCGGCGACCGCGTTTCAGGATCAGCTGCAGCATCTGATCAAGGCGTTCGAGCCGGCCAAGGCGTTGCAGCGCCGTTTCGTGGAATTGTCGCGCGCCTTCAACGCCAACGGCACGGCCGGCGCCAACGGCCATACGGCACAAAACGGCAAGGCGGCGGCCGAGGCCTGATCGCGCGGCGCGTGCGGGGCTCGATGGCCTCGCCGCACTCCATGGCTCGCGGCGCATTGGCGCCGTGAGGTCACGCTGAACGTGCGTCACGCACGGCCAGAGAGTTTCGTGCGCGAGTTCCCGTGGCGTATCCGTACCAGCTCGTCCCGCCTGGCCATCGATTTGGCCGGCTGCCGATTTGTGCTATTCAAACGGCTCCGGCAAACGGTGCATCCGTGCGCCCCATGCCGGCAGTTTTTCCTTGAGAGAGTGAAGGCGCGATGCAACCGTTCAAGAATTTCACCGGGCTGGTCGCTCCGATGGATCGGTCCAACGTCGATACCGACCAGGTCATTCCCAAGCAGTTCCTCAAGGCCGTGGTGCGCAGCGGCTTGGCCAAGGGTCTTTTTTTCGACTGGCGCAATCAGCCGGACAAGGGCTACGTGCTCGACGAGCCGCGCTTCAGGGGCGCGTCGATTCTAGTCGCGCGGGCCAACTTCGGCTGCGGCAGCTCACGCGAGCACGCGGTGTGGGCGCTCACGGATTTCGGTTTCAAGGCGGCGATAGCGTCCTCGTTCGCCGACATCTTCCGTAACAACTCGCTCAAAAACGGCTTCCTGCCGATAATTCTCAAGCCCGAAGAGGTCGATGCGATCTTTGCGGCGATCAAACGCCATGACGCGTACGAACTGACGGTCGATCTTCCCGCGCAGACGGTGGCGGACAAATTCGGATGGTCAGCGCACTTCGACATCGATCCGTTCCCCAAAAAGTGCTTTATCGAGGGGCTCGACGACGTGGCGCTCACGCTGTCCCATGACCAGGAGATCGCAGCTTACGAGAAGACCCATCCGGCGCCCTATCGTCTGTAAGCTATAGTCGCTTCGTGGCTGCGCGCACGCTGACGCCGGATTCTGGCGATTGGGGGCCCGGCGATTCGGCGCCCGGGCGAATGCGGCTGGACGTGTTCGTGGCGGCCGAACTCGGTCCGGAATTTTCCCGCGCACAGGCCACGCGCATGATCAAGGCCGGCCTGGTGCGGCTGAACGGCGTGCCCGGACGCCCCGCCGATGCGGTTCGCGCCGGCGACAAAATCGAAATCGAAAATCCGTCCGTCTTACCGGCGGAGACCTCGCGCACCGATGCGGACGCACCGGCAATCGAAGTGCTCCACGCCGACGACGAGATCGTCGTCGTCAACAAACCCGCCGGCATGACGGTGCATCCCGCACCCGGGCATCCCGGCGGCACGCTGGTCGATGCGCTGCTCGCGCGCTTTCCCGAAATGGCGGCGATGGCCGAGCCGGGCGGCGTGATGCGTCCGGGAATCGTTCATCGGCTCGACAAGGATACGTCGGGCGTGATGGTGGTCGCGCGGACGCCGTTTGCGCGGATGGAGCTGGCGCGCCAGTTCAAGGATCGCACGGTGAGCAAAATCTATCTCGCGGTGGTGCGCGGGCTGGTCGGACGTGAGCGCTTTTCGATTGCGCGTCCGGTCGGACGCCATCCGGTCGAGCGCAAGCGAATGTCGGTGAGCTCGCGCCATGGCCGCGAGGCCTTGAGCGAAGTCAGAGTGCTCGTGCGAATGCCCGCGGCGGACGCCAGTGCGACGCTGGTTGGAGTGCGGCCGCTGACCGGCCGCACCCATCAGATTCGAGTGCATCTGGCGTCGATTGGGCATCCCTGCCTTGCCGACCCCCTTTATGGCGGCCGCCAAACCAAGGCGTCCAAGGGCGCGGCATCTTTGGCGCAGGCGGCCGGATTCGAGCGCCAGGCGCTGCACGCGATGGCGCTGCGAATTAGCCATCCCCGCACCGGCGCGGTGCTTGAGTTCGTCGCGCCACCGCCGGACGACTTTGCCGGATTCCTCGCTGCGCGAAACGTAGCGGCGGGCCGGCGGGAACTCGTGCGCTGGATAGAGCTAATCGAAACGGCCCCACATCCGCTGCGGGAGCGGATGGAGAATCGGGCCGTTGACAGCCTAAAGAGGCTCAGATAACTTCAAAACAACGACCTGCGCATTAATCGAAGGCAGGTTAGACTCCGGATCGCCCGCAGCCGCCAAGTGCCCCGCCGAAGATTGGGCGTCGCCTCCCCATCGCGACCATGAGTCTCAATCCATTTGATCGGCCTGGGAAGAACCGGATTTAGGTCTCGCTCGGGGTCATAATTAACGCGGCGGTCTCGCGCGGATGGCTTTGGGGGCCGCGTCAAGAGATCGACAGCGTCAGATTGAATCACTTAACAGCCGGATTGGAGCCAGGGACTTTGCGGACAAGGCATATGGGCAAGGGCAGGGGGGTTAGGGGCGAGGCTCAGGGCCAGGGCGACGAAATTCGCAACGGCCCCAACGGGCCACACACACGTCACATCCAGCCGGCGGCGGCGCCGGGTCCCGGAGAAACCAACGGCGCGGCCGAACACGACGACGTGGGCGATGGCGGCGGGAGCGGTGCAACGGCGCCCGAGAGCGGCGGTGGATACCGCGCCAGCAGTTCGCAAGCGCTCAGCGCCTCCGAGCGCCACGTAGGCGGAATCGTCAGCGACGGTGGCGCGCTAAATCTCAAGGTGCTCAAGGCCGCCAAGATAACCGAGCTGGCGCAAATCGCGCGCGAGTACAACATCGACGGCGCGACCAACATGCGCAAGCAGGAGATGATCTTCTCCATCCTGCAGGCGCAGGCCTCGCGCAACGGCTCGATTCTCGGCGAAGGCGTGCTGGAGATTCTGCCCGACGGTTTCGGTTTCCTGCGTGCGCCCGATTACAACTATCTGCCGGGTCCCGACGACATCTATATCTCGCCGAGCCAGATTCGGAAGTTCAACCTGCGCACCGGCGATATCGTCTCGGGCCTGATTCGTCCGCCCAAGGAGGGCGAGCGCTACTTCGCGCTGCTCAAGGTCGAATCGATCAACTTCGAGGAGCCCGAGAAGGCGCGCGACAAGATCCTGTTCGACAACCTGACGCCGCTCTACCCGCAGGAACGGATCAAACTCGAGTACGACCACGAAGACTACACCACCCGCATCATCGATTTGATCGCGCCGATCGGTAAGGGCCAGCGCGGCCTTATCGTGGCCGCGCCGTTTACCGGCAAGACCATGATGCTGCAGGCGATCGCCAAAGCGATCGCGCATAATCATCCGGAGATCGTCCTGATCGTGCTGCTGGTCGATGAGCGTCCCGAGGAAGTCACCGATATGCTGCGTTCGGTGCAGGGCGAGGTCGTGAGCTCAACCTTCGACGAGCCCGCCACGCGCCACGTACAGGTGGCCGAGATGGTGATCGAGAAGGCGCGCCGGCTGGTCGAGCATGGCCGCGACGTGGTTATCCTGCTCGACTCGATCACGCGCCTGGCGCGCGCCTACAACACGGTGGTGCCGCCATCGGGCAAGATTCTCTCGGGCGGCGTCGATTCTAACGCCTTGCACAAGCCCAAGAAGTTCTTCGGCGCTGCGCGCAACACCGAGGACGGTGGCTCGCTGACCATCATCGCCACCGCGCTGGTGGACACCGGCAGCCGGATGGACGAGGTCATCTTCGAGGAGTTCAAGGGCACCGGCAACCAGCAGATCGGCCTTGACCGGCGGCTGCTGGAAAAGCGCATCTTTCCGACCATCGATATCCAGCGCTCCTCGACCCGCAAGGAGGAATTGCTGCTGCCGCGGAGCACCCTCAACCGGGTATGGATCCTGCGCAAGCTGCTCTCGCAGCTGAACGCGGTCGAGGCGATGGAATTCCTGCTGGACAAGATGCAAGGGTCGAAAACCAACGAAGAATTCCTCGAATCGATGAATGGCTAGTAAAGCCTGCGCGCTAGGAACTATACGTGCGGCTTGATAATTAATAGTGTCGTCCACGGCACCGGGGGCGCCGGGCGGACACTTATAGAGGACTTATGACCGAAATCAGCATGAAACAGCTCCTGGAGGCCGGAGTCCATTTCGGCCACCAGACCAGCCGCTGGAACCCGAAGATGAAGCCTTACATCTTCGGCGCCCGCAACGGCATCTACATCATCGACCTTCAGCAGACCGTGCGGATGTTCCGCGACGCCTACGATTTCGTGCGCGACCTCGCCGCCCAGGGCGGCACACTGCTCTTCGTCGGCACCAAGAAGCAGGCCCAGGATATCGTGCGCGAAGAGGCTGACCGTTGCGGGATGTATTACGTGCACAACCGCTGGCTGGGCGGGATGCTGACCAACTTCCAGACCATCCGGCAGTCGATCGAGCGGCTCAAGAAGCTCGAGGAGATAATGGCCGATCCTGAGATGATCCAGGCGCTCACCAAAAAAGAGATGAGCGAGAACGCCCATGAGCACGACAAGCTGATGGGCACGCTGGCCGGGATCAAGAACATGCGCAAGCTGCCCGACGCGCTGTGGGTGATCGACACCAAAAAAGAAGACATCGCGGTGGCCGAGGCCAAGCGGCTCGGCATCCCGGTCGTGGCCGTGGTCGACACCAACTGCGATCCCGACCTTATCGCCTACCGCATCCCGGGCAATGACGACGCGATTCGTGCGATCAAGCTCTTCAGCGCGGCGATGGCTGACGCGGTGCTCGAGGGCAAGCGGATCGCCGAGGAACGGCAAAAGGGCGAGCAGGACATCGACGCGAGCGCCGACGAAGGACGCAGCCCCGAGCCTCCGAGCCAGAGCGTCTAGGGTTTTTTTCGGCCGCGAAGGCGCGCGGATGTAAGCGGGGAGGAAACGGGTGGGCGGCGCAAGGTTTCAAGCAAAGTTTCAATCGAGTCGGGCAAAGACCCACAGATAAGAACCGAGAGAATGGATATCAACGCAAATATCGTTAGGGAACTGCGCGAAAAAACCGGCGCCGGCGTGATGGATTGCAAGAAGGCGTTGGCCGAAGCCAGCGGCGACCTCGACAAGGCGATCGTATGGCTGCGCGAGCGCGGTATCGCACAGGCCGCCAAGCGTGCCGGCCGGCTCGCCTCGGAGGGGTCAGTCGGAACTTACATCCATGCCGGCGGCAAGCTCGGCGTGCTGGTGGAGGTCAACTGCGAGAGCGACTTTGTCGCCAAGACGCCGGAGTTTCAGACGCTGGTCAAAGAGATCGCGATGCAGGTGGCGGCGGCCAATCCGCGCTGCGTCAGCCGCGAGGATGTGCCCGCCGAGGTTGTCGAGCAGGAGCGTCAGATTTACGCCACCCAGTCGGCCGACAAGCCCGAAGCGGTGGTCAAGAAAATCGTCGACGGCAAGCTGGAAAAGTTCTACCGCGACATCTGTCTCAACGAACAAGCCTGGGTGCGCGACCCCAACCGCACCATCAATGACCTGCTGGGCGAATACGTAGCCAAGCTGGGCGAAAAGATCGAAATCCGCCGCTTCGTCCGGTTTCAGCTCGGCGAGTCGCGCGACGGCCACGCGGCCGCCAGCGCGTAAGCGTTCGCGCAGGGGGTCGGCGAAGCGATGAGCGAGGCGGCAGGCAGCGCGGTGAACAAGCCCCGCTTCCACCGCGTGATGCTCAAGCTCTCCGGGCAGGCGCTGGCGCCGGCCCAGGGCGCCGGCATCGATCTCGACACGCTGGCCGCGTTTGCCCGCGAAATCAAGGAAATTGCCGCGCTCGACGTACAACTCGCGATGGTCATCGGGGCGGGCAATATCTTGCGCGGCAGCGAATACGAAGCGCGCGGGATGGACCGCTCCAGTGCGGATCAGATGGGCATGCTGGGCACCGTGATTAACGCCCTTGCCTTCCAGGATGCGCTGGAGCGGGCCGGTGTCACGACCAGGGTGCTCTCGGCGATTGCGATGCAGGCGGTATGCGAGCCGTACATCCGCCGCCGCGCAGTACGTCATCTCGAAAAAGGGCGGGTGGTGATCTTCGCCGCCGGCACCGGCAATCCCTACTTCACCACGGATACCGCGGCGAGCCTGCGGGCGCTGGAAATCGGCGCCGAGGTCATCCTCAAGGCGAGCCATCACGTTGACGGGGTTTACGACCGCGATCCGCTGCGCGAATCGGGGGCGAAACGTTTTGACCGCCTGACCTACCTCGAGGTGCTGGAGCGCAACCTCAAGGTGATGGATTCGACCGCAATCTCGATGTGCAAGGACAACAATCTGCCGATCATCGTGTTCAATCTGCGCCAGACGGGTAATATAAGAAGAGCCGTGATGGGCGAGCCCATCGGCACCTGGGTGGAAAGTGGCCGCTGAGGAAAAACCGGAAGACGCGATCGAGATCGCGCAGCTGGAGATGGAGGAGGCGGTCAACGCCTTCCGCCACGAACTCAGCCGTGTCCGCACCGGCCGCGCCTCGACCGCCCTGCTCGAGGGTTTGCACGTTAACTATTACGGCGCACGCACGCCGCTGCGCCAACTCGCCGGGCTGGCGGCTCCCGAACCGCGCCTGCTGGTGGTCACGCCCTATGACAAGGGCGCGTTGCACGAAATCGAAAAAGCGATCCAGACCTCGGACCTCGGCCTGACGCCGATCAACGACGGCAAGCTCATCCGCGTGCCGATTCCCGAGCTGACCGAGCAGCGGCGCAAGGAACTGGTGCGCCACGTGCACAAGACCGCCGAGGAGTTCCGGGTCTCCGTGCGCAACCATCGTCGCGACGCCAACGACAAGCTCAAGAAAATGCACAAGGATAAGAAGCTCGACGACGACACGTTGCGCGCCGCCGAAACCCGGGTCCAGCAGCATACTACCGAGCACATCGAGAAGATCGACAAGGTTCTGGCGGCCAAGGAAGCCGAGATAATGGAGGTCTGAGCCCTTCGCGAGCGTCCCGCGCGGGCGGGAGGCGGCGGCGGCTTATCCAGTCCGTGGCTTCTTCACTCCCACTGAACGAATTCCCCGGCCTTTCGCTCCAGGCCGAACGGCTGCCGCGGCACGTGGCGATCGTGATGGACGGCAACGGCAGATGGGCGCGTCAGCACGGGCTTTCCCGTTCGGAGGGCCATCGCCGCGGCAAGGACTCGGTGCGCGCCGTGGTCGAGGCCGCACGCGAGGTCGGCATCCCCTTCCTCA